>NZ_JAJATZ010000004.1:0-360384 GCF_020531945.1 Loktanella gaetbuli
TGATCACAATGAGATAACAGCCACCTTCGGGTGGCTTTTTGTGTTGCCGTTTTGCGTGGTGCTACGGCGGTGCTACGTTTTTGGGCGTCACTAGCATCAGCGAGCCTGTACTGGCTTACAGCGGGAGCTATGATTGTATAGAAAATCGAACCGCTTACCTGTAGGTTGAAGATGCAGAGACCGATGAGCAGCGCACTGTTCTTGGGGTAATCCTCCCGTTTTTAACGGGATCTGTTCGTAGAACTTACGCAGCCATTTTCAGTTTCATTGCAGGCGTGATGCCGCCGATGCCCATGTTCGGGCGGTCGTTGTTGTTCAAGATGAGATCATGAACGCCACTGGTTCAAGAGAATGATCGCATGAGCCACTGGGTGGCGAAATGCTGGGCCTCCTCGATGCTGTTGATGATGTATTGGTCCAGCCATTCGTGCCGGACCGTGCGGTTGTAGCGCTCGATGTAGGCGTTCTGTTGCGGTTGACCTGGCTGGATGTGGGCAAAGGCGATGCCCTGCTCTTCGGCCCAATCCAACAGGGCCTGACTGATGTATTCCGGGCCGTTGTCCACGCGGATCGTCTTGGGCTTGCCCCGCCACTCGATGATATTATTCAGGCTGCGGATGACCCGCTCGGCCGGTAGGGAGAAGTCGACCTCGATCCCCAGACCTTCGCGGTTGAAGTCATCCAGCACGTTCAGCAGCCGGAAGGCCCGACCGTCCTCAAGCCGATCTGCCATGAAATCCATCGACCATGTCACATTCGGTCGCTCGGGCACGGCCAGAGCGTCTGGCACGTCCCTCTTTAATCGTTTGCGCGGCTTGATCCGCAGGTTCAGTTCCAGGGCGCAGTAGATGCGGTAGACGCGTTTGTGGTTCCACGGGTGCCCCTTCACGTTGCGCAGATGAAGGAAACACAGCCCAAATCCCCACGTCTTGCGGGCTTCGGTCAGGCCGACCAACAGATCAGCGATCATCTCGTTCTCATCGCTGAGCAACGGCCTGTAGCGATAGCACGTCTCGCTCACGCCAAACGCCCGGCACGCCAGCGCGATGCTGACTCCTCGATGTTTTACGGCCTTAGCGGCCATCTCGCGTCGCTGAGATGGCCCAATCACTTTTTTCCAAGGGCTTCCTTCAGCAAATCAGCCTGCATGCTCAGATCCGCGAACATGCGCTTCAACCGGCGGTTCTCGTCTTCGAGGCTTTTCATCTGGCTGATCATGGACGCATCCATGCCGCCATACTTCGCCCGCCATTTATAGAAGGACGCCGTGCTCATGCCGTGCTCTCGGCAAAGCTCGGCAACGGGCACGCCGCCTTCGGCTTGGCGCAGGATCGCAAGGATCTGGGGTTCGCTAAATCTCGTCATCTTCATCAGATTCTCCTCAGGTATCTTGCTGAGAAAATTCTACCCCCGCATCCCCTTAGTTTTGGGGAGGATTACCCTATAACCGCAAAGGTGCCCGGCATTAAGTCTAACTTCACAGGCCCAAGGTAGAATTAGAGCGAGGTATCGGAATAATTTGAAATTTTAGATATATTTGAGGCTTAAGAAGAAAACCCCTTCAGACCTTGATCCTGTCCGTCTCGTTTGTCTCAATCACACGGATAACCGCGTCATACGATTGCCGGATGTGATTCTCCATTTTCGAAGCAGCGCTTTCAATTTCGCCTGCAAAGAGATCCTCCACGATATCGAAATGCTGCGCCCAGACAGAAGAGATTGCAGCGGGATCCCTCAGAATTTCGGCCATGGACCGACGGATGTGATGCCAATTCATCCGCATTGAGGTCTCGATGACGGGGTTGCGGCTCCAGCCGTAGATCATCTCGTGAAACTTCATGTCGGCTTGCACCAGCCGACTTAAACTACCGTCACGCCGTGCGTCATCGGCCGCGCGCAGGACCGCGTCCGCCATCGCCCGGTCGGCGGGCGTCAGGGTCTTCCCGGCCTGCCGCACCGCAAAGGGCTCGATCACGACCCGAAAGTCATAGATCGCGCGAAACAGGTGGCGGTCGAAGGGCGTCACGATGACGCTGCGACGGCCGGTATCCTCGACCAGGCCGTTGGCCTTGAGGATCGAGATGGCACTGTTGACGGGCTGGCGCGAGACATTGAGCCTGACGGCGATATCGTCTTGGTTCAACCGTTCACCCGGCCGGATTTCGCCAGTGCAGATCGCATCGACAAGGATGTCGTAGGTCTCCTCCACGAGGCTGCGCCGTTGTTTCACTGTCTCCATGTCACCACCCTGCAAGCTGAGTCCTGGAAGCCCTATCACGATTGCGCCGCGCGGATAGACAGGTTCCGTCATTTCGTATACGAAATACGATACGCGGTGCCGCGGTCGGCCTGGCTTCGATCCGCGCCATGCTCAAGCAAGGGGAATTCAGATGTGCCACGTCTTTGCTGACCAAGATCCGCACCGCTACGCCAGTCAGACACGCAGCCTGCGGCTGAACGGCCAAAGCACCAGCATTCGGCTTGAAAACGCCTTTTGGGGGGTGATCGACCAGATCGCTGAACGTGACGGCGTGACAACGCCGATGTTCATCTCGAAGTTGCACGCCGAGGTCCTTGAATTACGTGGAGAGCCGGAGAATTTCACGTCGCTGCTGCGCTGTGCGTGTCTGAAATTCATGGAATCCTCCATCACCACCCCACGTTTCGAGATCGCTGCCGAATAGGGCCGATCATTGCGCCGCGATAAAATACGCGGGTAGTAGGTCCATACTACCCGGCCCCCGGTCGCCCTGTCTTAGCCTGTCCCCATGACCAAAGAGGGGGAGAGGCCGGTGGCCAAGACAATTCATTCCATGATCCGGGTGCTGGACGAGGCGCGTTCCGTAGCGTTCTACGAAAAGGCGTTCGGACTGACGATCGCAGACCGTCTCGATTTTCCGGACTTCACGCTGGTCTATCTGGCCAACGCCGAGAGCGACTTTGAGCTGGAGCTGACGATCAACAAGGGGCGCACCGACCCCTACGACCTTGGCGACGGCTACGGCCATCTTGCGGTGTCAGTCGATGATCTCGACGCCGAACATGCCCGGTTCGAGGCGGAAGGCCTCAATCCTCGAAAACTCGTGGAATTCGCCCCAGCGGGGGAGCTGGTGGGGCGGTTCTTTTTCGTGGCCGATCCGGACGGCTATCAGATCGAAGTGCTGGCCCGCGCCGGTCGCTTCAAGTGATCACATAAGGGAGGAGACGATATGGAAACGACGACAAGCCCGAAGGGCATGACGCGGCGCCAGCTTCTGTCGCGTGCGACGGCGGCGGGGGCGACCTTTGTGGTGGGGGCTGGCTTCATCGCCGCACCAGACGCCGCATGGGCGGTGGAGATGAAGGCCCTGAGCCCGGAAACCTTTGCCACGCTAACGCAGATGGCGCGTGACATCTATCCGCACGACAAGGTGGCCGACGAATACTACGCCACCGCCGTGCAGATGTATGACACCAACGAGGGGGCCGAAGGTATCGAGGCCGGCATCGCCGCGCTGAACGAGGCTGCCCGCGAAGCAGGTTTCGACAGTTACCTTGGCACCCTGTGGGAAGCGGACCGCGTGAAGATCCTGCGCAGCATGGAAGACACCGACTTCTTTCAGCAGATCCGCAGTGGTCTGGTGACGGGGCTTTATAACCAGAAGGCGATCTGGCCGATCTTTGGCTACGAGGGTGAGAGCTATTCCCAGGGAGGCTACATCAATCGCGGCTTCGACGACATCAACTGGCTTTGAGGGGGGAGACGGATCATGGCAGCACCATTTGATCTGAACGACGACAGCGTCGTCGTTATCATCGGAACAGGCGCCGGCGGCGGCACGCTGGGCAACGAACTGGCCCAGAAGGGCATCAGCGTCGTCGCATTGGAGGCTGGCGGTCGCTACTTGCCGCAGGACTTCATCAACGACGAATGGGACAGCTTTGGGCAATTGGCTTGGACCGACACCCGCACGACGTCCGGCGAATGGCGTGTGTCCCGCGATTTCAAGAACCTGCCCGCTTGGATCGTAAAGGCCGTGGGCGGCACGACGACCCACTGGGCCGGTGCATCCCTGCGGTTCCAGGATCATGAATGGAAGGCACGCACGACCTACGGCGACGTCGCCGGTGCAAACCTGCTGGACTGGCCCATCGACCCGCGCGAGATGGACAGCTTCTACACCCGCGCCGAAGAGAAGATGCGCGTCACGCGAACTGGCGGCCGTCCCGGCCTGCCCGGCAACAACAACTACAAGGTGTTCGAGGCCGGAGCCAAGGCCATCGGCAAGATGGAGGTCAGCACCGGCCACATGGCCATCAACTCGGACGAGACCGGCGACCGGATGATGTGCCAGCAGACCGGCTTTTGCTTTCAGGGCTGCAAGTGGGGCGCTAAGTGGTCCACCGCCTACACCGAGGTGCCCGAAGGCGAGGCCACGGGCAACATGGAAGTGCGAGAGCGCGCCCACGTCGCGCGCATCCTGCACGACGCCAGCGGCAAGGTCACGGGCGTCGAATATTTCGATAAGGACGGCAACCTGCAGATGCAGAAGGCACGGATAGTCTGCGTCGCGGGCAACTCCTTTGAAAGCCCGCGTCTGTTGTTGAACTCTGCGTCGTCGATGTTCCCTGACGGGCTGGCGAACTCTTCCGGACAGGTCGGACGCAACTACATGCGCCACGTCACGGGATCGGTTTACGGCATCTTCGACAAACCGGTGAAGATGTGGCGCGGCACGACCATGGCGGGCATCATGCAGGACGAGGCGGGCCACAACCCCGAACGCGGTTTCGTCGGCGGCTACGAGTTGGAAACGCTAAGCCTTGGCCTGCCGTTCATGGCCGCTTTCATGGACCCGGGCAGCTGGGGGCGTGAATTCACGACCGCGCTGGATAGCTATGAAAACATGGCCGGCATGTGGATCGTGGGCGAAGACATGCCGCAGGAAAGCAATCGCGTGACGCTGAACATGGACGTGAAAGATCAGCACGGACTGCCGGTCGCCAATGTCAACTTCAGCGACCACCCCAACGACATCGCGATGCGCGACCACGCCTTCAAGACCGGCATGGCGATGTATGAGGCGCTTGGGGCCACGCGCGTTCTGCCCACCCCGCCCTATCCGTCGACACACAACCTGGGCACCAATCGGATGTCGGCGAACGCGGCGGACGGCGTGGTGGACAAGAACGGCAAGGCGCATGACGTGCCGAATCTGTTCATCTCTGACGGATCGCAGTTCACCACGGGTGCTGCGGAAAATCCGACGCTCACCATCGTGGCGCTGGCCATCCGTCAGGCCGAACATATCGCCGCCGAGATGTCGCGCGGCAACATCTGAACGTAACGGCCGCGCCGGTTCGTCCGGCGCGACCGTCCTGCTTCGCGCGATCCGATCGCATGACAGCGCTGACCCAAATGGTCAAAATCTTAACATGTCCGAAATGATCCAGATGTGATCGCATACGATCCACATTCCCGCAGGCCGATAATATTCCAAAGGTCTTGTCATAGGCCTCTCGGAATTGAGACTACCGCCAGGAAGGTCCCGCTCTGCCGACCTCCACTCTCCGAAAATGCTGCGCCATGGATAAATGGCCGGTTTGGTGAAGCTGCACAGCAGCGCTCGGCCATGAAGCGAACGGCAGGTCAGGGCCAAAAGTGGTCTAGTCTGTTCAAATTTTTCGTCAGTATCGTCAGTATTGCTTCTCACTGACGATACTGACGATCATTTAAGCTCTTTTGATCTTCAGAACTCGCTCCCCTGGCTGGCCTTGCCGCGCGAAAGTGATTTCGATCCCCATGCGGCGCAGGGGCGGCATGATGCGCCGGATCGCGGCAGAAAGTTTGTTCTCTTGGCGGGGGAAGCTGTACGGGTCATCAGTCAGTAAGGGATAGCGGTTTCGCAGGATTGTTTTGAGCTCTGTCATCGTGCCAGACCAGCGCACATCGTCTTGCACCAGCTTCGTGATGGCCATACCCACCGGGTTGCCCTCAACCGTCGCGCGGTCGCCTGAATCTCTGTTTGCCGCGTAGGCCGCCAAAAACGCGCCGTCAAGCCATCCGAGCGAAGGTTCGGCGGCAGTGACCAACTTTGCGAAGTCGGCCATCCGAGGCCGCTCTGAGAGCTGCACAGAGGCAAGGTTGCTCAGTGCGGTCGATACAGCATCCAGCAGCCCAGCCAAGATGCGCGGCATGGCAGCGTCCAGCGCCTTGTTGAACTCTCCTTCAAATGCTCGCTCAGATGGTGGGATGACGGGCAGTGAGACGACGATTGCGCGGTCTGCCAAATCAGGGCGTCCAGCGAGGTCAGGGATGCCATTCAGCAGACAAGGCCGGGTGGCGCTGAAGAGCATTTCATCGGCGTCCGTATGCAGCTTGCGTGTGCCAAACCCGCCGCCTGTCGCAATCCGGCAGAACGCATCCGCCATCATGGGCTTGATGGTTGAGAGGTTGTCAAACGCCAGCACGTGATTGTGCTTCGCGGCAATGACTAAGTCTTGCTCCGTATTGGGTGCGCTGCGGGCAATAGGGTTCGCGGGATCGATAAGGTTACGTAGGACGCGCGCGGTCGTGCTTTTGGCGCTGCCTTGTTCGCCATTCAGGATCAAGATGGGATACGGTCCCTTGGGGTGGAAGCATCCAACAAGCCAAGCGACCAGCATTTGAAAGTCGGCTTCAGTCGCCGTGTTAAGGAACGGGCGGAGCATGTTGATATCGCCGCCACTGTTGGCGGGGGTGGGCAGTGGTTGCATCGACCTCGCGCGAGTGAAGCGGGCAGGGGGGTGATCAATGACCTGCCAGCCCTCACTGTTGATGGCGACAGCTTTCCAATCCGCGCTCCCTAAGTCTACGTAGAGGGTTCGGCCCAAGGTGCCGACCCGGTTGAACACCGGATGCGTGTCGCCGCCAAACAGCGCTTGGCCCTCATAGGTCCGGCGCTGATCGTCCAGCGCGGATTGCGGCATCATCTTATCCGTCGCTTGGTAATGCTGGAATGACAGGTACTTTTTGAACGTCGCCGACGCGATTGGCCAATGTTCAAAATGGCCATCGATGCGCAAAGTTGCGAAGGGTTCGCCGTCCGGTGTTTTCCAGACTTCGACGTCCGACAGGTCTGGCGGTGAGGGCTTGGTTTTCAGAGATGTTGGGCTTTCATTGTCATTCGCCGCTTTCGGCGGTTCGGCATATGACAGCAGGCGATCGATCATCGCATTGTCCCAACCCGCAGCGACAGCGTCCGCCGCGTCCCAGCCTTTACCGTACATAGGGGAACCAGCCGCCGGGTCGCCCTTGTTAGGTATCATTACCTTACATAGGAGGGCTTCCGAGATCGGAATGACCCGTGGTGAGGCCGCATGATCTCTATGTAACGTATTGGCGGCCTTTTCTACGTAAGAGAGCCCAGGTTCATCGAGGTCAGCCCAGACCCGGCGAGCACCGTAGGTGCGATCGCTGGCCTTGAAGCTCTTGTCTATCGCCTGAACGAGCTTCGCGTCATGAACCGCGCGGTCGCTGATCGGTCTTCTGATCCAGGCATGAAAGCCGGACCGGGAAACACCCAACGCGTCACAGATCCAGCTGACCGGCCAGATGTGCCGGTGCCCTGCGATGGATGCGAACGTCATGTCGCTTCCCGCGCGAAAAAAGCCGCCGCCTTCTTGAGGATGTCACGCTCCGCCCGGAGACGGGCGACCTCTTTCTTCAAGGCCGCGATCTCTGCCAGTTCCGCGCGCTGCTGGCCATTCCCGGGAAACGCCGTGGTCGGTGTCGCAGCCACCTCGCGCATCCAGCGCCGCAGCACGCTCTCTGCCAAATCTAGATCCCGGCACGCCTGAGAGACCGCAACACCCCGCTCAGTCATCAGCTTTACTGCCTCGAACTTGAACTCGCGGCTGAACTTTCGTCTCGTCATATCCAATCTCCAATTCCATGGTCACGATCTTATCTTCGTGTCCACGAAACCGGCAGCAGGCCAGGAGCCCGTCTTTTCCAATCGGCCCCCTACTCCAAGCGCAGTTACATCCGGTCCTTTGCGCGGCTGATGGATGTGCTGGGTCCGAAGCTTGACTAGCCGAGCTGAACAAGATCAGCGTGCATCTGCTTGGCGGTGCGGCGGTCCTTGCGCGACTTGCGCTGCTCCGTCACCGGCCAGCCTGTCAGCTTCGCGGCATACGGGTCCAGCGTGCTAGGCCTTGATGGTGCCTGGAACTTGGGCTCAACAGTGCCCGCCCGCCGATACCTTCTGATTGTGATACGAGACAGCCCGGTCCGCCGTGAAATCTCGCGGATGGGCATCTTGTCCCGCAACGCCCAACGTCGAATGACGCTTTAAAAATCCATGTCGATCACTCCAACAACCCCCGACAAATTCCGTCAGGGGTAAGGTTCCACATGGGTCAATTCTCAGTGACAATTTCGACTGCTGCTGGGTCAGTTCTGAGTGACATCCAACAAACGGGATCCAGTTCGCCGAGGCCCGTCCTGCGGTCGATATCCTGGGTTGCAATCAGAGGCATGTGACTTCATCACGCGGAGCAAAATAACTTGGGTAAGCATCGGCGGTTGCGCCCTCCCGCAACCAAAATTACTAAGCATAATCAATACGTTATCAGCCACCTTCGGGTGGCTTTCTGCGTTGCCGTTTTGCTCGCGGAGGCAGGATGAAAGTTCAGTGGCAGGTCACGCGCCGCAACGGCTTCCCAAACACTTTCGAATCCTGCTGCAGGAGTAAGATCAGTCAGACGAGGCGTGGAAATCGAAGTCCCTATCAGGTCCTCGATGACCGACAACGTGGCGGCGATCGCAGCCGCATAATCCGGGCCCGTGCAAGTGCGGGTGCGCCCGTTGTCAGTCCATCCGAAGGTGGGGTTCATATCCGAAGCCATCGACGACAATGTTGTCTTTTCATTAACGAGAGCTTGATCACGGAATAGGTCGCGCAGAGCGTAGACTTGCAAGTTCACAACGCTTTGGCGCGGTTCGGCGACCTACGATCCGCAGGGCAGGGATGTCGGTGACAATCCAGTCTTTCATAGGGCTAAGGCGGGAAAATGCCTTTGCCGGTATCATGATACTTTTTGTCTCCGCCTGCACGCTCTCCTTATCTATGCCGCCGGAACTGGCATGCCGGGCAGGTCACATCCCCAGAATAGCGGAGTGTTCAGGGGGACAGGTCGCCCTGCCGCTCTGATTCGGCAGTGACCGACCTGCGACAGAATGACGCTGCAGGCTTGATGCGTGGCCCAAACCGCTAGTTGTCCGTATCATCTTTGGAGTGTTTATGGGTCGCGTTTTCAAGGTCTTGTTCGGATTGTGTGTCGTCGGGGCCTGTGCCGCCGCGGGCCTGTGGGGCACGCAGGCGCTGCTGAGTGGCGAGGCCGAAGCAGGCGGCCCGCCGCCGCAGTCCAAAGTCGCCGTAGGCGTCACCCGCCCGCAGACGCAGACCATCGACGATGCCATCACTGCCGTCGGGACCCTCATGCCGCTGCGTACCGTCGCACTGACGCCGACGGTGCCTGGCCGCGTGACCGCTGTGCCCGTCTCTTCCGGCGATCAGGTCGCACCCGGCGACCTGCTGATCCAGCTCGATGATCGCGCCGCCCGGGCGACGCTGGCCGAAGCGGAGGCGAGCTTGGCCGAGACATCCCAGGAATTGGCACGCGTCGACGAACTCGCCGACCGAAACACTGCCGCCGAGACCCGGCTCGAGTCCGCGCGTGCCGCCTATGCCCGGGCGGAGGCTGCCGTCATGCAGGCTCGCGCGGCGCTGGATGATCTGTCGATCACAGCGCCCTTCGCCGGCACGCTGGGGTTGATCGACGTAGAGCCGGGGGCCGTGCTCGATGGGAGTATGCCCGTCACTGACCTGTCGGACCTGTCGGTCGTGCAAGTCAGTGCCAGCCTGCCCGAACGCTACTACGAGCGCGTCGCGCCGGGGCAGGGCGTCACGATCACCACG
Source organism: Loktanella gaetbuli (assembly GCF_020531945.1). NCBI lineage: Bacteria > Pseudomonadati > Pseudomonadota > Alphaproteobacteria > Rhodobacterales > Roseobacteraceae > Loktanella > Loktanella gaetbuli. The sequence goes on from NZ_JAJATZ010000004.1 coordinate 9,942, forward strand.
CCCGCCTATCCTGACGCGAACTTTGAAGGCGAGGTGACGGTCCGTGCGCCCCAGATCGACCTTGCAACCCGCAGCTTCACGATCCGGGCCGAGATTCCTAACCCCGACGGCCAGCTCGTGGGGGGCATGTTCGCTGACGCGCGTCTGGTTTTCGACACCTACGACGGTCTTGCGGTCCCCGATGACGCCATCATCAGCGAAGGGCTGACGACCTATGTCTATGTAGCCCGCGATTCGGCCGCCGTACGCACGGATGTCGTCGTCGGCAGCTCTTTGGGCGCGCTGACCGAGGTGCGTGAAGGGTTGTCGCAAGATGACGAGGTGGTGATCTCGGGCTGGGACAATCTGACAGACGGCGCCCCCGTCGAAATCGTCGATGACGCTGCAGCGGTGACCGACGAATGACCCTTCCCGACCTGTGCATCCGCCGCCCGGTCCTGGCGACCGTCATGTCCATCCTGATCGTGATCGCCGGGATCGCGGGCCTTCAGTCCATGGCGGTGCGCGAATTGCCAGACACCTCGACCGCGCAGGTCACGGTCAGCGTGAACTACACCGGGGCGGGTCCTGCGGTCGTGGACAGCGAACTTGCCTCTGTGATCGAGGGTGCGATTTCCAGCGTTGCGGGGATCGAAAGGATCTCCACATCCTCCGAACTGGGCGGGCTGCGCACGGTCATCACCTTCCGCCAGGGACGCGACGTGGACCAGGCGGCCTCTGACGTGCGGGCTGCGGTTCAGGCTGTGTCGGGCGACCTGCCCGAAGAGGCGGACGAGCCACAGGTCGCCAAGAACGACAGCCAAGGCGACCCGGTGGTCTGGATGACGATGACCTCCGACACACTGTCCGCGCCAGAGCTGACAGATTACGCCGACCGCTTTGTCACCGACCGGTTCGAGACCCTGCCCGGGGTCGCCGCCGTGCAGATCTACGGCGACCGCCCCTATGCGATGCGGGTCTGGCTCGATCCCGACCGGATGGCTGCACGCGGTGTCACCGCGACCGAGATCGCGTCCGCCCTGCGGGCCAACAACCTCGAATTGCCCGCCGGTCAGATCGAAAGCACAGCGCGAACCTACCTTTTGCGTACCCAGACCCGACTGTCGAGTGTGGCGGAGTTCGAAGGGCTGGTCGTCACGACGACCGACACGGGCCGTGTCACGCTGGGTGACGTGGCGAACGTCGAAATCGGGACCGAGAGCGACGACAGTCAGTTCCGCGCCAACGGCGTCACCGCCATCGGACTTGGCGTGCAGCGCCAGTCTTCGGCGAACACGCTAACCATCTCTGACGCGGTCGGGGCAGAGGTCGATGCGATTCAAGGAGACCTGCCGGCAGGCACCACCCTGACGATCACCTCTGACGACGCGGATTTCATTGAGAATTCGATTGTTCAGGTGCTTTCCACCCTCGCGATTTCTGTGGCCATCGTGGTGGCCGTGATCTTCGCCTTCCTCACGTCCGTCCGGGCGACGGTGATCCCTGCGGTGACCATCCCCATCGCCCTGCTGGGTGCCTGCGCGGGCATTGCCATCGCAGGGTTTTCCATCAACATCCTGACGCTGTTCGCGCTGATCCTCGCAATCGGCCTCGTCGTCGATGACGCCATTGTCGTCTTGGAAAATATCGAACGCCGGATCGAGGAAGGCGACGACCCAAAGGAAGCAGCGCGCAACGGCGCGAACGAGGTCTTCTTTGCCGTCGTCTCGACCTCGGCTGTGCTGATCGCCGTCTTCGTGCCGCTATCCTTTCTGCCGGGCGAGATCGGTCAGCTCTTCAGCGAATTCGGCATCACGCTGGCCATCGCGGTGGCCGTGTCGACCTTTGTCGCGCTGTCGCTATGTCCTGTGATGGCAAGCCTTTTGCTGAAGCCGGGGCAGGGAGAGGGGCGGTTTGCGCGCCTCGTCAAACGGATCACCGATGCCATGGCCAGCGGCTACCGCAGTCTTCTGACCCGCGCGATCCGTGCGCCGATCCTGGTGCTAGGTATCGCCGCTGCCCTGACTGGCATGTCGTGGACGCTCTACCAGACCCTGCCGTCGCAGCTGACACCAGAGGAAGACCGTGGCGTCTTTCTCGTGTCGATACAGGCCCCTGCCGGATCGGCGCTGGCCCTGACCGACGATGCGGTCCGCCAGGTCGAGACGCTGCTCGCGCCGTATCGCGACGACGGCGTCATCGAGAACACCATCGCCATTGTCGGCCAGTACAACGAGACGGGTCGCGCCTTTATGGTTGCCGTCATGGCCCCCTGGGGCGAGCGAGAGATGGGTCCGCGCGATGTCCTGGCAGAGCTGCGCCCGAAATTTGCCCAGATCACCCGTGCCAATGTGCGTGCCTTTGCGCCGTCGGGCCTGGGTGGCGGCGGTGGATCTGGGCTCGACCTGATCGTGACCGCCCCCAGTTTCGACGCGGCGGCGGATTATTCCGCCCAACTGGCGCAGAAGCTGCGTGACAATCCCGACATCACCAGCGTGCGCCGTGCCTACGAGGTCAACACGCCGGGCTACGACATCGCCGTCAATCGCGACATGGCGCGCGAAATCGGCGTGGACGCGCAGGCGATTTCGGACGCGGTGCGCACCTTCTTCGCCTCTGCCGAGGTGACAGAGTTCATCTCGCGCGATCGGCAATACCCTGTGATCCTTCAGGCTCCCGACGATCGCCGCGCCGATGCCCGCGACCTGCGCGGCGTCAACGTCCGGTCCGATAGCGGCGCGCTGGTGCCGCTCGATGGGCTGGTGACGCTTGAACGCCGCGCATCGGTCGCGGCCTTCAACCGGCTGGACCGGCAACCGTCGGTCGAGATCACGGCCTCGCTCGCTGATGGCGTCGACCTCGGGTCGGCCATCGCGACCGTTGAACGGCTTGCAGCAGAACTGCCGCCACAGATGCAGATCGCCTATTCCGGCCAGGCCGAGAGTTTTCAAGACACCTCCGGCGGCATCGCTCTGACCTTCGCGCTGGCGTTGACCATTGTCTTTCTGGTGCTTGCGGCCCAATTCGAAAGCTTCATCCAGCCGATCATCATCTTGCTGTCGGTTCCGCTGGCGGTGGCCGGTGCGCTGCTGACGTTGCTGGCGCTGGGGCAGGCGGTGAACATCTACACTCAGGTGGGGATGGTCATGCTGATCGGCTTGATGGCCAAGAACGGCATCCTGATCGTGGAATTCGCCAACCAGTTGCGCGAACGCGGACAATCCGTGCGCGACGCGGCGATCGAGGCGTCGGTGACGCGTCTGCGTCCCATCGTGATGACCGTCCTGTCGACGGTTCTGGGTGCCGTGCCGCTGGTGCTGTCAAGCGGGGCAGGGGCCGAAAGCCGGTTGTCCATCGGCCTCGTCATCATCGGCGGTTTCCTCGGTGCCTCGATCCTGACGCTGTTCCTGACGCCCGTGCTGTATGACCTGTTACAGCGCGATCCCGAAACAGCCGCCGACGACGCCAGCGGCGGCGAAAGGGATGCCGTCGCCAGCTGACCACGTGCGGCTCCTGGCAGTTACCTCGTCCCGTGCAGGTCCCCCTGAAAGGGATCCATCAACCAGGATGGATTATCCCGCAAACTGTTGGATCATCGGTGGCTGGAAAACGAGAGAAGCACAAAAGGATTGTAAGGAAACTTAACCAAGGCGGTTGCGCGTGCGTCGGGGGCACTTTCTGACAGCCAAGGTATGCTGTGCGAAACTTTGCCGCCATGCGCAAAGTGAAAGGCGTGGTCTGCCTTTCTGCATCGTCTGCTGTCTTGACCGACCTTGACGCAACTCGCGTGGTCTTACCTAGGCCTGTTGAAAAGTACCTTCTTGAAACCATCGCGCAAAGGCTTTGACGGCGCCTGATGGTTGGCGGTTTTCCGGAACGAGGACGTAGTGACGTTCCTCTGGGCAAAGCCGGGGCAGGTCCAATTCGATCAACCGCCCATCCGCGAGAGGCCGATCGAGAAGGCCGGTCCAGCCAAGAAGAACCCCCTGACCGGCCATTGCTGCATAGGCCGCGTCCGAATAGCTGGTAAAATTCAGACCGGCCCTCACAGCAGTCCGCGTCAACCCAATCTGCGACAGCCACTGAGACCAATCGAGCCAGCTGGGTTCCGGTGCATCGCAGGCAATGAGGGCCACGTCTGTCTGGCGGATCAGGTCTTCGATCACGATACCGGCGAGCCTAGACGCGATATCCGGTGCGCAAACCGGCACAACCGTTTCAGCGAGTGATCCAACGATAGACATGCCGTCGAACGGCGGTCGTCCATACCGGATCGCCAGGTCGATCGTCCGATCGTGCGGTGCCCGCCAGTCATCCTCGGAAATGACCCGTACACCGATCTGCGGGGCAGTCGCGCGGAACGACGACAGGATCGGCAAAAGGCAAAAGTGTGCGAAGGCGATCGATACACTGACGGTCAGGTCCACGTGTGCCGTGCGCAGCCGGGTAACGGCGTCCGCTATCGCATCGAACCCGTCCTTCACCGCATCGTACAGCGACTTGCCGCCAACGGTCAGCTGTGCGCGGCGATTGGCCCGTATGAACAGGGCCACGCCCAAATCGGCTTCCAGCGCGGCGATCTGTCGACTGACGGCGGCCTGGCTGACCCCAAGCTCCGCAGCGGCCCGTGTGAAATTCTCGTGTCGGCCCGCCGCCTCGAACGCCACGAGCGCGGTCAGGGAAGGAACGCTGCGGCGGATCTGGTGAGACACTGGGGCCTCCTGCACAAGTAACCTGATCCATAACCTGAACGTATGGATTTGCGTAAATTAGTGCAGTTTTCCGAGGCTTCGGTCAAGCGCATGATGGCGGCGAAAACAGACCCGTAGTGGCGACATATCCCACGCCGAGGAGGCACAATGCTGGATCATGGCAATTCCCGTCCCGATGATATTGCGACGCTTCTGGCGGCCCGACGGCCGGGCTACAGCCTTCCGGCACCGCTTTATACGTCGGATGCGGCCTGGCAGGCGGATTGCAAGGCGATCTTCGGGCAGCACTGGATCGCCGTGGGCGTGACCTGCGACATACCCGAGGCCGGGGATGTCATCGCGATCGATATCGGTCCTGCCTCGATCGTCATCCTGCGCGACGATGACGACGCGCTGCGGGCGTTCCACAATGTCTGCTCTCACCGGGGGGCGCGGCTTCTGCCGCCGGGCCGTTCGGTCGTGGGAAAACTTGTCTGCCCCTATCACCAATGGACCTACGACCTGGACGGGGCGCTTGCGCGCGCGCCGCATATGGGTGTCGATTTCGATCGGTCGCTGCATCACCTCAAACCCGTCGCTCTGCGCGACATCGGTGGGATCTTGTATGCCTGCCTGTCGGACGATCCCCCGGCGGATATCGCGGAACTGGCAGAGGTTCTTGAACCGCGCCTGGCAGACTATGATCTGCGCAATGCCAAGGTGGCCTTTGAGCAGGACCTGATCGAAGAGGGCAACTGGAAGCTGACGATGGAGAACAACCGCGAGTGCTATCACTGCGCGTCCAACCATCCGCAACTTAGCCTGTCGTTTCACGCGGCGGATTTCGGCTATGACCCGGAAGGTCTGACCGACACCGAAAAGGCGGAAGTGAACGCCCTGCTCGACGCCTATGCCAGCTATGAACAATATTGGCGCGCCCAGGACATGCCGTTCGAGGCCGTCGAACACACGGTTGGCTGGCCTACGAATTTTCGCACCCAGCGATTGATCATCGCGGGCTTGGGCGAAAGCCAGACACCGGACACCCGCGCCGCCGTTCAGATTCCGTTGGGCAATGCAGGCAGGCCCTGGATGGGCGATGTGCATCTGTGGGGGATCAACTCCTGGAACCATGTCATGTCCGATCATGCCGTCATCTTCACCGCTTTTCCCTTGGGTCCGAACAGAACGCTGGTCCGGACGAAATGGCTGGTCCATCCGGACGCGGTGGAGGGCGAAGACTACGATCTGGAAACGCTGACATCCGTGTGGAAGACCACGAACGCGGAGGACGCGCATCTCGTAGGACTGGCCCACCGCGGCGTCGCGTCACCCGGATACAGGCCCGGCCCCTATTCGCGCTATACCGAACGGGCGCTGGACGAATTCGCAACGTGGTATGTCACCCGCATGCAGGCCAACGGATACGGCGCATGACGCGGGTGGACCTTGCCGATTGGGGTGCACGGCGGCGGCGGCGGTTCCCGTCCGACCGGTGGGGCGCGCTTGTGTGTCGTGCGGTTTGGGACGAAACGGCGGATATCCGGAGCTTTTTCCTGACACCGCAGGATGGCAGCCGGATCGAACACGATCCCGGTCAGTTCATGACGTTCCGTATCGACACGCCAAACGGCCCGGTCGAGCGGTGCTATACCATCGCGTCCTCGGCCGCGCGCGACGGCGGCATCGAGATTGCGGTCAAGCGGCAGGACGGCCCCGGCGCGCGCGGGCTTCACGACACGCTTGTTCCGGGTACCACCATCGAGGCACTGGGCCCGTCTGGTCGCTTTGGTCCTGCGACGTTGCCGGGATCGGCTTATGCGCTGGTGGCGGCGGGCAGTGGGATTACCCCGATGTTGTCGATCGTGCGGACCGCGGCCGACCGGGGCATGGACCTTGATATTGTCCTGATCCAGGTCGCATCCACATCGGCGGATCTTGTTGCTGCTGATGAAATCGACGGCCTGTCGCGACGTCTGCGCCGCCTTGTCCATGTGCCGATCACAACGCGCGGCCCTGGCGGTGTCCGACCGGACGCCGAACTGCTGAAAAGGGTTATCCCGGATCTGTCGGATCGCACCGTCCTGTGCTGCGGACCCCATTCCTTCATGGAGATGGTGCGCACCACAGCCTATGCCGCAGGCGTACCCGCGGATCGCTATGGCGAGGAAAGTTTTGATTTCTCCTCGCCGCTTCCCGGTGTCATCGCCGGGGCCGATACGCCGAACAGGACGGTAACACTTTCCCGGACAGGTCGGTCGTTCGAATGTGCCGAAACCAGCACGATCCTGGCCGCGATGAAAGAGGCGGGACTGCCGCTTGCCTCCTCTTGTGCACGGGGAATGTGCGGCACCTGCAAGACATTCAAACATGCAGGCGAAGTCGTGATGACCCACGAAGGCGGCATCCGCCAGCGCGAGATCGATCGCGGCTTTATCCTGCCCTGCGTCAGTCGCCCTCTGACCGACATCATTCTTGATTGCTGAAGAAGAAAGTCCCCCGATGAAAGACCACGTCGCCGCCGATCCCCTGCTTCAGCCCTACCAGCTCAAGCATCTGACCCTGAAGAACCGGGTGATGACCACAAGTCACGAACCAGCCTATCCCGAAGACGGGATGCCCAAGGCCAGGTATCGCGCCTATCACGAAGAGCGTGCCAAAGGCGGCGTCGCCTTGGCGATGACCGCAGGGTCCGCCGCGGTCAGCCGCGACAGCCCGCCGGTCTTCAACAACATTCTGGCCTATCGCGACGAGGTCGTGCCGTGGATCCGCGAGTTGACCGATTCCCTGCACGAACACGGCTGTGCGGCCATGATTCAGCTGACTCATCTGGGCCGCCGCACGAACTGGAACAAAGGTGACTGGCTGCCGTCGATTTCGGCGGGCCCCGACCGCGAACCCGCGCACCGCGCCTTTCCCAAGATGATGGAGGACTGGGATATAGAGCGCGTGATCGAGGATTACGCGACCGCCGCCGAACGCATGCAGGCTGGCGGCATGGACGGGATCGAAATCCAGGCCTATGGGCACCTGATGGACCAGTTCTGGTCGCCGCTGTCCAACAAGCTGACCGGTCCCTACGGCGCGGATACGCTGGAAAACCGGCTGCGCTTTACCACCGATGTGCTGGCCGCCGTGCGCAAACGGGTAGGCCCCGCATTTATCGTCGGCATTCGCTATACGGCGGACGAGGTGCAGGCGGGTGGCATCACGGTCGAAGAGGGTATCGAGATTTCCAAACTGCTGCGCGATACGGGCCAGGTCGATTTCCTCAATGTCATCAGGGGTCGCATCCATACAGACCCGGCCATGACTGATGTGATCCCGATCCAGGGGATGCCGTCGGCCCCGCATCTGGATTTCGCCGGCGAAGTCCGGCGCGCGACCGGCATGCCGACATTCCACGCCGCCAAAATCCAGGACGTCGCCACCGCACGTCATGCCATTGCTTCGGGCCTTCTGGACATGGTCGGCATGACCCGCGCGCACATGGCCGACCCCCATGTGGTGCGCAAGATTGTGGAGGGCCGCGAACATGACATCCGCCCCTGCGTCGGGGCGAACTATTGTCTGGACCGCATCTATCAGGGCGGCGAGGCGCTGTGCATCCACAATGCCGCGACGGGCCGGGAACTTTCGATGCCTCATGTCATCGAACCCGGCGCCGAGCGCCGCAAGGTTGTTGTCGTTGGTGCCGGCCCCGCAGGGCTGGAAGCGGCGCGCGTCGCAAGCGCGCGCGGTCACGAGGTCGTCGTTTTCGAGGCAGGCAGTCGCGCCGGTGGCCAGGTTCTCCTTACGGCCCGTTCAAAGCGGCGGGCCGAGATGATGCAGATCATCGACTGGCGTGTCGCCCAGTGCGAGGCCGCAGGTGCCACGCTGCGATACAACCTCTACGCCGAGGCTTCGGACGTGCTGGACGAAAAGCCAGACGTCGTCGTTATCGCGACCGGCGGCATGGCGAACACGACCCTGTACGAAGCGGACGCGCCGGATCACGTCATATCTGCTTGGGACATTCTGTCGGGTGACGTAAAACCGTCAGGATCGGTTCTGATCTACGACGAAGCCGGCGACCACACAGGCCTGCAGGCCGCCGAGATGGCCGTAAACGCCGGATGCACCGTCGAGATCATGACCCCCGACCGCACCTTCGCGCCCGAAGTCATGGCCATGAACCTCGTCCCCTATATGCGTAACCTGCAACGTGACGACGTGACATTCACCGTCACCAAACGTCTGCGCGGAATAGAGCAGGTCGGCAATCGGCTGCGCGCGCGCATCGGGACCGATTATTCCGACAAAGTGGGGCATTGCGATTACGACCACGTCGTCGTGAACTACGGCACCACGCCGCTCGATGAGCTTTATCACGAATTGCGGCCTGCCTCGTCGAATGGCGGTGCGGTCGATCAGGCGGATTTGCTGAATCTGCGGCCACAGACGGTCGTCCGCAACACACAGGGCACGTTTCAGCTGTTCCGTATCGGTGACGCAGTTTCCGCCCGAAACACCCACGCGGCAATCTACGACGCGTTACGGTTGATGGTCGCGGTCTAGTTTCCGCAGCAGGACGCGGACAGTCATGCGACGTGCAGCACCGGTGTCCGCAACGGGGATGGCGTTCAACAATACCAGCCGCCCGGACAAGGATTTTGGCGGTCGGCCACCGGCCATGATGTAATCAGTACAATTCAAAGCCTCCCGGTCCGATCATCAGGAGCAGAGAAGCGCATGAGAAACGCCAGATGCTGTCCCCGGCATGAGGAACACGTCATGCCGGGGCAAGTCGCGGATCAAGCCCCATCTCGACCAAAGGGTGCAACGCTTACGTCACCGAAGACGAGTTTAATATGCAGTTCAACGACATTTTCGATCAGATCAACGCCTATGCTGCCGGCGCGCCGATACACATGGTCAATCCGTCGATTTGGAACTGAACAATCGCGCCGCGAGCGGCGCGCCAAGAATAACCACGAAAATCCGCAAGACGTGATGTGCGATCACAAAAGCCATGTCTGCCCCGACAATGAGCGCCAGAACCGTCATTTCCGCCTGACCGCCGGGCGCAAAGGCCAGTAGCGTTTCCATCGGCGGTGCCAGGTCCATCAAATAAATCACCTCGGCGAAGATCACTGTCAGCACCAAAAGGATCACACACAAACCAAGGGCTGCGGCAACATCGCGGCGCACCTCCGGCATCGTCACGCCAACATATTTGGTTCCGACAGTCATCCCGATGTAAAACTGGGCCATCCAGATTGCTTCGGCAGGCGGGCGGTGCTGCAAAATACCCAGCAGAGATAGGATTGCGGCAATAATCAGGGGGCCGAGAATGGACGCCCCGAACATGCCCACGGCCTTGGCACCGCGCCAACCGACCAGGCCGCAAAGAACCATCAGCAAAAGCTGGGATGGAGCGATCGAAGTCGCAGGCGCGCCCGGCGGGTTGGACAAGTCAGCATCCCAAACACCCTGCAAGATGAAGGGCAGCGCCACGACGATCACCATGACCCGCGTGGCATGGATCAGCGACAGCGCACGCACGTCACCGCCGGCTTCTTCTCCAAAGGCCAACATGTCCTGCAAGCCCCCGGGCATCGCCGAATAGTAGCTGGTCGCAAAGTCAAACCCCCAGATTTTCTGGAAGTAAGGCACGCCAACAAAACCAATACTGGCGATCATCAGGGGAATCATGAGCAAGGTCGGCCACATTGCGACCATCGAACCGAGCAAGGCGACCGTAAAGGTCGCGCCAACCGCGACCCCGAGGATGGATCGCATTGCATCATTCACCAGCTTGTTCCCCTTGAGCGGCACCCCCGCCAGAGCGGCAAACAGGCAGGCAAAGATCGGCCCGAGCAGCCATGGCAACGGCAGGTTCAACAGCTGGAAAACCGCAACACCCATACCCGCCACTGCATAGGTCAGGGCAAGACTTTTCATCCCCGCATGACCGACAAGCGGTGTCGCAGCGACGTTTGCAAATGCGCCTCGGCTGACGCACCTGCCGCCTCTGCATCCCCATTGCGGATTGCATCGATGATGTCCTGATGCTGGCGGCACACGACCGTGATCCGCGCCTCATCGGCCAGCGTTGTCGGGCCCAACAACATCAGGGCATTGTTCAATGCGCGCGCGGATTCCAAAAGAAACCGGTTGCGCGTGGCGAGGTAGATGCAGCGATGAAACTGTTGGTTGATCGACGCCGCCCGGGCAGGATCAGCCACGGCATTGGCAATTGCCTCGTTCAATTCTTCCAACTCGTCAATTTCGGCGGCTATCGCATGTTTCGCGGCCATTTCGGCTGCCGTGCGTTCCAGCACCAGGCGCATTTCATACAGTTCGACCACTTCGGTATGGTTGAGCGCGCGCACGACCGCTCCGAGGCGCGGGCGATGTTCAACAATACCGTCAGATTCGAGCTTGCGCAGGGCTTCACGGACCGGCGTACGCGACAACGTCAATCGTGTTGCGACATCCTCTTCACGCAGACGGTCACCAGGCTGAAAAACACCGCCGCGGATCGCCTCGAGCAGGGTCGCATAGGCCACCTCGCCTTGGGACATTTCGGATTTGTCGGGTGTCCGCATATGCAGGCTTTCAAAATTGTATCCGCTTGGATGCAATTTGGTGGTAGCCAAGGCAGCGCACCATGTCAAAGAAGAAAACCATCGTCGTCGGATCAGGAAACACCACCCTTTGCCCCTAGATCGCCGCATTGGAACAGGGCGCAGACGTTTCGATGCTGGAAAAGGCGGATAAGGCGCTGGCGGGCGGCAACACAGAATACACCGCAGGCGCAATGCGGTTTCCATATGATGGTGGTGACGACCTCATCCCGTTGTTGCGCAACGCGGTTGCCCCCCGATTGCCCAACACCGATTTCGGCAGCTACACACAGACCAAAATGACCGAAGACCCGCTCGGGTTTAACGAGGGTCGCCCCCTGTCGCCCGAACAGACGATCCTGATCACCAAGGGGCTTGAGACGATGCTATGGCTGTCAGGCCATCACGTCACCTTAGAGCCGATTTGCAGCCGCCAGAATTTTGGAAAAGACGGCAAGTAGGTGTTTTGCGGTGGCCAGACACTGTTGGCCGAAAACGAAGGTGTGGGTCTGTGGGACACGGAAATGACCGCTTTTCAAGACCTCGGGGGCACCGTAGTGGGATTACAGAAGATGATGTTATCAGCGGCGTCATGGTCGGCGAGGAGGCTGTCCGCGCCGATGCCGTGATCCTTGCCTTCGGCGGGTTCGAAGCAAACGACGACATCCCCGCAAAAGCTGTGCCTGGACGTGGCCTTTATTTTCGCCCGACAATGACCGCTTTCTTCCCGTGCTGCGTTTCGCTGGCAAAGCACGGCAGATAGGTCAGGTTCGCGCGACAAAACGCCTTGCGCTGCAAGTGCCTCGCACACACCGGCAGATCAGAACGCGCCGGAACAGGGCGTAAAAACACAACGCCCTGCTAAAGCCACGCCGACATAGACCGCGACCCGCGGTGGCCGTCGTCTCATCCGTTCACAAGCCCACCATCGACAATCAGGTTCTGACCCGTCACCGCGCGTGACCACGGACTTGCAAAGAACAAGACCGCATCCGCAACCTCGGCCGGTGTCGTCACCGATCCCAAAGCCGTGCTTTGCGCAATCAAGTCAAAAACCGCCTCCGGTGTTGCAGAACTCGCATCTGTCTGACGCAACAAACCACCTGAAACCATGTTCACCGTGATGCCAAATCCCCCCAGCTCGCGCCCGAAACTGCGCGTCAGACCCAACAACGAACCCTTTGACATGATATACGCGTGATAGGGCACCACCGGGTTCTGAAAGAGGTTTGTTCCGATCGTGACGATCCGACCAAAGCCCGCGGTTTTCATTGCAGGGATTGTTGCCTGAACAACATGCAGCGCACCCAGGACGGCGGTATCGTGCTGTGCCATGATGTGCGCCGGTCCAAGCGTGGTCAGATCCTCCCGCGCATCGCCGTTAAAGCTGAAATCGGCCAGCGCGTTGTGCACGACAGTCGTGATCGGGCCAAAGCGGGTGGTGGCAATATCGACCATCCGGGCGACTGCATCAGCGTCTGTCACATCGGCCTGCAACGCGACGGTTCGGTCACCCAGCCGGTCTGCCAATGCCTCGGCCGCCGTCCGGCTGTTGCGATAGTTGATGATGACCTGTGCGCCTTCGCGGGCAAAGGCCGTGGCGATCGCGGCCCCCAGGCCGCGTCCTGCGCCGGTCACGAGAACGGTTTGTGCGTCAATGGCTGTGGTCATGTCAGTCTCTCCAGAGGGTGTGAAAATGATGCACAGGGCCGTGGCCTTGACCGACACACAGGGTATCCGCCGCCGCAATGGCACCAGTGACATAGCGTTTTGCAGCACGTGCCGCGTCGTGGATCGTGGCACCCTTGGCCAGGTGTGCGGCCAGCGCGGACGACAGGGTGCATCCGGTCCCGTGCGTATTGCGGCCGGGCGTTCGCGCCGCGTCCAGCCATTGGGCATCATGCATGTCTTGCAGTACGTCGGGACTGTCCGATCCATCCAGATGGCCACCCTTGACCAATGCGGCGCGTGGGCCAAGGCCGACCAGTGCGGCCGCCTGTTTTGCCATGCCGCGGCGATCTGTTGCCTGCGGCAGGTCCAATAATTTGCCAGCCTCGGCCAGGTTCGGCGTCACCACGGTTGCCAGCGGCAGCAGGGTGGTCTTGACGGCGGCAATAGCATCCTTGTCCAGCAAGGTGGCACCGCCCTTGGCGACCATGACCGGGTCCAAGACGATGGGCACGCCGGGGTGGCGGGACAGAACCTCTGCCACGGCGGACGCGATATCGGCGGTCGCGATCATCCCGATCTTGACCGCATCGACCCTTATGTCGTCGAACACGGCTGCAATCTGCGCCTGAACGAACGCCGGCGGCACCGTTTCGACGCCGCTGACACCGCGTGTGTTCTGCGCGGTCAGCGCGGTCAGAGCGGCCATGCCATAGGTTCCGTTCGCCGCAAAGGTTTTCAGATCGGCCTGTATTCCCGCTCCACCCGACGGATCAGATCCTGCAATGCTCAGGACGTTGTGGATCATGTATTTTCTCCTGTGGTAGGGGTCATGGCGTGCATCAGTGTGCGGGCCGCAGTTTCCGGGTCAGGCTGGCCGCAAATGGCCGAAACGACGGCAATACCGTCGCAGCCTGCGGCCAGAACCGCCCCGGCGTGCGCGTGCTTCAGGCCGCCGATCGCCACGCAGGGCAGGTCGGTCAGACCTGCAAGTGTGGCTAGTCCGTCCAGACCAATACTGGGTTTGTGGTCGTCCTTGGTTGCCGTGGGAAACACCGTTCCAAGGCCGAGATAGTCGACGGCCGCCATGTCGGCTTTACGCACATCCTGCGGGGTTTCGCATGACAGGCCGATGATCGCATCTGTGCCCAGACGGGCCCGTGCCGTGGCGGCCTGCGCGTCACCCTGACCCAGATGCACACCGTCCACCCCGGCCGCGACAGCCGCATCCAGATCATCGTTGATGATCAGCGGCACACCCGAACCTGCAAGCGCGGATTTCACCGCGCGGGCTGCGTCGATGCGCGCGTGGGTGGAGGCCGACTTGTCACGCAGCTGCACGCAGGTGACGCCACCCCGCACCGCTGCCGTGACGGTTTCGATCAGCCCCATCCGCGCGCACAGCAGCGGATCAGTCACGAGATAGAGGCGCAATTGCGCGCGGATCAAAGCCATGTCAGCCGCGCCGCGTCCAGATCGGCAGGTTGCAGGGCATGCAACTGGTCCAGGAACCGTACTTGGAATTGACCCGGTCCCGGGCAGTCCGCACCTGCACGCGCGCCTGCCACGGCAAAATGGGACAGGGCAGCGACCGTCGCGTCAAAGGCGGGTGCAACCGCAGCATAGGCCCCGATGACGGCGGTCAGTGAACACCCCATCGCGGTCACCTTGGGCATCAGGTCGGACCCGCCATGCACCGTCACTTTGCGCGTGCCATCGGTGACGAAATCCACCGGGCCAGTGACGGCCACGACGCAGTTGCGCTGACTTGCCATGCGGATGGCAACATCCTGCGCCTGTGCCACATCATCACCACTGTCCGCACCCTTGCCCGACGCGGCCTGTCCTGAAAGCGCGATGATTTCTGACGCGTTGCCGCGGATGATGTCCGGCTTGTGCGCCAGCAGATCCTGGGTCGCATTGGCGCGGTAGGGGGTGATGAAATGCGCGACCGGGTCCAGAACCCAGGGCACGCCGTGCGATTTCGCAGCCGCGGCGGCCGCCAGCATGCCCGTGACCCATTGTGGCGACAGGGTGCCGATATTGATCGTCAATACCCCTGCGAGGGGCGTGAAATCAGCGACTTCTTCGGGGGCGTGCAGCATGGCAGGGGACGCACCCGCGGCCAGCGTCGCATTTGCGGCGATGTTCATTGCGACATAGTTGGTGATGCAATGCACCAGCGGCACGCGGTCCCGCATTGTCTGACAGGCAGCACTTGGTTTCATTCGGTCTCTCCGTCTGCGGACGGACAAAGAGACGGGCCGAACCCGATGGTTCGGTCACGACCTCCCTCCGCCAGCATTATCTGGTTCAGGTTCAAAGGGTGCATCTCAGCCTTGCGGCGCCCCTGGCGTGCCTAGACGGTCGCGCAGTTCGATCGGCATGTCAACGCGATGCCGCGCCGCGTTGCGGGGGCGCGTCAGAATATCGCTGATGGCTTTCGTGGATGCGTGGGTCGCGTCAGTCAGCCGGTCAGAACCATTGCCCCGGTTCCATCAATCCCAGTTCCAGCAGTTGCTGGGAATGCCATTTGAACGGGGCGGAGTTGTGCCAGCGAAAGGTCTGGATATGCGGGGCCGACCCCGGATTGCGGACCAATGCCTTGGCCGTGCGGAACGATACCACCGTGGCGGTCAGACTGTTGTGCCAGGGGCAGGCATAGGTATTGTATTCAGGTTCGTTCGTGGTGTGATCGTCCCGCAGGGACAAACCCTTTTTCGCCATGAACAGCGATGTGCGGTCGATCCGGCGGCGCGGCTTGGGCACGTGTTCCTCGAACCGCCAGCGCAGGCCGCCGTAGAAATCGTATTGGCGGTCGATGTCGTTGTTCCACGCATCCTGTCGCGCCAGCGCATAGTAACCGGATCGGTCCAGATGCGCATTGTCCATGCTGACGGCATCGGGGTGCGCGGTCAGATCGTCGGCGTAGATATCCACGACAAAGGTCAGGATCGTGTGGCGGCGTTCCTCCAGCGAAAAGGCGATCATCTCGCCGACGCTGCGTGTCTCGCAAAACGGGAAAAACAGGTATTCCGCGTTGTAGCAGTAGAAAATCCATTCCCCGTCCGCGATGCCGATCACCGCATTGACGATGGTTTCGAGCGCCCCCTTGGCGAGGACGTCCATGTGCACGCGTGTCACCTTGTCGGCCACATCCTCGGCCACCACGATATCGGGCATGCCGAATGCCACGACCTTGCGAAACCCACATTCAAGATGGTGGCGCAGCGTGCTGTCGACTTCGGTGTCGTCCTCCAGCAGGATCAGCGCGATCGGTCCCTTGCCAAGGCGGCCCTTGCTGGCGGTCAGAAAGGCGGACAGGCTGTCGTAAATCATGGCTGGCATCACGGTCTTTTGGGACTGGTCGCAGACTCGGTGAATTTGCACCGCATTGCAAGACACAGCAGCAGGCGTTAGGGATCGTGCGCCCCGACCCCTGCAAGCGAGTGAACCCGATGTCCGCGCCCCGCAAGCTCTTTGTGAAAACCTACGGCTGTCAGATGAACGTCTATGACAGCGAGCGCATGGCCGAACAGCTGGGCGGGCAGGGCTATGTGACGACCGACACCCCCGAAGATGCGGACATGATCCTGCTGAACACCTGCCACATCCGCGAAAAGGCGGCAGAAAAGGTATATTCCGAACTCGGCCGTCTGCGGCCGCTCAAGGATGCGAACCCGGATCTGAAAATCGGCGTGGCAGGCTGCGTGGCACAGGCCGAGGGCGAGGAGATCATGCGCCGCGCACCCGTCGTGGATCTGGTCGTCGGCCCGCAAAGCTATCATCGTCTGCCTGCGATGGACGATGCGGTCCGCAGCGGGCAGCGCGCGCTGGACACCGATTTTCCCGATGACGACAAATTCGACACGCTGAAATCGCGCGGCAAGGCGAAACGCGCGCCCTCTGCCTTTCTGACCGTTCAGGAAGGCTGCGACAAATTTTGCGCGTTCTGCGTGGTCCCATACACGCGCGGCGCAGAGGTCAGCCGCCCCGCGTCACGTGTCATTCAGGAGGCCCGCGAACTGGTCGATGCCGGTGTGGCCGAACTGACGCTGCTGGGGCAGAACGTGAATGCCTATCATGGTCATGACGGCGGTTTGGCGGGTCTGATCTGGGATCTGGCCGAAATCGACGGGCTGGAACGTATCCGTTTCACCACCAGCCATCCCAATGACATGGATGACGCGCTGATTGCCGCACACGGTGAGTGCGCCAAGCTGATGCCTTATCTGCACCTGCCGGTGCAGTCAGGGTCGGACCGGATCCTCAAGGCAATGAACCGCAAGCACACGGCCGAAAGTTATGTCCGCCTGATCGAACGCATCCGCGCGGCGCGCCCCGACATCCTGCTGTCCGGTGACTTCATCGTCGGTTTCCCCGGCGAGACCGAAGAGGATTTCGAGGCGACGATGGATCTGATCCGGACGGTGAATTACGGGCAGGCTTATTCGTTCAAATATTCCACCCGGCCCGGCACGCCTGCGGCCGAAAAACCGCAACTGCCAGAGGATGTAATGAACGACCGCCTGCAACGGCTTCAGGCGTTGCTGACAGAACAGCAGCGGGCGATCCAGAATAGCATGGTTGGCCGCGAGGTGGGGGTCCTGTTCGAAAAGAAAGGCCGCATCGGCGGTCAGTTGATCGGCAAATCGGACTATCTGCATGCGGTCTATGCCGACGCACCGCAGACCGCCATCGGTCAGGTCCGCCGCGTCAGGATCGAAACCGCTGGTCCGAACTCTCTGGGTGGCGTGTTGGTCGACTGACGCCACCACCCAGCGTGAATCCGGTCAAATCGTCAAGAAATCCAACGATTGTTGCCGTTTGGGACACAATATGTGGAAAAAATGCTTGGCGAATTCACCATACTTGCTAGAATCGTGGCGATTGTGTGTTAAAGCTGTCTAGCCCTACATTTGGTTGTGGGTGGCGATTTTTGAGGGGATTCCGACGTGGCATTCAAATTTAACGAAATTCTGAAGGTCGGGATGGCCGCTGCATTGGCGGCGACCATGATCGGCAGCGGTGCTGCTGCCCAGCAGCGCGGCGAGATTTATCAGCCCACGATCTGGATCGACCCTGACGGGTGTGAGCACTGGGCCATGGATGACGGCGCAGAGGGTTACATGTCGCCACATCGCACCCGTGACGGGCGTCCGGTCTGCCACCGGTCTGAAATCTGCGGCGTGATCCCGACAGATACGCTGTTCGCAACCGACCGCTGGCACATCACGGCACATGCCCGTACGCAGCTCGAGCAATTCTTTCGCACGGCCAATGCATTCGGTTTCATGATCTACGGTCACACCGACAGCCGCGCCTCCGATGAATACAACATCCGCCTGTCCAACAACCGCGCCGGCGCGGTTGCATCCGTGGCACAGGGCCTGGGTGCACGCGTCGTCGACATCAAGGGTTTCGGCGAGCGTCAGCCGCGCGCCACGAACGACACCCACGCTGGCATGCAGCAAAACCGCCGCGTCGAAATCTACTGCATCCGCTAAGGGGAAACTTGATATGACACCTATGAAATTGATCGGGCTTCTCGCAATCGGCACAGCACTTTCGGCCTGTGAGGGCGGCGAAGGCTTTGGCCGCATCGGGCCCGACAAGACGATCGACCGCGGTATCAACGCCCACCATTTGTCGACCCTTGTCGCAGGCGTCTGGGTCGATCCAAACGGCTGCGATCACTGGATCATCGATGACGGCGTCGAAGGCTACCTGTCCGAGCGTATGACCCCCGACGGTCGCCCTGTCTGTTCGGGCGTCGCTGCACCGACAACAGCAGTTGGCCCGTTCAAATCCGGCTCGCCGATCCCGGATAGCCTGTGATCGGCACAATGACATCATCAGCAAAAAGGCCGCAGCATTCGCTGCGGCCTTTTTTGTCTCACGGTTGCGTTGGCATCTTGACCTTGTCGGCTGCGACGTCACCTTGAAGTTGAAACCTTAGCAGGAGAGACGCTTGTCCACTGACGCGCTGAGCCCCGATATCCGTCCAGACGCCCCGCTGGAATTTCCCGACAACTTTCTGCTGATCGACCTGTGTGGCGAATACGACAGCAATCTCGCCGCAATCGAAAGCACGTTGGGCGTGCAGATCCTGCGCCGTGGCAACCAGCTCGAGGTGATGGGCGACGAGGATGCGCGTCAGAACGCGCGCAAGGTGCTGATCGGGCTCTATGAACGGCTCGAGTCCGGTCGCAGTCTGGAACCGGGTGATGTGACCAGCGCGATGCGCCTGGGCGTCGATTCCGGTCCGCCCGAACCCGGCGACCAAAAGGAAATGTTCAAAGGCACGCCAGCGGACCGCGTGGAAATCAAGACGCGCAAGAAACTGGTCGAACCCCGCACCGAGGCGCAAAAGGCCTACGTGCGGTCGCTGTTCGAAAACGAACTGTCGTTCGGAATCGGTCCTGCGGGCACTGGCAAGACCTACCTGGCGGTGGCTGTCGCGGTGAACCATTTCATCAGCGGCAACGTGGACAAGATCATCCTGTCACGCCCCGCCGTCGAGGCAGGCGAAAAACTGGGCTATCTGCCCGGCGACATGAAGGACAAGGTCGATCCATACATGCAGCCTCTCTACGATGCGTTGAACGACTTTTTCCCGGCCAAGCAGGTCGCCAAGCTGATCGAGGAAAAGCGGATCGAAATCGCACCGCTGGCCTTTATGCGCGGGCGCACGCTGGCCCGCGCGGCCGTGGTGCTGGACGAGGCGCAGAACGCCACGTCGATGCAGATGAAAATGTTCCTGACCCGTCTGGGCGAGGGGTCGCGCATGACCATCACCGGTGACCGCACCCAGATCGACCTGCCGCGCGGCGTCAGTTCGGGTCTGTGGGACGCGGAACGCCTGCTGAAAAACATCCCCAAGATCAGCTTTAACTATTTTACCTCCAAGGACGTGGTCCGTCACCCGCTGGTTGCCGCCATCATCGAGGCCTACGAGGCCGAGGACGCTGCAAAAGGGTGATGCCGTGACGATCGACCTTAATATCGAGGACCCGCGCTGGGATGCGCTGGATCTTGCCACGCTGGCCGAGGCGGCATCGGATGCGGCCCTTGCCGAACTGGGGCTTGATCCTGCGCAGTGGGACATCAGCTTGCTGGGGTGTGACGATGCCCGTATCGCGGCCCTGAACGCCGATTTCCGGGGCAAACCTGCGCCCACCAACGTGCTGTCCTGGCCATCGGATGAACGCGCCGCGGGGATCGACGGCGAAATGCCGCTGCCGCCCGACCCGGTGGACCCCGAACTGGGCGACATCGCCATCGCCTATGATACCTGCGCCCGCGAGGCCGAGGCGGCAGGCAAAGCCATCACGGCGCATGCCACACACCTGCTGGTTCATGCCACGCTGCATCTGCTGGGGTTCGACCACGAACGCGACGCGGATGCGGACTTGATGGAAGGACTCGAGTCGCAGATACTTGTATCCATGGGTCACGCAGACCCATATAGCGACGACGCGATGGGGCGGGATCAGGCAGAGGGCCAATGAACGACAACGATGACAGGTCAGGCAGTCATGCCGACCGCGATGACCAGAGCGACGACGCCAGTCGCGGATTTTTTGCGCGCCTGTTCGAGGCTCTCAGCCCGAACGATGACACCAGCGACCTGACCCCGGAAACCCTGCGGGCCACCGGGGCCGCGGCACCGATGCTGGGGATGCTCAATCTGCGCAGGCTCAAGGTCGAGGATGTCGCCGTGCCCAAGGCCGACATCAAGGCCACGCCCGTCACCACGTCCAAGGACGAACTGGTCGAGGTGTTCCGTCAAAGCGGCCTGACGCGTCTGCCCGTGTTCGACGGCACGCTGGATACACCGATGGGGTTTGTGAACCTCAAGGATTTTGCCCTGCAATACGGTTTCAATGGCGAAGCGTCCGCATTCGATCTGCGGGCCTTGCTGCGTCCGCTTCTCTATGTGCCGCCGTCGATGCATCTGGGCATCCTGCTTGCGAAAATGCAGACGGAACGCATCCACATGGCGCTGGTGATCGACGAATACGGGGGCACGGATGGTCTGGTGACGATCGAGGACCTGATCGAACAGGTTGTCGGTGCGATCGAGGACGAACACGACGTCGACGAGGTCGAAAGCTGGACCGAAGAGGCACCGGGTGTCTACCTCGTGCAGGCGAAAACCGGGCTCGAGGAATTCGAAGCCGAAATCGGCATGAACCTGACCGAACACGAAGAGATCGACGAAGAGGAAATCGACAGCCTTGGCGGTCTGGTTTTCATGCTGACCGGCCATGTTCCCGTGCGCGGTGAGGTCATCCAGCACCCTGACGGCCCCGAATTCGAGGTGGTCGACGCCGATCCGCGCCGCATCAAGCGCCTGCGTGTGCGGATGCCCAAGGCCTGATCCGAAATGACCCGCGCGCGCCTTTGGTCCGTTCACGGGCTGTTGCGGTTCGGGGCGCTGGCGGGGCTGGGTGTTTTCACCGCGCTGACCCATGCGCCGTTCGATCTGTGGCCCGCCGCGCTGATCGGTTGGGCCGCGATCCTCTGGGTGCTGGCGCAAGCCCCGACACTGCGACTTGCGCTGACAGCCGTGCTGGCTGTCGGGCTGGGCTATTTCGGGTTCACGCTGCGCTGGTTGATCGAACCTTTTCTGGTGGATGCGGCGACCTGGGGCTGGGCTGCACCGTTCGGCGTCAGCCTGATGGCCCTGCGTGAAACGCTATTCTGGGTGGCGGGCGTGGCCGTCGCGCGCTGGGTCGGGGCAGGGCGTTTGCCCGCGCTGGTGTTGTGCCTCACCCTGGCAGAGGCGCTGCGCGGCTATCTGTTCACCGGTTTTCCCTGGGGCTTGATCGGTCACGCGCTGATCCCGACACCGCTTGCACAAGTGGCGGCGCTGGGCGGGCCGCATCTGCTGACCTTGGTCATCCTGACCGTTGCAGCGGGTCTTGTTTACGTGGTCCAGCGCCACTGGTGGGGGTCCGTGCCGCTGATCGTTGCGGCCTGCGCATGGCCGCTGCTGGCACCGGGCCCCGCACCTGCAACGGACGGTCCAATGGTGCGCATCGTCCAGCCCAATGCGCCGCAGGACGAAAAGTGGGATCCTGCAAGCAACGCCGTCTTCTTTGACCGGATGATGGCTGCGACCCGCGCGGACCCGGTGCCGGACCTGATTGTCTGGCCGGAAACCGCGATACCCGTCCGGCTGGATTTCGCATGGCCCGAGCTGGAAATCATGTCAGAGGCCGCACGCGGCGCGCCATTGATCACGGGCATCAACCGGGTGCAGGACGATCAGTATTACAACAGCCTGATCGTGCTGGGGCGCGGTGCGCAGGTCATGGATATCTACGACAAATCCCATCTTGTGCCCTTTGGTGAATATGTCCCCTTTGGGGATCTGCTCAAATCCATGGGGGTGCGCGGGCTGGCACCATCCGATGGTGGCGGCTTTGCCAAGGGGTTGCCGCGCCAATCCCTGATTGATCTGCCCGGCATTGGTCCGGCCCGCGCCCTGATCTGCTACGAGGGTATATTTGCCGAAGAGGTCGCCGTTCCCGGTGCGCGGCCCCGCCTGCTGGTGATGATCACCAACGACGCCTGGTTTGGCCGTGCGGCGGGACCGCAACAGCATCTGGCACAGGCGCGTCTGCGGGCGATCGAACAGGGCCTGCCGATGGTGAGGTCGGCCAACACGGGCATCAGCGCGATGATTGACGCGCAGGGCAGGGTGCTTGCATCGCTGCCGCTGGGCGAGGCGGGGCATATCGACGCCCCCTTGCCGCCAGCAGATCCCGTCACGGTCTATGCGCGCGCCGGTGACTGGCCTGCGCTGCTGTTGGTCCTGCTGGGTCTCGCGGTCACACTTATCACAACACCGCGCCGCCATAATCTTGACGCTTGACCCCCTTAGGGCCAGCGCATAGGCCGCATCCATTCACCATTCCAACGGCTTCCTGACGGGGTGGGATCAACATACCGGAGCACTTTCATGGCACGCCAAGACTACATTTTCACCTCGGAATCCGTTTCTGAGGGTCACCCTGACAAGGTCTGCGACCGCATTTCCGATGCCGTCCTCGACGCCTTTCTCGCCGAAGAACCAGAGGCGCGCGTTGCCTGTGAAACCTTTGCCACGACCAACCGCGTCGTCATCGGCGGCGAGGTCGGCCTGTCTGACAAATCGCGCCTTGCGACATTCAAGGACAGCGTGCCCGAGATCGCCCGCGCCTGCATCAAGGACATCGGTTACGAGCAGGACAAGTTCCACCATGAAACGGTGGAAATCACGAACCTGCTGCACAACCAGTCCGCGCATATCGCCCAGGGTGTCGACAGCGCCGAAGGCAAGGACGAGGGTGCCGGCGACCAAGGCATCATGTTCGGCTACGCCTGCATCGAAACGCCCGACCTGATGCCGGCACCGATCCAGTATGCCCATGCGATCCTGCGCCGTCTGGCCGAGGTGCGCAAATCCGGTGCCGAACCGCTGCTGCGCCCCGACGCCAAGAGCCAGATCAGCCTGCGTTACGCAAACGGCAAACCCGTCGAGGTCACGCAGATCGTGCTGTCCACCCAGCACGAGTCCGAGGCGCAAAGCCAGGCCGACATCCGCGCCATCGTGGAACCCTATATCCGCGAAACGCTGCCCGACGGTTTCATCACCGACAAGACCGAATGGTGGGTGAACCCCACCGGCACATTCGTCATCGGCGGGCCCGACGGCGACGCGGGCCTGACGGGACGCAAGATCATCGTGGACACCTACGGCGGTGCGGCCCCCCACGGCGGCGGCGCGTTTTCCGGCAAGGACCCGACCAAGGTTGACCGCTCGGCCGCCTATGCTGCGCGCTATCTGGCGAAAAACATCGTGGCCGCCGGCATGGCGTCGCGCTGTACCCTGCAATTATCCTATGCCATCGGTATCGCGAAACCGCTGTCGATCTACGTCGATCTGCACGGCACGGGCGAGGTCGACGAGGCTGCGATCGAACGGATCATCCCGCAGGTGATGGACCTGACCCCGCAGGGGATTCGCACGCATCTGGGCCTGAATCGCGCGATCTATGCCCGCACGGCGGCCTACGGCCATTTCGGCCGCGCGCCGCAGGACGATGGCGGCTTCAGCTGGGAACGCGCCGATCTGGCCGAGGCGCTGAAGCGCGCGGTGTAATCCGGTTCAATTTCGACGAAAGGGGCGGGCCGGTGGCCCGCCCTTTTTTGTTGGCAGTCAAAGGGTCCCGGCCGTGGTCCGATGCCGGGCAACCCTGACACCCGACGGTCCAGAGGGGCGTAAAATGGGCCGCAAGGGAGTCCGGCCCAGATCTGCACTTAGCTGGGTGAATACGGCAGCGACGCATGGTGCAGCACGATCTTTGGCGCGCCGTTTTCCATCAGCGCGTCGCCAAACGTGTATGCGACCTTCGCCTCTGACCCGTCGGTCGTGGTAAAGAAATAATTGCCCATCGCCATGGCGGTATCGCCGCTGATGATCGTGCCTGTGTTTTCCCAGCATACATTGGTGTAGAGCGCAGTCGCGAAACCACCGTCCTCGGCGATGTCATCACCGACAAAATAGAACAGCGCCTCGTCGAAGGAGCCGTGGAACTGATCCTCGGCGGCAGGTGTCGGGTAGAAAAGCGCCTCATCTTCTTTGTAGGCGTAGAACGTACTGATATGATCCGTTGCCGCGGCCGGATAGTCGCCGCCGTCGGCGTGGATCTGGTCGATGTTCACGATGCCATGGCCCCATGCCGTCTGGACGGCGGTGATTTGTTCGCGCGTCAAACCGGACGGGTCAGCGGCAAATACGGCGCCGTTGGAGGCGGCAAACGCAATGACCGTTGCTGCTGCAAGCGTCCTGGGATGTGTCTTGTCAGTCTTCATTTGCGTGTTTGGTCGGGGTGGTGACTGGGATAGGGGCAGCGATTTTCATGCTACCGATTGAATGATTTCCGGTTTCGATAGCCTGAGGGAATGAATGCGGGCGGATGTCATGCGACCGCCGTCGAGGCAGCTCGGATGCTGCGTACCTGTCGCCGATCACGGCGCATTCGGCACCGCCGCAGAGGCGCTTGCCGTCCGTCAGCCCAGCCTGCCCAAATAGCTGAGCACCATGGAATAAGAGCTGGGTGTCTGCCTTTTTGAACGCACCTCGCGGCGCGTGGCGCTGACACCGACCAGCCATATCATGCGGCGCGGAACATCCGGCGCCAAAGAGAGCCAAAGCGGTTCGTTGCGCACAGACTGAACCACTGCCGCCGGCACTTAAGGCATTCCGCGGCAACTTGCCGCTCAAAACACATCCTTTCGTCAGGCGACTTTACCCAGCGTCGCCCTACATCCCAAACATCACGTCACCGCAGGGAGAAAACCATGAAAACTATCGCAATGACCGCTGCCGCCGCCATGATCGCCGGGGCCGCACAGGCCGAAATCGTGGGTGAGTATCACAGCTACGACATCGACGGCGTCACCTTTGAAGGCTACGTCGCGACCAACACCGATCTGGAAACGCCGCGTGGCACCGTGCTGATCGTCCACGACTGGGACGGCATGACCGACTACGAGGAACGCCGCGCCGACATGCTGGCCGCACAGGGCTACACCGCCTTTGCAATCGACGTCTACGGGGCCGATACCGATCCGCAGGGGTTCGAGGAATACCGCGCCCTGTCCGGTGCCATGTATGCCGACCGCGACACCTTCCGCGCGCGCCTGCTGGGGGCCATCGCCGAGGTGCCCAACATCACCGGCGGGACCGAGAACATCGTGATGATGGGCTACTGCTTTGGCGGAGCCGCAGCACTGGAGGCCGCACGTGCAGGTGCCGACATCGACGGGTTCGTCAGTTTTCACGGCGGGCTGGGCCTGCCGGAGGGGCAGGACTACAGCAATGTGCAGGCTCCCGTGATGCTGTTTCACGGATCGGCCGACCCGGTGTCCGGCATGGATGAACTGGCCGCCCTGCTGACCAACCTGAACGAGGCTGGCGTGACACATGGCGCACAGGTCTTTGGTGGTGCGCTGCACAGCTTTACCGTGTTCGGATCGGACGACTATGACCTGACTGCGGATCAGGGTTCATGGGAAGGGCTGCGCGCCTTTCTGTCCGAACAGCTGTAAACTTGCGCCGGGGGGTGTCATCGGTCTAAAGGACCGGCATGAGCCAAGATCGACACCCCTCCGGCGCCCCGTGGCGCAATTTTTACGGCCGTTTCAAGGGCAAGACCATCCGCGCGAGCCAGAAGGATTATCTGGAAAACGATCTGGATGATCTGTCGCCCGGACCTATCGGCTGGGACGTGAACCCCGACCGCACGCCGTTGGACCCGCAGGCCATTTTCGATGGCAAACCGCTGTGGCTGGAAATCGGCTTCGGTGGCGGTGAACATTTGATCGGCATGGCACAGGCCAATCGGCAGATCGGGATCATCGGCTGCGAGCCGTTCATCAATGGTGTCGCCATGCTGCTGGGCAAGGTGCGTCAGGCCGATGTGGACAACTTGGCGGTCCACCCCGGCGACGTACGCGACCTGTTCGACGTGCTGCCCGATGCCTGCGTGTCCAAGGCGTTCTTGAACTATCCTGACCCCTGGCCCAAGGCGCGGCATCACCGCCGACGCTTTGTCACGCCCGAACACCTGCTGCCGCTGGCACGGGTGATGAAGCCGGGGGCCGAGTTCCGCGTCGCCACCGATATCGAAAGCTATGTGCGCCAGACGCTGGAAGAGGTGCCAAAGGCCGGGTTCACATGGACCGCAGAACGCCCGGCGGACTGGCAACAGCCGTGGGATGACTGGATCAGCACCCGGTATGAACAAAAGGCGATCCGCGAGGACCGCACCCCGCATTATCTGACGTTCCTGCGGGACGGGGACGCCGCTCCCGCGGGCTGACGCCGCGGATCGTCCCGCCCACCGACCCCTTGTGGGCTTTTCCCCTGCCGCGCAGTGGGGTAGGGATCTGGCGCGCAGCAAAGGAAGACCGCTATGTCAGGCCACGGCACCCCGATCCCGATGACATCCCGCCCCTGTGGCCCCTTGAAAGGGTCCGCGCATGTTCCGGGCGACAAATCGATTTCGCACCGGTCGTTGATCCTTGGTGCGCTGAGCGTGGGCACCACCCGCGTGACCGGCCTGCTGGAAGGCGACGATGTGCTGGACACCGCGCGGGCGATGCGCGCCTTTGGTGCGACCGTCACCGATCACGGCGATGGCAACTGGTCGGTGCAGGGGGTCGGTGTCGGCGGATTTGCAGAACCTGAAAACGTCATCGACTGCGGCAATTCCGGCACCGGCGTGCGGCTGATCATGGGGGCCATGGCCACCAGCCCGATCACGGCGACATTCACGGGCGACGCATCCCTGAACGGTCGCCCCATGGGACGCGTCACCGATCCGCTGGCCCTGTTCGGCGCGCGCGCCACGGGTCGCGCGGGAGGCCGCCTGCCTATGACGATCGAAGGTGCGCGCGACCCGCTACCGGTCCACTACACCGTCCCGGTCCCGTCCGCGCAGGTCAAATCCGCCGTGCTGCTGGCCGCACTGAATGCCCCGGGCGAAACCGTCGTGATCGAAAAGGAAGCGACCCGCGATCACACCGAACGGATGCTCGCGGGCTTTGGAGCTGAAATCGAGGTCGAGGATACCGACGAAGGCCGGGTCATCACCTTGCAAGGCCAGCCCGAACTGACAGCACAGGACATCGTCGTGCCGCGCGATCCCAGCTCTGCCGCGTTTCCGGTCTGTGCGGCGCTGATCGTGCCGGGGTCCGACGTGCTGGTGCCGGGGATCGGCCTGAACCCGACCCGTGCGGGCCTGTTCACGACGCTGCGCGAGATGGGTGCCGACCTGACCTATGAAAACGAACGGATCGAAGGCGGCGAACCCGTCGCGGACCTGCGCGCGCGCTATTCGCCAGACATGCAGGGCATCGCCGTGCCGCCCGACCGTGCTGCCAGCATGATCGACGAATACCCGGTGCTGTCGGTCGTTGCCTCCTTTGCCACCGGTGTCACCGACATGCAGGGGGTCAAGGAGTTGCGGGTCAAGGAAAGCGACCGCATCGACGCCATGGCCCAAGGGCTGCGCGCCTGCGGTGTTGACGTG
Organism: Loktanella gaetbuli; assembly: GCF_020531945.1. NCBI lineage: Bacteria > Pseudomonadati > Pseudomonadota > Alphaproteobacteria > Rhodobacterales > Roseobacteraceae > Loktanella > Loktanella gaetbuli. The sequence continues at coordinate 37,977 of NZ_JAJATZ010000004.1, forward strand.
GCCGAAGGTGACGACTGGTGGCAGGTGACAGGTCTGGGCGCTGGCAATGTGCCCGGCGGTGCCACCGTGGCAAGCCGTCTGGACCACCGGATCGCCATGGCCTTCATGGTGATGGGCATGGCGGCGCAAAAGCCGGTCAGCGTTGATGATGGCCGCCCGATCACCACGTCGTTCCCGATATTCGAGCCGCTGATGGCTGAACTGGGTGCGCAACTCGTGCGGTCGAACGCATGAAGATGACGGTCGCCGTCGATGGTCCTGCCGCCGCAGGAAAGGGCACGCTGTCCAAGGCGCTTGCCGCGCATTTCGGCTTTGCCCACCTTGATACAGGGCTGCTCTACCGTGCCGTCGGGGCTGGGGTGCTGGCCGGGGGCGATCCGATCAAGGTTGCCCAAACGCTTGAACCTGCGGCGCTGGACAACCCGGCCCTGCGCACTCAGGCCGTGGCAGAGGCCGCAAGCCAGATCGCCGTCATCGCCGAGGTGCGGCAGGCGCTGGTCGATTTTCAGCGGGATTTCGCCGCGCGCGACGGCGGTGCTGTGCTGGACGGGCGGGATATCGGCACGGTGATCTGCCCCGATGCGACGGTGAAACTGTTCGTCACCGCCAGCGCCGAAACCCGCGCTGAACGGCGCTATCTGGAACTGGTGAACGCAGGGCAGACCGCCGACCGTGCGGCCATCCTCCAAGAGGTGCGCGCCCGCGACGATCGCGATGCAAATCGCGCCACCGCCCCGCTGCGCCCGGCCGACGATGCGGTCACGCTGGATACATCCGACCTGACGGCTGATCAGGCCCGCGCCCGCGCCATCGCCATCATCAGCGAAAGAATGCCGCAGGGGTGAAACTGGTCTGACTGCCTGCGCGTGTTACCTAAGACATGCACAGCCATCGGATCAGACCCATGCGATACCTCCTTGCCCTGTTGTTGACCCTGACTGTCACGATCGCGCAGGCCGCCGATCCGCGCATGACCTTTGCATCGATCGACGGGGGCGATCTGGCATTGGACGATTTCGCAGGACAGCCGGTGCTGGTGGTCAATACAGCCTCTTTGTGTGGTTTTGCAGGTCAATTGACCGAAATGCAGACGCTGCATGAAACCTACCGTGATGCGGGACTGGTGGTCGTGGCAGTGCCGTCGGATGATTTCAATCAAGAGTTGGAGACCGCCCAGGAGGCCAAGGAATACTGTGAGATGACCTATGGCCTGAACCTGCCGATGACCACGATCACCCGCGTGCGCGGGGCGCAGGCGCATCCGTTCTACAAATGGGTGGAAACCGAAACCGGGTTCGTCCCCAACTGGAATTTCAACAAGGTGCTGCTGGACGGGCAGGGGCAGATCGCCGGCACATGGCGTGCGCAGACACGCCCCACGTCGCGGCAACTGACCGCCCGGATCGAGGCGCTGCTGAACTGAGCCGCGCAGGACCGCACAATCGCTTGTGCAATTTGCGCGATTTTGCCCCGCAGCGTTTTGACTATCTCTTGGCAGAACATCCCGCGGCGGGATGCCTCCCGATTGAAAGTGATAGACCATGCTGAACGATCTGCTGAACTGGCGCTATGCCACCAAGAAAATGGACCCGACCAAGACCGTCCCCGAAGAAAAGGTCACCGCGATCCTGGACGCGCTGCGGCTTGCGCCGACCTCCAGCGGGACGCAGCCGTTCGAGGTGATGGTCGTCACCAACAAGGACATCCGCGCCAAACTGTCAGAGGCCGCATTCGGCCAGCAACAGTTGGTCGACGGCAGCCACGTGCTCGTGTTTGCGGCATGGGATGACTATACCGACGAACGCATCGACATGGTGCGCGACGAAACTGGAAATGCCCGTGGCGGTGTGACGGACCAGGTCCGCGACTACTATGAAAACCTCAAGGGGATGCTGGTCGGTCGCGACGCCGATGTGAATTTCCAGCACGCCGCGAAACAGGCCTATATCGCGCTGGGCGTGGCCATGTTGGCCGCAGCCGAACAAGAGGTCGACGCCACCCCGATGGAAGGGTTCGATCCCGCCAAGTTCGACGAGATCCTCGGCCTGCGCGAAAAAGGTCTGAAAACCTGTGTAATTCTGCCTCTGGGCTACCGCGACGCGGAAAATGACTGGCTGGTGGACGCGCCAAAGGTGCGCCGTAACCGCGACATCCTGTTTACACGCATCGACTGACCCCTCGGGGCTTGCGATAAATCGGTCCGCGCTGTATGACACGCGGGCCGAAGCATCGAGACAGGTGCGGGCATGAGACTCGAGCAGGGTCGGTATTGTACCGGCCCTGTTGTTTTATGTTCGTATCGGTGTCCGGCCAACTGCAACTCAAAGACCGGCGGAGACAACCGCACGGCCCGTATAAAACGTCAGATTAGGAAACAAACGCCACATGGCAAGCAACACAAGCATGGAAGAATTCGAAGCCCTGTTGAACGAGAGCTTCGAGATCGACACCCCCTCCGAGGGTTCGGTCGTCAAAGGCAAGGTCATCGCAATCGAAGCAGGCCAGGCCATTATCGACGTCGGCTACAAGATGGAAGGCCGCATCGATCTCAAGGAATTTGCAGAACCCGGTGAAGAGCCCAACCTGTCCGTCGGTGACGAGGTTGAAGTGTTCCTGCGTCAGGTCGAAAACGCGCGTGGCGAAGCCGTCATCAGCCGCGAAATGGCCCGCCGCGAAGAAGCCTGGGACCGTCTGGAAAAGGCATATGCCGACGAACTGCGCGTCGATGGCGCAATCTTTGGCCGCGTAAAAGGTGGTTTCACTGTCGATCTGGGTGGCGCTGTTGCGTTCCTGCCCGGCAGCCAGGTTGACGTTCGCCCCGTGCGCGACGCTGGCCCGCTGATGGGTCTGAAGCAGCCGTTCCAGATCCTGAAAATGGACCGTCGCCGTGGCAACATCGTTGTGTCCCGTCGTGCCATCCTCGAAGAATCCCGTGCCGAGCAGCGCGCCGAAGTCATCGGCAACCTGCACGAAGGCCAGGAAGTCGACGGCGTCGTCAAGAACATCACCGAATACGGTGCGTTCGTTGACCTGGGCGGTGTTGACGGCCTGCTGCACGTGACCGACATGGCGTGGCGTCGTGTGAACCACCCGTCCGAGATCCTGACGATCGGCGAGACGATCAAGGTGCAGGTCATCAAGATCAACAAGGAAACCCACCGTATCAGCCTCGGCATGAAGCAGCTGCAGGACGATCCGTGGGATGCGGTCGAGGCGAAATACTCGCTGGAATCCGTGCACACCGGCCGCGTGACCAACATCACCGACTACGGTGCATTCGTTGAACTCGAGCCCGGCGTCGAAGGTCTGGTTCACGTCTCCGAGATGTCCTGGACCAAGAAGAACGTGCACCCCGGCAAGATCGTGTCGACCTCGCAAGAAGTCGAAGTCATGGTGCTGGAAATCGACAGCGCCAAGCGTCGCGTGTCCCTGGGTCTGAAGCAGACGCAGCGCAACCCGTGGGAAGTGTTTGCTGAAACGCACCCCGAGGGCACCGAGGTCGAAGGCGAAGTCAAGAACATCACCGAATTCGGTCTGTTCGTTGGCCTCGAGGGCGACATCGACGGCATGGTTCACCTGTCCGACCTGACATGGGATGGCCGTGGCGAAGACGTCATCGGCGATTTCCGCAAGGGCGACATGGTCAAGGCCAAGGTTGCAGAAGTCGACGTCGAGAAAGAGCGCATTTCGCTCTCGATCAAGGCGATGGAAGGCGATCCCTTTGCTGAAACCATCGGCGGCACCAAGCGCGGTTCGATCATCACCGTCGAGGTGACCAAGATCGAAGACGGCGGCATCGAGGTCGACTATGAGGGCATGAAATCCTTCATCCGTCGTTCCGATCTGTCGCGTGACCGCGCCGAACAGCGCCCCGAGCGTTTCGGCGTCGGTGACAAGGTCGACGTGCGCGTGACCAACATCGACTCCAAGACCCGCAAGCTGGGTCTGTCCATCAAGGCCCGCGAGATCGCAGAAGAGAAAGAAGCCGTCGAACAGTATGGTTCTTCCGACTCTGGCGCATCGCTGGGCGACATCCTGGGTGCGGCGCTCAAGGGCGACGACTGATCCCGATGTGATCGACTGATACGCGGCCCCGCCAGAAACATCTGGCGGGGCCGTTTTCGTTTCTGCGACGAATCGCTTTGCCTTTTTTCGCCTTTTTTCGTTCAAACCCCTCTGTTTGTTTCATATTTCGAGACAAATAACCGCCGAACTGTGCCCAATCCGTGCACAGCGGCAGTTTTCGGCAACTGAATGCGTGTGAACTGTTCCCTTGAGACAGACGAAGGTAATAGGGTTATGCCAATCGACGGCGTCAGTCTGCCCTGGCGTTCATAATATGTTGTGGAGGACATGATGATCCGTTCGGAGCTGATTCAGAAGATTGCCGATGAAAACCCTCATCTTTATCAGCGCGACGTCGAACGCATCGTCACCACCATCTTTGATCAGATCACCGACGCCCTCGTGCGGGGCGAACGGGTGGAACTGCGCGGTTTCGGTGCATTCTCCGTGAAAAAGCGCGATGGACGCATCGGACGGAACCCACGCACCGGAGAAGCGGTTGAAGTGTCAGAGAAGCATGTGCCATTCTTCAAGACAGGCAAACTGCTGCGTGACCGCCTGAACGGGGCCTGACCCGCGGGCGCAAATCAAAGGGACTGACACGATGAAAACACTGAAATACGTCTTTTGGGCGATCGTTGCCGTCGTGCTGATCCTTGTTGGTCTGGCCAATCGTGATGCGACGACGCTTCAGGCTATGCCGACGCCTTTTGCCGACCTGCTGGGCATTTCCCCCAACATCACGCTGCCCCTGTTCGTCGTCATCTTTCTGGCTGCCGGGATCGGCCTGCTGGTCGGTCTGATCTGGGAATGGATCCGCGAATACCCCGAACGCCTAGACGCCCGCGCCAAGGAAAAGGAACTGACACGCCTGCGCAAGGAAGTCGCGGACCTGCGCATGACAACCGGTCATCCCGAACAGGGCGATGACGTCATCGCCCTGCTGGACGCACCCCGCAAAAAAGCAGGCTGATGGCGACCAGAATCAAGATATGCGGTCTGCGCACGGCGCAGGACGTCGCCGCTGCCGTGGCATGCGGTGCCGATGACATCGGTCTGGTGTTTTTCCCGAAATCGCCCCGAAATCTTGACTTCGACGCGGCAGCCGAACTGGCCCTGACAGTGCCCCTGGGCGTGCGCAAGGTCGGGCTGGTGGTCGACATGGATGACGCAGCCCTTGATGATCTGCTGGCGCGGGTGCCGCTGGACATGCTGCAACTGCATGGATCGGAAACGCCCGAGCGCGTGGCCGATATCCGCGCCCGCAGCGGCCTGCCCGTGATGAAGGCCATCGGTGTGGCCACGGCGGACGACCTTGTAGGGCTGGATGACTACATGGCTGTCTGCGAACAGATCCTCGTGGATGCCAAGGCGCCCAAGGATGCGGACCTGCCCGGTGGCAACGGCCACACATTCGACTGGTCGGTGCTGGGGGACGTCAACTGGAAGGTGCCCTGGATGCTGGCGGGCGGTTTGCGGCCGTCCAACGTGGCCGATGCGATCCGCCAGACCGGCGCGCCGATGGTGGACGTGTCATCGGGTGTCGAACGCGCGCCGGGGGTCAAGAACCCTGACGCCATACGCGACTTTTGCGCGGCGGTGCGTGGCATCTGACGCGACACTGCGACCGCTTGCCCAAGGGGCACGGGGGCGATACTGCTGACAGGCAATTTTACGCAAGGATGGGCCCATGCCGGACGATCTTTTCAACAGCTTCATGAACGGCCCCGACGAAAAGGGCCGTTTTGGCGAATTCGGCGGGCGTTTCGTGTCCGAAACCCTGATGCCGCTGATCCTCGAACTCGAGGAACAGTACGAAAATGCCAAGACTGACGACAGTTTCTGGGCTGAGATGCACGATCTGTGGACGCACTACGTGGGTCGCCCCAGCCCGCTGTATTTCGCCGAACGCCTGACGGATCATCTGGGCGGGGCCAAGATCTACCTCAAGCGCGACGAGTTGAACCACACCGGCGCGCACAAGATCAACAACGTGCTGGGTCAGATCATCCTCGCACGTCGCATGGGCAAATCGCGCATCATCGCCGAAACCGGCGCGGGCCAGCACGGGGTCGCCACGGCGACGGTCTGTGCGAAATTCGGTCTGAAATGCGTGGTCTACATGGGCGCGCATGACGTGGAACGTCAGGCCCCCAACGTGTTCCGGATGCGCCTGTTGGGCGCAGAGGTCGTGCCCGTCACCTCTGGCCGTGGCACGCTCAAGGACGCGATGAACGACGCGCTGCGCGATTGGGTCACCAACGTGCGCGACACCTTCTACTGCATCGGCACCGTGGCCGGGCCGCACCCCTATCCTGCGATGGTCCGCGATTTCCAGTCGATCATCGGCAAGGAAACCCGCGAACAGATGCACGCGGCCGAGGGGCGCCTGCCCGATACGCTGATCGCCGCCATCGGTGGCGGGTCCAACGCGATGGGCCTGTTCTATCCGTTCCTTGATGACAAAGAGGTCAACATCATCGGGGTCGAGGCCGGCGGCAAGGGCGTCGATCAGAAAATGGAACACTGCGCATCCCTGACCGGCGGTCGCCCCGGGGTGCTGCACGGCAACCGGACCTATCTGCTACAGGACGACGACGGCCAGATCCTCGAAGGGTTTAGCATCTCGGCGGGTCTCGACTATCCCGGCATCGGCCCTGAACACGCCTGGCTGCACGACATCGGTCGTGCGCAATACGTGTCAATCACGGACAAAGAGGCGCTGGAGGCATTCCAGCTGTCCTGCGCGCTTGAGGGAATTATTCCCGCGCTGGAACCGTCCCACGCCTTGGCCCATGTGATGAAAATCGCGCCCACGTTGCCAAAGGACCACTTGTTGGTGATGAACATGTGCGGTCGCGGCGACAAGGACATCTTTACCGTGGCCAAACACCTCGGCTTCGAAATGAAGGTTCCGGGCTGACCGTAACGCCCCGAAAGAACACGCAAACGCCGCCCCCAACCGGGCGGCGTTCGTCGTTTTGGACCGCCTAAACCAAAGTTTAGTGCCCTCGACAGATGGTTTATGGCGCGGCCCCTAAACTCCGTGCGAATAGCGTGGGGCGGCCCATGTGGGTCTTTGTCGTCACCAGACACGTCACCATGACGGGGCGTGCAGACTGGTGAAAGGGATAAGACATGAAACATTTTTGGATGACGGCGGTTCTGGCGTTGGGAACGACAACGGTCGGATCGACGGCAATGGCGCAGTCGATTTCCGAACAGGTGATCTCTTCGTTGCGCGATCAGGGCTATAGCCGGATCGAGGTCAAGAACGGCATCAGCCAGGTCAAGGTCGAGGCCATCCGTGGCAACCGAGAGCTGGAAGTGGTCTATGACAAACGCACTGGCGCGATCCTCAAGCAAGAGGTCAACGCCGTGGACAGCCGCGACCGGAATGCTACGGGCATAGAGGTGCGCGACGAACGCCGCGATTTCGTGTCGGCCCGCAACAACGACGATGATGATCGTGGCCTCGGTGGCAATGGTCGCCGCTTTTCAGATGATGACGACGACGATGACCGTGGGCGCGGTCGCGGCCGCGGCGGGCGTGACGGCGCCCATGACGATGACGATCATGACGACCGGGGCCGTGGCCGTGGTCGTGGCGGGCGTGATGACGATGACGACGATGATGATCGCAAGAAAGGCGACCGCGACGACGACCGCCGTGACCGCGACGACGACCGCCGTGACCGTGACGATGACCGCCGCGACCGCGACGATGACCGCCGCGACCGCGACGATGACGACGATTGATTTTCCTTCCCAGGATCAGCCGGAACGATAGAGTTGAAAGCGCCCCCGTCCTGTTGCGGGGGCGCATGATGATTGGAAAAGCCGCAATGAAACGACTGCTGCTCATACTGTCCCTGATCTGCGCCCCCGCATGGGTGTCGGCGCAATCGGTCGAGGATCAGATCGTCACGCAGCTTCGGGCGCAGGGGTTTACCCAGATCGAGATGAACCGCACGCTGTTGGGCCGTGTCCAGCTGCGGGCGCTGTCACCGACGTTGGATCGGGAAATGATCTTTAATCCGGCGACGGGTGAGATCCTGCGCGACAGCTGGACCCGCCGGTCGAGTGGCAACACGGTGCCGCGCGTCGCACAGCCCTTTTCCAACCGGGACCGCGATGATGATGATCGGGATCGCAACGACGACCGCGACGACGATCGCAAACGATCTGACGACCGCGATGACGACCGCAAACGATCTGCCGACCGTGACGATGACGACGATGACAAGGGACGGGGACGCGGTCGGGGACGGGGGCGTGGTGGCGACGACGATGACGACGACGATGATGACGATGACTGAAACCGGACCCGCATGAGCCGATGAAAAAGCGCAGCATCCTGATTTTCGCAGTGGTGGTCTTTCAGGCCATCAGCGCTGTGCTTTTCGTGGTCAACATCATCTCGACCGTGACGGGATTATTCGCGTTCACATGGATGGTGCACGAACTGATCGAACTGGGTGCGGCTGTCGGGTTGCTGCTGGGGGTTGTTCTGGGGGCCGTCGTGCTGGTGCGGGTCATGCAGCGCACCCACCGGATCGAGGACCAGTTGCGCATCGCATCGGGGGCTTTCATGGAACTGCTCGAGGATCGTTTTGCCGATTGGGGGCTGACCCCCGCGGAACGCGACGTGGCGCTGTTCGCGATCAAGGGGATGTCCACCAATGAAATCGCCACGCTGCGTCAGACCAGCGAGGGCACGGTCAAGGCACAGACCAACGCGATCTACCGCAAGGCAGGTGTCAGCGGACGCCCCCAACTGCTGAGCCTTTTCATTGATGATCTGATGTCCGGGCCGCTGGGCACCGCCGCGCCGTCACCGCCGCAAAGAGAGCACGTCGAACTCGGACTCGAGCGCGGGTAGCGGCATCAGGATGCGCGCGCGGTCGGGCGCGGGTTGTTCGACACGCCCCACGATGGGCCACAGGGTGCCGTCTGTTTCGAAATCATCCGCCAGATCGGCATAGGCAATCGGTTCGACCTCTGCGACATGGCCTGTCGCGGTCAGCACCATGCCCTCGGGTGCCAAGGTGATGCGCCCCGTCAGGCGCTGCGATCCTGTGGTCTTGGTCAGAATGAAACCGTCGCCATCGGTCGTGATCGTGCAATCGAACGCGGCATAGACGACCAATGCGGCCTCACCGCCCAGTTTCAGCGTCCGACACTGCCAGTCTCCGGGCAATGTGGTCTGGATCGGGGCCAGTGGCGCACCTTCCATCACCTCTTGCAGCAGGTCCACGTCGCCGCGCCCGCCGCCCGCCAGTGCCGTCAGCAGGGCCGATCCTGCGGCCGCATCCAGCGCGTCCAGCCGCACCTGATCGGCAGGGCGCAGCATATCCTGTGCCGCGAGGGGCGAGGCCAGCAGCGCAAGGCAGACGGCAGTCCGCAGCATCACGCGTCCTTGTCGTACAGACGTAGCACGTCCACCGGCACGATTTCGGTCGCCCGGACGTGGGTCGCGGCCAGATTGACCTGTGGCGCGCAGCCTTCGGCGTGGGCCTGCATGAAACGCCCTGCACACAGACACCAGCTGTCTCCGGGTTTCAGCCCCGGAAACCCGTATTCCGGGCGTGGCGTGGACAGATCGTTGCCGACATATTTCGAATAGGCCAGAAATTCGGCTGTCAGCACAGCACAGACCGTATGACTGCCCTGATCCTGCGCGCAGGTATCGCAGGCCCCGTTGCGGAAAAATCCGGTCATGGGGTCGGTTGAACAGGGCGCGAGCGGGCCACCAAGGACATTGAACGAGGGGTCTTTTTCCATGACGTTAAGGTAGCACAGGCACCGGTGCCGTCCAGTCGATCCAGCGCCCGTGAAAATCAACTCGGCCCAGCGTGATGGTCAGATCACCGGGCCACAGCCGCAATGTCAGCGCGGCACCGCCTGCGTTGGTGTCGGCCTCCATCGCGACCCAGGCCAGCGGGTTTTGTTGCGTCGCCAGCGCGCCAGCCGCCGCGATCAGGGCACGACCACGATCCTGCACGGGCGTGGGAAAATACTGCCAGGCAATTGTGTGATAGATCAGGTGCGTTTGTCCTGGCACATGGGTCAGTCGCGGCGCCAGCCAGTCGATTGCATCCGCCTGCGCGGGGGCGGGGCCTGCTGCGGCAATCGCGGCCTGTGTCAGCGTCAACCGGTCGGGTTGATCCGCCCAGAGGTAGGCCTGCAACCGTGCCGACCCCGCGCCTGTGTGCGGGTCAACGGGGCGCAGATCGACGCCTGCCCGCGCGACCACCTGCGGCGCATCCAGCGGTGGCAAGGCCCCCGACCAATCCGGGGTCAGCGTCAGCGCGGGGTCCAGTGGTCCAAGGATCGCCTCCGGCAAGGCCAGCGCAAAGCGGTCGAACATCAGGTTCAGCCCGCCGCTGGCCCCCAGTTCCGACACCCGCAGGGGGAGTGGGTGCAACGCATGCAGGTAATGGGCGGCGGCAATGATCGCAGCCGCGCGGCGCACCTCGTTTGTCTGTGGCGGGCTGTCGATGAAATCGTCAATAAACGTCGCCTGACCCACCAGACTGGCGCAGACCGCATCCCACAGCGCATCATCGCTGACATGGTATGGCGGGTAGGCAGGGGTCAGCACCGGATCGCCGGCCAGTTTCAGCGCATGCAGCGCACCCGCCAGCCGGAGTGGCACAGCGCCCGCGCGGTTTGACGGGTCGCCCCGCCAGTCGAAAATGCGATCCCGGATCTCACCCTTGGGCCAGTCGCGCACCGCCAGCAGCCCGCACAACCGTTCCATGAAGGGTGACCCTAGTGCCGCACAATGGGCGGCCTGCGTGACAAAGGCCTCCCTGATGCGCGCGGGTGTCACTTGAAACGGTCCATCAGTTTCTGCATCGCGCTGCGGGTGTCCTCGACCGTGTCCTGGGGGGACGAGGCTGGTCTCGGTTTGGGTGCCGTCGTCGAGGATCGCGGCGGGGCCACCCGCTGTGCGATCGCGTTCAGGAACCGGTCGCCGTGGCCTGCAACCAGTTCCGCGATCCCGTCGGAAATGCCGCGCAGCACGTCGTCCAGCCAGTCCTGATCGGCCTTGGCGAAATCATGCAGCACGTAACCTGCCACCCGGTCCTTATGCCCCGGATGACCGATCCCCAACCGCACGCGGTCGTATTCCGGCGACAGATGCGCGTGGATCGACCGCAACCCGTTGTGCCCCGCGTGACCGCCACCCGTTTTCAGCCGCACCTTGCCGGGGGCCAGGTCCAGTTCATCGTGGAACACGATCACATCGGCCACGTCGATCTTGTGGAACGCGCTTGCGGCCTGCACCGACCGTCCTGACTCGTTCATGAAGGTCTGCGGTTTCAGCAGCACGACCTTGTCCGACCCGAACCGCCCTTCGGAGACCAGCCCGTTGAATTTCGACCGCCAGGGCGAAAACCCGTGATCGTCGGCAATACGGTCCAGCGCCATAAAGCCGATGTTGTGTCGGTGGCCCGCGTATTGCGCGCCGGGATTGCCAAGGCCGGTGATCAGTTTCATAGGCTTACCTTATGGTCGCGCGGCCCAAACGAAAAGGGCAGGCGGAACGCAAAACGGGGCCCGCGATGGGGCCCCGTTCAAAACCGTGACAGAGGTGTTTATTCCTCGGGATCGGCGGGCGGACCCATTTCCGTGGTCGGCACTTCGTCTGCATCGACATCATCGCCGTCGTCATCGTCGGCGGCCAGTGCGCGCGGTGCGCTGATGGTGGCGATGACGAAATCGCGGTCGCTGATGACCGGGTTTGCGCCATCGGGGACGGTCAGATCGCTAAAGTGGATGGTGTCACCGATCTGTGCCTCGGCCAGATCGACCGTCAGCTCGTCGGGAATATCACCGGCCAGCACGTTCATCTCGACTTCGTTGCGGACCACGCCCAACACGCCACCAGCCTTCAGGCCGCGGCAGGTGTCTTCGTTCAGAAAGGTGACCGGAATGAAGATGTTGACGCGGCTGGTGCGCTTGAGGCGCATCAGGTCGATGTGGATCGGCAGATCCTTGACCACATGGCGCTGGATGCCGCGGCAGATGACGCGGACGTCGTCGTGGCCTTCAACCTTGAGGTTGAACAGCGTCGACATGAAACGGCCCTTGCGCAGGCGCGTCAGCAGCTTGTTGAAATCGAGGTTGATCGACAGCGGATCAACGCCGCCGCCATAAACGATTCCGGGAACTTGTCCGTCGCGACGAGCTTGGCGGGCGGCCCCCTTGCCTGTCCCCGCGCGAACCTCGGCGTGCAGATCAGGGATCTTGTCAGCCATGTGGTATCTCCAAATAATAAAGGGGCGCCATCCTCCAAGGGTGCATGGCGCCGGGTGAGCCGCCCCTATAGGGCGTCGCGCCCCGCTTGAAAAGGTGGATTCTGCACAGCCTGCGAGCGTTTCAGACCGGTCGCAGCCACATCGACTGATAGGGGGCCAGGGTGATTTGCCCGTGGGACAGCGCCAGGGCCTGTCCGGACAGCAGGTCGACATGCGGTACGTCGCGCAGCGCTGCATCCTCGGGCCACAGTTTTTGCGTGTCCGCGGTGAAATTGACGATGCAGGTCACCTCGCGGTCGTCGCCCAGACGCTGATACACGAACAGGGCGCGATGCCCGGTGTCCAGAACCCGGGTCGGCACGGTGCCCGCGAATTGCGGCGTGGCTTTGCGGGTGCGCATGATGTGGCGCAGATCGGCAGAGATTCGGGCGGCGGGCCCCTCGGTTTGCTCGGTCGCGTCCCAATCCATCATCGGGCGCTGTATCCAGCGGCTGTCGTCCGCGTGATCGGGATTGTCGACATAGCTATAGTCGTTGGTCATGCCGATTTCGTCACCCATGTAAATCAGGGGTATGCCACCGTAACTGGCGATCAGGGCATGTCCCAGCCGCATCCGCGCAATGGCGGTGTCGACCTCCTTTGGTGTGCGTGCCGCCTCCAGCCCCGCGAGGCTTGCAAAGGTGCCGTTGGTGCGCCGGTCGCCAGTTTCCGCGTTGACCTGAAAATCCGTGCCGCGCGCGGTGCTGCCCGGATATGTGCCGTTGTAGAAATCGGCCAGATAGTCGCGGTGTGCCTTGGCGTCCATATGGGGAATATGGGCCGTATCCTCTGGCGTGATCGCCCATCCGATGTCGTCGTGGCAGCGGATATAAGGGGCGAACGACGCGCGGCGAAAGCTTTCGGGAAAGTGCGTTTTCAGCACGTATGTCATCAACCGGCTGTCACCGCTGGCCAGTGTGGACCAGAATTGCACCATCAGGTTGTTGTGATAGGCAAGCTGGCTCTCGCGGCCCGCGTGACTGCCGGTGCCCAGATAGGGGACCAGATCCTGCGGTCCCACGATGGCCTCGGCCTTGTGGATGACGGCGGGGGCGCAGACGCGGGTGGCTTGCGTCAGCGCCTGCAGGATATCGTGCACCTGCGGCAGGTTCTGGCAGGATGTGCCCATCTGTTTCCACATGAACGCCACCGCATCCAGCCGGAATACCTCGACCCCGCGGTTGGCCAGGAACAGGATCGTGTCCAGCACGGCCAGAAACACCTCCGGGTTTTCCCAGTTCAGGTCCCATTGGTATTCGTTGAAGGTCGTCCAGACCCATTTGCCCATATCGTCGTAAAAGGTGAAATTCCCGGGCGCCTGATCGGGAAAGATTTCGACCAGTGTTTTCTCGTATTGCTTCGGCAGGGTGTCGTCATCGAACATCCGGTAGAACGCCTGATAATACGGATCACCTGCCCGCGCCTTGACCGCCCATGCGTGTTCCTTGGCCGTATGGTTCAGCACCATGTCGATGACTGGGCTGATCCCCGCCGCGCGCAATTGCAGGTTCGATTGCTGGAAATCCGCCATCGTCCCAAGAGCAGGATTGATCGCGGTGTAGTCCATCACCGCATAGCCCCCGTCGTTGGCCCCCGGTCGCGGTTTCAGACAAGGCATCATATGGGCATAGGTCACACCCAACTCTTGCAGGTAGGGAATGCGCGAAGGCAGGTGTTTCAGGTCGCCTGCAAACCGGTCGATGTAGAACACATAGGCGACCATGTCCTCTGACAGGAACCAGTCGGGGTTCAGATCGCGCACCAGATCCAGCCGGCGCAGATCGGCGGGCCGGGCGCGCCAGTGTTTTTTCAGCAGGTCCCGCAGCCGGTCCATCAGTGCCAGCGTGTCGCCACCGTAAAGCCGGTGCAGCGGCCCGATCAGGTCCCGCTGGCCGCGGTCCCAGCGCAGCGCAAAGATTTCGTCATTCGTGACGCCGCGACGCGGTGTGGCTGACATGGGGACGCTCCGTTCGGGATGGTGTGATCTTGGCCGGGGGCGGGTGCCTCCGGCGGGAGTATTTCTGGCAAGATGATGCTAGGCCCAGTCGCCCTCGAAATCCTTTGGGATCAGCAGGATATCGCGGTCGACCGTGTTGATGTCACGCTTGCCGCACAGCGCCATGGTCAGGTCCAGTTCGCGCATGATGATCTCGAGGGATTTGGTCACGCCGGCCTGACCCATGGCACCCAGACCGTAGATGTACGCCCGCCCGATCATCACGCCATGCGCGCCCATCGCCCGCGCCTTGAGCACGTCCTGACCGGACCGGATGCCGCTGTCGAGCCAGACTTCGACCCGGTCGCCGACGGCCGCAAGAATGCTGGGCAACATGCGGATCGACGACAAGGCCCCGTCCAGCTGGCGGCCGCCGTGGTTGCTGACGACGATGGCGTCACAGCCCAGATCGGCGGCCCGCACGGCGTCGTCGGGGTCCAGAATACCCTTGAGGATCAGTCTGCCGCCCCATTTTTCCTTGAGCCGGGCAATGGTGTTCCAGTCGAGCTTGGGGTCGAATTGTTCTGCGGTCCAGGACGACAGCGACCCCATGTTTTCGACGTTTTTCGCATGGCCCACGATATTGCCGAAACTGTGCCGTCTGGTTTGCAGCATCTCGAACCCCCAGCGCCATTTCGTCGCCAGATTGGCGATCGTGGCGGGCGTCAATTTCGGCGGCGCGGACAGGCCGTTTTTCAGGTCCTTGTGCCGTTGGCCCAGCACCTGCAGATCCAGCGTCAGCACCAGCGCGGACACGCCGGCATTTTTCGCCCGCGCGATGATGTTGTCGACGAATTCCTCGTCGCGCATGACATAGAGCTGGAACCAGAACGGTTCGCTGGTGTGGGCTGCGACATCCTCGATCGAACAGATCGACATGGTGGACAGGGTATAGGGCACGCCAAAGGCTTCTGCCGCGCGGGCGGCCTTGATTTCACCGTCGGCGGATTGCATGCCCGTAAAGCCGACGGGGGCCAGGGCCACGGGCATCGCCACCTCCTGGCCTGCCATGGTGCTGGCCAGCGTGCGGTCCGACATGTCCACGGCAATACGCTGACGCAGGCGGATCAGGTCGAAATCAGAGACATTGTCGCGGAACGTCTGTTCGGTCCAGCTGCCGCTTTCGGTGTAATCGTAGAACATGCGCGGCACACGACGTCTGTAGATCGCCTTGAGGTCGTCAATGGTCGTGATGGTCGTCATGTGGCCCCCCAGATATTCCGTTGCAGTCTAAGGGCGTGTCCGGCCGGTTTGCAATCCGCGTCAGAGATCGATCCACAGCGTGACGGGACCGTCGTTGGTCAGGCTGACCGCCATGTCCGCGCCGAACGCGCCGGTCGCGGTGGGAATGCCCAGGGCCTGCACGGCATTGATGAAACGCAGATAGGCAGCCCGGCCCGCATCAGGGCGCGCCGCGGTTGAAAACCCGGGCCTGTTGCCGCGGCTGGTGTCGCCAGCAAGCGTGAACTGGCTGACGATCAGGGCAGACCCGCCGGTGTCCAGCAAGGACCGGTTCATCTTGCCCGCGTCATCCTTGAAAATGCGCAGTTTGGCGATCTTGGCCGCCATCCGGGCCGGCGCATCGGGCGCGTCGCCCTCCATCGCGCAGATCAGGATCAGCAGGCCCGGACCCGTGGCCCCGATCACGTCACCGTCGACGCGGACCGCAGCCTCGGTTACCCGTTGGATCAGTGCCCGCATGGATCAAAGTTCGTGCGACCAGGGCGGGTTTGCACCCGCGCGGCTGACAGTGATCGCCGCGGCCTGTGCCCCCAGCGTGGCCGCGGCCCGCAGGTCATCGGCACTGGCCTGTCGCACACCGTCCTTGGACAGCAGCCCGGCCCGGTCGAGACCGGCCAGAAATCCGGCGTTAAACGTGTCGCCCGCCCCCACGGTGTCGACCACCTCGGCGCGCTGGGCTGCAACGTCAAAGGCCCCGTAGCGTGTGTAGATCGTCACCCCGTCGGCCCCGCGCGTCAACAAGACGACCTGCGGGCCGCCGTCAGTCAGCAGGGCGGCGGGATCGGTCTTGCCCTGCAACCATGCCAGATCCTCGTCCGAGATCTTGACGATGTCGGACATGCCCAGCATGTCGGTCAGCCGCGCACGATAGGCGGCCTCGTCGGTGATGAAACCGGGGCGGATGTTGGGGTCGATCATGATCAGCTTTTGATCCGCGTTGCGCTGCATCAGGGTACGGTAGGCATCGCCGCAGGGTTCGACCACCAGCGAGATCCCGCCGAAAAACAGCGCATCCGCCGTCACCTGCGGCAGCACATCCGCCGTAAGCATCCGACCGGCGGTGTTTTCGTCATAGAAGGCATAGGTCGCATGGCCGTCCACCAGCCGGACAAAGGCCAGCGTGGTGGGCCGGTCACTGATGTGGCAGGGGGCCGTATCGACGCGGGATTCGTGCAGCACATTCACCAATTGCTGACCGAACAGGTCCGACGACAGACCCGAAAAGAACTGCACCTGCGATTCCAGCCGTCCCAGCGCAATCGCGGTATTGAACACCGCACCGCCTGCATAGGGCGCGAATGCGGCCTCGCCGCCAGTGGTGTCTCGGGGCAGCATGTCGATCAGGGCTTCGCCACAACAGAGGATCATCGGTCGGTCCTTTTTAAGCGTTCATCGCGTATAGGTAGCCGACTGTTAGCGCCACCACCAGCCCGACGATCACGGCAAAGGCGATCTTCCACGCAGAGTAGGGCCGTTCGCCCTGCACCCGTCCGGTCCTGCCGTTCACGACAAACCGGTAGGACTGGCCGTTGTATTTGTAGGCCGCAACCCAGACCGGCAGCAGAATATGCTTGAACGTGACGTCCGATATCCGGGTCTGCACGTCCGCGACCTGCTGACGGTCGCCGCCGATGTCGAATTTCACGTCGCGCAGGATCATCGCATCCATATAGCTGCGCGCCTGGGCGAAACCGTCCTGCAATTCCACCTGATAGGCCTCGGCGCGAAATCCGGCCAGATAATCGGGCTGATAGGGTTCCAGCCCGGACAGATCCCACGGTTCCAGCGCATCTGTGTGGGTCTTGGGCAGTGATGTCGAGGCCAGCACCAGCACATCATCGAAAAACCGTGCGACCCGGCCCGTGGCCCGCCGCCAGCGGGTCTTGCGCACCTGAACGGTACGCATCTTGCCGTCGCGCATCACGCGTTTGCTGACAAAGTAATCGTCGCCGCGTTGCCCGATATAGTCGGACTGGGTCTGCGCATCAAAGGTCCAGTAGGGGACATAGATACCGTCCATGCGCCGGCCCTTGCGGGCGTATTCCTTTAGCCCGTTGGGGGCGAACCACAGCCCGCCTAGCCAGTCCATCATCGCCTGATGCACCTGGCTGTCATCCACGGAAAACGGCAGAAGGCCGCGCGGCTTGATGTGGCGATGGGTGCCTGTGCCCGTGACCACGGGTGTGGCGCAGAACGGGCATTCGGTGGCGTGAATGTCGGGGTCGAATTCGACCTGTGCCCCGCAATTGGGGCATTGCGACACGCGGGTTTCCTCGATTTCGGCCTCGGGCAATTGCGCGTTGAGCGCCGCTGCGAAATCCAGCTCGCGGACCTGCACAAAGGGGCTAGCGCTGCTACCGATCGCCTGCACGTTGCCGCAATGATCGCAGACCAGATCGCCGCTGGCGGGGTCGAACCGCAGGTCGGACCCGCAGGCATCACAGGGAAAACGGTGTGCGGTGAGAGGCGCGGTTTCGGGGGGCATGGTGGCTCCGGTCATCGGGGGGCCAAGATGGCATGAATTACCGGCGTTGCCAGTGCGAATTCACAGATAACGGTGCCAGCGTTTCGGGGCCATGATGCGCAGCGCGTTGTCGCGCAGCTTGACATGGCGCCAGACGTGGAACCCCGCATGCCCGACCGCGACGACCGCCAGCAGGTAGTATTCGTAGATGTGGATCTTACCGATGATCTCGTTCGCGGCCTTCATGTCGAGTGGCGGCGCGAAAGGCAGAAAACCACCGGCCTTGAGCAACCTGTCAGAGGTCAGTCCCAGCAGAAATCCGGTCAGCGCCACGCCGAACAGGCCCCAGATCAGCGTCTTGTGCAGCCACTGGTGGATAACCTTGGCGCGCGGTGACAGCTTTGGCCCAGGTCGTCCGACCAGCCCGCGCCGCAGATAATCCGCATACCAGACCAGCGTCAGGGTCACGAACACCAGCGCGAGCGTCGAATGCGCCTGAAAAGCAGCCGGGCCAAAGGGCACGACCACGGCCGGGGTGACGAACAGGAACCAGACGAACATCGGGATCATCGCCAGATGCGTCCATTTCACCAAGCTGCGCCGCACCGGCATGCGCGCGCGGATGCGGGCACGCCAGTCGGGCCGGGCAGGGTCAGGTGCAACACTCATGCCTTAGTTACGTTGTCCGTCGCGCAAAAGTTTCGCCTTCATGCCCCCGGTGGGGGCGGCGGCATCACGGTGAACAACTGCGCCAGTTCCGTGTCCTCGGCGGCCATCCAGCCGTCCTGGCCTTGGGTCCAGACCATGGTTTCACGGGTCAGCGCGCCTTCGGTCACCTTGCGCCCCATCGCGGCCTTGGAAAACGGACCGCTGGTCTGGCCTGCCTCTGCGATGTGCCAGACGTGTTCGACAGGCGGCGGCGGGGGCGGGGGTGCGGCGGTGGCCGCTGCAGGCTGGGGTGCTGCACCCCATGGGCCGGCCTGCATCATGTTGCCCATCTGCATCCCCAGACCGGCCCCCATGCCCATGCCCATCGCTTGCCCCGCGGCCGATCCGGGCTGTGACATGGCCTCTGCGGCCTTCCATTTCATGTGGTCGTCCAGATTGCCCGCGATCCCGCGGCTGGTGCGTTCGTCCAGTGCCTTTTCCACTGCGGGTGGCAGGCTGATGTTCTCGATGTACAGCTCTGGTATGGTCAAGCCGTATTGCGCCACGGTGCCGTCGATCGCCTTGGCGACCAGATCGCCCAGATCCTTGGTGTTCGCCGCCATATCCAAAGCTGGAATGCCGCTGGACGCCAGCGCGCGGCTGACCTCCTGCACGATGATGTTGCGGATCTGGAACGTCACCTCGTCGGCGGTGAAATCGCCGTCGGTGCCCACAATCTCGCGCAGGAACAGTGCAGGGTCCGCCACCTTGATCGTATAGGTGCCGAATGCCCGCAGCCGGATCGGCCCGAATTCCGGGTCGCGCAGCATGATCGGATTTTTCGTGCCCCACTTGAGGTCGGTAAACCGCGTGGTGTTGACGAAATAGATCTCGGACTTGAACGGCGACCGGAACCCGTGGTCCCAGTGCTGAAGCGTCGTCATGATCGGCATGTTGTTGGTTTCAAGCATGTAGAGGCCCGGCGTGAACACATCCGCCAGCTGCCCCTCGTGCACGAACACCGCCGCTTGTCCCTCGCGGACCGTCAGCTTGGCCCCGTATTTGATCTCGTGACCCTGCCGTTCGAACCGGGACACCATCGTGTCACGGGTGTCGTCCGTCCAGTGAATGACGTCGATGAACTGACCCGAGAGAAAATCGAAAATGGACATGGGCGGTCTCCTTAGCTGCCACCGCTGCCAGTCAATTCGGTCGCGATCTGGCGGGCGATGGGGGCGGCTTCCATAATGGACATGCCGGTGGTGAAACGGGGGTCATACAGCATTTTCAGCAGCAGCTCGTCATGGGTCGTCAGCAGGCCGAATTCCTCGTCGTCGTTGAAAATCGACGGGCGCGCCTGCGGGCTGTCGTTGGCCAGCCCCAGACCCTGCGCCACCTCTTCGTGAACGCAGGATGTGCGCAACAGGTCTGGGTGTTCCGCGCGGATCACGGCGACGGCCTTGGCATAGCTGCTGGACCCGCCTTCGGAAAACGCGATGACGATGCACAGCTGGTCACGCGGCAGGTTCATGATCGCACGCAGGCTGCCGGGGCCGATGCCCGGCACGATCTGACGAAGGCGATCAGCATAACCGGCACGGTCGTCCTCTGATAAAAACAGAACGTGAAAGTTCGGATCGTTTTCGGACATGCGGATCGGCACGCCACTGACCCGCGATAGCCGCGCTGCATAGGCCGCGACACCGGTGCGGTCGCGCGCGCGCTGGGCTGCCGGCACCGACGCGCCGAATTCGACGCTCATGCGGATCGGCTGATCCCAGCGCCGCAGCTTTGACGCCGTGGCCTGCGCGCGCAGCACGTCGCCATCGGTGACATATTCGTCGTAGAGCGCGATACGGATGAAATTGCGCGCCAGCATCGTATCGGTGAACGGCGTATCCGCCCCGCCACCGTCGCCCCGCAACAACCCCTGCGCCAGCAGATCGTTCTGCAGACGCCGATAGTAGGTCGCCAGCGCCATGCTCTCGGGGCTGGCTACGGGGGCAGGGGGTGCGGGTTCCGGCACGACCGGGGTCACACGTTCGACCGGGCGCGCAACCTGATCGGGGGCGGCCGTCTCGGTCGGTGCGGTGCAGGCCGCTAGACCACCCAGCACCACCGCCGCGACCAGATTGCGCATTGGGATCATTCAGGCCTCCGCAGCGCCGGTTGCGCGGGGACGCATGGCACTGGCCGAGGCCAGCGTGTTTTTCAGGTCGCCTTCCATCTTTTGCAGGTCTGCTTCGGCTGTGGCGCGACGGGCCTTGCCTTCGTCCGCGATCTGCAGGCTTTCCTCGATGGTGGCGATCAGGTCGGTGTTGGCCTGTTTGACAGCCTCGATATCGAATACACCGCGTTCCATTTCCGTGCGGATCACCTTGTTGGCGTCGCGCAGGTTCTTGGCATTGGCGGTCAGCAATTCATTGGTCAGGTCGTTTGCCTCGCGCACGGCCTGTGCCGCCTGCGACGACCGCTGGATCGTCACCGCCTGCGCCAGCTGCGTTTCCCACAGCGGTACCGTGTTCACGAGCGTCGAATTGATCTTGGTCACGAGGCTCTTGTCGTTTTCCTGCACCAGACGGATCGACGGCAGCGACTGCATCGTCACCTGCCGCGTCAGTTTCAGGTCATGCACCCGGCGTTCCAGATCGTCACGCGCGGCGCGCAGGTCGCGCAATTCCTGTGCGGCCATGACACCCTGTTCGTCCGGCGCGCCCTTGACGTCTGCCTCCTTGGCGGGAATTTCGTCACTGTCGATCTGTGCCAGACGGGCTTCGCCTGCGGTGATGTACAGGCCCAGCTCGTCATAAAAGGCGAGCGTTTTTTCATAGAGCTGATCGAGCGATTCGATATCCTTGAGCAGAGTCGTCTCGTGACGCAGCAAGTCCTCTGTGACGCGGTCGATCTGGGTCTGCACGTCCTCGAACCGGGCCACGAATTTCGCCATCGGCGTCGCGCGGCCCAGCAACCGGTCCCACCAGGACTGCTTGCGGCCCACATCCAGTTCGCTGACCGAAAAACCGCGGATCGTGCTGACGATTTCACGCAAGGAATCGCCTGCAGGACCCACGTCCTTGTTGCGCACGCCGGACAGCATCGACTGGCTGATCGCCTGCAATTCGGCCTGTGCCGCCGATCCGAACGACACGATCGATCCGGTGTCGTTCAGGTCGATTTCGTCCATACGCGACCGGATCGCGTCAGAGGTCACGGGGTCCGCCTGTTCCAGCGGCACCAGCGCGCCTGCGGGTTCCGGCAGGACGACGGCCGTGACCTTTTCGATGTCCGAGGTGCGGGAGGTCGCCGCCGTGCGGGTCTTGTCTGACATGGTTTCTTCCTATCTTTCGCGCGACAGCCGGTCGCGCAGCACCTTGATCTCGATATCCATAGCATTGCGATCGTCGGCTAACAATTTCTCGGTGCGGCTGGTGAAATTCTGTTCCAGATCATCCAGCAGCGCAGTGTAATCCGCCTGCGCCGCCGGTTGCGGGCCGCGCGCGGCAAGGTCCGCGAACTGTGCCGTCGCATCACGTGCGCCCAACAAATAGACGCCCAGATACTTGCGCGCCGCCGTCAAGTCGCGCGGGTCCTGTTCGACCGCCCGGATCATGCGCCGCGCACTGGTCTGGAACGCCGCAACCCGCGCGGTCAATGTGCGGTCACGCAGACGCGCGATCTGGTTGGTCATGTCGGTCAGATAGGCCTCGGCCTCATCCACCACGCGGGCCACACGATCCTGCTGGAACGTATCGACGCCCGACAGGCGCTTGTCGCGCAGCGGATCAATGCCAAAGGCCGCCAGATGCAGACCGGTTGCGGCGATGCCGTAGACGATGGACCCGGCCACACCCGTGTCGCCGGTCACGGCCGCAAGTCCCACACCAACCCCCGCCAAAATGGCCGCGATGATCTTGCGCGGCAGGGCGGGGCGGCGGGCGACCTCGCGTGCATCATAGGCGGCCTGCGCCCGCAGACCGTCGCGCAGCAGCCAGGCCCCCGCCGTCATCAGCCCTGCCGCGATCAGCGCTGTGACCATCACGAATGGCCCGTTGTTGAGCGAGGCAAAGACCAGTGCGATGGGCGGCGCGAACATCAGGTTCGCGCGCGCACCTACCGGATGCACCGTCACGCGGTCCACCGGGGCCGCGGTCCCGCCGCCGGGGCTGAATTTTCCGCCGAACCGCTGAGCCATCAGGCGGCACCCAGCCAGCCGGTGCTGACCCCCAGCATCAGCAAAAACAGCAGAACAAAGGAAATCAGGCGAAATGGTTTCGGCATCGGGGACTCCGACGTGAGGGGATCACTGGTCATGGCGCGCACTGCCGACGCCACGGTCCCCACGGCAAAGGCCGCGCCCGCAATCAGCAGCAAAATGAGGACAATACGCAGCATCAGCGACCGGTCCGGTTAGGGTCATAGGACACTTAGGTAGTGATGGGTCGCCCGATTTGCGAGGATTTTTGCACCCTATCTGCGCTTTGGGGCACCGCGCTGCGGTCTTGGACCCTCGCTACCGGGTTTGCGTGGCCGTTGCACCGGTTTGCGCGCGCGGGTCGCGGGTTCGGGGGCGGCCATACCCAGCTGGTCGCGCAGCACGCGCCCCTTGACTTCTTCGACAGCACCGGCGGCCAGATTGCCCAGTTGGAACGGACCATAGCTCACACGGATCAGCCGGTTCACGATGGTGCCCACGGCCTCCATCGCGCGGCGGATCTCGCGGTTCTTGCCTTCGCGGATGCTGATCGTCAGCCAGGCGTTTGCGCCCTGCTGGCGGTCGAATGTCACGATCATCGGCTGATAGTTGACGCCTTCGACGGTGATGCCCGCACGCAATTCGTCCAGTTTCGCCTCTGACACCGACCCCTTGATGCGCACGCGGTAGCGGCGCAGCCAGCCGGTGCTGGGCAGTTCCAGCCGGCGCTTGATGCCGCCGTCGTTGGTCAGCAGCAGCAGGCCTTCGGAATTGATGTCCAGACGGCCCACGCTCATGACGCGCGGCAGGTCTTCTGGCAGTTTGTCGAACACCGTTTCCCGGCCCTGATCGTCGCTCGCCGTGGTCACAAGGCCTGCGGGCTTGTGATACAGCCACAGGCGCGGGGCTTCGGGCTTGCCCACGGGTTTGCCGTCGACCACGATGCGGTCGCGGTCGGTCACGTTCAGCGCGGGGCTGGTGATCGTCTTGCCGTTGACGCTGACGCGCCCGGCTTCGATCATGCGTTCGGCCTCGCGGCGCGACGCCACGCCGCTGCGCGAAAGGACCTTGGCGATGCGGTCGCCGTCTGGAGTGTTCTCTGTCATCCCTCCGCGTTATCCTGAATCCGTGGGGCTTGCCAGAGTGTCCCACCTGCGGGCATGACGGGGCATGACATTTCGCAGCTACATGGACCTGGCACTGGCACAGGCCCGCGCCGCGGCCGACCGGGACGAAGTGCCGGTGGGTGCCGTGATCGTGGGGCCGGACGGCGTGCTGGCGCAGGCCGGAAACCGCACGCGGGAACTGAACGACCCCACCGCCCACGCCGAGGTGCTGGCGATCCGGGCCGCCTGTGCGGCCTTGGGGCAGGAACGGCTGACCGGTTGCGATCTGTATGTGACGCTGGAACCATGCCCGATGTGCGCCGCCGCGATCAGCAGCGCGCGATTGGCGCGCCTTTATTACGGGGCGTCTGATCCGAAATCGGGGGGGGTCGCCCAAGGGCCGCGGGTGTTCAGCCACCCGCAATGCCACCACGCGCCACAGGTCTATGACGGCATTGCGGCGCAACAATCCGAAGACCTGCTGCGCCGCTTTTTTGCGTCGAAACGCTAGTTCATTCCTGCGGGATGCGCAGGTTCTGACCGGGATAGATTTTGTCCGGGTCGGACAGCATCGGCTTGTTTGCCTCGAAAATGGCGTGGTACTTGCTGGCCTTGCCCATCGTGGCTTGTGCGATGGCGGACAGGGTGTCGCCTTTTTTCACGGTGTAGAACACCGGCTCTGCGGCCGCGTCTGCAACTTCGATTTCCTCTTCGACTGCAGCCACGCCATCGACGTTGCCGGCGGCCAGAATGATCTTTTCACGCTG
Organism: Loktanella gaetbuli; assembly: GCF_020531945.1. Taxonomy (NCBI): domain Bacteria; kingdom Pseudomonadati; phylum Pseudomonadota; class Alphaproteobacteria; order Rhodobacterales; family Roseobacteraceae; genus Loktanella; species Loktanella gaetbuli. Next base: position 62,763 of record NZ_JAJATZ010000004.1, read on the forward strand.
TTCCTGAGTCGGGGCCTTGCCCTTGATCATGACCTTGTCGCCCTCGACCGTGACCTGCACGTCGGATGCGTCCAGACCCAGATCCTTCAGTTCGGCGTTCAGCGCCTCTTGTGTCGATTCCGGCGCGTCGTCCTTGCCGAACAGTTTCTTGCCCGCATCTTTGACAAAGCTGAAAAGTCCCATGTGTGATCTCCCTTTTGCTGATCGCGCTCAGGGTAATCACGATTGCGTCACCGTGTCACGGCATCCCGCATGGGCGGCCTCGCGCGGGCTGAAAATTCACCAATGAAAAACCCCACCGCGCACAGATCGAACCATCTGACGCGCGGTGGTTTTCGCCCCGATTGCCAATTGGCAATCGGTTCGGCGGCCTACAACGTGACGGTATCCATGACCGCTGGTGTCGCCACATCGACGCCGGGCAGGGCGTCGCGCATGACCTGCGCATCCTGTGCCAGCGCGTCGAACGTGCCATAGTGGCAGGGGATCACGGTTGAAAAATTGAAATACCGTTTCGCGGCATAGGCAGCACGGCCCATGTCCATCGTGTAAAATCCACCCGCGCACAAAATGCCGATGTCGGGTTTGTGCAAGTCGCCCATCCAGTCCATGTCGGCCATGATGTCGGTGTCGCCGCTGAAATAGATCGTTTTGCCTTCACCCGCGATCATGAAACCGCATTCGGTGCCCGCGACCCGCGTGCCGTCCGCCCCGTCAAAGGACGATGAGTGCACCGCGTTGACCATCGTGACATGCGCGCCGTTCAGATCGACGGTGCCGCCCTTGTTGAAACCCACCGTTTCGATGCCGTCGCCCGCGATCACGCCCATCAGTTCCACGATGCCGTAGACCGGTGCGCCCGTGTCCCGTGCGATCTGCTGGACCTCGCTTGCGTGGTCGCCGTGACCGTGGGTCAGCAGAATATGTGTCGTTCCTGCGATCGCTGCGTCGCGCTGGTCGTCCGGAAACGACGGGTTGCCGTTCAGCCAGGGGTCGATCAGCAGCACTGCCTCCGCGATTTCGATACGAAAACTGGCGTGGCCCAGCCATGTGATATTCATCTCGGTCATTCCTTCTTGTGCGATGCCGTCATGGTAGCTTGCGCACCCCGCCCGGCAATGCAGCCGTGCTTGCAGCGCATCGCCGGGGCGGGTAAACGCAGGCTGAACCGTAGAAACGAGGCCCCGATGTCCATCGATACCGACACCGCCCGCCGCGTGGCCAAACTGGCGCGCATCAAGGTCGAAGACGACGCTTTGCCCGCGCTTGCGCAGGAATTCAGTGCGATCTTGGGCTTTATCGAGCAGCTGAACGAGGTTGATGTGGACGGGGTGGAACCGATGACATCCGTCACGCCGCAACGCCTGTATCGCCGCGATGACGTGGTGACCGACGGTGGCCAGCAGGACAAGGTGCTCGCCAATGCGCCCGACGCCCGCGAGGGTTTCTTTGCCGTGCCCAAGGTGGTGGAATAATGTCCGATCTGACCAAACTGACCATCGCCGCCGCCCGTGACGCCCTGCGCAAGGGCGAGGTGACCAGCGCTGAATTGACCAGCGCCTGCCTGACGGCGATTGACGCGGCCGATACGCTGAACGCATTCGTGCACAAAACGCCCGAAGTTGCAGAAAGCCAAGCCAAGAGCGCGGATCAGCGCATTCAGGCGGGTGAGGCGCCAGATTTGTGCGGTATCCCGCTGGGGATCAAGGACCTGTTCTGCACCAAGGGGGTCGCCTCTCAGGCGGCCAGCCGCATCCTCGAAGGGTTCAATCCGGAATACGAATCCACCGTCACGACGCAGCTGTTCGATGCAGGCGCGGTGATGCTGGGCAAGCTGAACATGGACGAATTCGCCATGGGCAGCAGCAACGAAACCTCCGTCTACGGCGATGCCGTCAACCCGTGGAAGGTCGATGACCGCCAGCTGACGCCGGGCGGGTCATCCGGCGGGTCCGCTGCCGCTGTCGCCGCCGATCTGTGCCTGGGGGCCACCGGCACCGATACTGGCGGATCGATCCGCCAGCCCGCCGCATTCACCGGGATCACCGGGATTAAACCGACCTATGGCCGCGTCAGCCGCTGGGGCGTCGTGGCATTTGCCTCGTCGCTGGATCAGGCAGGCCCGATGACCAAGGACGTGCGCGACAGCGCGATCATGTTGCAGGCGATGTCGGGTTTCGACGCCAAGGACAGCACGTCGGCCAATATCCCCGTGCCCGATTTCGAGGCCGCGCTGACCGGTGATATTCGCGGCAAGGTCATCGGTATTCCAAAGGAATACCGTATGGACGGCATGCCCGCCGAGATCGAAAAACTGTGGCAAGACGGGACCGCCATGCTGCGTGACGCAGGCGCAGAGGTGCGTGACATCACCCTGCCGCACACCAAATACGCGCTGCCCGCCTATTACGTCATCGCACCCGCCGAGGCGTCATCGAACCTTGCCCGCTACGACGGTGTGCGGTTCGGCCACCGGGCCAAGCTGGACGCGGGCGACGGCATCACCGAGATGTACGAAAAGACCCGCGCCGAAGGCTTCGGTCCAGAGGTGCAGCGCCGCGTCATGGTGGGCACCTATGTGCTGTCCGCGGGTTTCTACGATGCCTATTATAACCGTGCGCGCCGGGTCCGTGCGCTGATCAAGCGTGACTTTGATCAGGTGTTCGCAGATGGTGTCGATGCGATCCTGACGCCCGCGACCCCGTCCGCCGCCTTTGGTCTGGGCGAGATGAAGAACGCCGACCCGATCCAGATGTACCTCAACGACGTATTCACCGTGACGGTGAACCTCGCTGGTCTGCCGGGCATCAGCGTGCCAGCCGGACTGGACGCCAAGGGGTTGCCACTGGGTCTGCAACTGATCGGTCGTCCTTGGGAAGAGGGCGATCTGCTGAATGTCGCCTATGCGCTGGAACGCAGCGCAGGTTTCAACGCCAAGCCCGCCAAGTGGTGGTAGGCTGGATCATTCGTTCAAGGAGGCGTGACGTGATCCGTTCTGTTCTGTGTCTGACGGCCCTGGTTGCCACTGCCGCCTGTGCGCCGCGTGTGCCCGATAGCGGCGCGGCGGCCGTGATGGCAAGCCAACGCGCCGCGCAGCAGGCGCAGGCGCCGGCAACCTTCAGCGCACCTTCTGCTGTCGCTGCAGCGCCGCTTGGTGCCGACAATCAGGCGGTCGCGTCCTCTGAACTGGCCGCATTGGGCATCGGTGCGGGTGCAGCCGCCGCACCAGAGCAGGTCGGCCCGCCGCTGTCGGCAGTCAGGGTGCAGCAGGTCGCATCGAACAATGCAGCACTGTCCGACGAAAACAGCTTTGACGCGGTGGCATCGCGCGAAACGATCGAATCCGATGCGCAGCGCCGCGCGCAACTGGCGGCACAGCGACAGGTCGTCATGCCGACTGCAGTACCGAACCGGCCAGCCGATACCGGACCGAATATCGTCGAATACGCCTTGTCCGCGCCCAATCGCAAAGGTCAGGAATGGTATTCAAGGTCAGTCTTTGCCAGTCAGCGCACGTTCGAACGCAATTGCGCCGAATACAATTCGCCTGATGCAGCACAGCGCGATTTCCTGGCGCGTGGCGGGCCGGAACGCAATGCGCGCGGGCTTGACCCCGACGGCGACGGCTTTGCCTGTGGCTGGGATCCGGCACCGTTCCGCCTTGTGGCGACTGGCAACTGACCCCGATCCGGCACCCGTCCCCGAACTGCGGGCCGCGGCGTGACGGTGCCGTGCCCGATATCATCGTGCTGCATTACACCGCGATGGCGGATCACGCTGCCGCTGCCCGCGTGCTGTGTGATCCCGCGCGAGAGGTATCGGCCCATTACCTGATCGGCACCGACGGCGAGGTGCTGGCCCTGGTACCAGAGGACCAGCGCGCGTGGCATGCGGGGGCCGGGCGCTGGGGCTGCGTGACGGACGTGAACAGCCGGTCCATCGGGATCGAGATGTCCAATATCGGCACCTGTCCCTTTGCCGCGGCGCAGATGGATGCACTGTGTGATCTGGTGGCCGGCATCATGGGGCGTTGGAACATTCCCGCACACCGCGTCATCGGACATTCCGACATGGCACCGGGGCGCAAGATCGACCCCGGCGCGCGATTCGACTGGCGCAGGCTGGCGCGCGAGGGTCTGTCGATCTGGCCTGAACGGGCCACGCCGGGGGATTTCCGCGCGGACCTCGCGCGGTTTGGCTATACGGCGGATGTGGACGACGACACGCTGCTGGCGGCGTTCCGCCTGCGGTTCAGACCGCGCCATACAGGGCCGCTGGACGACATTGACCGCGCGCTTGCCGCCGATCTGGCAGCGCGGTTTGGCGTTGACGCAAAGGGTTCGCCCCAGTAACGCAAACCCGACACGGATGGCCGGGTGATCGCGGCCGCGCAAGCGGTCGAGGAAAGTCCGGACTCCATAAGGCACGGTGCCGGGTAACGCCCGGCGGGGGTAACCCCAGGGATAGCGCCACAGAGAACAGACGGCCACGCATGCGTGGTCACGGTGAAACGGTGGGGTAAGAGCCCACCGCGCGACTGGCAACAGAAGCGGCACGGCAAGCCCCACCGGGAGCAATGCCAAATAGGGGCCTCGTGCCGGAGCGATCCGGCAGGGACGCCTGACCCGAGAGGCCCGGGTTGGCAGCCAGAGGGTCGTCGGCAACGACGGCTTTAGACGAATGATCATCCAACCGCAGCAATGCGGGGGACAAAATCCGGCTTATAGGCCATCCGTGTCATCTCGCGCCATGCGCCCGCCCTAAACCAAAGCAGAATTGACCGATGGTCGGGGTGCAGGTAATTTAATGATCGAACTTGTCTTTGGGGGGCTAAGTATGACGCGTCTCGGCCAAACGACTCGGACAGGGTGCACCGCTGACGCAATCGACCGTGATGATGCGGCGTTGGTCGGTGTTATGCCGCAAAACCAGTCCCTGACACTATCATTGCTCGCCAGTTCGCCAGACTGCGTGAAATTGCTGAACCTGGACGGCAACCTCATATTCATGAGTTACGCCGGACAGGGTGCGATGGAAATCGACGACGTCGATGTGATTCTGGGTCAGGATTGGTGGGCGCTGTGGCCCGAGGCCGAAACCGACCGTCTGCGGGACGCCGTGCAGGCGGCGGCAGGCGGTGAGACATCGGAATTCGTGGCGTTCTGCCCCACGGCCAAGGGCACACCGCGCTGGTGGGCTGTGACGGTGTCCCCGGTGCGCGAGGCGGATGGCACCGTGGGCAAGGTGCTGGCGGTGTCGCGCGATGTGACGACGCTCGTGGATCGTCAGACCGCGCTGGAGGCGGCCCTGGCCGAAAGCGAGATGTTGCGCCGTGAGGTCGATCATCGGGTCAAGAACAGCCTGAGCCTGGTGTCGAGCATGTTGAACATGCGCGCCCGGGCGTCCGACGATGAAAATGTACGTGAAGCACTGGCTGACGCCGCAATGCGGGTCCGCACCATCGCGTCGGTTCATGACAAGCTGCATCGCGCCATGTCGGACGAGGTGGCGCTGGACGAATACCTGTCATCGCTATGCGCAGATATCCAGCAAAGCATCGGCGGAACCGTCAGTCTGGATTATGCGGGGTTGGGCCCGGACCTGCGGGTGAAATCCGAGGTCAGCCTTGCCTTGGGGTTGATCGTGGCGGAACTGACCGGCAATGCCTTGCGCCACGCGGAACTGGGGCTGGACGGCGTGATCGGTGTCGATCTCATCCGGCCGTCCGACAACCGTGTCGCACTATGCGTGCGCGACAACGGCTGTGGTCTGGCGGAGGATTTCACACCCGACGGCGCGGGCGGCATGGGGATGATCGTGGTGCAATCCATGGCGGCCAAGATCGGTGGCGCACTGGATTGGGTCGCCCTTCCCGATGGTGGAACGATGTTCCGTGTCGGGTTTGATCTGTAATCCGCAGCTTTTGCGGTTGACTCGGCCCCCGCGCCAGTTAGAAGGCGGACTTCAAGAGATATGATCCGCGCGCGCGAAGCGTCTGCGCCGCGAACAGGAGAGACACCATGGCGAAGCCAACCACGATCAAGATCCGCCTGAACTCCACCGCGGGCACAGGCCATTTCTACGTCACCAAGAAAAACGCCCGTACGATGACCGAAAAGATGGTCATCAAGAAGTACGACCCCGTTGTGCGCAAGCACGTGGAGTACAAGGAAGGCAAGATCAAGTAATTGATCCGCCTCTGACGGTTACGCTGGGCCTCGCAATTGCGGGGCCTTTTGCGTTTCAGGTGTCGGCGTTCTTGCCCCGCCACATGATGAACAGACCCGCCAACACGATCAGGCCGGACCCGATCCATGTTGCTGCATCGGGGCGTTCCCCGAACAGCGCAACGCCCAGGGCGATCCCGAACAGCAGACGGCTGTAGCGGAATGGAGTCACGGCGGACACGTCACCCGTGCGCATTGCGCGCATCAGGCAGGTATAGGCGATCACACCGGCTGCGATGGTGCCTGCCAGCCAGAGGGCTGTCGTTGCCGTCACCGCACGCAACGCAAAACCGTCCCACACGGTGTAAAGCGCGCCCGCGATGACCAGTGCACAGAACCCGTAGAACCCCAGCAGCGTGGTGCTGACCGTCAGCGGTGCGGCACGGCTAGCCAGATCGCGCCCGGCAAACCCGGCCATGCCGATGACCGCCAGCAGGGACAGGGCGCTGAACCCATCCGTGCCGGGCCGGATGATGATGACGACGCCGATCAGGCCGATGAAAATCGCGGTCCAGCGTCGCCAGCCGACGGTTTCGCCAAACAGCAGCGCGGCACCCGCGACGACGACCAGCGGGGTGGCCTGCAGGATGACCGTGGCGGCGGACAGCGGGATCAGCGCAATCGCCAACCCGTAGAACAGCCGGCCCGTGATTTCGAACAGGACGCGGATACGCATGGGCCGCGACAGCACGTCCGGCACGAACAGCGGTTGGCCCATCCGTTGCGCCCGCAGGGCAAAGACAACGGCACCGCCCACCCCAAAGATGATGAGGATCTGCCCCAGCGGCAGGGTGGTGGCCGCGGCCTTGATAAACGCATCCTCGACCGCAAAGAGCGCCATCGCGCAGACCATGTAGGCGCTGCCGATCAGGTCGGCACGGCGGGCGGTGGCAATGGCAGTCATGGGGCGATCCTGATGCGGGGCAGAGTCAGCCTAGCGTGCGACCGCGCAACAAAAAAGGCCGGTCAGCTGACCGGCCTTTGATAACGGGTATGTCGTGCTGATTATTCGCGGTTGCCGAACAGTTGCAGCAGGAACATGAACATGTTGATGAAATCGAGGTACAGGTTCAGCGCACCCATGATCGCCGATTTCGCCAGCCACTCGCTGTCGCCATGCTGGGCGTGTGCGATGTAGTCATTCTTGATCTTTTGGGTGTCATAGGCTGTCAGACCCGCAAAGATCAGCACACCCAGAACGGAAATCGCCAGTTGGACAACGCCCGACCCGAGGAAGATGTTCACGATGCTGGCGATGATCAGGCCGACAACACCCATGATAAGGAAGCTGCCCCAGGCCGAGATGTCACGCTTGGTCGTGTAGCCGTACATCGACAGCGACGCGAATGCGATCGCGGTGATCAGGAACACCTGGATGATCGAAACGCCGGTGTAGACCGCAAAGATCCACGACAGCGAAATACCCATCAGCGCCGCAAACGCGTAAAAGAACGTCTGTGCACCGGCAGCGGACAGTTTGTTGATCATCGCGCCGAAGGCGAACACCATGACGAGGGGGGCGAACATCACGACCCATTTCAGCGGGCTGGTCCACAGCGTCGCGCCGAATTCGGTCAGATAGGTGCTGGACCCGATCTGGTAGGCGGTCGGTTCGGTCGAAATCGCCAGACCCGAGATGGCCCAGGCGGCGAGTGCCGTAATCAGCATGCCCACAGACATGATGCCGTAGACCTTGTTCATGTGGGCGCGCAGCCCTTCGTCGATCATAGCCGTGCGGGAGGTGCCCGCGCGGGGGATCGTCTGGTATTGTGCCATTGAGACCTCCTGCAAAAACGTTGCGCCGGATTTTTCGACGCTCGTGCCCGATATTGGCAGGTTGCCCCCTTATTTCAAGTGGTATGGACCTGAAATCGGAGTGATCGGCAGGCCCGAAACCCTCAGGCGCGCCAGTGACGCGGAGAGTCCCAGACAGGCTGCGCTGTGTCGGCTGCGATCTGGGCGCGGGTCAACCCGATGTCGCGCAACTGCGCGTCGGTCAGCCGGTGCATCGCCCGGCGCTGGCGAAATGCCCGGTCGGCGGCAATCAGGCGTGCAAACAGGCCAAGTCGCGGTGTTCTGGCATGCAGGTGCCGTTGAGTCAGGGTCGTCATGATATCATCCTGTGTGAAGTGAATTGGTCAATCTATCTCGATGCTTGATATCTGGGCGCGGTTTATCCATAGTTCAAACGAATATGTCTGAACTGTCGTATCAAGGATTGTGATATGCCCCGGAACATCGATATGACGGCCTTGCGATCCTTTGTCGCGGTGGCGGATTGCGGTGGCGTGACCCGTGCGGCGGGGATCCTGAACCTGACGCAATCGGCGGTGTCGATGCAGTTGCGCAGGCTGGAGGATTCGCTGGGCCTGACCCTGATGGACCGGTCGGGGCGGACCATCGGGTTGACGGCGGCGGGCGAACAATTGCTGGGATACGGACACCGGATGCTGGCGCTGAACGACGAGGTGTTCGCCCGGCTGACCGCGCAGGAATTTTCCGGCGAGATCCGTCTGGGCGTGCCGCATGACATCGTTGATCCCTATGTGCCGCGCGTGTTGCGCGCGTTTTCGACCGAATTTCCGCGGGTGCGGGTGCAGTTGATATCGGCCCCCACCTTGCAGTTGCGCGACATGTTCGACCGGGGCGCGTGCGACGTCATCATCACAACCGAGGCCATACCCGGTCCCGAGGCCGAGACCCTGACCGAGATCCCGTTGGCATGGGTCGGTGCCATCGGGGGCACGGCCTGGCGCACGCGCCCCCTGCGGTTGGCCTATTGCAGCAATTGCGTCTTTCGGCCCGGGGTGATCCGCGCGCTGGAACAGGCCGAAATCGCATGGGAACTGGTCGTGGAATCGGATGGTGACAGCGCGGTCAACGCCGCTGTCAGTGCCGATCTGGCGGTGCAGGCGGTCATCAGGACCGACATTTCCCGCCAGCATGAGGAAATCGCCCACGGCGGTGCCTTGCCTGACCTGGGCCGGACCAAGATCGCGATGTATTCCCAAGGGGGTGACGCGCCGGTGCTGACGCGCCTGTCAGAACTGGTTCGCGCGGCTTACGGCCAGCGCGAACCGGCTATGGCGTGATCACGACCTTGCCGGTGGCCTGACGGTTGGCCAGCAGGTCCAGACCTTCGCCCGCGCGGTCCAGCGGCAAGACATGGCTGATGTGCGGACGCAGCTTGCCCTGAGCATATAGGTCCATCAGGTCCGACAGGCTGTCGGTCAGCGCGTCGGGCGCGAATTTCAGGTAGCCGCCCCAGTAGAACCCGATGACGGTGATGTTTTTCACCAGCAGGATGTTCGCGGGGATCTGCGGCACGTCACCGCTGGCAAAACCGACGGCGATGACCCGCGCCTCGCGGTTGCAGGCCGACAGGGCAGCCTTGAACGCGTCGCCGCCCACCGGGTCATAGACCACATCGACACCGCCCAGCGCCTTGAGCTGCGATTTCAGGTCGCCGTCGGTGCTGTCGATCAGGTGATCGGCGCCGGCCTCGCGGGCGACCGCCAGCTTGTCCGCGCCGCGTGCCACGGCGATGACCCGCGCGCCCAGCGCCTTGCCGATTTCCACCGCCGTCAGGCCCACGCCGCCCGCGGCACCCAGCACCAGCAGGGTTTCCCACGGTTGCAGGCGCGCGCGGCGCGTCAGCGCCAGATGTGACGTGCCATAGGCCACCTGGAACCCGGCGGCGACGGTATCGGGCATGGCGTCTGGCACCGGGCGGCACAGGGCGGCAGGAAAGGTGGCGACGTCAGCGAGGCCACCCTGACCGCCGAACACGGCCACGCGGGTGCCGATGGCGGGGCTGTCCACGCCCGGACCGTGTGCGATCACGGTGCCGCAAACCTCCATCCCAAGTGTAAAGGGCGGTTCCGGCGTGTCCTGATAGGTGCCTTTGGCCATCAGCATGTCCGCGAAATTCAGACCGCAGGCGGCGATTTTGACCGCGACCTCACCCGCAGCGGGAGAGGGGGTTTCGACCTCGGCCAGGGCTGGCTGGGCGTCGAAGGTCTGGATCTGGAATGCGCGCACAAGGTCACCTTTTGGTCTGCTGTTGCGGCCAGCGGACTGCCTATTCGGTTTGGTGTCAAGACGGGCGCACCTATCCGTTCGGATGGGTGACATGACCTTTTAGCCAACTTGCCCCATGGTTGTGCGCGGGTAATCTGTCGTCACTGGCTGCAACCATGACTTGTTTGGTGTGGCCGGGGGTTTGTGTGCCAGGCCCGGGCTTTGCGGATGGTCCCGCGTGTCCAGCGCGAATTGGCCGGGTCGATTTATTTACGATTGAGGGAAGAGAATGAAGCACGAAGTTGATGTCCATGTCGGGAAACGTATTCGCCACCGGCGCTGGATGCTGGGCACCACGCAGCAGCAGCTGGCCGAGGCGGTCGGGATCAAGTTCCAGCAGATCCAGAAATACGAAACCGGCATGAACCGTGTCAGCGCATCGCGCCTTTGGGATATTTCCAAGGTGCTCGACGTGCCGGTTGCATTCTTTTTCGAAGGAATCGACCTGGAGGAGCAGGACAACCATAAAGGCACGCCCGGCGACCTGTTGTCAGACAAGGAAGCGCTGGACCTGCTGCGGTCCTATTACGCGATCCCCGAAAACCAGCGCCGCCGTCTGTTCGACCTGGCGCGTGTCCTGAGCGACGCAGCCTGAGCCGGGTTTCAGGCCCTTTGCGGTTCGCGATGGCAAGTCAGCGGCAAGCGAAGTAGGTCCAAAGGCATGAATTATGCTGTTGAGGCTACATGATACCGCTGACTGACGAACTGAAATCGGACCTGCAAAAGGTTGCCTTTGCGGCAGCCGACGCCGCGCGGGACGTGACGCTGTCCTATTTCCGGTCTCAGACGCTTGAGGCTGAAAACAAGGACGCCGACGGGTTCGATCCCGTGACCCGCGCGGACCGCGAGGCCGAACTGGCGATGCGCGCTGTGATCCAGCAGGCCCGCCCAGACGATGGCATCCTGGGAGAGGAGTTGCCGACCGTGACGGGGCGCAGCGGGCTGATCTGGGTGCTGGACCCGATCGACGGCACGCGCGGGTTCATCAGCGGCACCCCGACCTGGGGGACGCTGATTTCGGTGGCCACCATCGGCGGACCGATTTTCGGTATCATCGACCAGCCTTTCATCAAGGAACGGTTCATCGGCGGTTTCGGTACGGCCGAGGTGCGCGGACCGCATGGCACCCATCCCCTGCGGACCCGGGCCAGTCGCTCGCTCGAAGCGGTGACGCTGCTCAGCACCTTTCCCGAAATCGGGACCAAGACGGAATATCGCGCGTTTCGTGCCCTGTCCGAGCGGGTGCGGCTGACGCGCTACGGGATGGACTGTTACGGCTATGCGCTGCTGGCGGCAGGGCAGGTGGATCTGGTCGTTGAGGCCGGATTAAAAGCCTATGACATTCAAGCCCCGATCAGCGTGATCCAGGCGGCGGGCGGCATCGTATCGAACTGGCAGGGTGGCGCGGCCTACAGCGGCGGTCAGGTCATCGCGGCGGCCAATGCTGATGTGCATGCGGTGGCGCTTTCGATCCTTCAGGATGCGTTGAATGACTGAACTGCTGCTGCGCGGTGCGCAATGCGTCGTGACGATGGATGATGCGGGCAGCGAACACGCGACATGCGACATCCTGATCCGTGACGGCGTGATTGCCGGCATCGGGCGGGGTCTGACGACCCGTGGTGACGTGGTCGATGTGGCGGGATGCGTGGTCACGCCGGGGCTGATCAACACGCACCACCACCTGTATCAATCGCTGACGCGTGCCGTGCCGGGCGGACAGGACGCGCTGTTGTTCGGCTGGTTGCAGACGCTCTATCCGATCTGGGCGCGGTTCGGGCCCGAGGACATGTTCGTATCCACCCAGACCGGGCTGATCGAGCTGGCATTATCGGGCTGCACCACGACGGCAGATCACCTGTATCTGTTTCCCAATGGTGCGCGGCTGGACGACACGATTGCAGCCGCCGCAGAGGTCGGTTTGCGGTTTCATCCCACGCGCGGTGCCATGAGCATCGGTGTCAGCGATGGCGGGTTGCCGCCCGATGTTCTGGTGGAACGAGAGGCTGCGATCCTGGAGGATTGCATCCGGGTCATCGACGCCTTTCACGACCCAAGACCGGGGGCGATGGTGCGGGTGGGCGTGGCACCCTGTTCGCCGTTTTCCGTCAGTCGCGACCTGATGCGGGACGCGGCGCTGCTGGCGCGGGACAAGAGGGTCATGCTGCATACGCATCTGGCCGAAAATGACGAGGATGTGGCCTACTCGCTGGCGAAATTCGGGTGTCGCCCCGGGGAATACGCGCAGGATCTGGGCTGGACCGGTCCCGATGTCTGGCACGCGCATTGCGTGAAACTGGACACGGCCGAGATTGATTTGTTCGCCCGCAGCGGCACCGGCGTCGCCCATTGTCCCTGTTCCAATTGCCGTCTGGGGTCAGGGATCGCGCCAGTGCGCGCGATGCTGGATGCAGGCGTGAACGTGGGGCTGGGTGTGGACGGATCGGCCAGCAACGACGCGGCCAATCTGATCGGTGAGGCGCGGCAGGCAATGCTGCTGCAGCGCGTGACCCGCGGTGCCGACGCCATGAGCGCGCGTGCCGCCCTGCGGCTGGCGACACGCGGCGGCGCGCGGGTGCTGGGGCGCGATGACGTAGGCCAGATCGTGCCGGGCATGCGTGCTGATCTGGCGGTCTGGGATGTCTCGGGGATCGAGGCCGCTGGCAGTTGGGATGCGGCGGCGCTGGTCCTCGCGGGACCAACCCGCGTGCGGGATCTGTTTGTCGAGGGCCGCGCCGTGGTGCGCGACGGGCAAGTGGTGACCGTGGACACGGGCGCTGTGATCGCGCGGCAGAACATGCTCGCGGCAAGGTTGGCCGAACGGGCTTGATGAACCCGGATCGGTCTGCCGCTGGCAAAAATCGGCGCAAGATCGTGGCATGGGTAGGCGGAACGCATATTTCGTGGCAGATGGTCCGCCATGAAAATGTTTGCCTTGCCCCTGATCCTGTCATTGTCCGCCTGCGTGCCGGTCCCGGTGCCTGTCATCATGGTGTCGGATGGTGCGCCCCGGCAGGCGCTTGCTGGCAACACGCCCGCTTTTGCCGGATTTGACCGTCAGTTGGCCGCTGCAAGGGCGCAGGCCGGGCGTGCCCCGTTGGTGTCCAATGCGGCACTGGACCGGGTGGCCGCGGATTTTGCCGCAGAACTGGCGGCGCGTCGGGCGCTGACCCATCGCGACCGGAACGGCGGCAACGCCATGGCCCGCGCCCGTCGTGCCGGGGTTGCGGCCTGCGGCGTCGGCGAAAATATCGCACAGGGCTACGGCACGTCCGATCAGGCCTTTGCGGGTTGGATGGCCTCACCCGCGCACCGCCGCAACATGCTGAACGCGACCTACACCAACTACGGGATCGGCACCGCCGACGGTTATTGGGTCGTGGTGATGCTGCTGCCGTGTTAGAGGGCAGCGGTCTTGGTTCGCGGTGAGAGCCGACCGGCATAGTCGGACGAGGCGATCTGTTCGGTTCTTACCCTGCGGCAACCCGCCGCCCGGCCACCCAGACGTCGCGGATGGCGCGGTCGTCGCCCATCATGAGCGTGGGGAACAGCGCCTCCCAGATGTCGTCGGCGCTGGCGCGGCGCTGGGCGATGGCGGGGGTAGAGGCGAGGTCGAGCACGCAGAGGTCGGCCATGGCCCCCGTGCCCAGATGGCCGATCTGGCCGCCCACGTGCAGCGCCTGTGCTGACCCTTCGGTCGCCAGCCACATCAGTTGCGCGGGGTGCAGCGGCGTGCCGCGCAACTGCCCGATTTCATAGGTCGCAGCCATCACTCGCAGCATGGAAAAACTGGACCCGCCGCCGGTGTCCGTGGCCAGCCCGATCCGCAAGCCCGCGCTTGCCAGTCCCATCATGTCGAACAGGCCCGACCCGATAAAGGTATTGGAGGTCGGGCAATGGATGACGGCGGCACCGACATCGGCCAGGCGGTCAATTTCGCGCGGTTCCAGATGGATCGCGTGACCATAGAGGCCGCGTGCGCCCAGCAATCCGTGCGCCTCGTAGGTGTCGAGGTAGTCGCGGGCGTCGGGGTAGAGGTCGCGGACCCATGCGATTTCGTCGACCTGTTCGCTGAGATGCGTCTGCATCAGGCAATCGGGGTGTTCGGCCCAGAGCGCGCCAAGCGCCGACATCTGGTCGGGCGTCGAGGTGGGCGAAAAGCGCGGCGTGATCGCATAGGTCGCGCGGCCCTGTCCGTGCCAGCGCTCCAGCAGACCCTTGCTGTCGTCGTAGGCCGTTTGCGCGGTGTCGCGCAGGTCGTCGGGGGCATTGCGGTCCATGCAGGTCTTGCCGCCGACGACGGCCATGCCGCGGGCCGCTGCCGCCTGAAACCATGCGTCCACCGAGGCGGGGTGGATCGTGCAGAAACTGGTGAGCGTGGTCGTGCCGTGCGCGAGGGCGAGGTCCAGCGTGCGGCCTGCGATCATGTCGGCATAGGCGGGATCGCTGAATTTGGCCTCTTCGGGAAAGGTATAGGTATTCAGCCAGTCGATCAGGCGTTTGCCCCAGCTCGCGATCATGGTGGTCTGGGGATAGTGCATATGCGCATCGACGAACCCCGCGCAGATCAGCGCGTCGCCGTAGTCGGTGACGGGTGCCTGCGGGTAGGTCCGGCGCAGGGTTTCGGCGGGGCCGACATCCGAAATGCGCCCGTCGCGGATCAGGACCGCGCCTGCGCTGTCGTGACGGGTGGCAGCCTGCCAGTCGGCCAGGGCGTCACCGGTGAATTGCAGGGTTTGTCCCAGAAGAAGATGCTCTATCATGTCCGCACCCTATGTGGCGGCCCAGGCAGGCACAATCACCCCGATGCGCTGTTGTCGCCACGTCCGCGCAAGCTATGCTGAAGGCAAGCCAGCCAAGGGGACCGCCATGTCAGACGCGCAGATCGAACCGGAGGTCCCGGAGGACGACACCGAAGAAGCATTCGGCATCACCGACCGTATCGTATCCGATGTCATCGCGGCAATCGACGCCCGCAACGCCGAGGATATCGCGGCGCTGCTGGAACCACTGCACCCCGCCGACATCGCGCATCTGATCGAGGTGATCGACGCACGCCCCCGGCGCGAGCTGATGGAGTTGTGGAAGGGCATCGACGGCGAGGTGCTGTCGGAACTCGACGAGAACCTGCGCGAGGAGATCATCGACCTGATGCAGCCGGCAGAGCTGGTCGAGGCGATGCGCGATCTGGACAGCGACGACGTTGTCGATCTGGTCGAATATCTGGACCCCGAACAGCAGGATCTGGTGCTGGATGCCCTGTCGCCCACGGACCGCGTGGTGGTCGAGAAATCACTGACCTACCCCGAGGAGTCCGCCGGTCGCCACATGCAGGTCGAACTGGTGCGCGCGCCGGAACACTGGACGGTTGGCGATACGATTGATTTCCTTCGGTCCGATGTGACACTGCCGGATCAGTTCTATCATATCATTCTCGTTGATCCGCGGCTAAAGGCGGTGGGTTACGTGACCCTTGGGCGGGTGCTGTCGCACCCGCGCGCGACGCTGCTGCGAGACCTGGTGGAGGACACGTTCCGTACGTTCAACGTGTCGCAGGACGTCGAGGAGGTCGCGCAGGCGATCAACCACTATCACATGATAACGGCCCCCGTGGTGGACGACGACGGCCGGATCGTGGGTGTCATCACCATCGACGACGCCATGGCGTTCCTGGAAGAAGAGGCAGAAGAAGACCTGCTGCGTCTCGCCGGTGTGGGTGAGGGCAGCCTGTCGGACCGGGTGATCGAAACGACGAAACAGCGCGCGCCCTGGCTTGCGGTGAACCTGGCGACTGCGATCTTGGCGTCACTGGTGATTTCATTGTTCGAGGGTACGATTTCGTCGCTGGTGGCACTCGCCGTGCTGATGCCCATCGTGGCGTCCATGGGCGGAAACGCCGGCACGCAGTCACTGACCGTGGCCGTGCGCGCGCTGGCGACCCGCGACCTGACCGGGTCCAACGTCTGGCGCGTCATCCGGCGCGAGGTGTTGGTGGGCCTGATCAACGGGTTGTTGTTCGCCGTGGTGATGGGGGTCGTCGGACTTGTGTGGTTCGGCTCGCCCATGCTGGGTGTCGTGATCGCGGTCGCAATGGTAATCAACCTCGTGGTGGCGGGGCTGGCGGGCACGGGGGTGCCGATCATCCTGGACCGGTTGAACATCGACCCCGCGCTGGCGTCCGGTGCATTCGTGACGACGGTGACGGATATCGTTGGGTTCTTTGCTTTTCTGGGACTGGCGGCGGTATGGCTGCTGTGACCAAGGCGCAGGCACGGGCGGATGCCTTTGCCCGGCGGGCGGCGGCGCATGCGATGGCCAAGGCCCCGGCGGGCAAGCTGTCGGAATTTCTGGCAGGCCACCGTGGCGTGCCATTGGCGGGCTATGCCGCGATGCGCACTGAGATCGACCCGCTGCCGGTGATGGAGGAGGCCGCCGCACACGGCCCGGTCGCAATGCCGGTAGTGATGGGCAAGGATCAGCCGCTGCAATTCCGCGCCTGGACGCCGGGTTGCGCGATGGTGGCGGGTGACTTTGGTGCGCTGGTGCCGGCGGCGGGCGATTGGATCACCCCGCAGATCGTCATCGTGCCGCTGGTCGCATTCGACAGGCGCGGCGGGCGGCTGGGCTACGGCGGTGGGTTCTATGATCGCACGCTGGAACGGCTGCGCGCCGACGGACCGGTGCTGGCCGTGGGGTTCGCCTACGCGGCGCAAGAGGCAGAGGATTTGCCGCTTGAACCGACCGATCAGCCGCTGGATCTAGTCGTGACGGAACACGCGATTCTGGAGATCCCGGGCAGGTAAGTTCGCGAAACGACGTCCGGTTCCCCTTGCGGCAGGTCGGGCAGGGGCCTAACACCAACCCCATGAAAATCATGTTTTTGGGCGACGTCATGGGACGCGCCGGCCGTCGCGCCATCACTGACCACCTGCCGCGTCTGCGCCGCGAATGGAAATTGGATTTCGTCGTGGTCAACGGCGAGAACGCGACCAATGGTGCGGGACTGTCACCCGACCATGCGCGGCTGATCCTGGATGCGGGGGCCGATGTCGTCACGCTGGGCGATCACGCCTTTGACCAGCGCGACATGATGGCGTTCATCGAAAAGGAACCGCGCGTCCTGCGGCCCATCAACTTTGCCAAATCTGCCCCCGGTGTGGGTGCGCGGGTGTTCACCGATGCGCGTGGACGCAAGGTGCTGGTGGCGCAGGTGCTGGGTCAGGTGTTCATGAAGCGTCCCTTTGATGATCCGTTTTCGGCATTGGACGGCGTGTTGAAGCAATATCCGATGGGCGGGCAACTGGCCGCGTCGCTGGTGGATATTCACTGCGAGGCGACGTCCGAGAAGATGGCCGTGGGTCATTATTGCGACGGGCGCGCCAGTATCGTGGTCGGCACGCATACACATGTGCCGACGGCGGATGCGATGATCCTGCCGGGTGGCACGGCCTATCTGTCGGATGCGGGGATGTGCGGCGACTACAATTCCGTGATCGGCATGCAAAAGGATGAACCCCTGCGCCGTTTCATCACCGGCATGCCCAAGGGCCGGTTCCAGCCTGCCGAAGAGGACGCCACGCTGTCGGGGATCTATGTCGAAACCGATGACCGCACCGGCCGCGCCACGCAGACCGTTATGGTGCGCCAAGGCGGGCGACTGCAACAATCGGGGCCTGTCTGACCCGTCTTGCAGCCCATTGCAGAGCGCTGACGGCCGGGCGATGATGCTGGTGTAACTTTTAAGGCAATGACCATGATTCCCGCGGAATTTCTGAACGACCATCAGGCGGCCGTGACGCTTTGCGTGCTCGGGGTCATGTTCGTGCTGTTCCTGCGCGAAGTCTTTCCGACCGAGGTGGTCGCGATGGCAGGGGCAGGCGTGCTGCTGTTCACGGGCATCCTGCCCTACGACGATGCGGTCGCGGTTTTGTCGAACGCCGCACCCTGGACCATTGCGATGATGTTCATTGTCATGGGCGCGCTGGTGCGGACCGGGGCACTGAACTACGTCACGCAGGCCGCCGAACGTGCGGCACGGCGCAATCCCCGTCAGGCCATGGGCGGCGTGATGGGGTTCGTGATCTCGGCCTCTGCATTCGTGAACAACACGCCGGTGGTTGTCGTCATGCTGCCGGTGTTCATCCAGATGGCCCGCACCATGAAAATCGCAGCGTCCAAGCTGCTGATCCCGCTGTCCTACGGGTCCATCGTCGGCGGCACGCTGACGCTGATCGGTACGTCGACCAACCTGGTCGTGGACGGTGTGGCGCGGCAGGCGGGGATGGAGCCTTTTGGCATATTCGAGGTCACGCCGATCGGGCTGGTCATTGCCGTCTGGGCGATGCTGTATCTGGTGATATTCGGCAACCGGCTGCTGCCCGACCGGACCAGCATGGCCGCCATGTTGTCGGACCGGTCCAAGATGCGGTTTTTCACCGAAGCTGTGATCCCCCCCGAAAGCAACCTGATCGGGCGCGAGGTATCGGGCGTGCAGCTGTTCAAGCGCGACGGCGTGCGACTGATCGACGTGGTGCGGGGCGATGCGTCCCTGCGTCACGATCTGGAGGCCGTCGAATTGCAGGTGGGCGACCGCGTGGTGCTGCGCACCGCGATGTCCGAAATCCTGTCGTTGCAGGCTAACAAGGAATTGCGCCGCGTGGACCAGCTGTCGGCGGTGGAAACCACGACGGTCGAGGTGCTGATTTCCCCCGATTGCAAGATGGTCGGTCGGTCGCTGGGGGCGATGCGCCTGCGCCGCCGTTACGGTGTCTATGTCCTCGCCGTACACCGGCGGGACAAGAACATCCGCCAGTTGCAGGACGTTGTGGTCAAGGTCGGTGACACCCTGCTGCTGGAAGGCGCGCCAGAGGATATTCAGCGACTGGCACTGGAAATGAAGCTGGCGGATGTGTCCAAACCGTCCGAACGCGCCTACCGCCGCAGTCACGCGCCCATCGCCATTGCGACCATGCTGGGGATCGTCGTGCTGGCCGCACTTGGCGTGGCACCCATCCTGCATCTGGCGTTTCTGGGTGTGGTGATCGTGCTGATAACGGGCTGTATCGACGCGGACGAAGCCTTTGCCAGCGTGGATGGGCCGTTGCTTGCGCTAATTTTCGGGATGCTGGCCGTCGGGGCCGCATTGGAGGCCTCGGGTGCGGTGGAAATCATCGCCAATGCCATCGCGCCAACCTTGCAGACCATGCCGCCGTTCTTTGTGGTTTTCTGCGTCTACACGCTGTCGATGGTGCTGACGGAACTGGTGTCGAACAACGCCGTGGCTGTTGTCATCACGCCCATTGCCATCGGGTTGGCAAGCGCGCTGGGCCTTGATCCACGCCCGCTGGTGATCGCGGTGATGATGGCGGCCTCGGCCAGTTTTTCCACGCCCATCGGCTATCAGACAAACACCTTGGTCTACGGCCCTGGCGGATACAAATTCACCGACTTTTTGCGCGTGGGTCTGCCGCTGAACCTGAGCCTTGCGGTCATCTGTTCCATCGCGATCCCGATGATCTATCCGCTGTGATGCTTGCGGGGCAGGGGCGGGCTGCGCTATAGGCCGCTGACACAAATTTCTGCAAAAGGATTCCCGCCATGGCCGGACATTCCAAATGGGCGAACATCCAGCATCGCAAGGGTCGTCAGGACAAGATCCGGGCCAAGCTGTTTTCCAAGCTGAGCAAGGAAATCACCGTCGCCGCCAAGATGGGCGACCCTGATCCCGACAAAAACCCGCGGCTGCGGTTGGCCGTCAAGGAAGCGAAATCCTCCTCGGTTCCAAAGGACGTGATCGAGCGCGCGATCAACAAGGCCGTGGGCGGTGACGCCGAAAACTATGACGAAATCCGCTACGAAGGCTACGGCCCCGGCGGCGTGGCTGTCATCGTCGAGGCGATGACCGACAACCGCAACCGCACCGCATCCTCGGTCCGTTCGACATTCACCAAGAGCGGCGGCAATCTGGGCGAGACGGGCAGCGTTGGGTATATGTTCGACCGCAAGGGTCAGATCGTCTATCCCGCGTCTGTCGGTGACGAGGACACGGTCATGATGGCGGCCATCGAGGCCGGCGCAGAGGATGTGCAGTCGGACGATGAAAACCATGTCATCCTGTGCGAAGGGACCGACCTGAACGACGTGTCCACCGCACTGGAGGCCGTATTGGGCGAGGCGGAATCCACCAAGCTGATCTGGAAGCCGAACATGCAGACAGAGTTGGATCTGGAAGGCCTGACCAAGCTGATGCGCCTGGTCGAGACACTCGAGGACGACGACGATGTGCAGAACGTCACCACCAACGTCGACGCCAGCGACGAGGTCATGGCCGCCTACGCCGAAAGCTAAGTTCTATCTGATTGGGTGATATGCAAAGGGCCTCCTGCGGGGGCCCTTTTTGTTTGGTGCGTTGGTGGCGCGGGCTTGAGCCATTTGCATGGCAGAGAGCGGCAGGTTTGATCCCATTTCGGTCAGTCGCTTAGATGACTTTCCGGTCTGCGGCAGTTCCGGCATCGCCAGTGTTGGGGGTTCCAGTCGGCTCGATCAGCAACAGATGCGCTTCCTTTTCGGCGACCGGGCAATGTTCGACACCTTTAGGAACGACAAACATCTCTCCCGCTGTCACGGTGACGGGTCCGTCCCTGAGCCGGATCTCGATTTCACCTGAAAGAACAAGGAAGAAATCATCTGTGTCTGCGTGGGAATGCCATCTGAACTCTCCCTCGACCTTCACGACCATGACGTCGTGACCATTGAAGGATGCTACAGTGCGCGGAGACCATTTTTCGTCAAATGTTGCGAGCTTTGCCGCCAGATTTATCGACTTGGCCATCTTTTGCTTTCCATCTCCAAAGCTCACGGGACGATATCTTGCGATGCGCTGGAATAGCAAGTTTGTCCCCACAGCGGTCATCCACATGCGGATTCCAAACTCATCTAGCTGTTCTTTGACAGGCTGTTGAGAACGGAGGTCGGGGTGATCTGGCCGATCTTTTGGCCGTTTTCCACCACGCTCAGGATCATGCCCTGTTTCAACGTATCGATGATGTCCTGCACCGGGGTTTCGGCTGCGATCTCGGATGCGCCGGCGGTGCCGGGGGTCATCACGTCGCGGGCGGTCAGCACGCCCAGCGGGTTCATGTGGGCCACGAAATCGGCCACGTAGTCGTTGGCGGGGTTGGTGAAGATATCGCGCGGGGTGCCGGTCTGGATGATACGCCCGCCTTCCATGATGGCGATGCGATTGCCGATCTTGAACGCCTCGTCCAGATCGTGGCTCACGAAAATGATGGTCCGGCCACGTTCGGCCTGCATGTCCAGCAGCTCGTCCTGCAAACGCGCGCGGATCAGCGGGTCCAGTGCGCTGAACGGCTCGTCCATCAGCAGTATCGGCGCATCCGTGGTAAAGGCGCGGGCAAGGCCCACGCGTTGCTGCATGCCGCCCGACAATTCGCCCACCAGCGCGTCGGCGCGGTCGGCGAGGCCCACCAGCGCCAGTTCCTCGTCGACGCGAGCACGACGTTTGGCGGTGGACAGTCCGCCCAATTCAAGGCCAAGGCCCACGTTGTCGCGCACGGTGCGCCAGGGCAGTAGGCCGAACTGCTGGAACACCATCGCCACATTGGACAGGCGCAGTTTGCGCAGTTTGCGCGATTTGGCCTGAGTCACCGATTGCATGCCATCGGGCGTGGCGATCCGCACGTCGCCGCGCACCACCGGGTTCAACCCGTTGACGGACCGCAGCAGCGTCGATTTGCCGGACCCCGACAGGCCCATCAGCACGAGGATTTCGCCTTCTTCCACCGTCAGCGAACAATTGTGCACGCCAAGCACCTGATCGGTCTCGGCCTGCACCTCGGCGCGTGTCTTGCCTTGGTCCATCAGCGGCAGGGCCGATTGCGGACGGTCGCCAAAAACGATGGAAACGTTGTCGAATTCTACAGCATTCATGGTTTGCGGACCCTCAGCGTACGGTCGAGCATGATCGCGACGATCACGATGATAAAGCCGGATTCAAAGCCCAGCGCGGTGTTCACGGTGTTCAGCGCACGCACGACCGGCACGCCCAGACCGGCGGCCCCGACGAGGCCTGCGATGACCACCATCGACAGCGACAGCATGATGGCCTGATTGAGCCCCGCCATGATTTGCGGCGTTGCGGATGGCAGTTCGACCTTCCACAACAATTGCCGTTTCGTGGCACCAAACGCCTGTGCGGCCTCGATCAGCGCCGTCGGCGTGGAGGAAATCCCAAGGTAGGTCAGGCGGATCGGTGCAGGCAGCACAAAGATCACCGTGGCGATCAGACCCGGCACGATGCCGATCCCGAACAGCACGACCGTGGGGATCAGGTAAACAAAGGTCGGCAGCGTCTGCATCAGGTCCAGCACCGGCACCAGCGCGCGGTAGAACCGGGGGTGATGCGCACCCGCAATACCGATGGGCACGCCGATCAACATGCAGGCCGTGCAGGCGAGCAGTACCAGCGTGAGGGATTGAATCGTCTCCTCCCAGTAGCCTTGGTTCAGGATGAACAGGAATCCGACCAGCACCAGCAGCGCCGTCTGCCAGCGTCGTTGCAGCGCATAGGCCAATGCGACGAACAGCAGGACGACAACGATGGGCGGCGGGATCAGCACAGTATCGACGATCCAGTCGACCGAATCGCGCAGGCTGTCGGCAAAAAGGTCGATTGCCGGTCCGATCGCGGCATTCAGCGCGTCGAACAGGTCGCGGCACCAGGCGCCGACGGGTATTTTTGTGTCTGTCAGGAAACTCAGGCTTAGCCAGTCCATCTCGTGAACTCCTTCAGCGGCGCGGCCCCGTGTGGCGCGCCGTTCGGTTACAACAGTGTCGGGCGACATCACCGCAGCACGGTGCTGTGCGGTCGGGATGGGCCCGTTTCAGTCCCAAGCCGCCGCATCCGCCAAGGGTGCCGTGGGTCGGGGCCGTCATTTGTGAAACGGGGCCGCATCTGCATGCGGCCCCGTTCGGAAATCAGTTGGCCAGTGCGGCTGTGACGGCAGCGGTGGCGTCGCCACCGTCAACCGTGGTCACGCCTTCCAGCCAGGGCTGCCACGTGGCCGCGTTATCCGCCAGCCATGCCGTCGCCGCCTCTTCGGGGTCGGCATTGTCGTTCAGGATCGCGCCCATGATCTCGTTTTCCATTTCGAGGCTGAACACGAGGTTGTTCAGCAGGGTGCCGACGTTCGGGCAGGCCTCGGCGAAACCGGCGGTGGTGTTGGTATAGACGGTCGCACCACCCAGATCGGGGCCGAACCAGTCGTCGCCACCCTCCAGATAGGTCATGTCGAACTTGGCGTTCATCGGGTGCGGCTCCCAGCCCAGGAACACGACCGGGTCGCCGCCACGGTCGGCGCGTTCGACCTGTGCCAGCATGCCCTGTTCGGACGATTCGACGACCTCGAAACCTTCGAGGTCGAATGCATTTGCGCCGATCATGTCGAGGATCAGGCGGTTGCCGTCATTGCCCGGCTCGATCCCGTAGATCTGGCCGTCCAGCGCGTCACGGTTGGTGGCGATATCGGCAAAGGTGGTGATGCCCATGTCGGCCGCGGCCTTGTTCACGGCGAGGGTGTATTTCGCACCTTCGAGGTTGGCGCGCACGGTGTCCACGGTGCCGGCCTCGCGGTAGGGGGCGATGTCGGCCTCCATCGTGGGCATCCAGTTGCCCAAGAATACGTCAACGTCGCCTTCGGCCAGCGAAATGTAGGTCACGGGCACGCTGAGCAATTTGGTTTCGGTGTCGTATCCCAGCGCGTCCAGCACCACGGATGTGGCGGCGGTGGTGGCCGTGATGTCGGTCCAGCCCACATCGGCAAAGGTGACTTCGGTGCAGTTGTCCTGTGCCAGTGCGGGCGTGGCCGCAACAAGGGCAATGACGGAAAGTGTAGAGCGAAGGGTCATTAGGTTTCTCCCGGTCAGTTTTTTGTTGATTGATCAGTCAATCAAATTTGGGCTATGGGTGCCACACCTGATCAGGAGTGACAACATGCCAAAGCTTGGAATGGAGCCTATACGCCGTGCTGCCTTGGTGAAAGCCACGATTGCAGAGGTCGGCGACGCTGGTTCGCTGGACGTCTCCGTCAGCCGCATCGCAAAGCGTGCGGGCATGTCGTCGGCGCTGGCGCATCACTATTTCGGGGGCAAGGATCAGATATTTGTCGCGGCGATGCGCCAGATCCTGACCGACTATCGCAAGGAGGTGATCAGCGCCCTGCGGGATACGGACGACCGTGCCGCCGCCATCGTCACGGCGAGTTTTGCGCAGTCCTGTTTTGCGCCTGGCGTGGTCGCCGCCTGGATGACGTTTTACGGGCAGGCCCAGACGAACCCTGACGCGCTGCACCTGCTGCGCCTGTATCAGCGGCGGTTGCGATCGAACCTGACCCATGCGCTGCGCGGTCAGACCCCTGATCCTGCCGGTGCTGCCGACACCCTCGCTGCGATGATCGACGGCATTTACCTGCGCGCCGCGTCAGACCGGGTAGGGACGGCGGGCGCTGACCGTGTCCTGGCACTGCTGAACCTGCTGCGCCGCGCCTGAGCCATCAATTTTCATTTTCGCCCATCGGAGGCATAGATCATGACCACACAACCGACCGCCAGCCATTACATTGCAGGTGAATACGTCGAGGATACCGCCGGAGAGGCGATCCCCGTCGTCTATGCCTACACCGGTGAGACGATTGCCACCGTCCACGCGGCTACCCCCGCGATCGTTGACCGCGCGCTGGCTGCTGCTGCGAATGCG
This sequence comes from Loktanella gaetbuli, assembly GCF_020531945.1. Taxonomy (NCBI): domain Bacteria; kingdom Pseudomonadati; phylum Pseudomonadota; class Alphaproteobacteria; order Rhodobacterales; family Roseobacteraceae; genus Loktanella; species Loktanella gaetbuli. The sequence goes on from NZ_JAJATZ010000004.1 coordinate 87,843, forward strand.
CAGGCGGCATGGGCCGCATTGACCGGCACGGAACGTGGCCGCATCCTGCGCCGCGCCGCCGACATCATGCGCGAACGCAACCATGACCTGTCGGTGCTGGAAACCTATGATACCGGCAAACCGTTGCAGGAAACGACCGTGGCCGATGCAACATCCGGTGCGGATGCGCTGGAATACTTTGGCGGCCTCGCGGGCAGTTTGACGGGCGAGCATATCCAGCTGGCAGGCGGCGATTTCGTCTATGCGCGCCGCGAGGCGCTGGGCGTCTGCGTGGGTATCGGGGCCTGGAACTATCCCACCCAGATCGCCTGCTGGAAGGCCGCACCGGCGCTGGCCTGTGGCAACACGATGGTGTTCAAACCGTCCGAGACCACGCCGCTGTGTGCGCTGAAGGTCGCGGAAATCCTGACCGAGGCGGGCGCGCCGCCGGGCGTGTTCAACGTGGTGCAGGGGCTGGGTGCCGTGGGGGCCGCGCTGACCACCGATCCACGCGTGGCCAAAGTGTCGCTGACCGGGTCGGTGCCAACGGGCAAGCGGGTCTATGCCGCCGCAGCCGAAGGGTTGCGTCACGTCACGATGGAACTGGGCGGGAAATCCCCGCAGGTGGTATTCGACGATGCGGACCTAGATGATGCCGTGGGCGGCGCGATCCTGGGCAATTTCTATTCCTCGGGGCAGGTCTGTTCCAACGGCACGCGGGTGTTCGTGCAGCGGGGCATGGTGGATGCGTTCCTGGGCCGCCTGTCAGAGCGTTTGCAAAACGTCGTCATGGGCGACCCTCAGGACATGGCGACCAACTTTGGCCCTATGGTAAGCGCACGTCAGCGCGATCTGGTCGAAGGGTTCATCGCCAAAGGCGTGCAAGAGGGCGCACGGCTGGTGACGGGCGGCAAACGACCCGACCTTGACGGTTTCTTTCTCGAACCGACCGTCTTTGCCGATGTGACCGACGACATGACGATTGCGAGGGACGAAATCTTTGGCCCCGTCATGTCGGTGCTGACCTTCGATACCGAAGAAGAGGCGCTGCGCCGCGCCAACGATACGCCCTACGGTCTGGCGGCGTCGGTGTTCACCCGCGATCTGGCGCGTGCGCACCGCATGGCTGCCGGGTTCGAGGCAGGAACGTGCTATATCAACACCCACAACCTCGCCCCGGTCGAGGCACCTTTTGGCGGGATGAAGCTGTCCGGCGTGGGCCGTGAGAATTCCAAGGCGGCGATTGATCACTATAGCCAGCTCAAGGGCGTCTACGTCGCCATGAACCCGGTCGAAGCACCATTCTAGGGGCCGTCCGGCGGATGCCGGGGGCCAAATTTTCGCGAAAATTTGGGGGCGCTCCTTGCGGGCGGTGAACATCATGCAAGCTGAATACGTAATTGTCGGTGCGGGCTCTGCCGGATGTGCAATGGCCTACCGTCTGGCCGAGGCCGGCAAATCGGTCATCGTGATCGAACATGGTGGATCGGATGCAGGCCCGTTCATCCAGATGCCTGCGGCCTTGTCCTATCCGATGAACATGAAAGCCTACGACTGGGGATTTCATACCGCACCGGAGCCGCATCTGGGTGGTCGCACCCTGGCCACACCACGTGGCAAGGTGATCGGCGGGTCCTCTTCGATCAACGGCATGGTCTATGTACGCGGCCACGCCCGCGATTTTGACACATGGCAAGAGATGGGCGCGCGCGGCTGGGCCTATGCCGACGTGTTGCCCTACTACAAACGGATGGAACATTGGCACGCGGGCATTCACGGCGGTGATCCGGCCTGGCGTGGCACCGACGGTCCGCTGCATGTCACGCGCGGCCCGCGCCGCAATCCGCTGGTCAAGGCCTTTGTCGAGGCCGGCAAGCAGGCGGGATATCCCGAAACCAAGGATTACAACGGCGCGCAGCAAGAGGGCTTTGGCCCGTTTGACGCCACCATCTATCGCGGTCGGCGCTGGTCCGCCGCAAATGCCTATCTGCGGCCCGCGCTGAAGCGCGAGAATTGCACGCTGATCCGCGCCTTTGCCCGCCGTGTGGTGATTGAAGAGGGGCGCGCTGTGGGCGTCGAGGTCGACCGCAAGGGGCAGACCGAGGTGATCCGCGCCACGCGCGAGGTCATCATTGCCGCCTCGGCCATCAATTCGCCCAAGCTGTTGATGCTGTCGGGCATCGGACCGGCGGATCATCTGGCGGAACACGGCATCGCAGTGATCGCGGACCGGCCCGGCGTCGGGCAGAATCTGCAAGATCACCTCGAGCTCTATATCCAGCAGGCAGCGATCCAGCCGGTGACGCTGTTCACCTATTGGAAACTGATCTGGAAAGCGTTGATCGGCGCAGCCTGGCTGTTCGGCAAACGCGGTCTGGGCACCTCGAACCAGTTCGAATCCGCAGCCTTTGTCCGGTCCAAGCCGGGTGTGGAATATCCCGATATCCAGTTCCATTTCCTGCCGCTGGCGATCCGCTACGACGGCAAGGTCGCGGCAGAGGGGCATGGCTATCAGGCGCATGTCGGCCCGATGCGCAGCGCCTCGCGCGGGGCGGTCACACTGACCAGCGCGGACCCGGCGGCGGACCCGCATATCCTGTTCAACTACATGTCCGATCCGCAGGACTGGGCCGATTTCCGCACCTGTATCCGCCTGACGCGCGAAATTTTCGGGCAAGCCGCATTTGCCCCCTATAGCGGACACGAAATCCAGCCTGGTGAGGCCGTGCAATCGGACGCAGCACTGGATGATTTCATCCGCGCACACGCCGAAAGCGCCTATCATCCCTGCGGCACATGCCGCATGGGAGCCGCTGATGACCCGATGGCTGTGGTCGATCCTGAATGTCGTGTCATCGGTGTGGAGGGGTTGCGGGTCGCGGACAGCTCAATCTTTCCGCAGATCACCAACGGCAACCTGAATGCGCCGTCGATCATGGTGGGTGAAAAGGCGTCGGATCACATTCTGGGCCGCGATCCGCTGCCACGGGCCAATGATGTGCCGTGGATCAATCCGAAATGGGCCGTCAGTCAGCGCTGATTTGAATCGATTTGGCGCGAAACTTCATGTTTCGCGCCATTGAAACGCCACATCCGCCCCCCAGATTGGGGATATGCGGATTTTGTTAACCATTTGTTTACTGTTCTGTGCTGCCCCCCTGGCGGCCCAGATCGCTGGGCCTGCGCGTGTCATCGACGGTGACACGATCCACGTGGGCGAGACACGAATCAGATTGAACGGCATCGATGCGCCAGAAGCCGGGCAGGATTGCCGCAGTGCGCAGGGGTTTCCGTTTTCCTGCGGCAGCCATGCGGCCGACGGCCTGCGTGCGTTGATCGCGGGGCGCGCGGTGAGTTGTGCGCCGCTGGATGTCGACCGTTACGGCCGCACCGTGGCGCGTTGCACCGCAGGCGGGGTCGACATTGGCCAGCAGATGGTGCGCAACGGGCTGGCCATCGCCTATCGCCGGTATGGCACGGTCTATGTCCCGGACGAGGATGCGGCGCGGCGCAGTGGGGCCGGTTTCTGGTCGGCGCAGATGCAGCGGCCTTCGGATTTCCGCGCGCAGGAACAGGTGCGCGATGCGACCCCCGGTGGCTGTGTCATCAAGGGCAACATCAGCAGCAGCGGGCGAATCTACCATGTGCCCGGCAACGCATTCTATGACGAGACCCGGATCAGCCCGTCGCGCGGCGAACGCTGGTTCTGCACCGAAGCCGAGGCGCGCGCCGCTGGCTGGCGCGCGGCACGCCGCTAGGGCGCGACCGAGAGGCTGGCGGACAGGCGCTTTTCACGCACCATCACGAACATGATGGCGGCGATCGCCAGCAGCGCAGAGACCAGCATCAGCGCCTGCAACGGCATCGCGGTCGTGCCGCGTGCCAGCAGTACCCCGGCCAGCTGGCTGAGTGCGGCACCGCCGCCAATCATCAGCGCACCGCCCAGACCGCTGGCCGTGCCGGCCAGGTTCGGGCGCACCGACAGCAACCCGGCAGTGGCGTTGGGCAGCGTCATGCCGTTGCCCAGTCCCAGCAGCGAGCACAGACCAAAGAGCAGGCCGGCGGGAATCACGGTCACCAGACCCAGGATCAGCGACAACCCCATGCCAAAGGCTGATATCAGGCAGCCGATCAGCACCATGCGATTGATGCCGACCCGCACCGAATAGCGGCCCGATATTCCGTTGCCGATGGCATAGCCGATGGCGGGCGCACCCAGAGCGATGCCGGTCTGAAAGGCCGACAATCCGTAAATCCGGTCGGCGACGTAGGAGGCACCGCCCAGAAACGCAAAGAATGACCCCGATGCGAACGCGGTGCACAGCGCATAGCCCCAGAACCGGGGCGCAGTCAGCAGTGCGGGATAGCTGGTCAGCTGTTCGGCAAATCCGGTGCCGCCGCCGCGCACGGTCTCGCCTTGGTCGAAATAGCACAGCAGCCACAAGAAAACGCCTGCTCCCATCAGAAAGATGAACGAGGCATGCCAGCCGAATGCCTGATCCAGTGCGCCACCGACGGTGGGGCCGATCATCGGGATCAGGGCCATGCCCATGGTGACATAACCGATCATCGACGCGCTTTGTTCTGCCCCGAACATGTCGCGCACGATCGCCCGACTCAGCACGATTCCGGTCGCGACGGCGGCCTGCAGGATGCGAAACATCAAGAACAGCTGGATCGTGGGGGCGAGGTAGGCGCCCAGCGTCGCCGCGATGAAAATGGTGATGGAGGTCAGCACGATCTTACGCCGTCCGAACCGGTCAGACAGGGGGCCGACGATGATCTGCATCACCGCAGTTGCGGCCAGATAGCCCGAAACGGCGAATTGCATCGTGGCATAATCCGTGCCGAAATCGGCCGCCATCCGGGTGAGGGACGGCAGAAAAATCGACATGTTCAATGCGGATACACCGGCCAGCAGTGTCAGCGTGAAAATATGAGGCGGGGTGCGGCGGTCGAGAAAGCGCGCGCTGGGAAAGTCTGTCATCGCGCGCAAAGTAGCGGCTTGCGCTGCGGTGTCCATGGTTGCCGTGACATGGATCCGCAAGGATCTGCATGGCGTCAGATTGTTTCGTGCAGCCCCCCTGCGGCTGGGGATATATTGCGCCTTGGGGGTTTTCCTCGGCAAAACCGATGACTAGAGTGCCCGACAATGCGGCCTGCGGAGGCCATGTGCACGACGGGAGGCCTGCATGAAAGACCATATCGAAGCCTTGGAGGCCAAGCGCTCCGAATCCCAACTGGGCGGCGGACAGGCACGGATTGATGCGCAGCACGCCAAGGGCAAACTGACCGCGCGCGAACGGATCGAACTGCTGCTGGATCACGACAGCTTTGAGGAGTTCGACGCCTTTGTGACGCATCGCGCGGTGGATTTCGGGATGCAGGACAACCTGCCGATGGGCGATGGTGTCGTGACGGGCTGGGGCACGATCAACGGCCGCATGGTCTATGTGTTCAGCCAGGATTTCACCGTCTTTGGCGGATCGCTGTCCGAAACCCATGCGCAAAAGATCTGCAAGATCATGGATATGGCGATCCAGAACGGTGCGCCCGTGATCGGGATCAACGATTCGGGCGGTGCACGCATCCAAGAAGGTGTTGCCAGCCTCGCGGGCTATGCCGATGTGTTCCAGCGCAACATCATGGCGTCCGGTGTGGTGCCGCAGATCAGCCTGATCATGGGGCCCTGCGCGGGTGGCGCGGTCTACAGCCCTGCGATGACCGACTTTATTTTCATGGTGCGCGACACGTCCTACATGTTCGTGACCGGCCCCGATGTGGTCAAGACCGTCACCAACGAGGTCGTCACCGCCGAGGAACTGGGCGGGGCCACGACCCATACCAAGAAATCCGGTGTGGTGGACGGTGCCTTTGACAACGATGTCGAAGCGATTGCCGAATGCCGCCGCCTGTTTGATTTCCTGCCTTTGAACAACCGCGAAAAGGCGCCGACGCGTCCGTTTTTTGACGATGTCAAACGGGTCGAGGACAGTCTGGACACGCTGATCCCGGTGAACGCCAACACGCCCTACGACATGAAGGAACTGATTCACAAACTGGCGGATGAGGGCGATTTTTACGAAATTCAGGCCGATTATGCGGGCAACATCCTGATCGGGTTCATCCGGCTGGAAGGTCAGACCGTCGGCGTGGTGGCCAATCAGCCTATGGTGCTGGCGGGTGTGCTGGATATCGACAGCAGCCGCAAGGCCGCGCGGTTCGTGCGGTTCTGCGATGCCTTTGAAATTCCGATCCTGACGCTGGTGGACGTGCCCGGCTTTCTGCCCGGCACCAGCCAGGAATACGGCGGTGTCATCAAGCACGGCGCGAAACTGCTGTTTGCCTATGGCGAGGCCACGGTGCCCAAGGTCACGGTCATTACCCGCAAGGCCTATGGCGGAGCCTATGACGTGATGGCGTCCAAGCATTTGCGCGGCGATTTCAACTATGCCTGGCCCACGGCGGAAATCGCGGTGATGGGGGCCAAGGGTGCTGTCGAGATCATCTATCGCGGACGCAGCCCCGAAGAAATCGTGGAGCTGACCAAGGAATACGAGGACCGTTTCGCGAATCCGTTCGTCGCGGCCTCGAAGGGTTTCGTGGACGAGGTGATCATGCCGCGATCCACACGGCGCCGGGTCTGCCGCGCCTTTGCGTCGCTGCGCGGCAAGCAGCAGCAGAACCCGTGGAAGAAGCATGACAACATTCCACTGTGACCCCGGGGGGCCAGCCCCCCGGACCCCCCGGAGTATTTGTGGCAAGATGATGCAGGGAACCCCGCGTGGGGTGGGTCCGTTGGTGCGCAAAGGAGATTGCGATGACCAAGGACCATGGACCGTCCATCAAGGACGACGAGACCTACGAGGCGCTGCTGGACGACGGGGCGAGCAAGCAAAAGGCCGCCCGGATTGCCAATGCGCAGGCAAACGACGACATGTCGCCGGGCGAGAAGGGGGGCCGTCAGCCGCCCTACGAGGAATGGACCAAGGACGATCTGTATGCGCGTGCGCAAGAGCTGGACGTCGCGGGTCGTTCGGACATGACCAAGGCCGAACTGATCGAGGCCTTGCGGGACCGCTGATCCTGCTGTGCTGTCTGTGGGCCATGCCCGCGACCGCACAACAGACCCCGCAACCGATTGCCGTGCCGTCAGGACTGCAGATCGCGCTGGCTGACGTTATCATGGACACGCAGGCGCGGATCGCGCGATTCCGGTTCCTGTCACCGGCCCTTGCGGGCGGCGATGACGCAGTGACGTTCACGGAGGTCGTGGACGATCTGACGTGGTTGTGCGACGTGGTCGTTGTTCCGGCCCTGCAACAGCAGGACTGGGACGGCGACCAGATCGTGTTGTCGGTGTCGGACAAGCCAACCACATTCGGCATATACGATCCGCAGGTCGTCCAATTTTTTCAACCCTTCCGCGTGACGGACGGGCGTTGCAGCTGGGACGAATTCTGATGGAAAAGCACCGTGGATTTCCAGGCCGTTTGCCGGGGACGGATTTTCAGTTCGTGATCCGTCGCGCGCACAAGGACGGGGCAACGCCGCTGCGCGCGCGTGAACGATTTTCCGACCGGCGGCCACCGGACAAACGCGCGGACGAAGGTTTCTTGCGGGCCCTGTGGGAGCATTTTGGCGACGCGCCCTTTGTGCGGGGTAATCTGGACGCAGGACGGCTGGGCTGGTTGTTCGGTCGCGAGGTAATCGCCGCCGAAGATCCGTTCGATCCTGCCAGCTATGACGCGCTGTTGCGCATCGACGAGGACGTGGCGCGGGTCACTTTTCCGGATGTATTCCGATGAGTGGAAAAGATTTTTCTGCAAATCGGAACATTTCGGCGGTTTTGCGCCTTTTGTACTTAATCGGGCTTGAGTTCGTGCTTGCAGCGCGTGATTTTGGGCCCATCTTCAAAGCTAACAAGGGCATTATAAAATGTACAAAGCTACTTCCGCCATCGCACTGGTCGCAATCATGGGCGTCGCAGGCTGCGACAACCTCGACACCGACGCAGAGCGTGCAATCGTTGGTGCCGGTATCGGCGCTGCAGGTTCCGCTGCACTGGGCGGCGACAACCGCGACACCACGACTGCTGCACTGGGTGGCGCGCTCGTCGGTGCGCTGGGCGACGACATCACCGGTCGCTAAGACATTTTCCCGCGCAAGCGGGGTTGAAACACGACATGACTGCCGTCGGGGTTTACGCCCCGGCGGCGGTTTTGCGTTTGGAGGGATGTAAAACGTGTTCAAGAAAATTCTGATCGCCAATCGTGGCGAAATCGCCTGCCGCGTCATCAAGACGGCGCGGCGTATGGGGATCGCCACTGTTGCAGTGTATTCGGATGCGGATGCGCAGGCGCTACATGTCAAGATGGCAGATGAGGCGGTCCACATTGGACCCAGCCCCGCCAACCAATCCTATATCGTGATCGACAAGATCATGGACGCGATTCGCCAGACCGGCGCTGAAGCGGTGCATCCGGGCTATGGTTTCCTGTCGGAAAACCCCAAGTTCGCCGAGGCGCTGAAAGCCGAAGGCGTGGCCTTTATCGGGCCGCCCGTGGGGGCCATCGAGGCCATGGGCGACAAGATCACGTCCAAGAAGCTGGCGGATGAGGCTGGTGTCAGCACGGTGCCTGGCCACATGGACCTGATTGCGGACGCCGATGAGGCGGTCAGAATCAGCCAGCAGATCGGCTATCCGGTGATGATCAAGGCCAGCGCGGGGGGCGGTGGCAAGGGCATGCGGATTGCATGGGACGACGCTGGCGCACGCGAGGGATTCCAGTCGTCCAAGAACGAGGCGGCCAACAGTTTTGGCGACGACCGGATTTTCATCGAAAAATTCGTGACCCAGCCGCGCCACATCGAAATTCAGGTCCTGGCCGACAGCCACGGCAACGCGGTCTATCTGCACGAGCGCGAATGCAGCATCCAGCGCCGCAACCAGAAGGTGATCGAAGAGGCCCCGAGCCCGTTTCTGGACGAAGAAACCCGTGCGGCGATGGGCGCGCAGTCGGTCGCACTTGCGCAGGCCGTCGGTTATACCAGCGCGGGCACCGTCGAATTCATCGTGGATGGCGACCGCAATTTCTATTTTTTGGAAATGAACACGCGGTTGCAGGTGGAACATCCTGTGACAGAACTGATCACGGGCATCGACCTCGTCGAACAGATGATCCGAGTGGCAGCAGGCGAGAAACTGGCCTTTGGTCAGGATGACCTCAAGATCAATGGTTGGGCTATCGAGAGCCGCCTGTATGCCGAGGATCCGTTCCGCGGGTTCTTGCCGTCCATCGGGCGTCTGACCCGCTATCGCCCACCGGTCGAGGTGGCAGAGGCCGGGCGGGCCGTGCGCAATGATACCGGCGTGTTCGAGGGTGGCGAGATCAGCATGTTCTACGATCCGATGATCGCCAAGCTGTGTACCTGGGCACCGACCCGGTCTGCAGCGATCGAAGAAATGCGGTTGGCGCTGGACGGATTCGAGCTGGAGGGGATTGGCCACAACCTGCCATTCCTGGCCGCGGTGATGGATCATCCGAAATTCACCGCGGGCGACATGACCACGGCGTTCATCGAGGAAGAATTTCCTGACGGTTTCCAGGGTGTCGATCTGGCAGGGGACACGGTGCTGCGTGTTGCTGCGGCAACTGCGGCGATGCACCGAATCGGTGAAATCCGTCGCACGCGCATCACCGGGCGCATGGACAACCATGAACGCCACGTCGGCACGGACTGGAACGTCACGCTACAGGGCGAAAGCCATGACACGATCATCAAGGCCGACCGTGCGGGGGCCGATGTGACCATCGGTGACCGGACCTTGCGGGTCGAAAGCGACTGGTTGCCCGGTCAACCACTGGCGCGCCTGATGGTGGACGGCACGCCCTTGGTGCTTAAGGTGGCCAAGATTTCGGGGGGGTTCCGGGTGCGGCACCGCGGGGCCGACGTCAAGGTTCATGTCCGAACCCCGCGTCAGGCCGAAGTTGCCAAGCTGATGCCGGTCAAGGTGCCGCCGGATACGTCGAAACTGCTGCTGTGCCCGATGCCGGGGCTGATCGTGTCGCTGAATGTCGCCGTGGGCGACGAGGTTCAGGACGGTCAGGCGCTGTGCACGGTCGAGGCGATGAAGATGGAAAACATCCTGCGTGCCGAACGCAAGGGCGTCGTGACCAAGATCAACGCGGCCCCTGGTGACAGCCTGGCCGTGGATGATGTGATCATGGAGTTCGAGTGACACAAACCTGGCAACTCTTGCTGATCTGGCTGGCCGCCTGCGTGATCGCCGTGATCGCGGGATTTGGCTTGCTCAACATCATGGTGCAGGATACCGAAATCAGCTACGCGACCGAGCTTCCGCGCTCGGTCGTGACGGTGCCGATGATCTGCGTGATCGTGTTCTGGGGGGTCGTGCGGGCGGCCGGGGTCCTGCTGGAACCGGTGCGGACATTCACCTTTGGCGGGTTGGCCGTCTACCTCGCGCTGTTCGTCGTGGGGCGGGTGCTGGTCAGCGTGGCGATTGATCCGGTGTTCGTTCTGATTCTGGTACTGGTGATCCTGATGACCTTGGGCTGGATGGCGATCCGCGGGGCTGCGCGGGCCATGCCGCAATCAGTTGACCGCCGCTGATCCTGCGGCGCGGCGTTCGGTGATTTCACGCTGACGCACCGGCATCTTGTCGATGGACCGTGACAATTCGCGCACGTCCCACGGGCTGGGTTTGCGCAGTTTCACCTGACCGTCCTTGCCCAGCAGCGCCATCATGAAACCGCGCGGCCGCAGTTGCAGGCGCATGGGTGAACGTGCGGCAGGGTCGGTGTCGAACAGCACCACGACGTCACGTTCGACCAGTTCATCGACCCGCGATGCCAGCAGTTCCATCTGTTCGATGAACGCGGGATCGTTGGGTGAATCGGCGAAAACCGCGACCGGGCGGGCGATCCACTGGAAATCGGACAACATGATCTGGTCCGCGTTCAGCGGGGTTGCCGGATCGGCAAGCCAGGCGGCGACGGCACCGGGTGATTCCGACTGCGCCGGCAGCATGGCGGGCCAGAGTGTCATGGCCGCGAGGCCGGCGATGAAATTTCTTTTGTTCATGATCTGAATATAGGTGTGTCTCGCGCCAATGCCATGCCCGCGTCGTTTTGCGCATGCGCAATAAAATTGCCCTGCAGCGAAAAATAATAGCACGATGATAGCGCAAGCTTTTTGACCTTTGCGCCGCGTCGCGGCATGAATGGCGCAGAGGAAGAGGAGCGCCACATCATGTCTGACAAAACCGAATGGGAAAAGATCGCCGAAAAGGAACTGCGCGGGCGGTCCCTGGACGATCTGACGTGGCATACCCTCGAAGGGATCGCCGTCAAACCGTTATATACCGCAGAGGATACGGCCGATCTGCCGCATATGGGCGGCATTCCGGGTGCGGCCCCCTACACGCGCGGGGTCAAGGCCACGATGTACGCAGGCAGGCCCTGGACGATCCGGCAATACGCGGGGTTTTCCACGGCAGAAGAATCAAATGCGTTTTACCGTCAGGCGCTGGCCGCTGGTCAGCAGGGCGTGTCGGTGGCATTCGATCTGGCCACCCATCGCGGCTATGACAGTGACCACCCGCGGGTCGAAGGCGACGTGGGCAAGGCCGGTGTCGCCATCGACAGCGTCGAGGACATGAAGATCCTGTTCGACGGAATCCCGCTGGACAAGGTGTCGGTCAGCATGACGATGAACGGCGCGGTCATTCCGATCCTCGCGAATTTCATCGTGGTGGGTGAGGAGCAGGGCCACGACAGGTCCGTGCTGTCAGGCACGATCCAGAACGATATCCTCAAGGAATTCATGGTGCGCAACACCTACGTCTATCCGCCGGAACCGTCGATGCGCATCATTTCGGACATCATCCAGTACACGTCCGACCAGATGCCGAAATTCAACTCGATCTCGATTTCCGGCTACCACATGCAAGAGGCCGGCGCGAACCTGGTGCAGGAACTGGCCTATACGCTGGCCGATGGCCGCGAATACGTGCGCGCGGCGATTGCGGCGGGCATGGATGTCGATCACTTTGCCGGACGGCTTAGTTTCTTTTTCGCCATCGGGACGAATTTTTTCATGGAGGCGGCCAAGCTGCGCGCGGCGCGCCTGCTGTGGTTCCGCGTGATGGAGGAATTCGCGCCCAAGAACCCCAAATCATCCATGTTGCGGACCCATTGCCAGACCTCGGGCGTCAGTTTGCAGGAACAGGACCCCTACAACAACGTGGTGCGCACCGCCTACGAGGCGATGAGCGCGGTGTTGGGCGGCACCCAGTCGCTGCACACCAACGCGCTGGACGAGGCGATTGCCCTGCCGTCCGATTTCGCGGCCCGGATCGCGCGGAACACGCAGCTGATCCTGCAAGAGGAAACCGGCGTTACCAAGGTCGTCGATCCATTGGCGGGCAGTTACTACGTCGAAAAGCTGACGCATGATCTGGCAGAAGCCGCCTGGGCCCTGATGGAAGAGGTCGAGGAGTTGGGCGGCATGACCAAGGCCGTCGCATCCGGCATGCCGAAACTGCGGATCGAGGAAACCGCCGCCACCCGGCAGGCCAATATCGACCGCGGCACCGAGGTCATCGTCGGCGTCAACAAATACCGCAAGGACAAAGAAGACCCGATCGACATCCGCGATATCGACAACGCGGGCGTGCGCGACAGCCAGATTGCCCGGCTGAAGGCCACGCGTGACGGGCGGGATCAGGCGGCCTGCGATGCTGCATTGGCCGAACTGACCCGCCGCGCCCGTGAGAGCGGCAACCTGCTGGAGGCCGCGGTCGAGGCCGCACGCCAGCGGGCGACCGTGGGCGAGATCAGCAGCGCGATGGAGGACGTCTTTGGCCGCCACCGGGCCGAGGTCAAGACGCTGGCCGGTGTCTACGGTGCCGCCTACGAAGGCGACGCAGGCTTTGCCGCGATCCAGAAGGACATCGAGGATTTCGCAACCGAAGAAGGGCGCCGCCCCCGGATGCTGGTCGTCAAAATGGGGCAGGACGGGCACGACCGTGGGGCCAAGGTCATCGCGACGGCATTCGCCGATATCGGGTTCGACGTGGACGTAGGCCCGTTGTTCCAGACACCAGAGGAGGCCGCACAGGACGCCATCGACAACGATGTGCACGTCATCGGCATCAGTTCGCAGGCGGCAGGTCACAAGACACTGGCCCCCAAGCTGATCAAGGCGCTGGAGGACGCGGGCGCGGGTGATATCCTTGTGATCTGCGGTGGCGTGATCCCGCAGCAGGACTACAAATTCCTGTATGATGCGGGGGTCAAGGCGATCTTTGGCCCCGGCACGAACATCCCTGTCGCCGCACAGGACATTTTGAAACTGATCCGCGAGACGCGCACCTGAATGCTGACCCTCGACCATATCGCGATTGCCTGTACCGACCTCGATGCAGGCACGGCATGGGTGGAAAAAACGCTGGGCGTGCCGTTGCAGCCAGGGGGCAAACACGCGGCCTTCGGCACGCACAACACGCTGCTGGCGCTGGGCGACACCTACCTCGAGGTGATTGCGCTGGATCCGGACGCGCAGCGCACGCGCCCTGCGTGGTTCGCGCTGGATGCATTCGCCGGGCCGCCGCGCTGTGCGAACTGGATTTGCAGGACGGACGATCTGAAAGGCGCGATTGCGGATGCGCCTGCGGACGTCGGTGCCATCGTGCCATTGGAACGCGGCGCGTTGCGGTGGGACATCACCGTGCCCGATGACGGCGGCCTGCCCCTGCAGGGGGCCTGTCCCACGCTGATCCGGTGGGGTGACGGGGTGGCGCACCCGACAGAAACACTGACCGACCGGGGCTGCACCCTGATCGGCTGGGAGGTGCACCACCCGCAGGCTGAGGCGTTGGGACGCGATCTGGCCTTGGACGACCCACGGGTGATCTATGCCGCTGGTGCGCCACGGTTTCGGGCCACGATCCGCACGCGGGACGGGGTCAGGACGCTGGGATGATCCGGGCCGCAACCCGCGCCGATGCCGCGGCGATCTGCGCGATCTGGAACCCGATCATCCGCGAGACAGGCATCACGTTTACCGCAATCGAAAAGACACCGCAGGCCATTGCTGATCTGATTGCCACGCGCCCCGTGCTGGTGGCCGAAACCGGTGGGTTGGTCGCAGGTTTTGCCACCTATGGCCCGTTTCGCGGCGGTGACGGGTATCGCCATACGGCGGAACACACAGTGCATCTGGCACCCGCCGCGCGGGGTGCGGGGCTGGGGCGATCACTGATGGATGCGCTGTGCGCAGACGCACGCGCCGCGGGCATCCATACCCTATGGGCCGGGTGCAGCGCCGAAAATCCAGCAGGGGTGGCCTTTCACGAAAAACTGGGGTTTGTGAAAATCGCGACCCTTCCGCAAGTGGGGCGCAAATTCGATCGCTGGATCGACCTTATTCTTTTGACCAAGATGTTGTAGACATCGGGGTATGTCGCTCTGGTCCCGAATCTCTGACGCATTGGCGGCCCTGCGCGCGGGCGAGGGGCTGGCGACGGTGTTCGATCTGCTGCGCACGCCGCCTGACAGGTCCGTGGCCTTTACCATCGCTGTGATCGCGCTGGGTGCCAAAATGGCCAAGGCGGACGGGCAGGTGACCCGCAACGAGGTCGCGGCCTTTCGCGAGGTGTTCCACATCCCGGCCTCAGAAGAGGCGCATGCCGCGCGATTGTTCAACATGGCGCGCACCGATGTCGCGGGGTTCGAGGCCTATGCCACCAAGATCGCGTCGATGTTTCGTGGGGCCGAGGGCCCGCTGTCGGACCTGATGGAGGGTCTGTTTCACATCGCGATGGCCGATGGTGACTATCACCCGGCCGAGGATGCGTTTCTGGCGCGGGTGGCCGAAATATTCGGGTTCGACGATCGCCGGTTCGCGCGGATCAGGGCGCAGTTCGTGGCTGACGCGGACCGCGACGCCTATGATGTGCTGGGTGTTTCGCCCGATGCACCGATCGAAGAGGTGCGTGCCGCCTGGCGCGCGCAGGTGCGCGAGACACACCCTGACCGCATGTTGGCTCGCGGCGTGCCCGAAGAGGCCGTCCGGCTGGCTGAAAAACGCCTGATCGCGATCAACCGCGCATGGGAGCAGATCAACGCCGGGACCGCATGATGCGGCTGGCCACGTGGAACGTTGCCTGGTTCGATGCGCTGTTCGATGACGCAGGCGCGCTGGTGCGCGATGACGGCTGGTCGAAACGCTGGGATGTGACCCGCCGCGATCAGGCCGATGCGATTGCACATGTCCTGCAGACGATGAACGCCGACGCCATCATGGTGATCGAGGCCCCCGATACGTCGTCGCGTCGCAGCGGGGCGGCGGCACTGCGGCATTTCGCTGACCACTACGGGTTGCGACAACGCGCTGCCCTGATCGGTTTTGCCAATGACACGCGGCAGGAAATCGCGCTGATGTTCGATCCCGACTGCGGCAGTGCGGTTCACCGCCCGCTGTCCGACGACGCGGCCCCCCGGTTCGACCGTTCCCTGACCGTGACGCTGAACGGCCATGACATCGATGCCGTCTGGTCAAAGCCGCCGCTGGAACTGGTCTATACGCCAAGGAACGGCGCAGCGCTGTCGCTGATCGGTGTGCATGCCAAATCCAAGGCGGCCCACGGCGATACGGCGGCCGAACGCGCCCGTGTCGGGGTTGCCAACCGGCGCAAGCAACTGTCGCAATGCCTGTGGCTGCGCCGACGGGTGGACCAGATGTTGCGGGACGATCCTGCGGCCCGGCTGGTGGTGCTGGGCGATTTCAACGACGGGCCGGGGCTGGACGAATACGAGGTCGAATTCGGGCAATCCGGCGTGGAAATCGTGCTGGGGACACAAGGCGACGGGATGCCTTTGCATGACCCGCATGCGCAACTGGCCTTGGGCAGCCGCAATGGTGCGCGGCCTGCGACGGCCCGGTTCAGACCGAACGATGGCCCCTATCTGTCGGCGCTGCTGGATTACATCATGGTCAGCCCTGCCTTGCGTGCGACGCAGCCTGTATGGCGCATCTGGCATCCTTTTGATGATCCAGAGGTTTTTGCAGATACGTCGCTGCGCGAGGCCTTGTTGCTGGCGTCAGACCATTTCCCGGTCACGCTGGATCTGATGGTGTGATTGAAAATCACGTGGCAGCCCCCATGTCTGAGGTATGAAACATCTCATCCTTGCTGCTGTATTGACCCTGTCCACCCTGCCTGCCGTCGCCCAAGAGGCGGAGACCGATACCGATACCGGCGGACGCGACCTGATCGAGGAGGGGGCCAAGCTGTTCCTGCGCGGTCTGCTGCGCGAGGCGGACCCCGCGATCCGCGAATTGCAGGATCTGGCCGATAACGTGGGCCCCGCGTTGCAGATGCTGCGCGAGGAAATGGGCCCGGCCCTGGCCGAGATCATGTCCCGGATTGACGATATCGGTAACTATGAAAATCCCGAAATCCTGCCGAACGGCGATATCATCATTCGGCGCGCCCCGGATGCGCCCGCCTATGTGCCGCCAGAGGACGCGTTGGGTGATGTGGAGCTGTGACGCTTGAACCGGACCGTCAGGGTCGCGTCCATTGCCTGTGCCAATGCGTTCAGGCGTGATTCCGCGACCTCGCCGAACAGGGGCCGCGCGTCCTCGTCCAGTGTCAGTGTCAGTTCCTTGTTCTTGGGGCTCCATTTGAATGTCCCGGGCTGGCGGTTTCCGTCCAGCCAGAGCATCGCACCGAACCGCATGGCGCGGCCGATGATGTCCGCCTCGCGCATCTGGTCGGGATTGAGCAGCGCGAACAGATCGTCGAAACGGCTGTCCGGCGTCTTGCCGGAATAGCGTTTCATCAGGGCCAGCCCCAGCAGCACCCGTTCATAATGCTTCAGTCCGCCCAGGTTGGCGCGGGTCGCGTTGTCAAAGGTAATTTCACCGCGATAGTCGGGATGCGCGCGCCAGCTGACATCGTGCAGCAGGCAGGCGGCCTTGATGATGCGCAGGCGCTGCCAGTTGGCGCGGGGAAACAGCGGTTTGATGAAATCGTACAGCAACCGGCCAAAGCCGGGCAGGCGGGCATCCTTGGCCTCGGCAAAGCGGCAGGCCTCGATCAGGGGATCGCGTTCGCGCAATTCGCGGGGCATCTGTTCGAACAGCATGCCTTCGCGGATACCATAGGACGAAATCGCCACATCCTTGGGTTTGAACACGCGCACCAGTTCCTTGAGCACGAGCACCGCCAGGGGCACCAGCGACATGCGGCTGTCGGAAATGCCGCAACGGGCGCGCAGATCCTGCAGGTCGGATGCCTTGATATAGTCTGCGGTGGCCCCGATGCGGCGTGCGGTCATGCGGTATTCGTGCAGTACGGTCAGCGGATAGCCGCGGCGTTCCATGTCGACACGGGCGATGGCACGCCAGCTGCCGCCGACCAGAAACAGGCGCATACCCGTCTGGTTGTCCATCTGGTCGTGCAGGTCTGCCACGACGGTTTTGATATAGGCCTTTACCGCCTTGGTGCCGCCCTTGATCTCGCGCAGTTTCAGCGGGCCCAAGGGCGAGGTCACGCGGCGGCCAACGCGGCCTTCGGCCAGATCGGCCAGTTCCATACTGGACCCGCCGATATCGCAGACCAGACCATAGCTGCCGGGCCATCCCAAAAGGACACCTTGCGCGGACAGGCGGGCCTCTTCTTCGCCGGAAATGACCCAGAGTTTCACGCCGGTTTCGCGTTCGACCTCTGCCCGGAAATCCGCACCGTCGCTGGCCTCGCGCATGGCGGCGGTGGCGACGGCGGTCAGCGGGCCGCAGCCCATTCCCTGGGCCAATGCAGCAAAGCGGCGGATCGCGGACAGGGCGCGCACGCGGCCCTCGGGGTTCAGGTGCCCCGTTTCCGACAGGCCCGCCCCCAGCGCACACATGATTTTTTCGTTGTAAAAATAGGCGGGACTGCGTGCCGCGCCGTCAAAGACCACAAGACGAACCGAGTTCGAGCCCACGTCGACGACGCCGACCCGTTTGAGGCTTTGGGCCGATTCACCGTCGAACAATGGACGGCCAAACGGGCCCCAGTCGATCGTGGCCTCGGTTTCGGTTTCGGTCATTGGTCCGCATCCCCGTTGGTCGGACCCCATCAATCGGGATATGAAGGGCCGCTGTCAACGCCTGACCCGACCGGGTCAGTCGTCGTCGTGGGTCAACTGCGGCACATCGGACGCACCGGCAGACCCCCGCCCCGAGAGCGACGGATTTTCCATGAAAAACCGGTGACAGTTGAACGCGAATTCACCGTCGGCGATGGTTGCCCGCGCGAAACTGCCATCTGGCTGCATGATCCAGCTTTGTGCGACATCGGCCAGATTGGCCGCCATGATCTGACTGACGATCTGGGCCTTGACCGTGTTGTTTGTGATCTCGACCAGCGTCTCGACCCGTCGGTTGAGGTTCCTGCTCATCCAGTCGGCAGAGCTGATGTAGACCCGCGCCTTTTTGTTGGGCAGGCCCTGACCCCCGCCGAAACAGACGATGCGCGAATGTTCCAGATAGCGTCCCACCACCGATTTGACGCGGATGTTTTCGGACAGCCCGGCGACGCCGGGCCGCAGGCCGCAGATCCCGCGCACGACCAGATTGATCCGGACCCCCGCCTGCGAAGCCTCATAGAGTGCGTCGATCACGTCGGTTTCGATGAGGCTGTTCATCTTGGCCCAGATGACCGCGGGTTTGCCGGCCTTGGCATAGCCGATTTCCTCGGAAATGCGGGTGAGGATCGTGGATTTGAGGTCGATCGGTGCGATGGACAGGTTTTCCAGCGCCTCGGGCTGGGCGTAGCCCGACAGGTAGTTGAACACCTTGTTCGCATCGCGGCCAAGTTTCGCGTCACAGGTGAACAGCGATACGTCGGTATAGATCTTGGCCGTGATCGGATGATAGTTGCCCGTGCCGAAATGCGTATAGGTCACCAGACGGTCGCCCTCGCGCCGGACGACGGTGCTGATCTTGGCGTGGGTTTTCAGGTTCAGGAAACCATAGACGACGTGTGCGCCCGACCGTTCCAGCCTGCGTGACTGGCGGATGTTGGCGGCCTCGTCGAAACGGGCCTTGAGCTCGACGAGCGCCGTGACGGATTTGCCGTCCTCGGCGGCCTCGCACAGGGCCTCGACGATGGGCGACCGTTTGGAGGTCCGGTAAAGCGTCTGTTTGATCGCCACCACATTGGGGTCGCGTGCGGCCTGTGCCAGGAAACGCACCACCATGTCGAATGTCTCATAGGGGTGGTGCAGCAGCATGTCTTTTTGCCGGATGGCGGAAAACATGTCCCCCTCGTGGTCCTGCACCCGTTCTGGGACACGGGGTGAAAACGGCGGCCACAACAGATCCGGGCGGTCGTCCAGAACCAGTTCCGACAGGTCGGCGATGCCGATCAGACCGTCGACGGCGACGATTTCGGCCTCGGTCACGGGCAGGGCGTCCATGATCAGGTCGCGCAGGCCCGCGGGGGCATTTGCAGATATCTTGAGCCGCACGACCTCGCCACGCCGGCGGCGTTTCAGTGCTGTTTCGAATTCCCGGACCAGATCCTCTGCTTCTTCTTCGAGTTCGAGGTCACTGTCACGCAACACCTTGAAGGCGCAATGCCCCTTGATGCCATAGCCCGGATAGAGCCGCCCGACAAATTGCAGCAGCAACTCCTCGAGCGGGATGAAACGGTGGCCCTCGCCCGGCAGGCGCACGAACCGGGCGATCTGTGCGGGTACCGGCAGCAAGGCGCGCAACGACCGTTTGTCGTTCTTGCGTTCCAGTTGCAGCGCCAACGCAAAACCTTCGTTCGGCAGAAACGGGAACGGGTGGGCGGGGTCAATCGCCAGCGGTGACAGCACGGGAAACACCTGATCGAGAAAGAATTCCTCGAGAAAGGCGATGTCGGCCTTGGACAGGTCATTTGCATTCAGCAGTGCAATACCGGCAGCCGCCATTTCAGTGGTCAGCGTGTCGAGAATGGTCTGCTGGCGCGCCATCAGATCGCGCGCCGCGGAATCGATCAGCGCCAGCTGTTCCACGGGTGTCAGCCCGTCCATCGCCGGGGTTGTATTGCCCGCCTGTGCCAGTTCGCGCAGACCCGCGACGCGGACAGTGTAAAATTCGTCCAGGTTGGTGGCCGAGATCGACAGGAACCGCAGCCGTTCCAGCAGGGGTACACGGGGGTTTTCCGCCTCTTCCAGCACGCGCATGTTGAAACCGATCCACGACAGCTCACGGTTCACAAAGCGGTGGGGGCCGGTCAGGTCGATGTCGAGCGTGACAGGGTCGGGAAGCGGGGAGGTAAGGAAATCTGCCTGAGTCATTGGCGCTGTATCGCGGCCTTCCATGGCGTCCGTGTGACAGTCATCAGCCATGGGTAGCGTCCTGTTCCAAAAGGGTGGCCGCCATGCGGGTGCTGACGGATTTGCCGCTGGCAAGTGCTGCACTGTCCAGTGCGGCCACGATGCGCTGCGCAGCCAGATAGGACCGGTCGATGCGCGACGCGAGGTAACGGGGGAGCGTGGGCGGCACGAGGATCTGCCGGTCGGCAAACAGTTTCATCAACAGCGCCTCGAGCAGGGCATCGTCGGGCGGGGCGATGCGCACCGGGGTTGTTGCCTGCATCCGACTGTTGAGGTCGGGCAGGACGATGCCCCATGTGCCCGGCAGGCTGCGCGCGGTCATCAGCAGCGGCAGACCGTGCGCGATCATGTGATTGTGCAGGTGAAACAGGTCCGGTTCCTGGTCCGGTGTCAGGCTGTCGACGCCTTCGACCACGAGGGCGGTATCGGGAAACAGCCCTGCGATGGCGTCTGCCGTCACGATCCGCGCGCCCTGCATTGCTGCAAAGACGCGCGACAGATGGCTCTTGCCGGCGCCGCCGGGACCGACCAGCAGCAGCTTGCCTTGCGGCCAGCGGGCCGGGTCGCGGACCATGCGAAACGCGGTTTCATTCGCCCGCGAGACAAAGAAATCCGCCGCCTCGAGCGAGACACCCACCGGCCAATCAAAGATCAGCTGCTCGGCCATGGCTCAATCCTTTGACGTGCCACGGTAGAGCGTGCTGTGCCGATAGCGGTCGAGGACAAAGCGCGCCAGAACCCCGATCACAGCGGCCACAGGCACGGCGACCAGCAGGCCGACAAATCCGAACAACGACCCAAAGACCGACAGCGCGAACAGCAACCAGACCGGATGCAGGCCGACCGAGGACCCCACCAGTTTCGGCGTCAGGATATTGCCTTCGACGAACTGACCCGACTGGAAAATGGCGTAGACCGCGATGATCCACGGCCAGTCGCCCCAGAACTGGAACAGCGCAAGGCCCATGGCCAACCCGCCGCCCACGACGGCACCGACATAGGGAATAAAGGTCAGCGCGCCTGCCACGGCCCCGACGACAAGGCCAAAGTTCAACCCCACCAGCGCCAGCGCGATCGCATAATAGGTGCCCAGGATCAGGCACACGAGGCCCTGACCCCGGATGAAACTGGCCAGCGTGCGGTCGATCTGGCTCGCCAGTGTGCGGATCGTGCCGACATGATCGCGCGGCAACATCTCGTCGATGCGGGCGACCATGTTGTCCCAGTCGACCAGCAGGTAGATCGCGACCACAGGCACGACGACCAGCAACACGACGACGTTCACCAGACCCAAGGCCGACGACAACACGGTTTCCAGCAGTTGCCCGCCGCGTGACTGGATCATCGCCCCGATGTTGTCCAGCTGCGTGCGGATCGTGCTGCCTTCGACCAGCAGGTCAGGGAACCGTGCCGCAAGCCAGGTTTGCAGGTTTTCGAACAGGGTCGGCGCAATCTGCACCAGATCGTTTGCCTGTCGGATCAGCGTCGGGATCACCAGCAGGATCAACAGCACGAACAGCAGCAGCGCCACCAGCGAAATGATCGCAACGGACAGCGCCCGACTAAGCCCCAGTTTCTGCAACCGGTCCGCGACCGGGTCCAGCACATAGGCAATCGCACCGCCCAGCAGAAACGGCATGATGACATTGCCCAACGCAAAGAGCGCGAGCAGGAAAACGACGATGGCGATCCCCCAGTAGGTCGCTTGCTGGCGCGGTGTCAGGGGCATGGCGGGCTCTTTCTGTCTGGTGCGCCTCCTAAATGGCGCAGGTGGCGTTCTGGCGCAAGCCACGCAGCGCTTGCGGCGGTTTGGCGCGCCCATTACACGGATCACCGAATAACCCTTGAGTGAAGGATCACCGACCCATGCGCATGTCCCGCTATTTCCTGCCCGTCCTCAAGGAAACCCCGCGTGAGGCGCAGATCGTCAGCCACCGGCTGATGTTGCAGGCAGGCCTGATCAAGCAGGCCAGCGCCGGGATCTATTCCTGGCTGCCGATGGGTTACAAGGTGCTGCGCCGGATCGAGCAGATCGTCCACGAGGAACAGGCGCGCGCGGGCCATCTGGCCATGCTGATGCCCACCATGCAATCCGCAGACCTGTGGCGCGAAAGCGGGCGCTATGACGCCTATGGCGACGAAATGCTGCGGGTCAAGGACCGCGGCGGCCGTGACATGCTGTTCACCCCCACGGCAGAGGAACTGGTCACCGACGTGTTTCGCGCCAACGTCAACAGCTACAAGGACCTGCCGCTGACCCTGTATCAGATCCAGTGGAAATTCCGCGACGAGGTGCGCCCGCGTTTCGGCGTGATGCGCGGCCGGGAATTCCTGATGAAGGACGGCTACAACTTTGACCTGACCAAAGAGGACGCGCTGCATGCCTACAACCGTCATCTGGTGACCTACCTGCGAACCTACGAACGCATGGGGCTTCAGGCGATCCCGATGCGGGCGGACTCGGGTCCCATCGGTGGTGATGACACGCATGAATTCCTTGTCCTGGCCGAGACCGGTGAATCCGAGGTGTTCTACGACAGCCAGATCACCGATCTGACCTTTGGCGACCGCGAGATCGATTTCGATGACCGCGCGGCCTGTCAGGCGGTGATGGACGAATTCACCTCGCGCTATGCGCGCACCGATGAAACGCACGACGCGGCCCTGTTTGCCGAGGTGCCAGAGGAACGCCGCCGCACGGCACGCGGCATCGAGGTCGGCCAGATCTTTTATTTCGGCACCAAGTATTCCGAGGCGCTGGGCGCCACGGTCCAGACCCGCGACGGCGACAGCGTGCCGGTCCACATGGGGTCACATGGCATCGGCGTCAGCCGCCTGCTGGGCGCCATCATCGAGGCCAGCCACGACGACAAGGGCATCATCTGGCCCGAGGGCGTCACACCGTTCCACGTGGGCATCCTGAACATGCGTGTGGGCGATGCGGGGTGCGATTCCGTCTGCGACGATCTTTACGCTCAGTTTCAGACAGCGGGTCTGGATCCGCTTTATGACGACCGGGACGAACGGGCGGGCGCAAAATTCGGCACGATGGACATGATCGGCCTGCCGTGGCGCATCACGGTCGGCCCCCGCGGCGTCAAGAACGGTGTGGTGGAATTGACTTGCCGGCGCACCGGCGAGGCCGAAGAAATGTCCGTCTCCGATGCCGTGGCCAGGATCAAGGCGATCTACGGCGGCATCTGACGCAAACGGTGACAGGTGCCGCGTGCCCCTGTATGCTGTCTGAAAAAAAGAGGCAGCAGATGACACTTATGGTATCTGAATGGCTGCGCCGATGATCTGGCGCAGCGTCACCTTGGCCTGTGCGCTTGCGGGTGCGGCCGCCTGTTCGCAATATCCCGCCTTTACGCAGGCCTACCTGCAAAGGCTGGCGGGGCAGGTCGACGCGCTCAGCGTCGTGGTCGGCGATTTCGAGGCATCAGCGATGCGTGCGGGGCTGACACGGACGCAGGCGCTGGACCAGATGACCGGCACACCGTTCCTGACCGACCGCCAGGATGACATGCGCCGCACATTCCGGCGTCATGCGGTGCTCAGCGATGATCTGGCGCGTCTGCGCGCGGCCAGCCCTGTGGGGCGCATCGCGCTGGTGACACGCGTCAGTGATCCCGCAACGGTTCAGGCGGCCTGGGCCGATTTCGAACCTGCGCTGCCGCTGACGGTTGCAGGTGCCGCAAGCGGGGCGATCGGTGGTGCGCTTGGCTGGCTGGTCGCAGCCCTTGGCCTGCGCGGCCTCGCATCACTGTTCCGCCGCCGCCCGCGCGCAGCACCGCAGACCCGCAGGGAACCCCGGCTGACACCGTCCGCCGCCCGGACCGCCCCCACACTGGGCGGCGTTCGCAAGACCCGCGCCTAGGTCTTCTTCTGGTTTGAAATATCCCGGGGGGCCGCGCAGCGGCGGGGCAGCGCCCCATCCAACGCCGATGCCGATCACACCCGGTTGCATTGACGCGGCCTGCGAAATACCTCCAAGGTCCGCGCGACCACCAGATTGGGACCGACCATGGCCACGACCGCACCCTTTGCCCGCTTCGAGTGGATGATCGCCTGGCGCTATATCCGCGCCAAACGCGCCGAGGGCGGCGTCAGCGTCATGACGTGGATCAGCCTGATCGGGATTACGCTTGCGGTCTTTGCGCTGATTGCGACGCTGGCCCTGCGGACGGGATTTCGGGCGCAGTTCATCGACACGATGCTGGGGGCCAATGCCCATGTGACCGTCTATCAGCAGAACACCGTCGCGGGCACAGATATCGTGTCCTACCTGATTGCGGACTACGACCAGTTGGCCGGCCGGATCGCCGCAGTGCCGGGTGTGCTGCGCGCCGCCCCCCTGGTGCGCGCGCAGGTCATGGCCAACCGCGGCAACGGCAATGCCGGGGTCGAGGTTTTCGGCATCTCCGCCGACGACCTGAACGAAATTCCGCTGGTGGCGCAACGCCCCGACGAGGCCCGCGGCACGCTTGACCGCTTTGACGAAGGCATCGCCATTGGCTGGGGCGTGGCCCAGGAACTGGGCGTGACCGTGGGCGACCGCATCCGGATCATCTCGCCCAATGGCGTGCGGACCGCCATGGGCACGTCGCCGCGCACCGGTGCGTTCGAGGTTGTGTATATCTTCCGCGCGGGGCTGGATCTGATCGACCGCACCCGCATCTACATGCCGCTCGACGAGGCGCAGTTGTTTTTCAACCGCGACGGTGTCGCCGACGAAATCGAGGTCAGTCTGGAAACCCCCGACGCCGTCGATGAGATAGGCCCGCAGATCGCGGCTGCCGCGGGTGAAAATGCGTTGCTTTCGGACTGGAAATCGCGCCTGTCAGGTTTCAACAACGCGCTGAACATGCAGGACAATTTCATCTTCATCCTGCTGTCCTTGCTGGTCCTGATCGCCACGCTGAACATCGTGTCTGGCCTTGTGATGTTGGTGAAAAACAAGGGCCGCGACATCGGTATCCTGCGCACCATGGGCCTGACGGAGGGCTCGATCCTGCGGGTGTTCTTTATTGTCGGGGCCTCGATCGGGACGATCGGCACGCTGTGCGGCGTGCTGCTGGGTGTCGTGTTTTCTCTCAACATCGCGCATGTCTATGCGCTGGTGGACCAGGTGTCCGGCAACGGCGTCAGCGGGCTCGAGGCGCAGGGCTTCTTCTTTCCCGATGCGATCCTCGAATGGGGTGACATGGTGGCGACGATCGCGCTGAGCCTTGCGCTGAGCTGGGTCATCACGATTTTTCCCGCGCGCCGTGCGGCCCGCATGAACCCTGTCGAGGCGCTGCGCTATGAATGACCCCGTGTTGACGCTGGAGGGCCTGACCAAGGGCTACAACCACGGCAAACCGTCCGAAGTGCGCGTGCTGGACGGCGCCTCGCTGACCATCGCCCCGGGCGAGGTCGTGGCGCTGGTCGCCCCCTCGGGTGCCGGCAAATCCACGCTGTTGCATATCGCGGGTCTGCTGGACGTGGCCGACGCAGGTCGGGTGCAGATCGGTGGCGAGGACGTCACGGGCCTGAGCGACCGCAGACGGACCACGATCCGGCGCAATGATGTGGGTTTCATCTATCAGTTTCACCATCTGCTGCCCGAATTCACCGCGTTGGAAAACATCGTCCTGCCGCAACTGGCCAACGGGGCCACCGGGTCCGATGCCAGGGCGCGTGCGCTGTCGTTGCTGGACACCGTGGGGATCGCCCCGCGGGCGGGGCATCGGCCTGCCGCACTGTCGGGGGGCGAACAGCAGCGCGTCGCCTTTTGCCGCGCGCTGGCCAACAACCCCAAACTGCTGCTGGCGGATGAACCCACGGGCAATCTGGACCCTGAAACATCCGACCGGGTGTTCGATGCGCTGATGGGATTGGTGCGGTCCACGGGGCTGTCAGCGCTGATCGCCACGCACAACCTGGAACTTGCTGCGCGCATGGATCGGGCGGTGCGGCTGGAGGCTGGCAAACTGGTGGAATCCGGGGCACAGTAGGCGCACATCAGCAGCGAGGCGCGCCATGTTCCGTTTTCTTTCACTCGTTATCATTGCAACGGCGGCCTGTGCGCCGGAAACCGAGCCGGTCGACGGCATGGCCGCGTTCCAGTCGCAATGCGCGGCCTGTCACGGGGCCAACGGGCAGGGCATGGCGGTGTCGGACGGTGTCGTCGCCCCTGATCTGACGCGCATCAGTGCGCGCAACGGTGGCAGCTACCCCGCCGACTACGTGATGAGCGTGATCGACGGTTTCAACCGCGGCAATCACGTCAGCGGGGTCATGCCGCGCTTTGGTGACGGTGATCTGGGGCCGATCATCATGACCGAAGAGGACGGCAATCCCGTGCCCGTCCCGGCCGAACTGCTGGCGCTGTCGAATTACATCGAAACCTTGCAGCGCTAGCGCCGGGCGTAGTCCTGACCGCTGGGCAACAGGCCCGCGATTTCCAGAAACAGCTTGCGCTGGACGGCAGCGGCAAAGGTGTCGCGGCCCTCTGCCGTGACCATGAACGCGCCTGGCCCGCCGATGATGTTTTCCGCATAGAGCCGTTCGAGGTCGACGCCCGCGCGGCGCGGATTGTCGGGGCGCAGGATCGGCAGCGCATTGATGGTCGTGCCCTGCGCCAGCACCGTGTCGCGTGACGGCACGATGGGGGGACCTGACGAATTGCCCATGCTGTCGCCGGAAAAGTCGATGACGTGGCGAAACCCGTCGATATCGTTCGCCTCGATCAGGCGCTGCGCCTCGAGCAGGGCCGCGCCGATCGCGTTGCTGCCATAGGCGGACCGGGGGGCCGTCATCAGTGCGGCGGCAAAGGCCTGCGCTGTCTCGGGGCCGTCGATCAGCATCCAGTCGGTGACCTGCACCTGGTTGGTCGCCCATTCGACATAGGTGACGGCGATGGACCCGTGCAGGGTGTTTTCGATGGCTGACAGCACGGGGCCGCTGGTCATCGCATCGGCGTAACCCTGACGCTGGAACGCTAGTTCATCCGCGTCGATCGACCCCGAGGCATCAGCCAGCAGGACCAGTTCCAATGATGTTTCTGTCACCTGCGCTTGGGCGGCAGGGGCGATCAGGGCAAGGCACAGGGCAAAAATACGCATGATTGAAACATAAACCGCGATTTGACGCGGCGTCACTGACAATCGCGTGACGCCGCCTGCGCCGGGGTGACGCAGGTGCCAAAGCCGCTACCATCAGGTCCAGTAACCGGAGGATCCCATGTTTCGTACCCTGACCATCGCCGCCACCCTGCTTGCCACCAGCGCCTCGGCGCAGGCGATCAGTTTCAACAACTGGACCGAACAGCGGCTCAAGGTGCTGTCGTCCAACGACTACAGCCAGTCGGGCGGAACACTGGGAATCGTGTCGGACAACACGGTCAGCCTGCTGTGGACCCGCGTGCCGGATCAGACGCGGGGGGCCACGTCCGCGTCATGGAGCTGGTCTGTCAGTGAAAGCGTGCCGCCCACGGACCTCAGCCGCAAGGGCGGCGATGACCGCAACATCGCGGTCTATTTCCTGTTCGCGCCGGAAACTGCCGTGGCAGAACTGGCAGGGGCCGATATCCGCGCGCTGTTGGGCCGCCGGGATGTGCGCATCCTGCAGTATGTCTGGGGCGGCAACAACGCGGTGGGGTCGGTGATCCCGTCGCCCTATGGTGAGCCGGGCACGGGGGTGACGATCCCGCTGCGGCAGGCGGACACCGGACAGATGAACGTGTCGGTGAACCTGACGGGCGATCTGAACCGCGCCTTCGGCAGCGCTCCCGGCGCGCTGGTCGGCATGGCCGTCAGCGCCGACAGCGACGACACGCAAAGCATGATCCGCGCGCAGGTCAGCGGTCTGACATTGCGGTAACGCCTGCCGCCCTGCGGATTGCGCACGCCCTGTGCCACGGGTCAGGGCCGTTGCCTGCGGCAACGGCAGCGCCCGACCCTCCCCCCGGGAGGGCGCTTCACGCCCACCCAGGGTCGGGCGCTGGGGATTGAAAAATAAAAAGGATTCACGAGCGTTGTCAGTGTGTATCCTGCGCGTGGCTTGCAGAAGCACCCGCCTGCCTAAGTTCCTGAACGGAGAGTTTATCTAGCGCAGGAGAGCAAGCTGATGGTGGAGTGTATACGTTCGGTCGAATTTACCTTTTGACGAATGGAAGACCTGCTATCCACTCGTCGACTACTATTTTTTGCTGCTCATCGATGTGGAGTATGTCCCAGCCGCAGTTTGGTGCAACTAACTTGTGATAATCATACGCAATCCTATTTATCGATGTGACGACCTCAATAATTTGCTCTTGTGTTGGTTCCCGCCATGTTAAGTCGTTGGGAAAAAATTTCTCCCTATCTGTCGAAGCCATAAATTGCGAATGACCAATTATTTCATGTCGCATTATACATATATTTTTAAATGTATCCGATGATCTCAAGCGGATCAGCCTATTCTCAATATCCCTGAGAGTTCTTTCTCGTTCAGAGCTTTCGGTAATCCTTACATGACTCGAAACCCCTCCGGGAAACCTAATATATCCACTATTGTCTTTTCGAATTTTCTTAACTAACGAATGTAAAGAATGATCGGACGCTTTGGCATCCATTTGGCGAAAGCAATATGCGATTAATTCACTGTGTAAGCTCTCGGAAAGGTTGTTGACAATCCAGGAGTATTTATTTCCCGTTAAATGTCTATCTAGTAATTTACTTCGCTGAAATGCATCTAGGATTATCGATTTGTATTGCGCGGAGGCGGAGTCTGCGAGTAGCTGCCTGTAGCTAAATGTATAGTCACTCAAACATCCAACTCCTCCACGAACTGCGCGTTCTCCTGAATGAACTGGAAACGCAGTTCCGGCTTCTTGCCCATCAGGCGCTCGACCAGATCAGCCGTCCCGCCCGGTTCCACATCGTCCACCGTCACGCGGATCAGTTTGCGGGTGGCGGGGTCCATGGTGGTCTCTTTCAGGTCCTTGGCGTCCATCTCGCCCAGACCCTTGAACCGCTGCACGTCGATCTTGCCCTTGCCGCCCAGGCCCTTTTCCATCGCGCGGTCCTTTTCCGCGTCGGACGCCACATACAGCCGTTTCGGCCCCTGCGTCAGACGATAGAGAGGCGGGCAGGCGAGATAGAGGTGTCCGTTGTCGATCAGCGGGCGCATCTGGCTGAAAAAGAACGTCATCAGCAGCGCCGCGATATGGGCACCGTCGACGTCGGCGTCGGTCATGATGATGATTTTTTCATACCGCAGGTCGTCGAGGTTGAATTTGCTGCCCATGCCGCAGCCCAGCGCCTCGCACAGGTCGTTGATTTCGGCGTTGGTCGTCAGCTTGCCCGAGGCCGCACCCAGCACGTTCAGGATCTTGCCCTTGAGCGGTAGCAGCGCCTGCGTCTTGCGGTCGCGCGCGCCCTTGCCGGACCCGCCGGCGCTGTCGCCCTCGACGATGAACAGCTCTGTCCCTTCGCGCGTCTTGGACGTGCAGTCGGTCAGTTTGCCGGGCAGGCGCAGCTTTTTCGTGGCTGATTTGCGGGAGGTTTCCTTTTCCTGTTTGCGGCGCAGGCGTTCTTCGGCCCGCAGGATCAGGAAATCGAGGATCGCGCCTGCCGATTTGGTGTCGGCGGCCAGCCAGTTGTCGAAATGGTCTGACACGGCGGCGTTGACCATGCGCTGCGCGTCCATGGTGGCCAGTCGGTCCTTGGTCTGGCCCACGAATTCCGGTTCGCGGATGAAACACGACACCAGCGCGCAGCCGCCCACGATCAGATCCTCGCGGGTGATGGTCGCGGCCTTGCGGTTGTTGGTCAGCTCGCCATAGGATTTGATCCCCTTGAGGATCGCGTTCCAGAACCCGATCTCGTGCGTGCCGCCCTCTGGCGTCGGGACGGTGTTGCAGTAGGACTGGATGAACCCGTCCCGCGCGGGGGTCCAGTTGATCGCCCATTCGACCTTGCCCGGGACGCCGAATTTTTCGGTGAAATCCACGGTGCCCGCAAAGGGACGTTCGGAATAGGTGGTCGATCCGGTCAGCGTCTCGTTGAGGTAATCGGACAGGCCGCCGGGGAATTTGAAGGTCGCCGCGGCGGGCGTTTCACCGTCGTCGATTTCGGTTTTCCAGCGGATTTCGACACCGCTGAACAGATAGGCCTTGGACCGGGCCATCTGGAACAGGCGCTTGGGTTTCAGTTGCAGCTTGCCGAAAATCTCTTCGTCCGGGTGGAATGTGACGGCGGTGCCGCGCCGGTTGGGGGCGGCACCCACCTTTTGCAGTTTTCCCTGCGGGACCCCGCGCGAGAATTCCATCGCAAACAGTTCCTTGTTGCGTGCGACCTCGACCCGCAGGTGGTCGGACAGGGCGTTCACGACCGAGGACCCGACGCCGTGCAGACCGCCCGATGTCTGGTAGCTGTCGCCGGAAAACTTGCCGCCCGCGTTCAGCGTGCAGAAAATGATTTCCAGCGCGGATTTGCTGGGGTCCTTGGGGTGCGGGTCGGTGGGGATGCCGCGCCCGTTGTCGCGCACGCTGACGTGGCCGTTGGCGTGCAGTTCGATCTCGATCCATGTGGCGTGGCCGGCGACGGCCTCGTCCATCGAGTTGTCGACGATTTCGGCGACCATGTGGTGCAGCGCGCGGTCGTCCTTGCCGCCGATATACATGCCCGGCCGCAGGCGGACATGTTCCATGTCCTCCAGCACCTGGATGGAAGAGGCGTCATAGGTGGACGGCGTCTGGCCGGACAGAAGATCGGACATGGCGGGCTGCTCTTTGCTTTGGTTTCGCCCATACTAGGTGGGTGGGCGCGTCGCAGCAATGGGCAGCCGGCCGGTGATTATTCGCCCGCGCGTTTCGTCTCGAACGTCAGGCCCGCGGCGGTGCGGTTCGGGAAACCGGTCCAATAGGTATCGGCCTCTGTCGGGTTGCCTGCGTCGTCACGGTCCCAGACGCCGTCCTGCGCGTTGGGCACCAGATCGAAATAGGCGGCGCGGTCGATGCCCTTGAGGTGCTGGTCGAGCCATGCGGTGACGAAATGCTGGGTAATGTTGTTCATCCGCACGTTGTCCCAGACCGCGTCCGCGTAGTGGCCAAAGGTCGGTTCGCCAGTCGCTGGCGAGGGCGCATAGCTTTCGGCGGGGGCGGGCATCGGGGCCCCTGCATTGTGGTTGGCGGACTGGAACGTCAGAAGGTGGCGGTCGGTGCCAGTGGCGTCGTCAAAGATTCCGCGCATCGCGTCATAAATCGACACATCGTCGATTTCGCCCGCGATCAACATCAGCGGGCTGTCGATCGCGGCCAGCGTGTCGGGGCTGAAAAACCCGGAATTGTTGCCCCAGGGGCCGATGGCGACAAAGGCCTTGATCCGGTCGTCGGACAGGCTGGCGTGGCTGTCGCTGCCTGACAGGTTGCGCGCCAGCAATTGCTGCGGCGGGCTGTAGCCGAAATCGAGGCTCTCTTGCGTCACGCCGGCACCCGCGTAGATCAGCGCGCCATAGCCCCCCATGGAATAGCCCACGACGGCGGCATTGCCGTCCTGCACCAGTGCGCCCAGATCATCGTCCAGCGATTCCATCTGGTCGACGACGAAACGCTGGTCCCAAGGGCGGTTATACAGCGTCGATCCAAAGGCGGACTGGTCGGAATAGGTGCTGTCGGTATGGTCGATCGACGCCACGACATAGCCCTTGGACGCGATGTTTTCGCCCAGATGCGCCATCAGGAACCGGTTGCCGGGGTAGCCGTGCGAGATGATGACCAGTGGAAAGGTATTATCTGCGGCAGGGGATGCATCGCGTGCGGCACGGCCGGTCAGGGTGGTCTGCGTCACGCCGTCCCGCAGGACGGTATCGTAGGTGCCGCCTGGCGTGGTGCCGTCTGCCGCGGGATACCATACCTCGACCGTCAGGGAACGATCGTAGCGGGCGACCTCGCCCTCGGCACCCGTATTCAGGATATCGACCTGGTCGGGGTTGGTGAAGGTCAGTGTGCGCACCCCGACGATGTGGTCGCCGATGGCCGCCAGTTCGGGCGCGTCGGGACGCACGACATCAATGCGGTTCTCGGCGACGGCGGGCAGGGCGGTCATGGCGGCGACCATTGCGGGAAACATGCGTGTCATCATCGGGCCTTTCATCAGGGCTTGTCTGTCTGTCCTGCCGCCACGATGCGACGTGATGCGGCATTGTGAAAGTGCAAAATGAAATTCCAATCCACTATGCGGAATTCGGCCGTGTTTTAAGTGGGACCTTCGCGCAGGCGGGTGGTGCGACGGCGGGCGGGTCCAGTGCAAAGGGTCGTGCGTATCGGCGATCTGTTTGACCGCGCCCGGCTGGCAGTGAATGATCGCACCAAGGTCCCGGGTGACGGGCATCACGGAGGAATATCAAATGCGTATCTTTTTCACCGGCGGTAGCGGCAAGGCAGGCAAATATGCCGTCGCACATCTGCGTGCGCTGGGACATCAGGTCACGAACGTCGATCTGGCGGCCGAGGCGGACGGGCGCAGCCTGCGGGTCGATCTGACCGACGCGGGTCAGGTGTTCAACGCCATGCGGGCCTTTGCCGATTTCGAGGAACTGGAACCCGGTTCCGGCGTGCCGCATTATGACGCCGTGGTGCATTTTGCAGCCGTGCCGCGCATCATGATCCAGCCGGACAACGTCACGTTCGAGGCGAATACCATGTCCACCTACAATGTGCTGGATGCCGCGACGAAACTGGGCATCCCCAAGGTGATCTTTGCCAGTTCCGAAACCACCTATGGCATCTGTTTCTACGACGGAGAGCTGAAGCCTGCCTACGTCCCCATCGACGAGGACCATCCGACCGTACCGCAGGACAGCTATGCGATGTCCAAGGTCGTCAACGAGGTCTGCGCGCGCAGTTTTCAGGAACGCAGCGGCATCGATATCTATGGCCTGCGCATCAACAATGTGATCGAGCCGCACGAATATGCCGCAAACTTTCCGGCGTTCATGGATGATCCGGCCCTGCGGCGGCGCAATATCTTTGCCTATATCGACGCGCGCGATCTGGCGCAGATGGTGGAATGCTGTCTGAACACCGACGGTCTGGGCTACGAGGTGTTCAACGTGTCCAACGACGACATGAGCGTCAACCTGACCAGTGACGACGTCATGTCGCGGTTCTACACGGGGGTGAAACAGACCCGGCCGATGGGCGAAAACGAAACGTTCTACGACAACACCAAGGCAAAACGCATGGTCGGTTTCGCCCCCGCGCACAGTTGGCGCGACGTGCTCGACGGCTGACGCCCGGACACGAAATTTCAACACATTCGCCACATGGTCCGCCCGATCCTCAATTATTCCGGGCGGGCCATGATTTTGAAACATCTCTTTGCAGCGACCTTTGCGGCCAGTGCGACACTGGTCAGTTTCTGGCCGGACAGGCCGCAGGCCGATACGCGCACGACCGTGGCGGCCCCGTTGATGCAAAAACGCGGCCCGCTGATCGTGTCGCGGGACCCCGCGCCCAGGCCTGCCGCGTTGACGCAAGGCCCCAGCCTGTTTGCCGGTCAGGCAGGTGGCAGCATGTTCGCCCCATTGCCGCCGCGTCCCGCAGGCACCGACCAACATGCGACAGCGGGGACCTCGCGCCTTGCGGCACCGGATCGCCGCATCATGCTGTCGGGCCCCGTCGGCGACCGCGATGTGCACATCATCCGGCAGGTCATCGGGCAGGC
The DNA here is from genome assembly GCF_020531945.1 of Loktanella gaetbuli. Taxonomy (NCBI): domain Bacteria; kingdom Pseudomonadati; phylum Pseudomonadota; class Alphaproteobacteria; order Rhodobacterales; family Roseobacteraceae; genus Loktanella; species Loktanella gaetbuli. Next base: position 121,915 of record NZ_JAJATZ010000004.1, read on the forward strand.
TGAATCGCATCGCGATGGCTATGATGCGGTCGTCTTTGGTGCGGACATACAGCCACCCGATCGCCCCACGCGGCTGACGATCGGCGAAATCTACGCCTGGATTGACGCGACGCCGGGCCAAAACCACGCCATCGGGCGGTATCAGTTCATTCCCAGCACGCTGCGCCGCGTCGTCCGCGAGGCCGGTCTGACCGAAGATCACCTGTTTTCCCCGCCGGTGCAGGACCGTCTGGCGGATGTGTTGCTGCATGAGGCCGGTTTGCAGGCTGTGCGCCGCGGCGACATGGGGCGGCATCGGTTCATGAACAATCTGGCCCGGATCTGGGCTGGTTTGCCGACCTCGTCGGGGCGGTCGCACTATCACGGATATGCCGGCAACAAGGCGTCGATTTCCTGGGCACGCTTCGATGCGGAATTGCAGCAGGTGTTTCCCGATCAGGGGTGACGCTGGCAGTGGACGAGGCGATGGATCGGGCCTAAACCCCGGGCATGGCTACTGTTGCATTCACCTATCCGGATCATATCCGCGCCGTCGTCAGGCTGGGCGCCCCGCTGGTCGCCAGCAACATGGCGCAATTCGCGATCCACATCACCGATACGGTGATGCTGGGGTGGTATGACGTCAGCGCGCTGGCGGCGGCGACGCTGGCCACCAGCCTGTTTTTCGTCATTTTCATCGTGGGTGCAGGATTCGCCCAGGCCGTCACACCGCTGGTCGCCGCCGCATCCGAGGCGGATGACGCGCAGACTGCCCGCCGTGTGACACGCATGGCGGTTTGGCTGTCGATCCTCTACGCCGTGGTTGTGTCGCTGCCGTTTTTCTGGGCGGAACCGATCCTGCTGGCTATCGGACAGACCCCTGAAATCGCAAGCGCGGGCGGCGCCTACCTGGGGATCGCGATTCTGGGCATGATCCCTGCGCTCATCGTCATGACGCTGAAATCCTTTCTGGTGGCGCTGGAACTGACCGCCTTTATTCTGTGGGCCACGATTGCTGCGGCAGTGCTGAACGTGGGTGTCAACTATATGCTGATTTTCGGCAATTTCGGCGCGCCCGAGTTGGGGATCAGGGGCGCGGCCATCGCGTCCGTTGCAATGCAAAGCGGCACCGTGGTGCTGCTGATCATCTACATCCTGCGCAAGCTGCCGGAATACGAATTGCTGCGCAATCCGTTCCGTCCCGACCCGCAGATCATGGCACGGGTGTTCCGTCTGGGTTGGCCCATCGGGATAACGGCCCTGGCCGAGGGCGGCCTGTTCACCGCCAGCACGATCATGATGGGCTGGATCGGCAAGATCGCACTGGCCAGCCACGGCATCGCCCTGCAACTGACCAGCCTGATGTTCATGATCCATATCGCCATCGGGCAGGCGGCCACAGTGCGTGCGGGGCGCGCATTGGGTCGTGGTGATGCGGTGGGTCTGCGCCGGGGTGCGGTGACGGCATTCGGCCTGTCGGGTCTGTTCGTGCTGTTCACCATCGCCGTGTTCCTCGCCGTGCCGCAATCATTGATCGCATTGTTCGTCGACCCCGATGATCCGGCCCTGCCGATGATCCTGCCGCTGGGGGCCAGCCTTCTGGCGCTGGCCGCTTTGTTCCAGATCGTGGATGCGGCACAGGTCATCGCGCTGGGCGTGCTGCGCGGATTGCAGGACACGTTCATCCCGATGATCATCGCGACCATCAGCTATTGGGTGATCGCCATCCCGCTGAGCTATGTCATGGCCTTTACGCTGGGCTGGGGGCCGCAAGGCCTGTGGCTGGGGCTGACCATCGGTCTGGCCTTTGCCGCCGTCGCGCTGTGCTGGCGGATGTTGATTCAACGTCGTATCCTGCCCACCTCCTCGGCAACGCAGGGGCATCCGCATGTTTGATTTCATCACGCGCATGATCGACACACTGGGCGCGCTGGGGGTCGGTGTGGTGATGTTTCTGGAAAACGTCTTTCCGCCGATCCCGTCCGAACTGGTCATGCCGCTGGCCGGGTTTCAGGCCGCGCAGGGCAAGGTGTCGCTGATCGCGATTTTCGTGATGGGCACCATCGGGGCCGTGGCGGGGGCCTATCTGTGGTTCTGGGTTGGACAGGCCATCGGGCGCAAGCGACTGGAGGCATTCATCGAACGCTATGGTGTCTGGCTGACGCTCGAGGTCGCTGACGTGCGGCGCGCGATCGAATGGTTCGACCGGCACGACAAGGCGGCGGTGTTTTTTGGCCGCATGGTCCCCGGCATCCGCACGCTGATTTCGGTGCCCGCGGGCCTGTCGGGCATGCGGCTGCGCACTTTTTTCATCTACACCACGATTGGATCTGCCATCTGGAACGCGGGGTTGATCGCAGCGGGGTATCTGCTGTCGGCCAATTATGACCGCGTGGCCATCTATCTGAACCCGGTGACCAACATCCTGCTGACAGTGCTCTTGGTCTGGTACGTGTTTCGCGTGCTGCGCAAACTGATCGCCCGATCGCGCGGCTAGTCGCGCGGTTTGTCAGCCTTGCCGCCATCGGCCTGACTGAGGATCCGGTCCGCCTTTTTGCGCACCAGCGTGCTGCGCAGATCATGCATTGCCAGCAGCAAAGGGTCCGTCACGCTGTCCAGCTGCGCATCCGTCGCCTTGGATTGCACCCATTGGGTCGTGATGTTCAGGTAGTCGATGGCGCGATGGATGTCGTCGATATCCCGCTGGGCCAAGAGCGCCACACGCGCATCCAGCCATTCCTGTATTGCCGCGATATCGGCCTCTGACAGGATGGTGTCGCCGTGGGGTTTCACCTCGCCGTTGCGGACGTTGACCACAGCCAGCTGGTTCATCTCGATCCGGCGTTGCCGGTTCTCGGTGTCGACCTTGAACACGACAGCACCGTTTTCACGGATGCGGAAATAATAGTCTGGCAGGTCTGCGCCCATAAACCCCATCAATCCTTGGTTCGCGATCAATTAACCACCCGCTGGCCGGATTGGCCAGCCACCCGATCCCTGTCAGGTCAGGCCGTCGCAGAATGTCCTGATCCGGTCACAGGCGGTCTGCAGCGCGGCATCCGATGTCGCGTAGCTGATCCTGAAGTGTGGTGACAGACCAAAGGCCGCGCCAAAGACGACGGCGACCTCGGCCTCGTCCAGCAGGGCGGTCGCGAATGCCTCGTCGCTTTCGATCAAGGTGCCAGCGGCAGTGGTCTTGCCGATGCAGCCCGCGATGGACGGATAGACGTAGAACGCGCCTTCGGGCATCGGGCAGACGATGCCGGGGCAGGCATTCAGCGCGTCGACAACCAGATTGCGGCGTCGGATGAACATGTCATTGTTGGGGGCGATGAAATCATGGGTGCCGTTCAGCGCCTCGACCGCGGCCCACTGGCTGATGGTGCAGGGGTTGGACGTGGACTGCGACTGCACCTTGCGCATGGCAGCGATCAGGGGTTGCGGCCCCGCGGCATAGCCGATCCGCCAGCCGGTCATGGCATAGGCCTTGCTCACGCCATTCATCGTCAGGGTCCGGTCATAGAGTTGCGGTTCGACCTGTGCCGGCGTGCAGAACCGGTAGTCGTCGAACGCCAGATGTTCGTACATGTCATCGGTCAGCACCCAGACGTGGGGATGACGCAGCAACACGTCGGTCAGCGCCTTCAGCTCGTCCCAGCTATAACCTGCGCCTGTCGGATTGCTGGGCGAATTGAACAGGAACCACTTGGTTTGTGGCGTGATCGCCGCCGCCAGCTGGTCGGCCGTGATCTTGTACCCGCGATCCAGCGCACCGGCGACAAACACGGGTTCGCCGCCGCCCAGTTTGACCATGTCGGGGTAGCTGACCCAGTAGGGGGCAGGGATGATGACCTCGTCGCCGGGGTTCAGTGTCGCCATGAAGGCGTTGTAGATCACCTGTTTGCCACCGGACCCGACGCTGACCTGCGCAGGCGTGTAGTCCAGGTCGTTGTCGCGCTTGAATTTGGCGCAGATGGCCTGTTTCAGCTCTGGGATGCCGTCGACGGCGGTGTATTTCGTCTTGCCGGACTGGATGGCGGCGATGCCCGCGGCCTTGATGTGGTCGGGCGTGTCGAAATCGGGTTCGCCCGCCCCCAGACCGATCACGTCGCGCCCCTGCGCGCGCAGTTCTTGCGCGCGGGTGGTCACGGCGATGGTGGGCGAGGGTTTGACGCGGTCGAGCGTCGCAGACAACAGTTTCATGGCCGCTCCGGTGGTATCAGTGTGCTGCGCATGTCATAGGATGTGTGTACCACATCAGGCAAGCAACAAGGATGGCCCCGCGATGCAAGACAACGACTGGTATAGCGATGATGCCGCGACATTCGGCGACCGGCTGACGGCGGCGCGCGATGCCGCAGGTATGAGCGTATCCGACCTGGCCAAGAAGCTGGGCGTCAAGACAGGCACCGTCAGCGCATGGGAAGAGGACCTCAAGGAACCGCGTGCGAACCGCCTGTCGATGATGGCGGGCATGCTGAACGTATCATTGGGCTGGTTGCTGACTGGCGAGGGCGAGGGCGTCGCGGCCCCCGACGACGTGGTCAGCATCGCCCCCGAAATCAGTGAATTGTTGTCGCAGATGCGCGATTTGCGAATGTCGATCGCACGGGATGCGGATAAACTGGCGCGATTGGAAAAACGTTTGCGCCGGGCGCTGGAGGTGCCGCAATGACCGAAGATCTGGACATTACGCGCAAGCGGCTGGCCATGCGTTCGATGCGCCGCGGGATCAAGGAAATGGACCTGATTCTGTCGGCTTTTGCCAAGGCGCGGCTGGCGGAATACGGTGCCGAGGATCTGCGCACCTACGAGGATCTGATGGAAGAAAGCGATTTGGAAATCTATCGCTGGGTTTCCGGCCAGTCCGAGGCACCGGCGAGATTCGCCCCGATGGTCGCCGATATTGCCGTTCTGGCGCAAGGATTGACGCGACCGCGCGGCGATTAACGGAAAATTTCAGAGTTCGGATCATCCTGAGAGCCAGCCGCCCGAGGGATTCCGCGATGACATTGCATGCCAATATACCAAAGGCCGCGGATCAGTGCGATACGCCACCGCTGGTCCGGGTTTTCCTGCAAAGCTATCTGGATACGCTGGTCATGGTCGAACGGCTGCACCGGTTGCTGCTGGACGTGATCAAGGATGAATTCGAACGGCTGGGCATGCAGGATATCAACCCGGTGCAGGCGCTGCTGCTGTTCAACGTCGGCGACAAGGAAGTGACCGCCGGCGAATTGAAATCGCGTGGTTACTACCAGGGATCGAACGTCAGCTATAACCTCAAGAAGCTGGTCGATGGCGGCTATATGCACCACCAGCGGTCCGACATTGACCGTCGGTCAGTGCGGGTGCGGCTGACCGAAAAAGGGCGTGTGGTGCACCGGGCGTTGTCGGATCTGTTTGCCCGACATGCGGGTGATCTGGTGTCGTCTGGTGTTATGGATCAGACGCGGATCGACGAAATCAACGGGTCCCTGCGCCGGATGGAACGCTATTGGACTGAACAAATCCGATACATCTATTGATCGGGCAGGATGATGCGCTGCATGTCCGCGTCCAGTGCCAGCAGGTCGCGCACCGGGGTTTCCAGAACGATTGATCTGGGGCGCAGGCCCATAACGGTGCGCGGAATGTCGGTTGCCATGCGAATGGCCTGTGCGACGGATACGCCGGCGTGGTGGTGAATGTTGGCACAAGCGGTCACCATGTCCAGATGTGCGCCGGCCAGCGCACCCTCTGCGTTGATCAGGGCCCCGTGATCCACACGGATCGTCCTCCCGTACAGGTCGAATTCATCCGGGCCGCCGACCGTCGCCATCGCGTCCGAGACGAGGAACATGCGATCCGCAACTGGCCGCGCGGCCATGGCGATCCGGATCATGTCCCAGTCCACATGGATACCATCCGCGATCAGGCCGCAATAGGTCTCTGATAGCAGCGCAGCCCCCACGATCCCCGGCGCGCGCGATGTCATCGGTGGCATCGCGTTGAACAGATGGGTGAAACAGGTGATCCCGGCATCCAGTGCGGCGGCCGTCTGTGTCGCTGTCGCATCCGAATGGCCCGCCGACAGGATGGCGCCGGTGGCCGCGACCTGTTCCATCAGCCCGGCATCGCTGCATTCGGGCGCGAGGGTCAGCATGACCGGAATGTCATGGGCGCGCAGCTGCGCGATCAGGTCAACCGTGCGTGCGTCCAGCGGACGGATGGCGTCAGGGTCGTGGGTGCCGCGCCGCGCCAGCGCGATATGCGGTCCTTCGATATGCAGGCCCAGCAGGCCGGGCATGGTTCGGGCGGCGATCACGGCTTGGGCCGCGGTCTCGGTCACATCGGGGTGGTCTGTGATGACCGTGGCCATGACCTCTGCCGTGCCGCGGGTCTGATGCGCGGCGACGATCCGTTCCAGCCCGTCGACTGTGGGATCATTGTTGAACAATACGCCACCGCCGCCGTTCACCTGCAAATCGGTGCAACCGGGCATCAGCACTGCGACGCGCAGGTCCGGCGTTGCCCTGGCTAAGGGGGCGATATGCGTGACCAGACCGCCTGCCAGCGTGACACCCATCCCGGTCATGCCGCGACCGGATTCCCACAACAGGTCAGGGGCGATCAGCATCGTGTGGCCGCAAGCAGGGCCGCGCCGCGCGCACCGGAGCTGTCGCCATGTTGCGCTGCGCGGATTGCGGGGGCACGGGTTTGGCCCAGTCGGTGCATGTCCAGTGCCGCAGGCAAACGGGCGATCAGATCGGCGCGCCGGCTCAGCCCGCCACCGATGACGATGACGTCAGGGTCGATCAGGTTTTGCAACGTGGCCAGCGCCTCGCCGGTCAGGTCCACCCAGATGTCGAGCGTTGCAGGGTCTGTCACCTGCTCTGCAGGTATGGTCTGCCCTGTGACATGGGACGCCAACCGGGTCAGACCTGTCCCGGAAATGCAGGTTTCCCAGCATCCCGCGCGCCCGCAGCCACAGGCCCAAAGAGGCAATCCGTGGCGCGCCAAGGCGCGGGCAGGTACGCCGACATGGCCGATTTCCACAGCCAACCCGGCTGCGCGTGATGGAAATGCTCCGTTCAGGCACAGCCCCGCCCCGACGCCCGTACCCAGCACCAGCCCCAGCACGCAGCGTCCGTTCTGACCGGCCCCACCGTGGGTTTCCGAATAGGCAAATGCCATGCTGTCGACGACAACAGGCAGACTGCGGCCATAGTGCGCAGTCAGCGCGGCCCCCAGATCCTGCCCCGACAGTGGCACGTTTGCCGCCCAGACCGCGCCGGTCTGTGGGTCGATCACGCCGGGCACGCAAACGCCAACGGCCAGATCGGGATCGTCTGCCTGATCTCGTAGCCAGTCGATTTGTGCAATCAATCCCGCGAATAGTGCATCAAAATCATCCAGCGGTGTCGGCACGCGACGCAAATCGCACGTCTGCAGTGCCGTATCATCGAACAGGCGCGCCTCGATCTTGGTGCCGCCCAGATCAATCCCACCGATCATGGATGGATCTTGTTGTCGGGCGCTGGCTGTCGATCCGGGTGCGGCATGCGGTATAAATCCTGTTATTCGGGGCAAGATCGCCGAGCGCGCCGCGCAATTCAAGCGGCACCGCCGCAGGATGGTTTGTAAAAACGTGAATCGTTCAGCAGCGTGGGCCAACAGGTGATTAGTTTTCAGGCAGGCCAGATGTGCCAGATGTCCGACATGACCGATGCCAAGATTGGACTCGCGCGATGTCATTCACGTCGCTAGCGTCACCGGGATATCATCAGAATGGGACAAAACATGACGCTTCATACCTCGATGCTTGCTGCTGCTGCGGCTCTGATTGCGGCCCCCGCGATCGCGCAGACCGAAATGCCGTTCTCGCTGGACTGGAAATTCGAAGGCCCGGCAGCGCCCTATTTTCATGCACTTGATGCTGGATATTTCACCGATCAGGGGTTGGAAGTCACGATCAGCGAAGGCGCGGGCTCACTGGATGCGATCCCCAAGGTCGCGACAGGGGCCTTTCCCATCGGATTCGCTGACATCAATTCGTTGATGCGATTCCTTGACCAGAACCCCGGCGCGCCTGTGACTGCCGTGATGATGGTTTATGACAAACCACCCTTTGCCGTGGTCGGGCGCAAGTCGCTGGGCGTCGAAGCCCCGGCTGACCTCGCAGGCAAGGTTCTGGGCGCACCGCCGCCCGATGGGGCCTGGGCGCAGTTCCCGATCTTTGCTGCGGAAACCGGTTTGGATATCGACAGCATCACTGTCGAACCTGTCGGTTTCCCGACCCGAGAGCCGATGTTGGCCGAAGGCGAAGTGGCTGCGATCACTGGGTTCTCGTTTTCGTCCGTGCTGAACCTGAAACGTCTGGGCGTAGAGGCAGACGATATCTCGACGCTGCTGATGGCTGACTACGGTGTCGATCTCTATGGCAATGCGATCATCGTGAATACTGATTTTGCCGCCGCCAATCCGGATGCCGTGACGGGTTTCCTGACCGCCGTTGCGATGGGCTGGAAGGACGCCATCGCAACGCCTGACGCAGCGATTGCGGCGCTGATCGAACGCAACCCGGCCGCCGATGCCGCACTGGAAACCGAGCGTCTGCAAATGTCGATCGATGCGAATGTGTTGACCGACTACGTGGCCGAAAACGGCATGGGCGGGATCGACGATGCGCGGATGGCCAGCGCGATCGAACAGACCAAAAGTGTCTATGAGTTCGTGAATGAACCTGACGCAGCTCTCTATTTCGATCCAAGCTACCTGCCGCCCGCTGACGCGCGTATGCTGAACTGAACCATCACGGGCCGCCCATCGGGCGGCCCGATTTCAGAGCAAGGGGGGGCAAACCATCGAAAATCTGATCGAGATCAAGGGCGTAAAACACGCCTATACCACCGCCAGCGGGCCATTGCCCGTGTTGGACGGTCTGGATGTGTCGGTGCCGACGGGCACCTTTGCTGCTGTGGTCGGACCGTCTGGTTGCGGCAAATCCACGTTGACGCGGCTGGTGGCCGGTCTGATGAAGCCCGACGAGGGCGAGGTTTATCTGCATGGCGAACGGGTCAAGGGCCCGCGCAAGACGGTCGGTATGGCGTTTCAGAACCCGGTGCTGCTGGAATGGCGCTCGATCATGGACAATGTGATCCTGCCGCTGGAAATCGTCGCCCCGCGCATGTCACGTGCCGACCGTGAGGCGCGCGCGATGGAACTGCTGGACATGGTCGGCCTGACCGGGTTCGAGAACAAGCGCCCCTCTGAATTATCGGGCGGAATGCGGCAGCGCGCGTCGCTCTGCCGGTCGCTGGTCCACAAACCCGAAGTGCTGATCATGGATGAACCCTTCGGCGCACTGGACGCATTCACGCGGGAAGACTTGTGGCAAACCATGCGTGATCTGCGCCGCGCCGAACCGTTCACTACCGTGCTGATCACCCATGACCTGCGCGAAAGCGTGTTTCTGGGCGATCAGGTGATTGTGCTGTCAGGCCGCCCTGCGCGCACGCAATACGTCATGGACGTCGATCTGCCAGAGGACCGCACGCTGGACGTCCTCTACACGCCCAAGGTGGCGGACATGCTGCATATCCTGCGCGACCAGATCAAGATCGCCCAGGGGCGCGACGGGGGGGCGCACTGATGCTGTACAAAATCGCTGTTCCGGTTGCCTCGATCCTGATTTTTCTGGGGTTTTGGGAATTCCTGGTCTGGGTCAACGGCTGGCCAAACTACAAGATGGCGTCACCGTCAGACCTGCCGCCCGCGTTCTGGCAGTACAAGGAATTGTTCCTGATCATGGGCTGGCAAACGCTGTGGCGAACCGTTGTCGGGCTGTTTTTGGCCGTGGTGTTCGGCACGTTGCTGGGCATGATCATCGGGTTCTCGCGCATCGCGCGGGATGCGCTTTATCCGCTGCTGGTCGGGTTCAACGCGGTGCCCAAGGCGACGCTGGTGCCTGTCATCGCGCTACTGTTCATCGGTCAACACGATTTCAACACGGTGCTGATGGCCTTCATGATCTCGTTCTTTCCGATCGCGGTGTCGGTCGGCATCGGTCTGTCGACGCTGGAACCGGAATACCGGGACATCCTGCGGGCGCTGGGCGCGTCGAAATTCACGATTTTCCGCAAGATCGCCCTGCCGAAAACGCTGCCGGAATTTTTTGGCGCGCTCAAGGTGGCGGCGACGCTGGCGTTCATCGGCACCAACCTTGTGGAAATCGTCAGCCCGCACGGGCGGGGTCTGGGCGCGCTTTTCAAATCGGGCGAGACGAACGGGAATTACCCGTTGATGTTTGCCGTTCTGATCGCGCTCGCGGTGTTGGGGATCGTGCTGTATTACGCGGTCGTTTTTCTGGAAAAGATATTCGCAGGCTGGGCCGAACGCGCGCAAAGCTAGAACGCGATATCGGATGTGGCACCCTGTCCGGTCCGTGAAACGCCGGGCAGGGCGCACAACATTTCAAACAGCAGGCCCGCGCCCGCCACGGCGGTGTTGCCGGGCATGTCGTAGGGCGGCGACACCTCGACCAGATCGCAGCCGACCAGATTGAGACCAGCGCAGCCGCGCACGATTTCCATGCCTTGCTGGATTGTCAGACCACCGATTTCCGCGGTGCCCGTGCCAGGGGCAAATGCGGGGTCCAGACTGTCGATATCAAAGGTCAGATAGACCGGGGCATCGCCGATCCGGTCGCGGATTTGCGCCATCAACGGGATCAGTGATCTGTGCCAGCAGGCCTCGGCCGGGATGACGGACCAGCCACGCGCGCGGCCCCAGTCGAAATCGGCGGGGGCATAGCCGGTGCCGCGCAATCCGATCTGGAACACCTTGTCGTCGATCAGCAGACCTTCCTCGTGGGCGCGGCGGAACGGGCAGCCGTGGGCCACCGTTTCGCCAAACATATCCGCGTTAGTGTCGGCATGGGCATCGACGTGGATCAGCGCGACAGGACCGTGTTTTTCGGCAATCGCCCGCAGAATGGGCCAGGTGATCGTATGATCCCCGCCCAGTGTCAGCGGGATCACGTCGTGGGCCAGCACCGCGCGGTAGTGATCGGCAATGATCCCGACCGATTTTTTCAGATCGAATGTGTTGATGGGCACGTCGCCAAGGTCCGCCACCTGCAAGCTGTCAAAGGGCGCGGCCCCGGTCGCCATGTTGTAGGGGCGCAGCATCCTGCTTTCGTCGCGGATCTGGCGCGGACCCAACCGCGTGCCGGGCCGGTTTGACGTGCCGATATCCAGCGGTACGCCAATGAAACAGGCATCCAGCCCGGCGGCGCTGTTCTGTGCGGGCAGCCGCATCATGGTCGCGGGGCCACCGAAACGGGGCATGGTATTGCCGCCCAGCGGCTGGTTGAGATCGGTCATGACGTTATCCTGTGGTGCATCCCCGGATACCTTGGGGCAGGGGCGGGTCCGTGACAACGCCCCGTTGATCACAAGGCAGGGGCGCTGCGCACCTCGCGCGCGTGGATGCCCAAGAGCATCAGGCCCGGCCACAGCAGATAGGCCTCGATTTCGACGTTTTCACCAAAGGACAGCAGCGTCAGCGTCATCATGAAGCCCATTGGCAGCCGTCCGCGCGGCCCCAGCGTGGCGTCCTTCATCGCGATGGCCAACTGCCAGACAAAGGGCACCAGCAGCGCCAGCAGGCCGACCACGCCCTTGACGAACAACAGCCCGTACCAGGTGTGGTGGCTGCCGATGGGCATGTATTCCACCGCGTGCGATCCAGGGGCCACGCGCCCGTGGCCGAACCAGACCGCATCATTTTTCCAGCGTTCCCATGCGATCCGCTGCAGGGTTTCGCGGACCCGCGTGCTGTCGGCGCGCGCGCCCTTGAACGTCGCCACCGCATCAAGGGCCGCCGCCGCCATCGTCGCACCCAGCATCGCCATCGAGGCGGTCAGACCGGCGACCACCTGCCAGGCCCAGCCACGCAACAGCAACGGCATCATGCGGGGTCCGATCGTGCAGGCCACCAGCCCCACCAACCCCATGCGCGATTTCGACGCGAGGATCATCAGCATGCCCGCGGCGATCCCGATGCGCCGCCAGCGTGTGTTGTCCTCTTCCATCGCGAACAGGACCATCATCAGGCCCAGCATCGCGGCAAAGGGCGACCAGGGGGCATAGAATTGCCAGCGTGGCGTCCAGCTGGATGGGTCCCAGGTAAAGAAATAGACCGAGAAATATTCCGGCCCTGGTCCGCCGACGGCCTTGAGCGGTGAGGTGAAAATCTTTTCCGGCAATCCGATATGTGGTGCGGCCAGCAGGATGGGGGCCAGGATCAATGTGCCCAGCCCGATGACGCATTGCCCCCGGATCAGCACGCTGCGCCGGATCGGCAGGACGGCACCCGCCAGCGGAAACAGCGCCATCAAGGCCCAGCCCTTGGCCCAGCCGATGCTGGATTTGATCGTCTGCTTCAGGCCCATGTCCCAGTTCAGGTGACCGACCCAGAGCGCGATCAGCATCACCGCCATGCCGATGATCCACATCCAGACCACCGGCGGGATCGGCCCTGCCGCGCGCATGTCGTCCCGGATGGCATCCCCCAGGAACAGCACCAGCACGGCCAACCCGCCCAGCATCCAGGCCAGAACGGGTCCCACCACGTAGAGCGCGCCGATGAAATAAAGCGGCCAAGTGTAAACCAGCGTCTTGTAGATGAACCGCTCGACCGGGTTCAGGTCGGTCATGCGGGACGCTCCGGTTTGGTCAGCAGGCGGCTGATCAGTGCCAGACGGACCCAGCCCATCATCAGGCCGAACAGCATCATCATTGTCGCGGCCCCGCCTGCGGCATAGGCCAGCTTGCGGTTGGGGGATGAAGGTCTGTCCGCAAGCGACGGGTTTTCCAGCACCTGCACCAGCGGATAGGACGCGTAAACGTCCGATTTGCTGGATTGCGCCCGCGCGATGGCCGAGGCAAAGACAGCCTCTGCCACCGAAAAATCACGTTCGAGGTCCTGAAGTTGTGCGGCGGCCGCAGCCTTGGCGGCCAGATCGCGCTGACCTGCGGCGTACTGCGCACGCAGCGCCTCGAGCTGTTCGCGCGCGCCGCGGCTGTCTGCCTGCATCTGGACCAGTTGCGCCAGCAGGTCGGCCCGCACGCCCTGCGGTGCGAGGTCGAGGCCGGCCAGTGTTGCATCATCCAGACCCGTGACCTGTCGCGCGAGGGCCTGTGCCGTGCTGCGTGCAGTATCGTGGCCCTGTCGGGCCGTGACGACCTGCGGATGGCGCGGTCCGAATTGCGATTGCGCCTCTGCCAGCTGGGCTGCAAAGCGCGCAGCCTCGTCCAGCAAGGACAGATAGGCACCGTCGGCAAAGAGCTTGAGCGTGCGGGCCGCTGCCTCGGCACTGACGCCCAGTTGTGCCGAGAGGCTGGCTGTCGCGGCCTCTTTTTCGGCGAGGGTTGCCGTCTGGGCGCGCAGTTCGGTTTCCAAGGCAAGGTGCCGGTCCATCAGCACGTCGTATTGTTCGACCGACAACAATCCGCTGCTGTCCTGGAGGGTGCTGATGGCGGCCCGGGTCTGCGCGACCGAATCGCGATAGTCGGCGATGGCCTGCAACCCGCTGTCCTCGCGGGTTGCAACCTCGTCGGCGCGCAGGGCGTCCAATTCGGTGAAAAACGCATCCAGGATCGCCTCGCCGCGCGCCTTGGCCTCGACGGGGCTGCCGCCTGTCATTTCGAAATGGATCAGGCTGGTCTGGTCGACCAGTGACACGCGCGGGCGGCCCAGATCCGGCATGCTGATGTCCAGTGACCTGGCGGCCGCCGCGAGGATGCGGTCGGCGTTCAGCAGTCGTTTGTAGGTTTCGGTCGGGCTGACCGCGTTGCTGGCAAATGCAGAACTTGCATAAGAGCTGGCCTGACCGATGCCGTTGAGGTTCAGGGATGCGGATGCCCCCGAACCGGGCAGGATCAGCGACGTGCTGGATTTGTAGGTCAGCGGTGCTGTCCGCAGATACCCCGTGATCGGTGCCCAGATCAGTGTGGCCCCCAGGATCGCGAATGCCGCATAGCGGGGCAGGCGGCCCAGATCGGCCAACCCGCCACCCAGCAGGGCACGGCGGATACGCGACCGGCGCGGTGTGGCAGCAGGGGGCAGGGTGGGGGCAATCAACATCGGCAATCTCCTTTGCCGCTGTTTACCTATTTGCCAATTAACCGTCGCGTGGGCGTATGGTTAATCGTCCGGTCCATCCGTCCGTCGCACTATCCGTCAGGATAGGTCTTTAGAAGAGCCCCGCCTCGCGGGCGATCATCGCAGCCTGCGTGCGGTTTGCGGCCCCGACCTTGCGGTATAGCGTTTTGACATGCAGCTTTACGGTCGGTTCGGTAATGTCGAGGTCGCGGGCGATTTCCTTGTTGGATTTGCCTTCGGTCAAGCCCTTGAGAACCTGCAATTCCCGCGCCGTCAGCTTCTCTGCCAGCGGGTTGCATTGGGTTTCCTCGACCGCCGTCATGAAATCGATGGGGGCGTATTGTTCGCCCATCGCCATGAATTTCACAGCGTTGACCAGCGATTTGGCGGGGAGGGATTTCGGCACGAAACCGGCTGCACCCGACTCGAGCGCATCCTCTGCGATCTGGCGGGTCGCCTCTCCGGACATCAGCGCGACACGCTGACCATCCCCCATTGCAATCGCCTTTTTCAAACCGTCCAACCCGTTCATGCCGGGCATGTTGTAGTCCAGCAGGATGAGGTCATAAGGCGCGTCCGCAGTGATCCGCGCGCAGGCAGCGTCGAAATCCGCGACGGATTCCGTGTCGATCCCGCCCTGGGCCTGCAAGAACATGACAAGCGTATCCCGCAGCAGGTCGTGATCATCGGCGATCAATACTCTCATAGCGTGTCCTCGTTTCGTTAATGCAGCCTAGACAATCACTGTGACCAATCAAAGGCGCCACGACCCACAATATTGGTTAGGGCGTTAACCAATTAGGATATGTTTACCATTCAATTGGGGGCGACCATGACCCGCTGTAGATGTCGCAGCATCGCATGGGGCGTCCGCCTGTCCGCTCGCTCCGTTGCGAGAAGTGCCTGTTTTCAAGGATCTATGACCCAGATCATTTGAACACAGGACGACCCCGATGAAACATACTGCTGACGATTTTCGCGCCGCCTTGCCCGTCATGCTGCGTCCGACGACTTATCTGCCGACGCTGGACCTGACACTGGCCAACATGACGACACCGCAAGCCGTGGCACAATTGCTGGCCCCGGGACGCCGCCGTGCGTTCTTTGTCAACGCCCACTGCGCCAACGTGATGGAGAGCGACCGCCAGTATGCGGCTGCGCTGCGCTGCGCCGACATGCTGTTGCCCGACGGCGTAGGCGTGTCGCTGGCCGCCCGGATGACAGGACAACGGTTGACCGCAAACCTGAACGGCACCGACCTGATCCCGGCGCTGCTGGTCCAGGCCGCCCGCGAAGGTCGCGGCGTGTTCCTGTTCGGCGGCACGCCCGGAACAGCTGATCTGGCGGCACGCAACCTGATCCGTGCCATTCCACATCTGCGGATCACAGGAACACGTGACGGTTTCGCCGGTGCGCAGGACGATGCCGCGGTCATCGCCGATATCAACGCCAGCGGTGCCGATATCGTGCTGGTCGCGCTGGGTGTGCCTGTGCAGGAAATCTGGTTGCACCGCAATGCGCACCTGTTGAATGCCTCGTTGACATTGGGCGTGGGGGCCGCACTGGATTTCTACGCGGGCAACGTATCGCGCGCGCCGGCCTGGCTGCGCCGTGCCCGGTCCGAATGGATCTGGCGGCTGGCGCAGGAACCACGGCGCCTGGCGAAACGGTATCTGCTTGGCAACGCGACATTTCTGGCCCGCAGCGCCATCCGGGCCGTGCGTCACGCACCACGCGCAGCTGTGTTCCGCCGCACGCTGGACATCACGGTGTCTGCATCCGCACTGGTCGCACTGGCACCGTTGTGCGCGCTGACCGCCATCGCCATCAAGATGGACAGCCGTGGTCCGGTCTTTTTCCGCCAGACGCGGGTTGGCCGGGACGGCGTCCCGTTCCAGATGCTCAAGTTCCGGTCGATGGGGCAGGACGCCGAGGCCCGCCGGGCAGCGCTACTTGCGACCTCTGACCGCGAGGGTGTGTGTTTCAAATCCCGCAACGATCCGCGCGTCACCCGCGTGGGCCGGTTCATCCGGCGGTTTTCCATCGACGAGCTGCCGCAGATCCTGAACGTCCTGCGCGGGGAGATGTCGATCGTCGGTCCGCGTCCTGCCCTGCCATCCGAGGTGGCGGCCTATCCCGCACGTGCCTACGGGCGGCTGGCGGTGAAACCCGGGATCACCGGCCTTTGGCAGGTGTCCGGCCGTGCCGATATCGGGTTCGACCGGATGATCGACATGGATCTGGCCTATGCCGCATCGCGCACCCTGATCCTGGACCTGATCCTGATCGCCATGACCTTCCGCGCCGTCCTGTCCGGCCGCGGCGCCCATTGACCACTGAAACAAGGAGAACCGACATGACACATATCCGCAAAGCCGTCTTTCCCGTCGCAGGCATGGGCACACGTTTTCTGCCCGCCACGAAATCCATTCCCAAGGAAATGCTGACCCTCGTGGATCGTCCCCTGATCCAATACGCCGTAGACGAGGCCCGCGAGGCCGGGATCGAGGAATTCATCTTTGTCTCGGCCGCCGGCAAGGGGGCGCTGGAGGATTATTTCGACACCGCCGCCCTTCTGGAACATCGCCTGCGCGAAAAGGGCAAGACTGCTGCGCTGGATGCGCTGGCGTGCAGCCACATGCCAGAGGGTGCATTGACGATCCTGCGGCAGGCGCAGCCCTTGGGGTTGGGGCATGCGGTGCGGCAGGCCCGGCATCTGATCGGCAAGGAATCCTTTGCCGTCCTCTTGCCCGATGACGTCATCATGGGCGCGCCCGGTGCCTTGAAACAGATGGTGCAGGCCCACGCCCGTGTCGGTGGGCATATGGTCGCCACGCTGGACGTGCCACGCGCGGATACGGCGTCCTATGGCGTGCTGGATGTGGCCCAGCAGCAGGGTCGGATCGCCCATGCCAGGGGCATGGTGGAAAAACCGGCACCGGACGCGGCACCTTCGACGCAGGCGGTTGTCGGACGCTACATTCTGGAATCTGCGATTTTCGACCGGTTGGCGGCGCTGACGCCGGGGGCAGGCGGCGAATTGCAGCTAACCGATGCGATCAATGCCGATGTCGACGCGATCGGGGTGACAGGCTACCGATTCGCCGGTGAACGGTTCGATTGCGGATCGGTGCAGGGCTATGTTCAGGCAACGGCCGCCTATGCCATGGCGCGGTCCGACCTGGGTGGCCCGTTTGCGGATTTTGTCAATCAGCGTACGGGCGCGCAGCAGATGGCCGCCTGAAACCTATCCTTTCGGATAGGGGATTATCCCGATGCCCGACTATCGGACTGGACGCCCTCGGGCATAGATTTGCCGTAATGAAAGAGGATGACTGACCATGATCAAATTTCTGCGCACAATCGCCGGTGCATCGGCGATCCTGATCCTGAGTGCCACGCCGCTGCTGGCACAGGATATTCCTGCACCGCAGGGCGATGTCCTGCTGACGATCACGGGCAATATCCAGATGACGAACGTGGACGATCAGCTTCAACTGGATCGCGATGCGCTGATGGCGCTGGAGGCTGCCACCTTTGAAACCAGCACGATCTGGACCGAAGGCGTGCACAGTTTTCAGGGCGTTTCACTGGCGACCTTGATGGAGGCCCTTGGCGTGACCGAGGGCACGATCATCGCCACGGCGATCAATGACTATGCGGTTGAAATCCCGGTCAGCGATGCGGTCGAGGGTGGTGGCATGGTTGCCTATCTGATGGACGATGCGGAAATGCGCGTGCGGGACAAGGGGCCGTTGTGGGTCGTGTATCCGTATGACAGCGATCCGGCCTACCGCACCGAGGTCATTTATTCACGCAGCATCTGGCAACTTGACCGTCTCGAGGTCGTCAACTGATCCGGCATTTCCCTCAACATGCCCGACCAAGGGAGGCTCGCTTTGCCTGATACGGCAGACCAACGCGCCGCAGCCGGTCGCACCTTTGCGGTGCTGGCCGGCCTTTTGGTGATCGGAGCCATCTTGTTTCTCGCGTTCAATGTCTCGCGCGAAATCAGGCTTTTGGGCTCGGCCAATTCCGACAACGTGCAATGGTCGCTGGCCCAGACCGAGGTCGAATTCCTGGAATACCGACGGCATCTGGATGCTGACCCGGTCAACCTGTCTGCGCTGCGGCGCAATTTTGACGTGTTCTACAGCCGGATGGACACGATTTCGCAGGCAAGTGTGTTTGAAACAACGCGCGCGGATGTCGGATTTTCCGACACCCTGCGCGACATTCAGCTGTTTCTGACCGCCAGCGTGCCGATCATCGACGCCGATGATGCGGATCTGCGTCTGCTGCTGCCAGAGCTGGCGGCATTGGCCGATGGCATCCGGCCATCGGTGCGGGATCTGGCGACGGCGGGGCTTGATATCTTTGCGCGCGAATCTGACGTTCGGCGCGAAGCGGTCGCGCGCACCATGTCGCAGCTGGCTTTTGCGCTGTCGCTGCTGATCGGGACCCTGGGGCTTGCGATTTTTTACCTTTATCGCCTGATTGCAATCGTCAGTCGCCGAGAGACACAGCAGAAACAGACCGCCGTACGTCTGAATACCGTGATCGGCACGTCATTGGACGGTGTGATCGTCAGTGATGCGCGTGGCCGGATCATCGAATTCAGCCCCGCCGCCGAAGTGATATTCGGTCATAGCCGTCACGATGTGATCGGCCGCGACATTGGGCAAGTCATCGTGCCGCCACATCTGCGCGGTGCCCATGACGCCGGGATGGAACGCATGCGGACGACGGGCGAAAAGCACGTGGTCGGCAAGGGCCGGGTCAAACTGGAGGCGCAGCGCGCCAATGGCGAACTGTTTCCCGTCGAACTGGCCATCCAGTCAGCCACCACGGATACCGGCGAAATCTACATCGCGTTCCTGCGGGATATTTCAGCGCGGGTTGCAGCCGAGGCCGAACTGGTCGCAGCCCGTGACCGGGCATTGGCCGGGGAAAAGCTGAAGACCGAATTCCTTGCGACCATGAGCCACGAAATCCGGACGCCACTGAACGGAATTCTGGGCAACATGGACCTGTTGCACAACACCACGCTGACACCGGATCAGGCGCGATATCTGCGCCATATGGAAACCTCGGGCCGCCTTCTGTTGACCCATGTGTCCGACGTGCTGGACATCACGCGTTATGACGCGGGCAAGCTGAACATCCAGCGGGTCGCGATGAACCTGGGCGATCTGGTGCAGGATATCATCGACAGTCAAAGCAGCATGGCCGCACAGAACGGGACCGCGCTGGACTGGGGCTGGGATGGACCACCGCAGGTCTGGGTCGAATCCGATCCCGACAGGTTGCAGCATGTCCTGATGAACCTCGTGGGTAATGCGGTGAAATTCACTCGGCAGGGCAAGGTGTCGCTGACCGTCAGCGTCCGCTCAGACGGCCAGGGCGACCGGTTGCGCGTCGAGATCGCGGACACTGGCCCCGGTCTTGCAGCCGACCTCAAGAATCGGGTGTTCGATGACTTTGTCACGGGCAATACGGCCTATGACCGTGATGTGGGCGGAACGGGCCTTGGTCTTGCGATTGCGAAACGGTTCGTGACGGCGCTGGACGGGCAGATCGGCGTGGACAGTGAGCCGGGGCAGGGATGCACCTTCTGGATCGATATCCCGATCAAACGTGTGACGCGTCACGCCGATGCGGTCGAAACCGTCCGGTCCTCCGGCAAAATCGCACCTCTGGATATCCTTGTCGTCGAGGACAACGAGATCAACCGCATTGTCGTGCGCGACATGTTGCAGGCCGCAGGCCACCGCGTGACCGAGGCGCATGACGGGCAGCAAGGGATGATCAAGGCGCAGTCACATGCCTATGACCTGATCCTGATGGATATCAGCATGCCCGTGATGGACGGGCGCACCGCCACCCGGCTGATCCGCGCAGGCCAGGGGGCTTCGGCCAACACACGGATCCTCGCACTGACCGCGAACGTCCTGCAGGACGAACGGGCGGCCTTTCTGGAGGACGGGATGGACGGAATTCTGACGAAACCACTGACGCAGGCCGCGCTGCACGCAGCGCTCGCCAAAAAAGATCGCGCGCAAACCGTGCCCCGTGCCTTTGACGTGATCGACAGCCAGCACAACCGCGAAACGCGCGATGTGTTGGGGGCCGATACCTATGACATGATGCGCAGCCGGTTCGACGCCGACATGAGCGCGCTGATTGCCGAATTGACGGACGGGGCAGGCGACCCGGCCGCAATAGCCGCCGCTGCGCACAAGGGCGCGGGCAGTGCGGCCGTTTTCGGGGCGGTTGCCCTGCGCGAAACCCTCAAGCAGATCGAGGCGGCGGCCAAATCAGGCGATACCGATGCCTTGCCCGGATTGATCGCGGCCTTGCCCGACCTGCACCGCGACACCATCGCTGCACTGGCCTAGCGCAGCAGTGACACGGCCCCCAGAACGCCAAAGACACGGCCGATCTCGGTCACGTTGGTGATCGTGCTGTCATAGCAGGCCAGTGCGTCACCCGGCAGCAGATAGGGGTCATAGTCATCGCGGTCTGCACGGCGCACCAGATCCTCGATATCGCGTTCGATCACGGTCGATACATCCGTCACGGGATTGCGTGTGAACAGGACCGACGACCGGTCCGCGCTGGTGCTGCGGGGTCCACCGACGCAGTTGGCGTCGATCACGGCCTGAAGGTATCGCGTCCCCCACGGCACCTCGCGCACGGTCTGACCGATGGCAGAGGACGCGTTGTCGGAGGCGGGTTGCGTGAGGTTCGACAGATAGAGGCTGACGCCCGGTGGGCTGATCGGGCTGGGCCGCATCAGATCCTCTTGGAAACACTGGCGGCTGGGGACGCGCACTTCGTCACCGGTCAACAGCATCACGTCGACGGCGTTCTGACCTTCGAACACGCCGCGCATGTCCAGTTTATAGACAGTGCCGTCGCGTCTGACCTCAACGGCCGAAATATCGGCATCGGGTCGGACACCGCCAGCCGCGCGCAAGGCGGCAGACAGGTTGCGTGCCTCGGTCGAGGCCCCCATCGCGTCTTGTCTGCGGGTGTCGAGGCCATTGCCGGGCACGCCGCCGATTTCGACCGCCCGCGGTTCAAACACGGCACCCGACACGCCGACGGTGACGGACGCGAAATCAGCCGCCCGGACCGAAACGCGCGGGGCAGTATCGTAGAACCCTTCGGCTACCAGTTCGCGGGCGATGTCGGCCTCGATCTGATCGCTGCTGCGGCCCTGTGCGCGGACGGGATCGAGGAACGGCAGCTTGAGCGTGCCGTCGCGCGAAATCACATAGTCGCCGGTCAGGGTTTCGTCATCTGCGATCCGCACGTCCAGCAGGTCATTGCGTGTCAGGCGTTCGCCCTGCAATGCGGCAGCAGCGATGGCGCTGCCCTTGCCGATGCGGCCATCCGATCCGGCAGCCCCCCCGTAGGGCAGGCATTTCTGCGCGTTCAGCTCGGCTGATCGCAGGAACTGCGCGTTGGCGCGGGTTACGGTCGGTTCACGATATTGCGCCTGATAGGCGTCGCCGCTGGCGACCGGTTCCAGGTTGTCAGGACGATCATATGACGTGCAGGCGGTGGCCAGCACGAAAACAGAGGCCGCGTATCGTGTAGTTTTGGACAGGCGCACGGAAACCTCGGATGCTGGTGGTTGCAGCAACGTTAACCCCGTTCGCCTTGCAGGGTCCATTGCGCATAAGGCGGCCCGCCTATCCGTCCGGATAGATCGTTGCACGTTTGCCCGTTCGGCCTGCCCGGACGTGGCTGGGACAATCTGGGGTGCCTGCGCCTAAACAGGGTCCAACACGAATTGAACGGACCCTGCATCATGCAATTGACACGCAAACCCACGGCCTTTGTCGGTAACCTGATGGCCTATGGCGCATCAGAGGTCGCATCCAAGGTCTCGCGGTTGTTTGTCGTGATGGCCGTGGCCCGCAGCCTGGACCTGACCCAGATCGGCATCGCTGCCAGTGCAATCGCGGCGGGCGATATTCTGAAATCCCTGACCGAAAACGGTGTCGGGCAGCGGATCATCGCAGCGCGCGACGAGGAACTTCAGGCAACCTGTGCGACGGCGCATCGCATTTTCTGGGTCTGGTGCAGCGGCCTGTTCGGGCTGCAGGCGCTGATCGCACTGGGATTCTACCTGAGTGGGGGCAGCGAGATCCTGGCGGTCCTGATCCTGCTGCTGGGGGCAGAATACCTGTTCATGCCCGCCGGTCTGGTGCAGGTGGCGCTGGCGATGCGGGCAGGCCAGCTCAAGCGGACGGCCAGCATCGCGGGCGCACAGATCGTCGGGGCGAACCTGATGTCGGTGCTGCTGGTGCTGGTCTGGCCTTCGGCGCTGGCCGTCGTGCTGCCGCGTCTGCTGTCCGCGCCCATCTGGCTGATGGCGGTGCGGCGCCTGCACCCCTGGCGGCGTGACCCGCAAGCAGGCTACGCCCCCTTGCGCCCCTTTGTCAGTTTTGGCTGGGCGGTGCTGGGTGTGGAATTGGTCAAGGCGTTGCGCCTGCAATCGGACAAGCTGATTGTCGGTGCCCTGATGGGACCGCAGGCGCTGGGACTGTATTTCATGGCGTTCAATGCCGGTCTGAGCCTGTCCAATTCGTTCACCACCGCCTTTTCGACCGTGCTCTTTCCGCATCTGACGCAAACGGCCGACCGCACGGCTGCGCTGCGCGGCAGCATGTTGATCGGTGTCGGTCTGATTGCACCGGTCGTCATCCTGCAGGCGCTGGCGGCCCCCTATTACGTGCCTGTCATGTTCGGTGACGGCTGGGACGACATTGCGGATATCGTGGCGATCCTCTGCCTGGTGGCGATCCCGACGACGCTTTGGACCGCTGCGGCAGGCTGGCTGCGCGCCAACAATCGCCCCCAGGTCGAATTGCTGGTGACCGTTGCCCTGACCGTTGGTGTGGTCGCCAACACGGTGATCCTCGCCCCGCATGGACTGGCCGCCGTCGCCACGGGCTATGCCGTCACCACCACCACGCTGTTCTGTGCGGCCTCGCTGCCTGCGATCCGCGCGGCTTTTTTCTCTCATCCCCTGAAGGTGTGATCCATGCTGACCTTTTCGATAATCATCCCTTGCTACAACGCGCAGCACACGCTGATTGAGACGTTGAACGCGATCAAGGCCCAGTCCTATCCCGCGTGGGAAGTCATCGTGATCGACGACGGGTCCACCGATGGGTCGCGGGTGCTGACCTCGGCCATGGCGGCTTATGACCGCCGGATCACGCTGGTCGGCAATCCGGGCAAGGGGCCGAGCCATGCACGCAACCACGGGGCCATCGACCTGGCAAAAGGCGATGTCATCGCCTTCTGCGATGCGGACGACATCTGGTCGCCGACCAAGCTGGCCGAACTGGCCACAGCCTTTGAAGATCCGACAATCGATGCCGTCTATGGACAGGTCGCGTTCTTTACCGCGCGACCGCGTGACGCCATTGCGACCTCGACCGTGCCCGCAGGCGATCTGACCGTGCCGATGCTGCTGGCGGAAAATCCCGTCTGCACCATGTCGAACCTCGCGATCCGGCGCGCGGCCTTTGCCGCGACGGGCGGTTTCAACCCCGAGATCGTGCATAACGAGGATCTGGAATGGCTGATGCGCCTTGTCGGTGACGGGGCGCGCGTGATCGGTCTGGACATGCTGCAGGTCTGGTATCGGGCCAGTGCCGGTGGCCTGTCTGCCGACCTGATGGCAATGACCCGTGGCCGTGCCATCGCTGTCGCCACCGCCGCCCGCTACGGCCATGTGCCCAGCCGGGCTGCCGATGCGACCTACCTGCGTTATCTGTCACGCCGTTCACTGCGGCTGGGCCAAGGGCGGCTGCAGCCCCTGCGCTATGCCCTGCGTGGCCTGATCCAAAGTCCTGTCGGTTTTTTCAACGTACCGCGCCGTGGTCTGCTGACCCTGATCGGTGCCCTGATCGCCGTCGTCCTGCCGCGTCCCTGTGCAAAGGCTCTGTTTTCGAAATGAAACCTGTCTCATCCCATCCCCGAGCAACAATCGTTGTACCCGCCTTCAATGTCGCTGCCACGCTGCGCGAAACACTTGCTGCCCTCCTCGCACAGACGTTTTGCGATTTCGAGATCATCGTCGTCGACGATGGTTCCAGCGATGCGACCGCCGCGATTGCCGCGTCGTATCAGTCCGACCCTCGGGTCCGATTGATCCAGCAACGCAATCGCGGACTGGCGGGCGCGCGCAACACCGGCATTCACGCCGCACGCGCGCCGTTGATCGGGTTCTGTGACGCCGACGACATATGGGAACGCTGGAAGCTGGGCGCCCATATCGCACATCTGGATGCCTCTCCAGAGGTCGGTGTCAGCTACGCCGGGTCTGCCCTGATCGACGATGCCGGTGCATTGTTGGGGCAGACCCAGGCACCACGTCTGTCGGGCGTCGACGCGGCCCATATCCTCAAACGCAATCCGATTGGCAACGGGTCTGCTGCGGTGATCCGGCGCGCCGTGTTCGATGCCATCGCCTACAGGCCAGCCTACGAGACGAGCCGCGACTGGTATTTCGATGAAACCTTTCGCCAGTCCGAAGACATCGAATGCTGGATGCGCATTGCGCTGACGACGGACTGGTTATTCGCGGGCGTGCCGGGGCTATTGACCCGCTACCGCATCAGCGCAGGGGGCCTGTCGGCGGCAACTGACCGGCAATTGGCATCATGGGAAAACATGGTGGCGAAACTGACACCACTGGACCCCGCGCTGTTTGCGCAGATGGCCCCCATCGCGCGGGCCTATCAGCTGCGCTATCTCGCGCGCCGCGCCATCAGCGATCTGGATGCGGGCCGGGCGCGCGCACTGGTTTTGCAGTCGCTGCGCCAGTCTTGGCGTCCGCTGTTCGAGGAACCCCGCAAGACATTGACCACACTGGCGGCAACAGCAGTGCTGTGCAGCGCCGGACCTTCGGCCATTTCGGCCCTCATGACTGCAAAGGAGTCACGTTCATGACCAATCCAACCGTTGTGTTGCACCTTGTTGATGACAGCACCGCCGGCGGTGTGATGCGCGTTGTCGATTTTCTGGTGAATGATGGCCGCCTGCAGGCGGGCGCGCGCCACGTCACCCAGCAGATTGAACGCGGCAAGGTCCCGTCCACTATGTTGGATGCCGATGTGATCGTGTCGCATCTGACGCTGAACTGGCGCGGTCTGCCCGGTCTGATCGGCCTGCGCGCGGCAAACGCTGGCACGCCGCTGATCCACGTCGAACACAGCTACACCGAGGGTTTCGTGAACCGAAATGTCGTCAGCCGCGCCCGGTTCATGACGTTGATGCGGGTGGCTTTTTCGCTGTTCGACCGTGTTGTTGCGGTCAGCCACGCGCAGGCGGAATGGTTCGCATCGCGCCAGCTGTGTGATGCGGGCAGGCTGGTGACGATCCAGTCCTGTGTCGATCTGCGCGATTTCCGCGCCGTGCCTGACCGCGTGGGGCCGGTGCGGGTCTTTGGTGCGATTGGCCGGCTGGAACCGCAAAAGGGATTTGATCACCTGATTTCGGCATTTCGCAGCTGCCCTGACCCTGATATCGCACTGCACATCTACGGTGAGGGCGGGGAAGAGGACGCGCTGCGCGCGCTGGCCGCTGGTGACGCGCGCATTCGGTTCAAGGGGTTTGCCGCAACCCCGGCGGCGGCCTATGCGGCTGTTGACGCCGTCGTCATGCCGTCCCGGTGGGAGGCCTACGGCTTGGTGGCGATCGAGGCGCTGGCCGCCGGTCGCCCCGTGATCGCTGCGGCCATCGACGGGTTGCGCGACCACGCAGCATTGGGGGCCATGCTTTATGACGAGACATCGCCAAAGGCCCTGGATCGCAGTCTGACCCAACGGCATATCGCGGCGGCCCGTCACCTGACTGCCGGATTGGAAGACCGGTTTGTCGCGTGCTGGGACAATCTGCTGGCCGATCTGTTGCTGCAGTCCCGGACCGATGAGGTTGCGATGGCGCAGGCCGCCTGACGTCAGGCGGTTCAGCCGCCCAGATCGGCGCTTCCGAACTTCAGGATAACGGGCACGATCAATTCTTCTTCGTCGATCAGGTGGCGGTTCAGCAGGCGGGCCATGTCGGACAGACGGTCGCGGAATGCCCCGGCCTGCGATTGCAGGCGGTCGCGGTCGTCCAGCTGGCGCAGCGTGGCGTTCGCCGTATCGGCAAAGGCATTCAGGTGACCGTCCAGGGCGTGATGATCGGCGTCCAGTATGTCAAAGCCACGGTCGATGCGCTTGTCCTTGGCGCGTAGGCGCGGAAAGTAATGCGCATCCTCGATGGTGTGGTGTTCATGCAGGCCGTTCACGAACATCCCGCCATAGCGTGACAACTGGCGTGCAAAGGCATCGGGGGCCGTCTTGCGGTCCAGCAACAGCTCGGTGCCTGTTTCCATTTCGGCCATCAGGCGGCGGAACATCATGTGTCGATCCAGCCAGAATCGGATCAACCCGTCAAAGCCGGGATCGCGGGTCCAACCGTCACGCGGATATGTCTCGAGCAGGACGCGCAAGGCGTCCGGCAGACCCTTGCGGGTGTCGAGGTCGGTTTTGTCCATCAGATTGACCTATTCGCAGTGTTCAAAAGTTTGATTTGGCGGTGAAAAACGGACTGCAAATTGCGCTGTTGCGCGCCCATCGTTTCCATTCATTGCGCCTGCCGTCACGTTATGTCCCGTTCACGCTCATGGGACAACAGCGCTCTTGCAACCCCGAAAAAATGCGCAAAGGATATAGCATCACCGCGCAGGTAAACGAACCGTGCGCGCAACTACAGGGCGAACAACAGCCCGCTGACAGGGAGATTTCTATGACATTGACCCGACGCCATCTGATGGCCTCTACCGCTGCCGTTCTCGTGCTGACCGGCACCGCAACCCTGGCCGAGAGCCACATTCCCGCCGATGCAACGCTTGCTGCGGAACAGACCTTTGTCTACCGCGTCGGCGACGAAAGCCCGTCGATCGATCCCGGCAAGGTCGAGGATACGGACGGCAGCGACATGGTGCGCCAATTGTTCGAGGGTCTGTACAACCAGGACGCCGACGGCAACCTGATCCCCGGTGTTGCGACTGACTACACCGTCAGTGACGACAACCTGACCTACACCTTCACCCTGCGTGACAACGCCAAGTGGTCGAACGGAACACCCGTCACCGCCGGCGATTTCGAATACGCCTGGAAACGCGCCGCATCGCCGGCACTGGCCAGCCCCTACAGCTGGTATATTGAGCTGATGAGCATCGAGAACGCCAGCGCCGTCATCGCAGGCGAGATGGAACCTGATGCATTGGGCGTGACCGCCGTTGACGACACCACGTTGCAGG
This sequence comes from Loktanella gaetbuli, assembly GCF_020531945.1. Lineage (NCBI taxonomy): Bacteria > Pseudomonadati > Pseudomonadota > Alphaproteobacteria > Rhodobacterales > Roseobacteraceae > Loktanella > Loktanella gaetbuli. The sequence continues at coordinate 149,378 of NZ_JAJATZ010000004.1, forward strand.
TCACGCTGTCCGAGCCGCTACCGTATTTCCCGCAGATGCTGACCCACAGCACGACATTCCCCGTGCTGCAATCCAACGTCGAAGAGTTCGGCGATGACTGGGTCCAGCCCGGCAACATGGTGTCCAACGGTGCCTATGTGCTGACCGAATTCGTGCCGCAGGAACGCGCCGTGATGTCGCGCAACACCGAATATTGGGACAACGCGAACACGACGCTGGAAACCGTCACCCGTCTGGTGGTTGCTGACGAAAACGTCGGTCTGACCCGTTATCTGGCAGGCGAGCTGGACCGCACCGATGTGCCGGCCGGCCAGTATCCGCGCCTGTCGCAGGAATACCCCGATCAGGCGATGAGCGTGCCGCTGTCCTGCAGCTATTACTACATGTTCAACCTGCGCGATAACGGCCCGGAAGAGTTTCAGGATCCCGTCGTGCGTCAGGCGCTGTCGCTGGCCGTTGACCGTGACATCATCGTTGATGCCGTCCTTGCCGGTGGTCAGAAACCGGCCTACAACTTTACCCATTGGGCGACCGCCGGGTTCGAGGCACCTGAAATCGCCATGGCCAACATGACCCAGGAAGAGCGGAACGCACAGGCGCAAGAGTTGCTGGCATCCGCAGGCTACGGTGCGGATAACCCGCTGACGGTGGATCTGGTGTACAACACCAATGAATCGCACCGCGCCGTGGCCGTGGCGATCAGCCAGATGTGGAAACAAACGCTGGGTGTCGAAACCACGCTGGCCAACCAGGAATGGCAGACGTTCCTCGACGCACGTGGTTCGGGTGATTTCGACGTGGCCCGAGGTGGCTGGTGCGCCGACTACAACGAGGCATCGACCTTCCTTGACCTGATGCAGTCCGGTTCCGGCTACAACGACAGCAAATACGTCAACGAAGAGGTCGACGCGCTGCTGGCCAATGCCAAGACGTCGGACAACCCGAACGCGGATTACGCAGCGGTCGAGAAAATCATCGCGACGGATATGCCGATCATCCCGATCTACCACTATGCAGCTGTGAAAATGTTGAACGACCAGATCGAAAACTGGCCCGTCAACAACTTTCAGCAGAACTGGTATGCCAAGGATCTGTACAAGGTCGCAGCGGAATAACCCTGCACGACCACTGCGCCGCGCCCCTGTCACCGGGGGTGCGGCGTCTTTGTTTTTCGTGACCATTGCGGGAAGTCCGATCCATGTTCAGCTTTATCCTCAAACGGCTTGCGATCGCGGTGCCGACGCTTTTGATCCTTGTGATCCTGTCGTTCATCCTGATGTACGCAGCCCCCGGCGGCCCGTTCAATTCCGACCGGCCCCTGCCGCCACAGGTGCTGGCCAACATCGAGGCGAAATACGGGCTGGATCAGCCGTTCTGGAAACAGATTCTGGATTACGTCTGGAACGTTGTGGTGCATTTCGATTTCGGCCCGTCGTTCCAATACGAGGACCGCACCGTCAATGACGTGATCGCCCAAGGGTTCCCGGTGACACTGACCTATGGTTTCTGGTCGTTCGTCGTGGCCGTCGTCGTCGGTGTGACCCTCGGTGCCGCTGCCGCGATCAAGCAAAACAGCTGGCTGGACTACCTGGCAGTTGGCATCAGCATTGGCGCACAAGTGCTGCCGAACTTTGTCATGGCGCCGATCCTGCTGCTGACATTCACCCTGTGGCTGGGCTGGCTGCCCGGTGGCGGTTGGAATGGCGGTCAGTGGCAATATCTGGTGATGCCTGTCATCGCGCTGTCGACATCCTACATGGCGTCCATCGCGCGGATCACGCGGTCGTCCATGCTGGAGGTGCTGAATTCCAATTTCATACGCACGGCCAGGGCCAAGGGTCTGCCCACGCGCCGCGTGATATTCAAACATGCGCTGAAACCCACGATGCTGCCCGTGATCAGCTACCTGGGACCGGCGTTTGTGGGCATGATAACCGGATCGGTGGTGATCGACATCTTCTTTTCCACCGGCGGTATCGGGCAGTTTTTCGTCAATTCCGCCTTTAATCGCGACTATTCGGTCATCATGGGTATCACCATTCTGGTGGGCGCGCTGACCATCCTGTTCAACCTCGTTGTCGATATCCTCTATGCGTGGATCGACCCGAAAATCCGTTACTAGGGGTGCCACATGACCTATTCATCTGACGCCGAACGCCTGCTGAACGCCACCCACCTCGCCGAGGTGCAGGGCCGGTCGCTCTGGGCGGATGCCCGCGCGCGGTTCCTGCGCAACAAGGCTGCGATGGTCGGAACGTTCATCCTGTTCGGGATCGCTGTCTTTGCCATCTTTGGCCAGTTCATTGCCCAGCACGAACGCGACATGATCGATTTCACCCTGATCGGTGCCAACATGCAAAAAGGCGTCCCGTCGATCGAGACCGGGCACTTCTTTGGCACGGACGCGAACGGGCGTGATCTGTTCGCGCGGGTGGTACAGGGGACGCAAATTTCCCTGATGGTCGGAATCGTGGGCGCGCTGGTCGCGGTGATTGTCGGCACGCTCTACGGGGCGATTGCAGGATACGCAGGTGGCCGCACCGACAACATCATGATGCGGATCGTCGATGTGTTGATGTCGATTCCGTTCATGTTCGTGCTGATCCTGATGCTGGTGATCTTTGGCCGGTCGATCTTCATGCTGTTCCTCGGGATCGGCCTGATTTCATGGCTGGACATGGCACGGATCGCGCGTGGTCAGACCCTGACGATCAAGAACAAGGAATTCGTCGAGGTCGCCCATGCCACTGGCGTGGCACCATTCACCATCATCCTCCGCCATATCGTGCCGAACCTGCTGGGCATCGTGATCGTCTATGCCACGCTGCTGGTGCCGCAGATGATCATCTTTGAAAGCTTTATCAGCTTTCTGGGCCTTGGCGTGCAGGAACCCAACACTTCGCTCGGGGCACTGATTTCAGAAGGGTCGTCCAACATGGCTTACGGCGTCATGTGGCAACTCTATTTTCCGCTGGCGTTCTTTGTCCTGACGATCTTCGCCTTTTTCTTTGTAGGCGATGGCCTGCGCGACGCACTCGACCCAAAGGACCGCTGATGCTGCTCGATATCGATAACCTGCGGGTCACGTTTTCCACCGCAGACGGCGACGTGAATGCCGTCAACGGCGTCAGTTTCCAGCTGGATCAGCGCGAAACACTGGCCATCGTGGGCGAAAGCGGGTCCGGCAAGAGCCAGACCGCCTTTGCACTGATGGGGCTGCTGGCGCGCAACGGCCGCGCCACCGGGCAGGTGCGTTTCGACGGTACCGACCTGCTGGGCCTCACACCGTCCAAGATGAACAAGGTGCGGTCCAACCAGATCGGCATGATCTTTCAGGATCCGATGACCTCGCTGAACCCCTATATCCGGATTTCAGAGCAGATGGCCGAGGTGCTGACCCTGCACAAGGGCATGAGCAAAAAGGACGCCATTGCCGAGAGTATCCGCATGCTGGACGCGGTGAAAATCCCCGATGCGCGCAACCGCATCCGGTCCTTTCCGCACGAATTTTCCGGCGGGATGCGTCAGCGGATCATGATTGCCATGTCGCTGCTATGCCGTCCGCGCCTGCTGATCGCGGATGAACCTACGACTGCGCTGGATGTGACCGTGCAGGCGCAAATCATGCAGCTGCTGGCCGACATCCGCGACGATTTCGGGACGGCGATCATTCTGATCACCCATGATCTGGGCGTTGTGGCAGGTTTCTGCGACCGGACGCTGGTGCTGTATGGCGGCCAGATCATGGAGGACGGCCCGACCGATCCCGTGTTCGCTGACCCCTCGCATCCCTATACCAAGGGCCTCTTGCGTGCCGTGCCGCGCCTGGACCGCGACGACGACGAACTGTTGACCATTGCGGGCGAACCGCCCGACATGTCGCGCCTGCCGCAGGGCTGTCCGTTCACCGCGCGTTGCGCCTACGTTCAGAACACATGCGCCCACATCCCGCCGGAACTGGCGACCTTTGATGGCAATCGTCGCCGCGCCTGCCATGTCCCGAAATCAGAGGTGTCCGCATGACCGAACCGATCCTGTCGCTGCGCGACCTGTCCGTCACATTCGATGTGCGCCCGCGCGGGGCCTGGCCCTGGACGGCACCGCTGAAATTGCAGGCGGTCAGCCAGATGACATTCGACCTCGCACCGGGCGAATGCCTTGGCGTTGTGGGGGAATCCGGCTCCGGCAAATCCACGCTCGCACGCGCCATCGTAGGCACCGTGCCGTCGTCAGGTGGTCAGATCAACTTCGAGGGGGCCGACCTCGCCGCGATGACACCGCGCGAGCGGAGGGTGCACCGCCGCGATGTGCAGATGATCTTTCAGGACCCTTTGGCGGCCCTGAACCCGCGCATGACGGTGGGCGATATCATCGCCGAACCGCTGGTCACGCACGAACCCGGCCTGTCGCGCGCGGATCGCAAATCGCGTGTACAGGACATGATGAAACGGGTGGGCCTGCTGCCAAACCTCGTGAACCGCTATCCGCACGAATTCTCCGGCGGCCAGTGCCAGCGCATCGGCATTGCCCGCGCGCTGATCCTGAAACCCAAGCTGCTGATCTGCGACGAACCCGTTTCTGCCCTCGATGTGTCGGTCCAGGCGCAGGTGGTGAACCTGCTGCGTGAATTGCAGCGCGACATGGGATTGTCGATGATCTTCATCGCGCACGATCTGTCTGTCGTGAAGCATATCAGCGACCGGATCGTGGTGATGTATCTGGGACGACAGATGGAAACCGCCGACGCGCGGACCATCACGACACGGCCCGAACATCCCTATACGCAGGCGCTGATCAGCTCTGTCCCGATCCCGGACCCCGTTCTGGAACGCAAACGTCCGCGCACCACGCTGGACGGCGAATTGCCCTCACCCATATCGCCACCGTCGGGCTGCGTGTTCCGCACGCGCTGTCCCAAGGCGCAAGCAACCTGCGCGCAGGCTCTGCCACCGATGCTGGAGGTCGGGCCGGGTCACCGGGTCGCCTGTCCCTACCATCAGGCTGAAAACGTGCTGGCTGTCAGCGCCTGACGCAAAGCATACGCTGTTTTCGAAATATCCTCGGGGGGAGGTGCAGCGCACCGGGGGGCAGACAGCCCCCCGACCACGTCTGCCGTCAGTAATCCCGTTCGAAAAAGATACCGATGCTGGTTTCCCCATCCGCACCAGCCGTGCCCTTGGCCGTGATCTCGCTCGTGATATCGAGATTGAGGTTGATCTCGGTCGATCCGTCGCTGCCGATTGTCACATCGGTATAGAGGTTGTCGGACAGGTATTTGCCGGCCCGCAGCGCGGCGTTGCCTTCGGCATCGGTGGTCACATCGAAATCGTCCAACCCCAGATTTGCACGGAACCCGTCGATCAGACCGCCGCCCCCGCGACCGGCCAGCTCGCCCACGGCTGCGGCCAGCTGCACCGCCTGCAGTGGCGAAATTTCCGACAGGTCCCGGCCAAAGATCAGCTGCGAAAGTACCTCGTCCTGCGGCAGGTCTGGAACGGATTCAAAGCTGACCTCGGGGTCGTTGGCCGGGCCTTCGACCACGATGCGCACGACGGTTCCGTTGTCGGTTTCCGTCGCGGCCACCAGCCGCAGATAGGGCAGGAAATCGCCCTGAAGCGTGGCAGAGCCTTCTGTCAGGTCGAACCGTTGTTGCAGGATGCTGATGCGCCCCCGGATCAGGTCGAACTGACCGACGGGGATGATGTTGGCCGTTGTGCCACCCAGCGCCAGCTGACCGCCCAGTTCAGCGTCCAGCCCGCGCCCGCGAACAAAGATCTGGTTGGGCGCAGTGATGGTCAGCGCCAGCGGATAGACCGGGCCGCCGCCACCCGTCTCCGCCGCAGCACGGTCGCCGCCGTCAATCGCCACATCGGCGCGGTTCAACGTCTGCCGCACAGCTGCATCGGGGTTCAGGTGGCGGACTTCCGGCAATTCGCCCAACCCGCCCACGCCCGATGACGGGACCTGGATGTTGGCCTCGCTCAGCTGGACGTCACCGCCAATCACGGCACCGCCTGCAAGCGGACCCTGCACGGTAACGCGCCCGTTCAGGATCGCCTCGTAGAGGTTGGGATCGCGCAGCCGGACAGCCCGCAATGCGAGGCCCAGGTCGGCGTTGTAGCCGCCCGTCAGGGCCACGGGACCGGTCAGCGTCAAGGTGCCGCCAGTGCCGACCTCGGTGGTCATGTCGATCTGTGCGGATTGCCCGTCGAGTGCGATGCGACCCGTGATGTTTTCCAAGGATTCCGACAGGGACGGCAGCGACAGGCGTGCGCCGCCCGTGGCGATTTGCCCGCTGACAGAGGTCAGGGCAGGGGGTCCGTTCACCGACAGGTTGAATGTTGCGATCCCGTCCAGACTGCGCGGCGTGATGAATGTATTGGCCAACCCCAGCGGCACCTGTCCGTTGGCGTCCAGATTCAGGTTGCCGCCAGCCGCCACCGTGCCATCGGCGCTGGCCTGAATGCCGCCCGGTCCCGTGGCGTCGATATCAAGTGTGAAATCACCACCCGCCGTACGTCCGACCTGGCCTTGCGCCGTCACAGGACCGCTGAGGACATCGGTGAACAGTCCGACATTGGCCAGCCGCGCCTGAATTTGCCCGGCAGCACTGCCACCCGGACCCGCCTCAAGGGCACCGGATGCGGTGATCTGTGGGAACTGCACGTCAAAGGACCGCACGGTGATATCCGCACCGTCCTTGCTGGCGTCGACCGTCAGATTGCCGGTGCCGGCCAGCAACTGGTCGACCTGACTGTTGCCGATGGCCAGCTGGCGGGTCTGCGCCCGGGCCTGCACGTCCAAAGTACTGAGGTCCGGCATCAATGTGGCTGCTGCATTGACGGACAAACCGCCGGAAATCGGCTGGCCGGCCAGGGCCGCAAATTGCGATAGCTGTGCGATGGCGGCATCCACGGTTGCCGTGATGCGGTAATCGTCCTCCTGCGGTGCAACGGTGGCATCGACCGCGACATCGGTGCCACTGCCACGGGCGGTCAGGTCGATCTGTGCAGTTCCGGTGCTGTCGCGGTCTGCGGTCAGATCCAGCGTCAGCGCCCCATTCAATCCCTGCGCCAGCGTGCCCGCATCCCTTAGGATCGCGGTGATGTCGGCGTTCAACGGGCCTGTCAGGCCACCGCTGCCGCTGCCCGACAGGGTGAATTGCGGCGTCGCCACATCCAGGTTGTTCAACGCAAAACTGTCCGGCCCTGTCCGCGCCACCCCGCCGCTGATGCGACCTGCACCAGCCATCAGCTGGTCAACCTGGGCAATGCCGGCGGTGATGTCCTGCGTGGTCCCGTTCAGCGTCACATCCACGGCGCTGAGGTCGGGCAACAGCGTGCCGTCGACCACCAGATCAATCCCACCTGAAATCGCATCCTGCCCTGCGAGGGCAGCGTAGGGGGCGAGGTCGGGCACCTCTGCCGCGATGCGCCCGGCGATCCGGTAGTCGTCCTGCGGAGCTGCAATCTGCACATCGGCATCCAGATCGACGCCGGGGCCTTGGGCCCGCAGGATCAGGTTCGCCACCTCGCTTGCGTCGCGATTGCCGGTGATGGTGGCGGCCAGCGGACCTGCCAGACCGTCGACGACCAGACCCACGTCAGTCAGGCGCAGGGCGATATCGGCCTCAGCCGGGCCGGTCAGGCCACCCAGCGCGTCGCCGGTCAGCGACAGTTGCGGCGTCTGCAGGTCCAGATCCTGGACCCGGTATGTCGCGTCACCGGTATATCCGACCGTGCCACGCAGACTGCCTGCGCCGACCAGCAGCGGGTCAACCTGATCGAACCCGGTCTGCACGTCCTGCATGCTGCCGGTGATATCCGCGCTGTAGTTCGTCAGATCCGCAAGCAAGCTGGCGTCGACCGCCAGATCGACGGCACCCGACAGGTCCTGATTGCTGATCTGACGGAAAACGGACAGATCGTCGGCCTGCAGGTTCACCACGGCGTTGACGCGCTGCGTGTCCTCGAATGGCGCGACGGTGCCCGTCGCTGCAAAAGTGGTTTCGGGCACCTGTCCCTGTACGTCAAAGGTCACATTGCCATCGGCTGCGCGATCGGCGGTGCCGGTGACGTTCGCGGGTCCGTCCAATCCGGCCACAACCAGTCCAAGGTTGCGAAGGCTCACGTCGAAATCGCCGGTGCTGACGGCACTGGTCAGATTGGCGCGGCCTGTGATCAGGGCCTCGGGTGTCTCGATCCGCAGGTTGGGCAGGCGCGTGCCTTCGGTATCGCGCACGGCAGACAGGCGCACGGTGCCTGCGCCCGCCAGAATGGGATCAAGCTGTGCAACATCGACAGCCAGATCGTCGGTGGCTGCATCGATGTTGATGTCGAACATGCCGTCCAGCGGTTGCAGAACGGCGGTGATGGTGGCGCGCGCCGCACCCCCCAGATCGCGTCCTGCGAGGGTCGAAAACCGCTGGATCGCATCGGCGTCAAAATTCAGCTGCGTGTTGATTACAGGCGTGTCGCCACTGGTGTCGATCGTCGCCTCGGCATCCAGTTCGATCCCCGGCCCGTTCAGCGTCAGTGTCGGGATTTCGATCGGTGCCGTGGGATCGCGCAGGACCACGATCTGTCCCGTCAGCGCATCACCAAAGGCCTGCGCCGCGCCCGCGTCGTCCAGTTCCACACCGTCGGCCCGGTATTGCAGATCGGCGGTGAACAAACCGGCGTCAGCCGCACTTTCGGCGCGGATCGTGCCGCCGCCGTCCAGCGTGATCGCGTCGATACCTAGGCCGGGCCGGTCGAACCCGTTGATGTCAAAGCTGGCGGTCCAGTCCTCGCCCAGGCTTTGGTCGAACTGGATGCTCAGGTCCACGTTGTCGACATAGGTTTTCGGCCCGCCGATGGGCAGCAGAACGCTGTCGCCGGTGGTGTCGGCCACGGTGCCGGTCAGGTCGATGAATTCGGCCCAGCCGTCGGCATCGACACGCACCTCGCCTTGCAGGTTCAGCTTTTGCGCGCGCAGGTCGAGGTCGGACAGAAAGAACGACCCGTCGTCAGCCTGCGCACCAGTCGCGACCAGTGCCACATCCGTGCCAAAGAACCCCTGATAATCGGGGGCCAGCAGTGGCGTCACATCGCCGCCGATGTTCAGCGCGAATCCTGTCTGGCTATCGGTCTGGTCCAGCGCGAAATTGCCGGTGATCCGGGGCTGGCCGGATGTGGCAAGCGTCAGATCGGCTGCAAATGCGCTGAGTGGTGCATCGCCCTGAAGGGTCAGCAACAAGGAAGGTGCACCGGGGATGCCCGCGCGGGTGGCGATCAGGCCGTCCTCGCCTTCTTCGACACGCAGGTTCAGGCCGACATTGCGGGTTTCGTTGTCATAAGATCCTGCAATGTCGAAAATGCCGGTCTGGCCGTCCAGCCGGTTTGCGGTCACATTGGCCGACCCTTCGCCACCTGCCAGTGACGCGGAACCCGTCAGCGACAGGGCCAGCGCCTCACCGATCAGGGGTTCGCCCAGTTCGATCCGTGCGATGTCGAGCGAATCCAACTGGATCGAGACGGGCAGCTCTGGCAGAGAAAATGGCTGCGCCTCGGCGTCGGGGATGTTTTCAGATGGGGGTGTGATCGGCGCGCGGTCCACCCGGATCAAGGCCGCGCTCAGTTCCTGGACGTCGATGCGCCCGCGCAGCAGGGCGCTGCGGTTCCAGTCTAGGGTGACATCTTCAAGTGTCAGCCAGACCCCGTCGCTGTCCGCGACCGTGATGCGGGCGACCGTTGCCTCGGACGACAGTGCGCCCTCGAACCCCTGAATGTCGACGATACGATCATCGCCCGACAGATTGTCCTGAATGAGGCGCGTCAGGTAACCCTCGCCTTCTTCGTCCTGCGCCGTGGCGGCAAAGGGCAGGGCGGCGAGAGTTGCAAATACAAGATACTTTTTCAAAACGCTTGCCCGATCCCGATGTAGACTTCGACAGACTTGAATTGATCGTCACCGCTGGCGGGTGTGCCGATATCCAGACGGATGGGGCCGATGCCGGTGTCGTAGCGGATGCCGATCCCGACGCCGGATTGATCCGCGCCGTCCTGAAACGGCGCGGAATCCGCACCGACATAGCCGTAATCGTAGAACCCCACGGCGCTGATTGCTTCGGTGATGCCAACGCGCGCCTCGATCTGCGCACCGGCAAAGGATTTCCCCCCGACCGTGACGGTTTCGCCGTCGACAATCTGGGGCACGCCCAGCGATTGATAGCCTTGACCGCGCACGGTGCTGGTGCCGCCTGAATAGAACAGGAAATCCTGCGGGGCCTGGTCGATGTCCGGCCCGATGACGGTGCCCAGCTGCGCCCGTGCGGCGATGGTAAAACGATCATCGGTTCCGAAACTGACGTATCCGCGTGTGTCCAGAAACCCGCGTGCGCCACTCTCGCCACCATCCAGTGCGAGAAACGGCGTGGCCGAGGCCTTGATGTAATAACCAGAGGTGGCGTTGGTTTCGCTATTGCGCTTGTCGTAGGTCGCGGCCAGCGGCGCAGTCAAAAGCAGGTAATCCCGGTCGCCGAAATTCGTTTCCTCTTGCGCCAGCAAGAGACCCAGACCCCCTTCGATTTCCAGATCCTCGGTAATCAGCCGTGTCACCAGCGCCTCGGTCGAGAATTTGTCGATCAGGAATTCAGGCTCGTCTTCGCGGCTGATCGCGGTGGTGAATGTGAAATCCGTCTGCGGGCCATAGATCGCAGGCACCTTGAGCGCGGTCGACAACGTGTAGTCCGTCCCGCCGGTTGTCCCGCCGATCCCGGCCACCTCGCCATCGATGCGGAAATTCTCTGCCCCGCCAAAGGCGTTGCGGTGAATCCAGAAGGTCGAAACCCGCACGCCCTCGACCGATGACAGTTCCAGACCGAAACCGATCCGCCGTGGCAGGCTCTCTGCGATGGTTGCAGTGATGGGCAACGTGTCGCCGGCTGCGATGTCGTCGGCTTCGGTCAGTGCAACAGAATCAAAGGCGCCCGTGCGGCGCAAACGGTTGGCAGCGGCCGTCAGCGCGTCGGGGGAATAGACCTCGCCCGTGGGCAATCCTGCGATCCGCTGGATCGCCGCGGTGCGCACATCGGCGTTGCCGGTGACGATCAGCGGGCCAAAGGTCAGCTGAGGACCCGTATCCAGCGTGACATCGGCGGCCAGCAGGTTGTCGCTGTGCTGCGCAATGATTTGTTGGTCCGCGACCTGCACCTTGGCATAGCCCAGTTCCTGCCAACGGGTGCGTGCGACGCTGGCGGCCTGCCGGATCACATCGGCCTTGGCATCCGCACCGACGGCATAGCCTTCGGGCAGTTCGGTGCCGGGGGCGACAGGGGTGATGTCGGCCCGGCCAAATGTGAACAGCGGACCGGGCTGGACGTTCAGTGTCACCGTGTCGATGACCTGCGGGCTGTCCAGTGGGGGGATGCCTGCCGCCTCGGACCCGTTGACCTGAATGGAAATCACCGGGCTGTAATAGCCCGCGGCATAGAGCGCGGTCAGCAAGCGGCGATAGTCGGCACGCGCGGCGGCGACGTAGTCCTGCGGGGCTTTGTCAGTCTCTTCGTCGGCATTGATGGAAACCGACAGTGACGCATCGCGCAGCAGGCTGGTCAGGTCGTCATCCGCACCCGGCGCATTCAGCGTGATCGTCTGGGCCTGAACGGCCCCACTTGCCAACGCCAACAGTCCGGTGGCCCCTAAAACCAGTTTATTCATTACAATCGCCCGCATCCCCAGTTCAGATGAACATCTAAAGCATCCCGGAACAAACGCAAATAACAGCTGTGTCCGTTTTCGCGAATCATCGCGCAATTGGCCGTGACCCGCCGGGGGAGGGACGCGCCCGGTCAGGCGAATGGATCGTCGGGATAGCCCACACCCACCAGATATAGCCCGTATGGCGGGCATACCGGGCCACAGGCGCTGCGGTCGCGCGCACCAAGGGCGGTTTTCACATCGTCGGGATGCCATTGTCCGGCACCCACCCGTTCGAGCGTCCCGACAAAGCTGCGCACCTGATTATGCAGGAACGACCGGGCCCGCACATGAATGTGCAAGAGCTGACCCGCATGGGTGTCGCGCTCCTCGATCCGCAACTCGTCCAATGTGCGCACAGGGCTGTCCGCCTGACACTGGGCCGCGCGAAAGGTGGTGAAATCATGCCGTCCCAGCAGATGGTCTGCCCCGGCCTGCATGGCGGCCGCGTCAAGTGGGTGGGTCACGCGCCACATCGTGCCAGCATCCGTGGTCAGGGGCGCGCGCCGCGCCGCCAGCTTGAACAGGTAACGTCGTTCGACCGCACTGAAACGCGCGTGCCAGTCATCGGCAACCTGTGCGCAGTCCAGAACGGCAACGGGCAGTGGCTTGAGGTGGTAGTTCAGCGCCTCTGACAGGCGGAACGGGTCCCAGTCGCGGGTCAGATCGCAATGGGCGACCTGCCCGGTCGCATGCACGCCGGTGTCGGTCCGGCCCGCTGCACCAATTCTGTGATCGCCCGGTTCCAGCCGCGCCAGTGCCGTCTCGATCGCGGCCTGTACCGACGGCTGGTCAGCCTGACGCTGCCACCCTGAAAAGGGTGCGCCGTGGTATTCGATTTTCAGGGCATAGCGCGGCATGGAAGGGGTCGTAAAAGCGGGGAGCGCTGAAATCAATCCCTACCCATCGTCGCAGCGAGACCCTAGTTGTAGCGGACAAAGAGGGGATACCCGTGGGCCTGACAGACTTTACCGATCAAATCGCGCGTGGCGTGGGCAATGTGGCAGGGGCCGTGACCCGGCCACTGACGGCACCGTTCAGCGATCCCGTGATCCGGCTGGGTGTCACGGGACTGTCCCGTGCGGGCAAGACGGTTTTCATCACATCGCTTGTGGCGAACCTGATGAACCGGGGCCGCATGCCGCAATTGCGTGCGGCGGCCAACGGCGCGATCCAGACCGCCTATCTGCAACCGCAGCCCGACGATACGCTGCCACGGTTCGATTATGAAACCTACCTTGGCAACCTGACGGGGCAGGACCCGCATTGGCCCGAAGGCACGCGGCACATCTCTGAATTGCGCCTGTCGCTGCGGGTGCAGCCCTCTGGCATGTTGGCGGGGTTGCAGGGGCCGCGCACGGTGCATCTGGATATCGTCGACTATCCTGGGGAATGGCTGCTGGATCTGGCGCTGCTGGATCAGGACTTTGCCACATGGTCGCGTGCGGCACTGGCGCGCGCGCCGGGGCGGCCCAAGGGTGATGCCTATCTGGCGGCGCTGGACGCCGCCGACCCTGCGCAAAAACTGCAAGAGCCTACAGCACGCACCCTGGCCGATGCGTATACCGCGCATCTGCAGGCGGCGCGGGCTGCGGGATATTCCGATTGCACACCGGGTCGGTTTCTCTTGCCTGGCGATCTGGCCGGCAGTCCTGTCCTGACCTTTGCGCCGCTGCCGGATGGCGTGGCGCCGCGCGGATCGCTGGCACGTGAGTTCGAGCGCCGGTTCGAATCCTACAAACGCCATGTGGTGCGTCCGTTCTTTCGCGATCATTTCGCCAAGATCGACCGGCAGGTCGTTCTGGTCGACGTGCTGGGAGCGATCAATGCTGGCCCGCGTGCGCTGGACGATCTGCGCAGTGCGATGGCCGACATTCTGACGGCGTTCAATCCGGGGCGGAACAGCTTTATCAGCCGCATTTTTAACGGGCGACGCGTGGAACGCATCCTGTTTGCCGCGACCAAGGCAGACCACCTGCATCACACGCAGCATCCACAGCTGACCGCGATCACGCAGGCCTTGCTGCGCGACGCGCAGGACCGGGCGGATTTCGCGGGTGCGCGGACCGAGGCGATGTCGATTGCCGCGCTGCGCACGACGGTGGAACAGACCGTGGATCACGATGGTGGCACGCTGGACGTGGTGCGCGGACGCCTGCTGGACAGCGGCAAGGAGGCTGCATTCTATCCCGGCTTGTTGCCGACCGATCCCGCACACCTGTTGTCACCGGCCCGGTCGGGGGCGGAAAACTGGGGCGAGGGCGACTACAAGGTCATGCGCTTTGCTCCATCGCATCTGACGCTGAAACCGGGCGAAGGGCCGCCGCATATCCGGCTGGACAAGGCGGCCGAATTCCTGATCGGAGACCGGCTATGAAACGCCCCGTGCTGATCGACCTCGACGGGCCCGCCGACCAGACGCCCGCGACCGCGCCCGCCATCGTGGATGACCTGCCGCAGGGGGCCGCGATGCAATCCGTGGTGGCGCTGGGCACGCGCAAGCCCAACCCGCTGGCGCGCTGGTTCTGGTCGCTGTTGCTGGCGATTTTCGGTTTTATCATCTCGCTTGCGGCGTGGAATTACGTCACGGGGCTGGTCGCGGCGCATCCGATCCTTGGCATGGTGTTCACCGGACTGCTGGTCCTGTTCGTCTGCGTCTGTCTGGCCGTCGTGATCCGCGAGTTGTCGGCATTCAGCCGGTTGCGCCGTATTGATCGCGTGCAGGCCGATGCCGCACAGGCCCATGCCGGCCACGATCTGAAGGCTGCGCGCAAGGTGGTGGACCAACTGACCGCGCTGTATGCCGGGCGCGACGATACCAGCTGGGGGCGGGCGCAACTGGCCGACCGCGCGCCAGAGCTGATGGATGCCGACGGATTGCTTGACCTGGCTGAACGCAGTCTGCTGGTCCCGCTGGACGCGCGCGCCGTGGCCGAGGTGCAGGCCGCTGCCCGGCAAGTGGCGCTGGTGACGGCGGTCGTGCCCCTGGCACTGGCGGATGTCTTTACGGCATTGACGGCAAACATCCGCATGATCCGGCGGATTGCCGAAATCTATGGGGGCCGGTCGGGCACCTTGGGCAGTCTGCGGCTGGTGCGCACGGTGCTGTCGCATCTGGTGGCAACAGGGGCGGTGGCCGTGGGCGACGATCTGATCGGATCCGTCGCGGGCGGCGGCCTGCTCTCCAAGGTGTCGCGCCGGTTCGGCGAGGGGATCGTGAACGGCGCGCTGACGGCCCGTGTGGGCGTCGCCGCGATCGAAGTCTGCCGTCCCCTGCCGTTTCAGGCGGTCAAGCGCCCGTCCGTCACCGGTCTGGTGCAACGGGCGCTGACCGGGCTGTTCGGCAGCTAGGACGCCGTGCAATCCACCAGCGTGTCCGCAATACTGGTCAGCAGGGTCGAATAAAGTGCGGGACCCGGTTCCAGCCCTGCACCTGCCACGCTGATCGCTGCTGTCTTGGCCGTGGTTCCGTCGGTCAGGGTGCGGGCCAGATCGTCGGCGGTGTTCACCTCGAACAGCACGCAGCTGACATTGCCGCCGGATACCCGTTCGCGCAGGTCTGACAGGCCTGCGGCACCGGGGGCCACCGCTTCGCTGTCGGCCACGGCCCCGGCAGAGGGCACCGTGAACCGGTCTTCGAAATAACCAAAGGCGTCATGGGGTGCCAGCCAGCTGCCAGCAGGCACGCCGGCCAGCGTCGTTGTCAGCTGGTCGGTCAGCGTATCCAGACGCTGCATCGTGCCTGCGGCATTGGCGGCATAGGTGGCTGCATTGTCGGGGTCGGTCGCGGTCAGCGTATCGCGGATCGCGCCCACCCAGACCTTGGCCGCGACCGGGTCGAGCCAGGCATGCGGGTCCAGCCCCGTGTGCGCGTGACCTGAATGGTCGTCATGGCCTGCGTGATCGTCACCAGCGTGATCATGTTCATGATCGTGGTCCGCATGATCGTCGTGATTGTCATGATCCGCATGGTCTTCATGTCCTTCATGACCCGCATGATCATCTGCTTCGGTATACATCCGCGGGGTCCAGCCAGCGACCTCTTGCAGGGTCAGTGTCGCGGCTGTGGGCGCGAGCGTGCGCAGCGGCTCGTCCAGCCAGGGTGTCAGGCTTTCACCGACCCAGACCACCACCTGCGCTTGATCCAGCAGGCGTGCATCGGACGGGCGCAGCGCCATGTGGTGCGCATCACCACCCGCGGGCACCAGCAGGTCCGGTGCGCCCAGATCTCCCATCACCTGCGCCACAAGGCTATGGATCGGCGCAATATCCGTCAAAACGCGCGGCACCTCGGCCATCGCGGTGGTGGATAGCATGACGAGGGCTGTTGTTGTGGTCAGACGCAGCATGGAGAGTCCCCTTGTGATTGGTTTCGGGCGGGGCTATAAATGTATTGTTATAACATAACAAGTGGACATTTCATGAGCAGCGGTTTCGATCCCCACGATCACAGCGCCTGTGTCAGCGGTGCAATCGCGCAGGCCGAGGCTGCCGATATCCGCCTGACTCCGGTGCGCCGTCGCGTGCTGGAGATCCTGCTGGAAAGCCATACGGCGATGGGGGCCTATGACGTTCTGGCCCGGCTGCGGGACGAAGGCTTGGGCGACCAGCCACCCATCGCCTACCGCGCGTTGTCGTTTCTGGTGGATAATGGCCTTGCCCACCGGATCGAACGGCTCAATGCCTTTGTCGCTTGTGCGCGACCGGGGGCCGAACATGATCCGGCGTTCATGATCTGCCGGTCCTGTCGTACCGTGGCCGAGGCGGCATCGCCTGCAACCCTCGACCGTATGGCCAATGACAGCGGATTTGCCATCGAACGCACGGTGATCGAAGCAGAGGGCCTGTGCCCGAAATGTCAGGTACCGGCATGACGCTGCTGTCTGCGGAAAACCTGCGCGTCTCTTACGGGACGACGGCGATCCTGCAGGATGTCAGCCTGTCGATTGCGGCGGGTGAAATCGTGACGATCGTCGGGCCCAACGGGTCGGGCAAATCGACGCTTTTGCGCAGTCTGATTGGTGCCTTGCGCCCTGACAGCGGGCGCATCCTGCGTGAGGCGGGCCTGCGCATCGGGTATGTGCCGCAGAAACTGTCAATCGATGCCACCTTGCCGCTGACCGCCCGCCGGTTTCTGGATCTGCCGCGCCGGGTGTCGCGCGCGCAGGCGGAAACGGCACTGACGCGCACTGGTGTCGCCCATGTGGCCAACCGTCAGATGGCCGATCTGTCAGGCGGGCAGTTTCAGCGTGTGCTCTTGGCCCGCGCGATCCTGAACGCACCGCAACTTTTGATCTTGGACGAGGCGACACAAGGCCTCGACCAGCCGGGGGCCGCGCAATTCTATCGCCTGATCGAGGATGTACGGGCGGACCTGGGCTGTGCCGTGCTGATGGTCAGTCATGAACTTCACGTGGTCATGAGCGCGTCTGACCGGGTGATCTGCCTGAACGGTCATATCTGTTGCGAAGGCACGCCCGAGGTCGTTTCCGCCGCACCTGCCTATCGCGAATTGTTCGGGACAGGCACAGGTGGCGCGCTCGCGCTTTATCGCCACGATCATGATCACCATCATCACCACCACCACCACCATCACGGGACAACGGACTGAATGCTGGACGATTTTCTGGTGCGCGCGGCGCTTGCCGCGGTCGGCACGGCCCTGGCGGCCAGTATTCTGGGCTGTTTCGTGGTCTGGCGGCGCATGGCCTATTTCGGTGACGCCACGGCCCATGCCGCAATCCTGGGCGTGGCGCTGGCGCTTGCGCTGAATTTGTCGGTGATCGCGGGCGTGGGGCTTGTCGCCTTGATCGTCGCATTGCTGATCCACAGACTGAGCGATCGCCAACAGGGCACCGACACCATTCTAGGCGTGCTTGCGCATGGCGCCCTGGCGCTGGGCCTTGTGGCGGTGGCGCTGCTGCCGGGCGCGCGGATCGACCTCGAGGCCTATCTGTTCGGCGACGTGTTGACCGTGACGCGCAGCGATCTGGCGGTGATCTGGGCGGGCGTGCTGGTCGTGCTGGCGCTTTTGTGGTGGCACTGGTCGGCCTTGTTGCTGGCGACTCTGAATCCCGATCTGGCGACGGCCTCCGGTGTCGATCCGCAACGCGAAAATCTGATCCTGACGCTGATGCTGGCTGGCGTCGTGGCCGTCGCGATCAAGGTCGTGGGCGCATTGCTGATCACGGCCCTGCTGGTGATCCCCGCTGCGGCGGCGCGCCGTGCCAGCAATGGCCCCGAGCGGATGGCCGCGGTTGCCGCGTTGATCGGCGTGACCGCAGCACTTGGCGGCATCGCGCTATCCTTGCAGCTGGACACACCGACAGGTCCGTCGATCGTTTGTGTGGCGGTAGCGCTCTTTGCCTGTGCCAGCCTCGGCGGGCGGTTCATCCGCAGCGCCTGACCCGAAAATCGCGCGATCTGCGCCTAACAAGCGCCGTTTTCAAAACGCACCCTGGACCTCTGACCAACCGGAGGACCAAGATGCTGCGACCCCTATTCTTTATCATGTGCGCGGCGACCGCGCTGGCGCTGCCCACGCATGTGTCCGCTGCAAATGCCTGCGCTGCCCCTGGCAACTACAACGCCATCGCGACAGAGATCGTCAACGGTGTGAACCAGACCCGGCGCGCGCGCGGTCTGCCGCCACTGGGCTTCAACCAACGACTGGCGCAGGCCTCGCAGGATCATGCCTGCGATATGGCGGTCCATGCCATTCGCGGTCACCGTGGCAGTGACGGGTCCAATTCGCAGCTGCGCGCCCGGGCCCGCGGCTATCAGGCCTGCACCATTGCCGAAAACGTGGCCTGGGATTTCCCGCGCGTTGCACAGGTTGTGAATGGCTGGAATGCCTCACCCGGCCATTTGTCCAACATCCTGCACCCGCGCGTGTCCGAAATGGGTGTCGGTGTCGCACAGGGTGCCAAGGGGCCGACCTATGTGCTGGTGCTGGGCCGAAGCTGCTAGCCATTCCCGCACCAGACGCTAGGGTGCCGCCCAGATCAGACAGGGGGCCAATATGCGCGTCATCTTCATGGGAACACCCGACTTTTCGGTGCCGGTGCTGCAGGCGCTGGTCGATGCAGGGCACGAGGTGGTCGCCGTCTACGCACAACCGCCACGTCCCGCCGGGCGTGGCAAGAAAGACCGGCCCAGCCCCGTGCAGCAGCGGGCAATGTCACTCGAGCTGGAGGTGCGGCACCCGGTCTCGCTGAAATCGGACGCGGCGCAGCAGGCCTTTGCCGATCTGGACGCCGATATCGCGGTCGTCGTGGCCTACGGACTGATCCTGCCGCAGGCCGTGCTGGATGCACCGCGCCACGGTTGCCTGAACATCCATGCCTCGCTCTTGCCGCGCTGGCGCGGGGCCGCACCCATCCACCGCGCGATCATGGCCGGTGACACGGAAACCGGCGTATGCATCATGCAGATGGAGGCAGGGCTGGATACAGGCCCTGTTCTGCTGCGCGAAACAACGTGCATCGCCGCCGATGACACGACGGGAACCCTGCACGACCGCCTGTCCGGTATGGGCGCACGCCTGATTATCGAGGCGCTCGCCGGGATTGCGACGCTGCACCCGGTCCCGCAGCCTGACGCCGGCGTCACCTATGCCGCCAAGATCGACAAGGCAGAAGCGCGGATCGACTGGACGCAGGATGCAGCGACCGTCAATGCACAAATCCGCGGGCTGTCGCCATTCCCCGGTGCCTGGACTGAAATCGGTGGCGAACGGGTGAAATTGCTGGCCAGTCAGGTCGCTGACGCAAGCGGTGATCCAGGGCAGGTCCTGCACGACCTGACGATCGCTTGTGGCACGGGGTCCGTGCGGATCACCCGCTTGCAACGCGCCGGAAAACGCCCGATGGATACCGCAGAGGCCCTGCGGGGCCTCGACCCCGGTCCATTCGTGCAGTGACGCACAGCATCATCTTGCCAGAAATACTCCCGCCGGAGGCATCGGCCCGCAGGGCCGAATGATGATCAGAACCCACCGTCCTTGTGACCGAAAAAGACCTTTGTCACGTCCTGTGTCACATCCCAGATCACCCGCCGCCCGTCGCGGCTGAACAAGGTGTCACCGGCTGCAAAGCGGGTCACCTCCTGGCTTGCGACATCCGTCAGCGTGCCGGTGCCGGACAGGATCGTCATCATCTCGTCGCCTTGTTCGATGCAGGAAAACGCACCGGCCGTGCAGCGCCAGATCCCCGCACGGGTGGGGTGACCCGGCCCACCGGCCAGGATGCGGCCGCTCGCGCGTGGTGCGCCGCGCAGAATCTCGTAGTCGCTGGCGGACGCGGTGAACGGCCAGTCGTCCAGCGCGCCCACATCATCTCCGGGTTGCCAGCGCAGCATCAGTCGATCGCCCCGAATGTCGCACTTTGCAATGTGCAGTCGCGCACCACGTCCGCGCCGCAGTCACGCGGTTCCAGATCCTTGGTCAGGCAGATCCGCGCCTCCTGGATCGCGCCGTCGCGGCAGGTGACGGTCACGCCGTCGGGCGACAGGTCGGGGTTCTTGTCGATGAATGCCTCTTCGATCAGCGATGCAGGCAGGGTCACGTCCCGGTTCAACTCGCGAAAGGCCTGCGGGATATCGACGCTGTCGTAGGCCCGGCGCGCAAGGTCGAAATAGGCCTGCGACGTCAGGCCTGAACAGCTGCCATGTTTGTTCCACTGGTACCATGCCAGCCCGCTGGTCCCCATGATATCGGCCATGGCCGCCGTTTGTCCGCGCGACGGGGGTTGCACGCTGGTGCGGCAATCCTGTGGGTAGCCGTATTCATGTTGCGGCCACAAACCGTGCAGCACCCAGCCGTAATTCGCCCCCGGTGCACACTGCGGTGAATTGCGCGCGCGCCCTTCGCGGTCGCACCAATTGGGCGACCATGACAACGCCATTACGTAGTAATCGAAATCGCCCGCCTCATCCGCCAGGGCAGGAGGGGCGATCAGGGCCGCAGCGGCCAGCCATTTCCACATTTGCAGTCTTTCCAAATTCGTGTGGTCTGACTATATACACCTCAAGTTCCCCGACAATGCGAACCCGGCCCATGCGGTCAGCCCCCTCAAGGGCGCGGGAAAGGCTTGTCCAGAATAGGAGAGACATGATGGCTGACAACAAACCGATCATGGCCAAGGCGACGGCCGTCTGGCTGTGTGACAACACCACGCTGACCTTCAAGCAGATCGCGGATTTCTGCGGCATGCACGAGCTGGAAGTGCAGGGCATCGCCGATGGCGACGTGGCCACGGGCGTCAAGGGATTCGATCCCGTCGCCAACAACCAGCTGACCCAGGAAGAACTGGACAAGGGCATGGCGGATCCGTCCCACGCCCTGAAGCTGAAGTTCTACAAGGCCGCCGTGGGCGAGGAAAAGCGTCGCGGCCCGCGTTACACGCCGCTGTCCAAGCGTCAGGACCGCCCGGCATCGATCTATTGGCTGGTGAAATTTCACCCCGAACTGTCGGACGGCCAGATCAGCAAACTGGTCGGCACGACCAAGCCCACGATCCAGGCGATCCGCGAACGCACCCACTGGAACATCAACAACCTCGAACCGATCGATCCGGTCGCACTGGGCCTGTGCAAGCAGTCCGAACTGGACGCGGCCGTGCAAAAGGCCAATGCAAAAAGGGCCGCCGAGGGCGGTGCAATGACCGACGACGAGCGTCGCAAGCTGGTCAGCACCGAAAGCAGCCTTGGCATGGCACCCGAACCCAAGATGCCGTCATCCATCGCCGGGCTGGAAACCTTCAGCCTGTCCGAGACACCCGAGGATGATGAAGAACCCGTCGACACCCGTGACGTGCGCGACGCCGACAGCTTCTTCAAGCTGCCGGAGAACGTCGATGCGGAAAATGACGACGAAGACTGATCAACAGATCATCATCGCGTCCTGACAAGGCCCCGGTCATTCGACCGGGGTCTTTTCGTTTCGGACAGTCATGGGCAATGCATGCCGATCGCGACGCGACCGTGTGCGCTGCATCGCTGCAAGGCCGATGGCTCAGATCGCGCGGCGGGCCTTGAGGGCAGCAGTGATCGTGCCGTCATCAAGATAGTCCAGTTCGCCACCGACCGGTACACCCTGGGCCAGCGATGTCACCGTGATGCCCGGCAACTGATCAGCGATGTAATGCGCCGTGGTCTGGCCGTCGATGGTGGCCCCCAAGGCCAGAATCACCTCGGTCACGTTTTCGGACTTGATCCGGTCCAGCAGGCGGGGGATGCGCAGATCCTCTGGTCCCACGGCATCGAGTGCCGACAGCGTGCCACCCAGAACATGGTAGCGTCCCTTGAACTGGTTGCTGCGTTCCATCGCCCACAGGTCAGACACATCCTCGACCACGCAGATTTCGCCGATGGCGCGCCGTTCGGAGGCACAGATCCCGCAGATGTCATCGGTTGCGATATTCCCGCAGTTGACACATTCGCGCACCGTTTCGCCCACCTGTTGCATCGCATCCGCCAGAGGGATCAAGAGATGTGCGCGTTTCTTGACCAGATGCAGCACCGCGCGGCGGGCCGAGCGGGGGCCCAGCCCCGGCAGTTTCGCCATGAGCGCGATCAGGTCGTCGATGGCTTGCGGGCTGTCGGTCATGTACCGGCTTTCCATGCGGAAAGCCGGGCCTTCGGCGAGAGTATTTTTGGCAAGATGATACTGGCGGACATGCCTTAGAACGGCAGTTTCATGCCCGCAGGCAGGCCGAGACTTTCGGCGATTTTCGCCATTTCCTGCTGGGCGCGGTCTGCAGCGCGGGACTGGGCGTCCTTGATCGCGGCGAGGATCAGGTCCTCGACGATTTCCTTTTCGTCACCGTTGAAGATGCTGGGATCGATGTCGAGGCCCGTCAGATCGCCCTTGGCGGTGGCCGTCGCCTTGACCAGACCGGCACCGGATTCACCCACGACGGTGATATGGTCCATGTCTTCTTGCATCTGGGCCATCTTGGCCTGCATGTCCTGTGCGGATTTCATCATCTTGGCCATGTCGCCAAGTCCGCCTAAACCTTTGAGCATTGGATTTTTCCTTATTCTGACCGCGGTTTGCGCGGCGCGGTAATCAAGACTGTCGTGACACATATTGCAATGACGATGCCGATCGACAAGGTTTGTGGCCCGATACAGCCTTCTGCGCGGGCTTGCGACAGGATCTGCACGTCAGAGCTGAGCAGGTAGATATAGCCTGACCATGCCACAACGGCGGCGGCACCGGCCCAGGTGCTGCGAAACCAGATCGCGGCCCCGGTCGCGATCAGAAGGGCAACGGTCGGTGCCGTGCTGAACAGCCAGATTGCCTCGGTCATCGCACTGACCGGGCCGCCTGACCAATCGGGACGCATCTGCGCGCAGACCTGCGCCAACGCGGGCCCCGGGGCAAATGCCAGCAGCAGGGTCATTGGGTATCGCACGTCTGTCACTCCTTCTGGCGCGAGGCCTGCGACGGTGGTGTCACTTTGCGCCGCCTGATTGTGAACTGGACGATATGCAGGGCTGCGGAAGCGAACAAGTGGGGTTTACTTGACTAAAAGAATCAGGATTAAGTGGTTGAGTAAATCAGTCAGGATAAGGAATCATCTGATGTTGCGATCCAAAACCCCATTCATTCCGGCCATTGCGAGCCTTGCACTGTGCGGCGGACAGGCCCTTGCGCAAGAGACGGCCAGCGTCGCCGAGCTGGTCGACGCGTTGCAGTCGGGCGGCCACGTCCTGTATTTGCGGCATGCCATGACCGAGACCGATTATGCCGATCAGGTCGCGGCAAAGCTGGGCGATTGCGCAACACAGCGTGTGCTGAGCGAAGCGGGCTGGCAGCAGGCCAAGGCCATCGGTGCCGCCATCAGCGGGCTGGAAATCCCCGTGGGCGAAGTAATTAGCAGCGAATATTGCCGGGCATGGCAGACGGCCGATCTGGCGTTTGGCGACTACCGGCAGGATGCGGCACTGAATTTCGCCCCGGCCGAGGATTACAAACAGTCCGATCTGGACATGATGTCGGCCAATGTCACGGCGGCCATTTCGCAGATCCCGCAGGACGGCAATCTGGTGATCGTGGGCCATGACGATCCGTTCGAGGCTGCGACGGGGATCTATCCCGAACCGCAGGGCGTGGCCTATGTCATCGCACCGACGGGCGATGGTTTCACCGTCCTGGGCCGGATCGGGCCAGATGAATGGCCCGCGTCCTAATCGTCGTCAAAGGGGTCCCATTCTTCGTCGACCTCCGGCAGCATGTCGCCAGCCGCATCGGCCAGCCTGTCGGCCTCGGTCTTGATGTTTGCGATCTTGGCGTTGGGAAAGGCCGCAAAGACGGCTTGAACCAGCGGATGCGCGCGGGCCTCTTGCTCGCGCGCGCTGTCTTCGGCATCGCGCAGTTCGGCGATGGTGGGGGCACCGGGGGCATTCGTCACGGTGACCGCCCAGCGGTTGCCGGTCCAGGCCTGTAGCCTGGCACCCAGACGCTGGGTCAGGTCGGCTGCGGCGTCGGCGGTGGGGTTCACTTCGATGCGGCCGGGCTGGTAGGCCACCAGACGCAGACCGGTTTCGACCTCGACCAGCAGTTTGACGTCGCGGTGGTGGCGGATCAGATCGACCACATCCTCGAACCGGGCGTAGTGCGCCAGCGCGTCCGTGGCCAGCTGCGGTGCCGCACTGGCCGATGGGCCGGACGGTCCGCTGTGTGTCGGGGCCGGGGTGCGCGATACCGCCTGCGCGGTGCCACCACCGGCGGGCGCGGGGCGCGGTGCGCCACCGCCGGGACCACTAGGGGGCGGTGTCGCATCCTTGAGTTTCTTGACCAGATCCTCTGGGGTGGGCAGATCGGCGACATGGGTCAGCCGGATCACGGCCATTTCGGCGGCCATCATGGCATTGGGGCTATGGGCCACCTCTTCGAGTGCCTTGAGCAGCATCTGCCACATGCGTGACAGCACGCGCATCGGCAGCGCCTCGGCCATGGCCAGCCCGCGGGTGCGTTCGTCGGGGCCGACGGTGGGGTCCTCTGCGGCCTCTGGGGTGATCTTGATGACGCTGACCCAATGCGTGACCTCTGCCAGATCGCGCAGGATCGCCATGGGGTCTGCCCCTTCGGCGTATTGGTTGGACAGTTCCAGCATCGCCTCGGCAGCATGGCCGTGCAGGATCATGTCGAACAGATCGAGCACGCGGCCCCGGTCGGCCAGACCCAGCATGGCGCGGACCTGATCGGCGGTGGTTTCGCCTGCGCCGTGACTGATCGCCTGATCCAGAAGCGAGGTTGCATCGCGTGCGGACCCTTCGGCGGCGCGGGTAATCAGCGCCAGCGCGTCATCCGCGATTTCGGCACCTTCGGAGGTGGCAATACGTTTGAGCAGGCCGATCATCACCTCGGGTTCGATCCGGCGCAGGTCGAACCGCTGACATCGCGACAGCACAGTTACGGGGACCTGTCTGATTTCCGTGGTGGCAAAGATGAATTTGACGTGCGCGGGGGGTTCTTCGAGCGTTTTGAGCAGCGCGTTGAATGCGCTTTTCGACAGCATGTGCACTTCGTCGATGATGAAGATCTTGTAGCGTGCCGACACCGCGCGGTAGCTGACGGTTTCGATGATCGCGTCGCGGATGTTCTGCACACCGGTGTTCGATGCCGCGTCCATCTCGATCACGTCGACGTGGCGGCCCTGCATGATCGCGGTGCAATGTTCACAGACGCCGCAGGGTTCCGTGGTGGGCCCGCCGTTGCCGTCCGGGCCGATGCAGTTCATCCCCTTGGCGATGATCCGGGCGGTGGTGGTTTTGCCGGTGCCCCTGATCCCTGTCATGATGAACGCCTGTGCGATGCGGTCGGCATCAAAGGCATTTTTCAGCGTGCGCACCATCGCGTCCTGTCCCACGAGGTCGGCGAAGGTCTCGGGCCGGTATTTGCGGGCGAGAACCTGATAGGCGGGTTGGTCTGACATGATGCTCTTTTCGCTGGATGCTGCCGCCAACCTATGCGCCCGACGGTGTCAGAGCAACCGAAGGACGACATGAGCCATACGGGGTCAATCGGGTGCTTTTGCCTGAGGTGGTGATGGCATTAGGATTGGGTCGTGACAGCGAGGGATGAGGCGACGGTGACGGAATTCATACCACATGCGCTGGAGTGTGGCGGCGGCACGCTCGCCATTTCTCCGATTCCGGGCCGCACGCGGCATTATGCAACCGATTGGGACCGCCTGATGACATGGGGACCCCGCCGCGTCATCAGCATGACCACGCAGGCAGAGCTGGACCGCAAGGGTGCCGGGTCACTTGGGTCTGATCTGGCCGCGGTGGGGATCGCGTGGGACCATCTGCCGATCCCTGACTTTGGTGTGCCGGGGGCTGATGTTCTGGCCCGCTGGCCGTCAGTCGCGGCCATGGCACGCGCCGATCTGGGGCAAGGGGCGCGCGTCCTGGTGCATTGCTTTGGCGGATGTGGGCGGTCGGGGATGGTGGCCCTGCGCCTGATGATCGAAGCAGGCGAACCGGCCGACCTGGCTCTGTCGCGCCTGCGACAGGTCAGGCCCTGTGCTGTGGAAACCGACGCGCAGATGCGCTGGGCTACCGGCGGCCCCGTTTCTTGCCCTTGACCGCGGCATTGACGGTTTTGGAAAAACGGCGTTTGCGGGCATGTGCCTCGGCGGTGGTTTCGGTCGCGATCTCGTCCTCGCGCCGCAATTTGCGATAACGCGCCAGCCTGTCGGCGGTCACGCGACCTGCGTCCACAGCGGCCAGCACCGCGCAACCGGGTTCGTTTTCGTGTTTGCAATCGCGGAAACGGCAATCGTCGGTCAGGCTGCTGATTTCGGGAAAGGTCGCGTCGATCCCGAATGACACATCCGCCACGCCAAGCCCCCGCATCCCCGGCGTGTCGATCAACCAGCCGCCCTGCGGCAGGCGGTGCAGGCTGCGACCGGTAGTCGTGTGGCGGCCGCGCGCGTCGTCCTCGCGGATGCCTTGCGTCGCGGCGGTGTTGCCGGTCAACGCGTTGGCGATGGTGGTTTTGCCAACACCGGAGGATCCGGCCATGGCGACGGTCTGCCCCACGGCGCACCAGGGCGACAGGATCTGCGCCACATCCGCACCCTTGGCGTTCAGGGCGACGACAGGCAGATCCGCCCCCAGCGCCTGCGCCTCGGCTACGTAGGCCGCGGCATCATCCGCCTGATCGGATTTTGTCAGCAGGATCACAGGCGCAATACCTGCGTCATGGGCAAGTGCGAGGTAGCGTTCCAGACGTGCTACATTGAAATCGGCATTGCAGGATGTCGTGATGAACAACGTGTCGAGGTTCGCCGCGATCAACTGGCGTTCGCCGGTGGCGAATTCCTTGCCGCGTTGCAAGGTCGTGTGACGGTCCAGCCGGTGCAGGACGCGTGCGGCGTCAGGGTTACACAGAACCCAGTCGCCGACGGCCATCGTGGCGGTGGATTGTCCGGGATCCAGTGTCAGGTCAACGGGTCCATCCACCGTCAGGCCGGCGACACGTTTGCGATGGACGGAACTGATGCGGGCGGGTGTCCCGTCGCGATCGGTGATCTGGTCCGCGAAATGGTCCGTCCAGCCCATCTGAAACAGCGTCAGCGGCTCAGCCATGCGGTGTGCCGGTCACGATGGTCGGGCTAAGGCGGGCGCGGTCTGGCAGATCCTAATCCCTCGTCCCGCTGGGGGTCATGAGTGGGGGTGAGAGGTTGACAACGACCCAAGCGGTATTCGTTGTGGCTGCTACCTTCCGGTCCTGACCAGGTTGGCGAAGCACTCGCCCGCGCCAACCTCTCGCCCTATATATAGGGGGCTGCGAAAATCAGTGCAACCCGGCCCGGCCTACAACCGCAGATGAAATTGCATGAACCCGTCATCCAGTGGATTGCCTGCGGTCACATGCGGCACACCCGCCAGGTGATCCTGTGCGGCCATGGCCGACACAAAGCAGGCACTGGCACCCGCAAGGGGGCAAAACGCCAGACAGGTTGCGCCTCGCGCGGGGTGATCCGCCCCGACGACAGCGCATCCTGCAGGGCGCTGCGCAACCCGATCTGCGAGGTATAGACGATGTCGGATTCTTCTGCCCGAACAAGAGAGCCGCCGCCGCGCGCCCGGTAGGCGCTGGTTGCGACGATCACCAGCGCATCATCATTCAGCAGCGTCTGACCCAGCCGGATGTCGCGGATGCGGGGCGCGGACTGGGCCATGCTGCCTGCCACAATCGGTTTCGCCGACAGGTCGATGACATAGTCGAGGCCATAAATGGTGTCGAAATGGTAGGATGCAGTGCGGCCTGACAACAAGGGTTGCCCGGTCTTCTGCGGGACCAATTGGTTGAAATAGGTCGCACTGCGTTCCAGCCAGTCCCGGATTTGCCAGCCCCGCCGCAAGACGGCGCAAATGCGATTGTCGAACGGCGCGATCGCCGTGCAATCGCGCAGTCGCAGCGGACCTTTTGGGATATCGACAAAGTTCTGCGCACCAGCATGTCCGCCTGCGGCAAAGGATGCGGTGCTGGACAGGATCGGAAGTGTGGCGAGATCGGTGCCGTACAAACCTGCGCGCACGACGTCGGCCTGCACGCGCGCCAGCAGATCGGCGGTGCCGTCCAGCCCGATGGTTGCGAAATAGCTGTGCATCGCAACGGGTGATCGACCAACCGTCTGCGACAGTCGCGCCACCGTGGCACGATGGGCCGGGGCGATGACCGGTGACAGACGCGCGGACAGATCGCCGGGCCCGGACACCTGGCCAGGACCGGGACAGAGCAACTGGATATGATGCCGGGCCGGGTACCAGCGGCCTTGCGCATCCAGTACAACCGTCAGATCCAGCTGCCCCAGATGTTCGCCGTGTGGACCGGGCATCATCGCGGGTTTGCCGTGTATCGTGCCGCTGACAGTATCCACCTGTGGAAATTGTCCAAAGTCCGGTCCCGGGAAACTGCGATGCAGATGTCCCATCAGCACCACGTCGATACCGGGCAAGGCCGCAAGGGCCGCCGCCGGATTTTCCGACCTGTAGGCCTGGCCATCCGCTGACGGGCCGCCGTGACACAGGGCAATGACAATATCGGCACCCGCCCTTTGCAGCTGCGGCAGATAGGTCCGTGCGGCGGAAACGGCGTCGTCAATCTCGAGTGCATTGTCCAGTTTGTCCGCGCTCCAGTCCGTGATCTGTGGCGGTGCAAAGCCGAGCAGGCCGATCCGGATCGGGCGCGACACGCCGTCCGAACACATCAGGTCGCGGGTGATGATCTTCCAGCGGTTCGCAAGGTTCTCGATCGGTGCCTTGCGCAGATTGCTTGCCACGATGCGGTCTGCACAGGGCCTCAGGGCTGCGGCAAGGTAGGGCAGGCCAAATTCGAAATCGTGGTTCCCCAGCGTGATGGCATCGTAGTCCAGCATCTGGAACGCTGCCGCGATGGGATGCGGCTGCAGATCGCGCTGCGCGATTTCATCGGCAAGCGGCGTGCCATGCAAAAAGTCACCGCAATCCACCAGAATAGAGGCGCTGGCCGCGCGTCTGGCCTGCGCAATCAGCGACGCGAGGCCAAACAACCCCGATGGCGTCGCATGTTGCGTCCCGAAATAATTGTAGCCGGTGAATGACATGTGCAGATCGGTCGTCTGCAAGATCCGCAAGGGCGCGGAGACAATGATCGGTGGTCTAGTTGTCATGTGTTTAAATCGAACGATCACCGGGTGCTTTGCAACCCTAAGAGGATCGCGCTGAAAGATTTGTAAACAAAAATTGCAAATATTGAGCTTTGTTAGCCAGCGTGCCATTCAACGGGTCATGAAAATTGCAGAAACCGTCACCTTTGCAGGTGCCAATCTGGATCGCGCGGCTGACTGGCGCGCCGATTCTGCCGCCCACATTGCTGATTCGGATGTGATCGCGCTCTGGCGCGGCAAACCCTTGGTCGCGGGGGATGCGCTGGTGCGGCTGCGCCACGATCATCCGGCGCTGTCGGATGCGCGCGACATGCGCCTTCTTTTGGCGCGCAGCGGGGGTCGTGCGATTTTTGCGGCTGATCTGTCCGACTGGACGCCCGCGGGTCCTGACGTGGCCCATCTGGACAGCTTTTCGGACCAGACCGAGCAGGCACATCCGGCCGTGCCGCAGGCAACCTTTGTCGAGCTGCGCAGTGCCATGACGCGGCTGTCGCGAGAGGATGCCGAACTGGCGGCGACGGCGCGTTCCCTGTTTCATTGGCACGCGATTCACGGGTTTTGCGCCAATTGCGGCGCGGCAAGTGTTGCGACACAGGCGGGGTGGCAGCGCGATTGTGCCGCTTGTGGGCGGCATCATTTTCCGCGCACCGATCCAGTGGTCATCATGTTGATCACGCATCAGAATTCTGTGCTCGTCGGTCGGTCCCCCGGTTGGCCCGAAGGCATGTATTCCTTGCTCGCGGGGTTTGTCGAACCCGGCGAGACGCTGGAGGCCGCCGTGCGCCGTGAGGTGTTCGAAGAGGCTGGCGTCACGGTAGGCGCAGTCAGCTATCTCGCCAGCCAGCCCTGGGCGTTTCCAGCGTCGCTGATGTGCGGGATGCGGGGCGAGGCGACCAGCACGGCGATCACCATCGATCCCGCCGAGATCGAGGATGCCCGCTGGGTCACGCGTGAGGAAATGGCCGATGTATTCGCGGGGCAACACCACGACATCAAACCCGCACGGCCCGGCGCAATAGCTCACTTTCTGTTAGAAAACTGGTTATCTGACACACTTGACTGATGTGACAGGCGTATCTTGCGCCCGCGAAGATGTAAGGTTGAAGCATGAAATTCAGCGCGCGCGAGGACATTGAGGCCCCGATCGACGTCGTGTTTGCTCGGGTCACGGATTTCGACACCTTCGAGCGTCAGATGATCCGTCGTGGTGCCGAGGTGCGTCGCACGGACCCCGACGGGATTGCCGGGGTCGGCAGCGTCTGGGATGTGGCGTTCAGTTATCGTGGACGGGCGCGCACGATCACGGCGACGGTCGCCCGGATGGAAAAACCCAACCTGCTGGAACTGACGCTGGTTGCCAACGGTCTGAACGGCGTGTCGACGATCGAACTGCTGCCGCTGTCACAAAACAAGACGCGGATGTCGATGGCCATTGATCTGTCGGCCAAGACACTGTCCGCGCGCCTGCTGCTGCAATCGCTGAAACTGGCGAAATCGAACCTGACCAACCGGTTCAAGAAACGTGTGGCCGATTTCGCCGCCAGCATCGAAAACCGCGAAAAACCGACACGCAGCTGATCAGCGCTGTTCGAACCTGCGGGGGGCGGCGGGGAACACGCCCATGATGCGCAAATGATTGGTGAAATAGTCCAGCTCATCCAGCGCCAACCGGACGTTCGGGTCCTCGGGATGACCTTCGATTTCCGCATAGAACTGGGTGGCGCGGAACGTGCCGCCGACCATGTAGCTTTCGAGTTTGGTCATGTTGACGCCATTGGTCGCGAAACCACCCATCGCCTTGTAGAGCGCGGCTGGGATATTGCGGACCCGGAACACGAATGACGTGACCATCTTGCCGTCGCCGCGCCGGCTGTGGTCGGGATCGCGCGCCATGACGACGAACCGCGTGGTATTGCGGGCGTGGTCCTCGATATGTGCGGCAAGCACGTCCAGTCCGTAGATGTCGGCGGCCAGTTCGGATGCCAGCGCCGCACGGCTGGGGTCACCTGCCGCTGCAACCTCGCGTGCTGCGCGGGCATTGTCGGAACTGACCACGCCGCGGATGGCGTGGTCGCGCAAAAATGTCGCGCATTGCGGCAGGATGACCACATGGCCATAGGCCTCGCGCACGTCTGCCAGCGATGCGCCCGGCACGCCCAGCAGGTTGACGTGCACCCGCACGAACGTTTCGCCGACGATATGCAGGCCGCTTTCGGGCAAGAGGGAATGCACGTCGGCCACCCGGCCATAAGTGGAATTTTCGATCGCGATCATGCCCAGATCGGCGCGCCCGTCGCGCACGGCCGCCAGCGTGTCGTCGAAGGTATCGCAGGGCAGGGGGGTGAAATCCGGTTGCGCCTCGACGCAGGCCTGATGGCCGTAGGCACCCAGTTCACCCTGAAACGCGATATGTCCGCTCATGCTATGGTCTTTCCCGGATAAATGGCTGTGCCTGGCCCCTTGCCTGCGGTTTGGGGCGTTTCGACGCGCCACTATACCTTGCACTGGACGGGTGAAAACGGCTACACGGCGGCAAAGTTTTAATGCGAGGTAGAACGCGACATGTTCGACACAATGACGATGACCAAGGTCCTTGGCGGACTGTGCGGCACACTTTTGGTGTTCATGCTGGGCGGATGGGCCGCCGAACTGATCTATGTTGGCGCTGGCAGCCATGACGAGGATCATGCACAGGGCTATCTGGTCGAGGTGCCCGAGGCTGATACCGGCCCCGTCGAAGAAGTTGTCGAAGTCACGTTTGAAGAAGCGTTCGCTGTAGCAGATGCCTCCGCAGGCGAAGGTGTGTTCCGCAACTGCCGGTCCTGTCATGCACTGGCCGAAGGCGAAAATGGCGTAGGCCCGCACCTGTACGATGTGGTTGGTCGTGATATCGACGCGGTGGCGGGATACAACTATTCCGGTGCTCTTGAAGAGGCCGCCGATGTCTGGACGCCGGAAAACCTTTATGCGTTTCTCGAGGACCCGCAGGGTTGGGCACCCGGAACCGCAATGGGATACCGGGGTCTGCCGGACCCTGCCGACCGCGCGAACCTGATCGCCTATCTGGCGTCGAACCCCGGCAGCTGAGGCAGGCCGCGCCCAATGGTCACAGCCGCGCCCCTCGGGGCGCGGTTTTTTTGTGCGCCGACATGACCTTGTCGTCAGATAACATATTCTCAACTTGATGCTGGCCCAGCCGGGGCGTTACCGTGTCGCGACCCACGCAACGGAGAGTCCAATGCCCCAAGCCATTTGCCGCCCCCGTATCGTCAACCGCACCCGTCACGCACTGCTGGGCAGCACGTTGTTGTTCGGGGCCGCACTTTGGGCCGACCAAGCCGTGGCGCAGGACGAGGCATTGATCGAAACGCACGCCTATTCGTATTTCGGCGACGTGAAATACGGTCCCGACATGACGCATCTGGACTATGTGAATCCCGACGCGCCGAAGGGTGGGGAAATGTCGCAAAGCGTGTTGGGCACCTTTGACAGCTTCAACCAGTTCACGCGGTTGGGCAATGCGGCGGCCCTGTCCACCACCCCGTTCGAGGATATCATGATCGCCACGGCGGATGATCCGACGACGCTGTACTGCTATCTGTGCACCACCATCGAATACCCCGAGGATCTGTCCTACGTCATCATCAACCTGCGCGAGGATGTCACCTTTTCCGACGGCAGCCCGATGACTGCGGCGGATATGGAATTCACCTACAATCTCTTCATGGAACAGGGCCTGCCGGAATTTCTGGCCGTCGTGAACGATCAGATTTCCGATTTCGAGGTGCTGGACACCTACCGGTTCAAATACACGTTCACCGATCAGGCACCGCTGCGCGCGCGCGTGGGCCTTGCGTCGATCTTTTCCCCGTTTTCCAAGGCAGAATGGGAAGCGTCGGACCGCCGTCTGGACGAATCATGGGACACCCCGCCGATGGGGACCGGGGCCTATATGCTGGGCTCGTTCGACTATGGCCGCGATCTGACCTATGTGCGCAACCCGAATTTCTGGGGCGCGGATCTGCCGCTGAATGTGGGGCGCAACAATTTCGACAGCATCAGGTTGGAATATTTTGCTGACGGGTCCGCTGCGCTCGAGGGGTTCAAGGCCGGCATCTACCGGTTCCGCAACGAGTTTTCATCGCTGCAATGGGCGACGGCTTATGATTTCCCCGCCGTTCAGGACGGCACGGTGATCAAGACGGAATTGCCGGACGGTAACCTCGCGTCCGCGCAATCGTTCATTTTCAACCTGCGTCGCGAGAAATTCCAGGATCCCCGCGTGCGCGAGGCGCTGGGCCTGATGTTCAATTTCGAATGGTCGAACGAAACTCTGTTCTATGGCCTGTATGATCGGGTCACCGGATTCTGGTCGAATTCCGAACTGGCCGCCACGGGCACACCGTCCGAAGGTGAACTGGCGCTGCTGCAACCACTGGTGGATGAGGGATTGTTCGACGCCAGCATCCTGACGGATGAGGTCGTGATGCCGCCGGTATCGACCAGCAACCAGCTGGATCGCGGTAATCTGCGCCGGGCATCGGCCCTGCTGGACGAGGCAGGCTGGATTGCCGGTGATGACGGCATGCGCCGCAAGGACGGCGAAGTGCTGCGCGTCGAATTCCTTGAATCCAGCCCCAGCTGGGACCGCATCATCAACCCTTATGTGCAGAACCTGACGCGCCTCGGCATTGATGCGGTGCTGGACCGCGTGGATCCGGCACAGGAAACCGAACGCCGCCGGTCGGGCGACTGGGACATGCTGACCCATAGCATTCAGATGGGGCTGGAACCCGGTCAGGTGCTGTACCAGTGGTTCGGGTCCGAGACCGCAGAGGATAGCAGTCGCAACCTGATGTATCTGAAAAACGAAGGGATCGACCGCCTGATCGACGCCGTCGTGAATGCCACCACGACCGAGGAAATGACGACCGCCACACATGCGCTGGATCGTGCGCTGCGCACCATCCGGTTCAACGTGCCGCAGTGGTTCAAGGCCGTGCATACCGTCGCCTATTATGACATATACGACCACCCCGCCGAACTGCCGCCCTATGCCTTGGGCGAGATTGATTTCTGGTGGTACGACGCTGATCGCGCGGCAGAGCTGGGCATCACTGCCGGCGGCGATACACAGTAACCATGGGCGCCTATATCCTGAGACGGTTGTTGCTGGTGATTCCCACGTTGTTGGGGATCATGATCATCAACTTTGCCCTGATCCAGTTTGTCCCTGGCGGGCCGATCGAACAGATCATCGCCCGCATGGAAGGCGGCGGTGACGTGTTCGAGGGCATCTCGGGTGGGGGTGGCGAAATAACGGGTGGCGGCGATTCCGATTATATTGGTGGTCGCGGTCTGCCCGCCGATTTCATCGCGGAACTGGAGGCCGAATTCGGTTTCGACAAACCGCCACTGGAACGGTTCCTGAACATGATGTGGAACTACATGCGGCTGGATTTCGGAGAGAGCTATTTCCGGTCCATCAGCGTGTTCGATCTGGTGATGGAAAAAATGCCCGTCTCGATCACGTTGGGCCTGTGGTCCACGCTGATCGCCTATCTGATTTCGATCCCGCTGGGCATCCGCAAGGCGATCCGCGATGGCACGCGGTTTGACACCTGGACCTCTGCGGCGATCATCGTAGGCTACGCGATCCCGGGTTTTCTGTTCGCGATCCTGCTGATCGTGCTGTTCGCCGGCGGCAGCTATTACCAGATTTTCCCGCTGCGTGGCCTGACCTCCAACAATTTCGAAGAGCTGTCACTGGTCGGCAAGGTGCTGGATTATCTGTGGCACATCATCCTGCCGGTCACGGCGCTGACGATTTCATCCTTTGCCACGCTGACGCTGCTGACCAAGAACAGCTTTCTTGACGAGATCAAGAAACAATACGTCATCACCGCCAAGGCCAAGGGGCTGGGCGAACGCCAGATCCTGTATAAACACGTGTTCCGCAACGCCATGCTGATCGTGATTTCAGGTTTTCCAGCGCTGTTTGTCAGTGTGTTCTTTGGGGGGTCGCTGATTATCGAGACGCTTTTTTCGCTGGACGGTCTGGGCCGTCTGGGATTCGAAGCTGCGGTCGCGCGTGACTATCCGGTGGTGTTCGGCACGCTGTTCGCCTTTTCGCTGCTGGGACTGATCGTCGGCATCCTGACCGATCTGACCTATGTGCTGATCGACCCGCGCATCGATTTCGAGGGGAGGGGCTGACATGAGCCAGACCGAAGCCTCTGACGTGGCCTTGACGGGCGGCGCTGCAACCGCCCCCGCGCGTCGCAAGCCACGGCTGTCGCCGCTGAACCAGCGCCGCTGGCGCAATTTCAAACGCAACCGCCGGGCGCTGTGGTCGCTGGTGATCTTTGGCATTCTGTTCGGACTGTCGCTGTTCGCCGAAGTGCTGGCCAACGACAAACCGTTGCTGGTCAGCTACCGGGGCGAGGTGCGCGCGCCCATCATCTCGTTCTATTCCGAGCAGGATTTCGGCGGCGATTTCCCGACCGAGGCGGGCTATACCGATGTCGAGGTGCAATGCCTGATCAAGACAGGCGGTCTGCTGTCCTGTTTCGATGACCCGCAAGGACTGATCGACGCGGCCGAGGCCGGCAGCATTGACGATCCCGAT
The DNA here is from genome assembly GCF_020531945.1 of Loktanella gaetbuli. NCBI lineage: Bacteria > Pseudomonadati > Pseudomonadota > Alphaproteobacteria > Rhodobacterales > Roseobacteraceae > Loktanella > Loktanella gaetbuli. The sequence goes on from NZ_JAJATZ010000004.1 coordinate 185,413, forward strand.
TTCGTCAAGGGCTGGATGCTGTGGCCGCTGATCCCCTACAGCTATGACACGATCGTGGATATTCCGGGCGTGGCCCCATCGGCACCCGACGGCAACAACTGGCTGGGCACGGACGACACCAAACGCGATGTGGCGGCCCGGGTGATCTATGGATTCCGGCTGTCGATCCTGTTTGCGCTGATCGTGACAACGGCTGCATCGCTGATCGGCGTCGTTGCAGGTGCCGTACAGGGATACTTCGGCGGATGGACGGACCTGATCTTCCAGCGGATCATCGAAATCTGGACGGGCACGCCGTCCCTGTATGTCATCATCATCGTCTTTGCGATTCTTGGGCGAAGTTTCTGGTTGTTGGTGTTCCTGACCGTGCTGTTCGGCTGGCCTGCGCTGGTGGGTGTGGTGCGTGCCGAATTCCTGCGCGCGCGCAATTTCGAATATGTCCGGGCCGCCCGTGCGCTGGGCGTCAGTGACCGCACCATCATGTTCCGCCACATGCTGCCCAACGCCATGGTGGCGACCGTCACGATGCTGCCGTTTCTGGTGACCGGGTCCATCGCGACGCTGGCCAGCCTTGATTTCCTGGGCTTTGGTCTGCCGTCCTCGGCCCCGTCGCTGGGCGAATTGACCCTGCAGGCAAAACAGAACCTTCAGGCACCTTGGCTGGGGTTCACGGCATTCGTGACCTTTGCCGTGATGCTGTCGCTGCTGGTGTTCATTTTCGAAGGGATCCGTGACGCATTCGATCCCAGAAAGACGTTTCAATGAAACCAGTTCTCGAGGTGTCGAACCTGAACGTGCGGTTCAGGCAGGATGGGGCCGTGACCCATGCGGTGCGGGGTGTGTCATTCACCGTGGGGCGCGGTGAAACCGTCGCTCTGGTCGGTGAATCCGGGTCGGGCAAATCCGTCACGGCGCTGTCCACGGTGCAGCTCTTGGGGGATTCGGCGCAGTCCGACGGGTCGATCACCTATGAGGGCCGCGAAATGCTGGGCGCGTCAGAGGCAGACCTCCGCCGTGTGCGTGGCAACGACATCAGTTTCATCTTTCAGGAACCGATGACCTCGCTCAACCCGCTGCATACGATCGAACGGCAGCTGGGCGAATCCATCGTGTTGCATCAGGATTTGCGCGGCGATGCGGTGCGTGCCCGCGTGATCGAGATGCTGGAACAGGTGGGCATCCGCGACGCCGAACGCCGCCTGACCGCCTATCCGCACGAATTGTCCGGCGGCCAGCGCCAGCGGGTCATGATCGCGATGGCGCTGCTCAATGGTCCTGACCTGCTGATTGCGGACGAACCGACAACGGCGCTGGACGTGACGATTCAGGCGCAGATCCTGGATCTGCTGGCCGAGCTGAAGGCCAGCCAGGGCCTGTCGATGCTGTTCATCACGCACGACCTGACCATCGTGCGCAAGATCGCGGACCGCGTCTGCGTGATGAAGGACGGCGAGATCGTGGAAACAGGCCCCACGGCCGAGATTTTCGGCAATCCGCAACACCCCTATACACAGATGCTGCTGGCTGCCGAATCCGCAGGCGTGCCTGCCCCTGTCGCTGCGGATGCACCCGTCGTCGCACAAACCGAACAGCTGAAAATCTGGTTCCCGATCTATCGCGGTCTGCTGAAACGCACGGCCGGCTACGTCAAGGCGGTCAACGATGCCACGCTGTCCGTCAGGGCGGGGGAAACCATCGGCATCGTGGGCGAATCGGGGTCGGGTAAGACGACGACGGCGCTTGCGATCATGCGATTGATCCGGTCAGAGGGGGCGATCACCTTTCAGGGGGACCGCATCGACGGGTTGAGCCAGCGACAGATGCGCCCCTACCGCAGCGACATCCAGATCGTGTTTCAGGACCCCTACGGTAGCCTGTCGCCGCGCATGACGGTCGAACAGATCATCGCCGAAGGGCTGACCATCCACAATATCGACCCAGGCAGACCACGCCGCGACATGGTGGCTGAAATCATGACTGAGGTGGGGCTGTCGCCCGATCTGATGGACCGCTATCCGCACGAATTTTCGGGCGGTCAGCGTCAGCGTATCGCGATCGCGCGCGCCATGATCCTGCGCCCGAAACTGGTGGTGCTGGATGAACCGACATCGGCGCTGGACATGACGGTGCAGGTGCAAATCGTGGAATTGCTGCGCGATCTGCAACAGCGCTACGGCCTTGCCTACATCTTTATCAGCCACGACCTGAAGGTCGTGCGCGCCCTGTCGCACAAGGTCATGGTGATGAAACAGGGCGACGTGGTCGAAGCTGGACCTGCTGCCGATATTTTTGACAATCCACGCACTGATTATACCCGTGCGTTGATGGCGGCCGCATTCGAGGGTCGGGCGATCTGAACCGATCGCCCGTTTGCCTCAGCCCTCGGAGCCCAACATGAAACACGTCTGGTTGCGCGCCTGAAGCCTGCGACAGGCCAAGTCGGCGCCCTCGCGGGTCAGACCCATGAAATTCGCGTCAAACCCGCCTGATCGCTGCGTCACGCGGCGCACAGCACCTTCGAGGGTGCTCATCTCGTTCAGGGCAACCTGGATCAGAACCTTTTCCGCCTGGTAGCGGGAATTGAATCGGCCCACGTTCACGCCCCAATGCCGCCCGCCAGAGGTCGAAATGCGGGTGACGACCTCGGGGGCAGGGGCCATGGGCTGTGCCGCAGGGGCAGAACTGACCTGAATTGCCTCGGCCAGGGCGTCCTCGATGCTGGTGGTGTTCACGGCCAGTGCGACGGGGACCTCTGGTGCAGGGCGCATCGCGGGGCGAAGCGCCTCGCTGACGCGGCCTGTCACGCGCACGGTTTTGCCTGATCCGTTCTGCGTCGTGGGGCGTGCGTTGCCGGCCATGGCCACCTGTTCGGTTCCGGTGGTTGCGGGGATGTCGGGACGTTGCAGCGTGGCGACGGCCGGAGCGCGGTTGAATCCCATGTCCATCAGCTCGGTCATGCGGGCGTTACGCTGCGCGGTGGATGTGCCGCCAAAAACGGTGGCGATGATGCGTTCCTGACCGCGCTGCGCCGATGCCGTCAGGTTGAAACCGGCGGCGTTGGTGAAACCGGTCTTGATGCCGTCGGCCCCGGTATAGCTGTTCAGGAAACGCGTGTTGGTATGGCTGACCTGCCGGATCCCGGCGTCTGCGGTACGGCGCGAGAACAGGTTATAATACTGCGGGAAATCATAGATCACGTGGCGGCCCAGCACACTCATGTCGCGGGCGGTGGACAGGTGCCCGTTTTCGGTCAGGCCGTGTGCGTTGCGAAATGTCGTGTTGGTCATGCCCATCGCGGCGGCCGTGCGGTTCATCCGGGTCGCAAAGGCCTCTTCGGATCCTGAAATTGCCTCGCCGATGGCTGTCGCGGCATCGTTGGCGGATTTTACGGCAGCGGCTCGCAGCAGGAACCGCAGCTTGATCGTCTGTCCGGCCTGTAGCCCCAGCTTGGACGGGGGTTCGCTTGCGGCTTTGGATGAAATGCGGACCTCGGTGTCCAGCGTGATTTCACCACGCTGAATGGCCTGAAACGCGATATAAAGCGTCATCATCTTGGTCAGCGATGCCGGATGAAGCCGGGTGTCGGCATTGCGCGAATGCAGCACCTCTCCGGTGCGGGCATCCATCACCAACGCAGCATAGGGGGCAGCGAACGCCGCCACAGGGCTGAGCATCGTGATAAGCAATACAACGATAGTCGCACGAAGAGTGCGGGAGATAGGACGATTTTGCACGTCACCTGCCTTTTTGTCTGCCTCGGTATCCCGGAGTTTGCCCCGGTGATTACTCATTGAAGCCACGCTAGCACGAACAGCCTGACGACGAAAAGTCCCGATTTCAAAAGGGCTTGTGCCGTGTTGTTTCGGCACAATACGACATTTAGGGGGTGTGGCGGGTTGTTTGTGCCACATGCGGTAGGTGGCCACCGCGCGCTGCGACAATCCGCCGATCTGCGACGGATTGAGGCGTTTCGCCGCCGGGGGTTTTCACCAGGCCTATCAAGGTTATATAGACGTCTCACCGACATGGATCGAACCGGGATTGTGATGCGCTTGAACCAGCAGATGATGGCGGACAGGGACGATGATGACGATGGTCAGGACGACATCGGCGTCGCCCTGAAGACCAAACCGAAAACCAAACGTCCGCCCCTGTACAAGGTGCTGATCCTGAATGACGATTTCACGCCGATGGAATTCGTCGTCATGGTACTGGAACGGTTTTTCGGCATGACTCATGCACAGGCGTTTGACCTGATGCTGACGGTCCACAAGAAAGGCGTGGCTGTCGCCGGCGTCTACAGTCACGAAATCGCGGAAACAAAGGTGGCGCAGGTCATGGATTACGCCCAACGTCACCAGCATCCGCTGCAATGCACGATGGAGAAGGAATAGCGCCCCGCGCTGTTCCGCCCTGATGGCTGCTCTTTCCCGCCTCGCGACCGCCTTGGCCGACGGATCGCTGACCCTGCCGGACGGTCCCGTGACCGTCATGCGTCCCAACATGGACACCGACCTTTCGCCACTGATGGGTCAAGACGTGCTGATCCAGCATACCCACGCCCCAGAGGTCGAGGCCTTTCGCGCGGCTGGCTACACGGTCACGACCGATGCGGGCCCCGGTGCGACCACGATCGTTGTCGTGCCCCGGTTCAAGGCGCTTGCGCAATCGCTCGTAGCGCAGGCCGCAGCGGGTGGCGGTCTCGTCGTCGTTGACGGCCAGCGCAGCGACGGGATCGACAGTCTGTTCCGCGCCTGCCGCAAACGTCTGGGCAACCTGCCGTCCATACCCAAGGCGCATGGCCGCATTTTCTGGTTTCCGGCCACCGACGCATTCGCCGATTGGGCGGTCGGTGCACCTGCGCCGAATGCGGCGGGTCACTATACGACGGCGGGCGTGTTTTCCGATGGCGATGTGGATCGTGGCTCCGCGTTGCTGGCGCGGGCACTGCCGGCAAAACTGCCCGGTGCAATGGCCGATCTGGGGGCTGGCTGGGGCTATCTGTCCAGCGAAATTCTGCGCCGTGACAAGGTGACGTCACTGGCGCTGGTCGAATCCGAGGCGCTGGCCCTCGACTGTGCACGGCTGAACATCAAGGATCCACGTGCGACGTTCCACTGGGCCGATGCGCTGACGTTCCGGCCGGACCGCAAATTCGACGGTATCGTGATGAACCCGCCGTTTCATACGGGGTCCAAGGGCACGCCTGCGCTGGGGCAGGGGTTCATCGCCGCGGCTGCGCGGATGCTGACCCCGAACGGCCAACTGTGGATGGTCGCCAACCGGCATTTGCCCTACGAGGCCGCGCTGCGTGATCATTTCCGGCGGGTCGAAGAACTGCCCGGCGACGGGGCGTTCAAGCTGTTCCACGCCAGTCGCCCCGGCACATCCTGACAGGAGACAATCATGTCATTTTCGATCAAGGGCCGCACGGCCATCGTGACCGGTGCTGCCAATGGTGTGGGCCTTGCGGTTGCCCGCAGTTTCGTGCGCGCAGGCGCGAATGTCGTCTTTGCCGACATTGACGAGGCGGCCTTGACCGAAGAGGTGGGCGAGCTTGCCAAGGAGGACAACGTGCTGCTGTTCTCGGGCGATCTGCGCGAAAAACTGGCGGTGGCAAACCTGCTGTCTGCGACGGTCGATGCCTTTGACCGGGTGGATATCCTCGTTAACGCGGCGCGACAGGTCATCCCGTCCGAACCGCTTGACCCCGACGATACATCGGTCAGCAACATGCTGGACCAGAACCTGCTGCTGCCGCTGCGCCTGTCGCAGGCGGTCGCGCGGCGGTTCATCAAACAGGCTGGCGATGCTGCACCTGACGATTCCAGCATCGGCTGCATCGTGAACCTGTCGTCGATTTCCGCCCGGCGTGCACACCCCGAACTGCTGGGGTTTTCCATCGCTTCGGCGGCACTGGAACAGATGACCCGCAGTCTGGCCGTGGCCCTCGCCCCCGAGAAAATCAGAGTGAACGCCGTATCCGTTGGATCGGTGTTGTCGGCATCGCTGCGCGGCTGGATCAAGGATCACGGCGACGCGCGTGCGGCCATCATCGAAAGCACGCCGATGCACCGGATCGCCAACGCGGCAGAGGTGGCGGATACCGTGCAATATCTGGCTTCTGATGCCGCCAGCTTTGTCACGGGCGAGGTCATCACCGTGGACGGTGGCCGCACCCTGCTGGATCCGGCCGCCGTTTCGGTTCACTGATCAGGCAGGAAACATCCGCCGACATTCGGCCACGGCGGCATCGGTCCGGCGCTGCAGTTGCGCGCGTGTGGCGAGCAACTGATCCAGCGTGTCGCGTTCCGTTTCCAGATTGATTGCCTGCGGCACCGCCACATTGCGCACGCGCACGTCGGTACAGCCAAACCGGAAACCGTTGTCCTCGGTCCGGCAGAACGTGGGTCTGCGCGTCACGCGCTGCTGCTGGTCAACGGCAAAGCCGCGCTCCAGATTGGCCTCGGTCTGGGCGATCAAAAAGGCATTGATCCGCAGGTCCTGCGTTGCATTCGACAGGCATTGTTCCTGTGGCGTGGCACAGGCGGCCATGACGGCCAGCGGCGCAAGTGCGATTACCCATTTCATCGTGAAAATCCTCTGAACTGCTCTGGTCCGGTCGAGTGGAGCAAGGCATAAGATGTTATGCAATATCACGGGGGCAAGGGTTGATGGCTGATTTGATGGATACCGAAAAGGCGCGCGCCAGCGGCTGGTTTGAAACCCTGCGCGATCAGATCGTCACAGCCTTTGAGGGACTGGAAGACAGCCAGACCAGTGGCCCCACGGCCGACCTGCCCGCAGGCCGGTTCGAACGCACGGTGACTGCGCGCACGTCCGAGGATGGATCGGACGCGGGCGGTGGTGTCATGTCCGTGATGCGCGGTGGCAGGGTCTTTGAAAAGGTGGGTGTGAACACCTCGACGGTTTACGGCCAGCTGGGCGAGGCGGCACAGCGTGCCATGGCCGCGCGCGGTGTGCCGGGCATGGCGGACGATCCGCGTTTCTGGGCGTCGGGCATCAGCTTGGTCGCGCATATGCAAAACCCCCATGCCCCTGCGGTGCACATGAACACGCGCATGTTCTGGACACCCCACGCCTGGTGGTTCGGCGGCGGGTCCGACCTGAACCCCTGCATCGAATACGAAGAGGACACCGCCCATTTCCACGCCACGCAGCAGGCGCATCTGGACCCGCATGGCACCGACCACTATCCCCGGCTCAAGGCCTGGGCGGACGAGTATTTCTACATCCCGCACCGCAATCGCGCGCGTGGCGTCGGCGGCATCTTTATGGATGACCACTGCACCGGCGACTGGGAATCTGATTTCACCCTGACGCAGGACATCGGCCGTGCATTCCTGCCCGCCTATGTCCCTCTTGTGGAACGGCGCCGCGACATGCCCTGGTCGGACGCGGACAAGGATGCACAGCTGATCCATCGCGGGCTCTATGCGGAATACAACCTGGTCTATGATCGGGGTACAAAATTCGGCCTGACCACCGGGCACGACGCGAATGCCGTGCTGATGAGCCTGCCACCACTGGCGAAATGGGTCTGACGGCGGTGCGGCGCGCATGGCGCAATGTTGTCTTGAGCGATCCAGCACCTTGCGCATAATCTGTCGCAAACGAGCTTCGGGGACATGATATGATGGCAACTTCGGCTTTGCGTCTGGGGACGATGGCGGCAGTTTTGTCGCTGACGACCGCTTGCGGGTTCTTTGGCGGCAAGGACGACGTGACGGATGGGCCGCAGATGCGGTTCAGTGACGATAGCGTTGAATGCATGGAACGGGCGATGTTCTTTGAATCGCACAGATCCAGCCGTGACGGATTAATGGCTGTCGGTACTGTCGTGATGAACCGCGTGGCGTCGCCTGATTTTCCGAACACGGTCTGCGGCGTGGTCGGCCAGCGTAACCAGTTTGCGCCCGGCGTCATGACACGCCCGATGAATTCTGCCGCCATGCCAGGCGTGCAGGCTGCCGCCCGCGCGGTGCTGGCGGGCGAACGGCACCCGATGGTCGGCGGCGCGCGGTTTTTCCATCAAAAGGATCACCGTTTTTCCTATGACAACATGCATTACGTCGTCACGGCGGGTGGAAATGCGTTCTACGAAAAACGCAAGTCACACCTTGTCACGCAGCCTGCGCCGCTGCCGCAGATCGAAGGGCTGACGCCCCTCTAGCGTGCGGCGCGCAGCACGTCGGCGAGGGCGCGGCCCATTTCGCCACTGGCCGCAAGGCCGTCAGCGGTGCCGTTGCGGTCGGCCTCTGGTTTGTTTTGGTTGATTTTCCACGCACCTTCGATCCGGTCGACGGTCATGCGCAGCCCGATGATGCCGCGTTGGCGCGCGGCGATATAGCCGTCAGGCGCATCATTGACGGACCACGGTTCTGCACGCGGTCGTTCGTTGTGGTCGGTCAGATCGTGCAGGTGTTGCAACAGGTCGGCATCGTCCTGCATCGGTGCGACGGTGCCATGCGCGTGCACCACGATGTAGGTCCAGGTCGGGACGACTTTGCCGTGCTCTGCCTTGCTGGGATAGAACGAGGGCGAGATATAGGCCTGCGGTCCTTGAAAAATCGCAACGGTTGGGTGGCCTGCACACAACGCGCCGGCGTGCGGATTGCCGCGCGCGACATGGGTTTCCAGCGTCACCACCGGGCCCGTGTCGCGCAACAGCAGCGGGGCATGCGTCACCTGCATGCCCTCTGCCGTCTGCGTGACAAGTGCGGCGAACTGAATATCGCGGATCGCTTTGTGCAAAACCTCTGGCCGGTCCTCGGCAAAGGCGGGCGGCACATACATGGGTCAGCCGCCCCGCACCGTGTCGATCATCAGTTGCACATTTGCCGGATCAGCATCCGGCGTGATCCCGTGACCAAGGTTGAAGATATGTGGCCCCTTGGCAAAGGCGTCGCAGATCGCGCGCGTTTCGCGCACCAGATCATCGCCGCCGCTGACCATGTGGCGCGAGGCGAGGTTGCCCTGCACACAGCCGTCCTTTTGCACGGCACCCGCGGCCCAGCCAGCGGTCACGCCGTCATCCAGCGCGATGCAATCGGCACCGATGGCCTGATGCAGCCCTTCGTACTTTTCACCCGCGCCGCGCGGAAACGCGATGACCGGCACGCCGGGGTGTTTCGCCTTGAGCGCGGCGGTGATGCGCGCGGCGGGGGCCACGGCGTATTTTTCGAAATCAGCGCCAGTCAGTGACCCGGCCCAGCTGTCGAAAATCTTGACGACCTCGGCACCGGCCTCGATCTGTTTGGACAGGTAGTGGATCGTGCCTTCGGTGATCTTGTCCAGCAGGGCCTCGAAAACCGGACGATCCTCGTCCTTGAGCCTGTGCGCAGGCCCCTGATCGGGTGTGCCCTGACCTGCGATCATGTAGGTCGCGACGGTCCAGGGCGCGCCTGCGAAACCGATCAATGTCGTCTCGGACGGCAATTCCCGCGACAGGATTTTAACTGTCTCGTAGATGGGGGACAGCACCTCGTCGATGTCGTCGACCGGACCCAGCTTGTCCAGATCGGACTGGCTGGTGATCGTGGACAGGCGCGGGCCTTCGCCCGTGACGAACCACAGGTCCGCACCCAATGCCTGCGGCAGCAACAGAATATCGGCAAACAGGATCGCCGCATCAAACCCGTAGCGACGGATCGGTTGCAACGTGACCTCGGCCGCCAGTTCGGGGTTATAGCACAGGGACAGGAAATCGCCCGCCTGCGCGCGGGTCGCCTTGTATTCCGGCAGGTATCGACCCGCTTGCCGCATCATCCAGATCGGTGGTGTCGGCAGTGTTTCGCCCGCCAGTGCGCGCAGGATAGTTTTTGTCATATCAGTCCCTTTTGTCTGGGGTTTTGATCCAACGTGACACCTGCCGTTGTCAAGCGAACGTGACACCGCTAACAAACACTTATGACAGAAAAAATGCCCACACCCGACGCTCCCTTCAAGATCGGCACCCGCGGTTCGCCGCTGGCGCTGGCACAGGCGCATGAGACGCGCGCGCGCCTCTCGGCTGCCTTTGACTTGCCGCAGGAGGCCTTTGAAATCACGGTGATCAAGGTCACTGGTGATCAGATCCTGGACAAACCGCTGCGCGAAATCGACGGCAAGGGCCTGTTTACCCGCGAAATCGAAGAGGCGCTGCTGGCGGGCGATATCGACATCGCGGTCCATTCGACCAAGGACATGCCGACCCGGCAGCCTGACGGGCTGGTGATGGACTGCTACCTGCCGCGCGAGGATGTGCGCGATGCGTTCGTCTCGCTGAAATACCGGTCCTTGGCCGAAATGCCCGATGGTGCGGTCGTGGGCACGTCATCCACGCGTCGCCGCGCGCAGCTTGCGGCCCGGTTTCCGCACCTGCAAGTGGTCGAATTCCGGGGCAACGTGCAGACCCGGTTGAAAAAACTGGCGGATGGAGTCGCGGATGCAACATTCCTCGCGACGGCGGGTCTGAACCGGTTGGGCATGGCCGATGTGCCGTATTTCCCCATTTCGCCGGACGACATGCTGCCCGCGATTGCCCAAGGCGCCATCGGGATCGAACGGCGTATCGGGGACGACAGGGCAGACCGTATGCTGGCTGCGATCCACGACGCGCCCACGGGCCACCGTCTGGCCGCCGAACGGGCGCTGCTGGCGGGGCTGGACGGGTCGTGCGAGACGCCAATCGGGGGGCTGGCCGAACTGGACGGCGATACCCTGCATCTGCGCGGGGAGATCCTGCGCCATGACGGCAGCCGCGTGCTGACCGAGGTCGCGACAGGCTGGGTCGAACAGGGCCCCGACATGGGCCGCGACATGGCGGCAAAACTGCTGGCAGAGGCGGGCGAAGGTTTCTTTGACTAGGCGTCCGGCAGCATTTTACCCGGATTCATGATCCCGTGCGGGTCGAGGGCTGCCTTGATCGCGCGCATCGCATCCAGTGCGGCGGGGTCCTTGTGCCGGGCCATGCTGATGCGTTTGGACAGGCCGATGCCGTGTTCTGCACTGAAGGACCCGTTCAGGTCCGCCGTCACGGCATCGACCATGGCGCGGATCGCGTGGATCAACGCGGGGTCGTCGCGGCTGGGATAGGCGACATAATGGACGTTGCCGTCACCCAGATGTGACACGGCCCAATCGGTGGCATCCGGGTCCAGTGCCAACAGACCCGACCGGACGTTGCGCAGAAAGGCATCCACGTCGGTCAGGCCGACGGCCACGTCTGTGTCCACCAATGGCCGTTTGCGAAACCCGATTTCGCCCGCGGCCTCGCGGCGGGCCCACATGTCCCTGCGCTGCGCCTCGGATGCGACGACATGGGCGTCCAGCACGGTGCCGTCCGCGATCATCTGGCCGAGGATGTCCTCCAGCAGGTTGGTGATCGGCACGGTGCCGTCGGCCAGCGGCGTGGTGTCCTGCGCTGCCGTGGCACCCAGCTCGATCAGGATGTTGACCGGATAGCGTCGGTCGAACGGGGGTCTTGCGTCAGGTTTGATGGCCAGATGTCCGTCGATATAGGTGTCGGGCATGAATTCGAACGCCTCGACAGCGCCGCGGCTTGCGTCCTGCACGCGGTTCAGCAGGTCAAGGGCCGGCCCCAGATCGTTCAGTGCGACCATCGCGGTGGCATAGGCGCGGGGTTTGGGAAACAGGCGCAGCACGGCCGCCGTGATGATGCCCAGCGTGCCCTCGGCCCCGATCATCAGATGCTTGAGGTTCAGGCCGGTGTTGTCCTTGTGCAGGTGTCCCATCAGGTCCATCACGCGGCCGTTCGGCAGTACGGCTTCGATCCCCAGCACCAGATCCCGCGTATTGCCATAGCGCCGGACATTCGATCCGCCCGCATTGGTCGACAAGACCCCGCCGATCATCGCCGACCCGCGCGCGCCAAAGGTCAGCGGAAAGATCAGGTCATGCGCCGCGGCAGCGTCGTGCATCTGCGAGAGAATCACGCCTGCATCAACCACGGCGCTGCGCGCGGTGGCGTCGATGGCGCGGATCGTTTTCATCCTGTCCAGCGACAGCAACAGGCCGCCCTGCGTTGACGCACCGCCGTTCAGGCCAGTGTTGCCAGAAATCGGCACGACCGCCGTGCCCGAGGCCTGCGCCGCCCGCATCACCGCGCTGACGCCTACGGTATCGCGTGGCCGGACCACGGCAAGGGGCGCGCTGGTGTAGCCACCTGTCCAATCGTGGCACCAAGGTCCCATGGCGTCGCCGGTCACGACGGCATCATCACCCAGTTCGGTTCGCAGTGCTGCAAGAATATCCATGCCGCAAGTTGTGACCACGACGCAGCCGCTGTGCAAGCCGCAAAACCTGCCGTGGGCAGTTCGCTTGCCAAACGCCGACGGCACCATCATGCGCAGGCATCAAGACTGTCTGAAAAGGGTGGTGGCGTGGGGGAGACTTGAACTCCCGACCTATCGATTATGAGTCGATCGCTCTAACCAACTGAGCTACCGCGCCTCACCACGGGCGCTGAACTAGGCCCATTGCGCCGGGGTGTCAAACCGAATTTGCGCATTTCGCGCGGTTATTCCGTCCGGTCAAAGCGCCAGGTCGTTGTCTGGCGATAGGGGGCATCAGGTTTCAGCAGGACAGACGGAAAATCGCGGTGTGCCGGCGCGTCCGGCCAGTCCTGCGCTTCGAGTGCGAACCCCTCGTAGGGGGAAGCCCCGGGGCGTAGGCCTACGTGGTTGTCGAACACCTGCACGCCCGTGCGATCGGTCGCCAGCGTCATTCGCAAGCCGCTTTTTCCGGTCAGCGTCACCACCTCGCGCAGGGCCGTTGGCTGGTCCGACAGGCAAAAGTTGTGGTCCAGCATCGGATCACCTGGCACGGGCGTGCGCGCTGTGCGAAAATCCATGCCGGTGCCGGCCACGGGTGCGATCTCGCCTGTCACGAGGTTATCGGCATCGGTCGGCAGATAATGTTCGGCCGCGATCCCGAGGCTGTGACCCTGCCATGTTCGGCTGCCGTCCATGTTCCACATCGAATGGTTCGCGATGTTCATCAGGGTCAGCTCGTCCGTGGTGCCTGTCAGGTCCATGGTCAGTGTCGCGGGTGCTGTGATCTTGAACCGGGCGGTGATGACGCGTTGGCCGGGCAATCCGCAATCGCCATCCTGCAAGGTTAGCTGCAGGGTCGCCGCGTCCGGTGCGTGGTCGATGACCTGCCAGACGCGGGCATGCATGCCATCGCTGCCCGAATGCAGCGTCATGCGACCGTCCTGATTGCGTTCCAGTTCATACATCATGCCATCCAGCGTCACACGACCAGCGCCGATGCGGTTTGCGACAGGACCCACCAATGCGCCGTGGTATGGCATCGGCCCCTCGTAGTCGGACAGCGTGTCGGACATCAGCGTCAGGCTGTGCGGCACACCGGCCAGCCGCACGTCCTGCAAGCGCGCGCCGTAGGTCAGCAGATCGACGCGCAGATCACCCTGGGTCAGCGTCAGGACGTGGACGTCCTCGCCCGTTTTGGTCGTGCCGAACGGGGTCATCGTTTCACCCATGCGACACCGGCGGCGGGGATTGTCTGACCGTTCCAATCGACGGGATCTGCTCCATAGTTAAAGGCGAATGTGGCCTCTGGCGTTTCGCGCAGCCGCAGGCCGCCGGGCATATCCTGTGTCGCGACGCCGACCTCTGCGCAGGTGGTGCGCAGGATATCGACAAATGTCTCATCCGAGGGCCAGCCTGCCAGATAGCGCAGATGGTCGCCGCCCATGATTGCAGGGCGTCCGTCGGCGGTGCGGTGATGAACGGTGGCGGTGCCGTCGAGTGCCTCGAACCAGTGGCGGAAGGCACCGCCGCCCTCCAGTGCGATCGCATCCGAGGGCGGGATGCTCTCGGTCAGGGTGACGGTCACATCGGTGCCGGGCAGATTGGGTCCCATCGGATTGGGGATCGTCAGATCAGGGGTCTTCACATCCGTGCGCGGCCCGATCAAGGCCACGCCCGTGAACCGGGCGAGCGCGTCGCGCAGGTTGTCCGACAGGGTCAGCAGACCGGGGGCCAGCACCAGTTTGTAGGCAGACAAATCGGCGCAATCGGGGGGCAGAATGTCGATACTCAGCCCCAGTTTGCGCAAGCCACGGTATGCTGCAAACGCAAGGCGGAACATCTCGAAATCCGCGCCCTGCGGCTGGGCATCCCAGGCCCATGCGCTTTCATAATCGAACACCAGGGCCACGGGTGCCGTGCCCGCGCTGACGTCCGGTAGTTGTGCCAGTTCATCTGCGACCTGACGCGCCTCGGCCAGTCCGGGGGCCTCGGCATCATCGGGGCGCAACAGCCCTGCGTGCATCTGTTCCTGGGCAAAGGGGGCCTGCCGCCAGCGGAAATAGCAGACAGCCTCTGCGCCGTGGGCGAATGCCTCCCATGACCACAGGCGGACCATGCCGGGGAGGGGGGCCGGGTTGTAGGGGGCCCAGTTCACCGGGCCGGGTTGCTGTTCCATCACCCACAACCGTCCCTTGCCGACGGCACGGTAGAGATCATGGTGGAACGCCTGATTGTCGGGGTGGCCCTGACGCAGGAATGCCTGTTTTTCGGCCTCGGTCCCCTCGATCCGGTCGGACAGAAAGCCGATGGGGTAACTATCCCAGCTGGCGATATCCAGATCGGCCCCGACCGCATAGTGATCAAAGGTCAACGTGCGACCCATGTAGTTGTGGATCAGCGGCGTATCGGTGAGGTCGCGCAGCACATCCACCTGCACGCGGTTGAACGCCACCACCTGATCGGAACTGTAGCGCCGGAAATCCAGCACATGGCTGGGGTTCGGTTCGGTGACCGTCAGATTAGGCAGGTCGATCTGATCAAAGCTGTCGTAGTCCATCGACCAGAACACATTGCCCCAGGCGCGGTTCAGCGCGTCGGTGGATTGATATTTCTGCGCCAGCCAGTCCTGGAAACCAGCACGGGCTGCGTCCGAATAAGACAGGCAAGTGTCATGACAATCGTATTCGTTGTCGATCTGCCAGGCGGCCACATGCGGATTGCGGCCATAGCGTTCGCCCATCAGGCGCGCGATACGGCGGCAGGCGTCACGGTAGGGCAGGTAGCTGAAATCGTAATGCCGGCGCGATCCGAACTTGCGCGGGCGGCCCTGCGCATCGACGGCGATCATGTCGGGCATCTGGTCCACCAGCCATCGGGGCGGCGTCGCGGTCGGCGTGCCCATCACGACCTTTAGCCCGGCGTCGCCCAGCACGGCCACGGCGCGATCCAGCCAGTCCCAGTCGAACGTACCGGGGGCGGGCTCGATCCGCTGCCACGCGAATTCACCGATCCGCACCCAGGTCAGGCCCGCTGCGACCATGCGGGCCGCGTCGGATGCCCACTGCGTTTCGGGCCAGTGTTCCGGGTAATAGCAGACGCCCAATGTGCGGTTCATGTCGGACCCTTTGTCGTATTTTGAAATTGTCGGGACGGGGGACGCGTCACAGGATGACGCGGTGTTCCCGTTGGCCGGTGTAGGATGTTTCGATCGCATAGGTGCGACCTTGATCGTCGTCGGGATCGCTGATGCCCTGTCGCGCTGTGGTGACGAACAGCGTCTGCATGTGCGGACCGCCAAAGGCCGGACAGGACGCATGGCGTCCCGGCACGGCAAAGGCCTCGATGAACTGCCCTTGTGGGTCATAGACCGCGACCCGGCCCGCACCCCATTGAGCCGAAAAGAGGTTGCCTGCGCTGTCCACGACTGACCCATCAGGGTTCAGATCGGTCCCCTGAAGGTCAATCTGCACGCGCGGACTGCCCTGTGGCCAACCCTCTGCATCCAGATCGACAGCCATGATCTGTTGCGTCGGGGTGTCGGTGAAATAGGCCGTCTTGCCGTCAGGCGCAAAGCAGATGGAATTCGAGATGGTGATGTCGGCGAACAGGCAACGCAGCTCGTTGCGGTAGAACCGCCAGATCGACCCCGCGCCGGGTTCTGCATCCAGGCCCATCGTGCCGATCCAGAACCCGCCCTGCGGGTCTGCGCGTCCGTCGTTGGACCGGGTATGGGCGCGGTCATCCTCGAGGTTGGTCAGGATCACGTCGGCACCGGTGGCAATGTCGAAACGGTGCAGCGCACGCGCAGAGGCGATCAGCAAGGTATCGCGGTCGACCCAGCCTGCGGCACTGACATGGTCGGGAAAATCCCAGGATTGACCCTTGGTGTGCAGACGCTTGTTCAGTATATCGAACCAGAACAGCTGCTGCCGTTCGGGATGCCACAGGGGGCCTTCACCCAGTGCACAAAGGCTGCTGTCATGTATCATGCTGCGGCCTGATCGTAGGCGGCCACGATGGCCCGCGCGCGGCTGCCGACCTCTGCTGCCGTCATTCCGGGTTGATAGAGTGCAGAGCCGATCCCGAACCCATCGGCCCCCCCGGCCATCCATTCGCCAAAGTTTTCAGGCCCCGCGCCGCCGACGGCATAGACCGGTGTCTCGGCCGGCAGGACCGCGCGCATCGCCTTGATGCCCTCAGGTCCGATCAGGCTGGCTGGAAAGATCTTCAGCCCGTCGGCACCGGCCTTCAACGCGGCGAAACATTCCGTCGGTGTCATGACACCGGGCCAGCTGGACATGCCTTCGGCCTTGGTTGCCGCGATCACGCGGGCATCGCAGTTGGGCGACACGATCAGGCGGCCACCGACTTGTTTGACCCGCTTGACGTCCTCGGGCGATAAAACGGTGCCTGCACCGATGACGGCCCGATCGCCATGCGCATCCGTCATGGCCTGAATGCTGGCAAAGGGGTCAGGTGAATTCAGCGGCACCTCGACCCAGGTGATGCCCGCATCAATGCAGGCCTCGCAGACAACCGCGGCCTCGGGTGGTGTGACACCGCGCAAAATGGCGATCAGGGGACGGGTCATGCAGTTTCCTTCCAAAGACGATAGGCGGCGGTCAGGCCGGTCAGCGTGGCGCGTTCGGCGTTGACCTGTGTGGCCGCGACGCCTTGTGTCGACAATGCCGTGACATAGAGATGGGACAGCGCGCCCGCGCCGATCACCGCGACCTGCTGACCCAGCCAATAGGGCTTGGTTGCGGCCAGCTCTGCCCCGATCAGCAGGCCCGACAGACGCGCCCGGGCCTGCGCCTGCGGCAACCCGTTCAGCAGACCTTCGGCACGCAGGGTGAACATGCGGGCGGCCAGACGTTCGGGGCGGGATATGCCGTCGTCCAATCCGGTCGCAAACCCGTCATCGTCCCAGCCATCCCCGCAGGAATGACGCAGTACCGTGTGGCCCGTCAGCGCCGCGAACATGTCGCCTGTCATGCAGGTCTGAAAGCTGACGACCTCGTCCGCGCTGATGTGGACCCATTTCGTATGCGTGCCGGGCAGGCAGATCACACCATCCCAGCGCGGGTTCTGCGCCAGAAATCCTGCAATCTGCGTTTCCTCGCCGCGCATCACATCGGCTGGGCTGGCCTGTTTCAGCCCGGGAATGATGTTGACGCTCAGCCGGCTGCTGTGCGTGGTGGCGAAACCGCCAGAGAGTGGCGTGCAAGGTACGGCGGTATAGGGGGCCTCGGCCCAGCCCTGACGTGATCCGACCATGCCGCAGGCGATGACCGGGGCCGCGTCCCAATCCGCGCACAAGCGGTCCAGCGCAGGGGCAAAGCCCGCCTGATCCAAGGTGCCCATGCCTTCGTCGCTGGTCGCCTCGGCCAACACGCTGCCACTGTCGGACATGGCCCAGACCCGCAGGTTGGACGTCCCCCAGTCAACGGCGATCCAGGCAGGTGAAATGGTCATGATGTGAACGCCAGCCCGCCGTCCACGCACAGGGCCTGACCTGTCATCATGCGGCTGAGGTCGGACGCCAGAAACAGCGCCGTGCCGCACAGATCCTCGGGGGCCAGATGCGCCTTGAGGCATTGACGTTCCATGAAATCGGCCAGCGCCTCGGGCGTGACCCATTTTTCCAGCTGCTTGTCGGTCAGCACCCAACCCGGCAGGATCGAATTGACGCGGATGCCACGCGGTCCCAGCTCGCGTGCCAATGCGCGTGACAGGCCGATGATGCCCGCGTTCGCGGTGACATAGGGGGTCATGCCGCCGCTGGCGATCTGCACGGACCCGGACGACATGTTGATGATCGACGCCCCCTCTGACATCACCCGCGCAGCCGCTTGGGCTGCAAAGAAATAGGGTTGCAGGTTCACCGCGATCATCCCGTCCCACATGTCCTGTGTGACGTCATCCAGTGCCATGCGCTGATCGTTGGCGGCGTTGTTCAGCAGGCAATGCAGCGGGCCTGCCTGCGCGATCGCCGCCTGAAGTGCGACCGTATCAGTGATGTCGCAGCGCAGGTAGGTGACGCCGTCCACGGCATCGGCCGGGTCCGCGATATCCAGCGACGTGACCCGCATCCCTTGCGCGGCAAAGGCCCGCACATAGGCGTCACCGATGCCGGATGCGCCACCGGTAATCACGATGCCACGGCCCGCCAGTTCCGGGAATGTCGCGGTCATAGGCGTTCTCCTTGCAGCACCCACATGCTGTCGGGCACAGCATAGGGCAGGGCGAGCCCGGCTTCCATCAGGGCGCGCCCCGAAAGTGTGACTGGCCCGCTTTTGAGTGCGGGCGTACCGCGTGACAGGGTGGACAAATCCTCTGGGTTGACGATCTGCACACGGTAGGTCGCGTCAGCGTCAAGGCCGGTCAGGCGCAGCGGTCGCGGCGCGATCTGGCTGCTGGTCGCGGCCTTGCCGGCAAAGACCACGAAACGGTCGCCGCGGGCGGACAGTTGCTGTTCGGCGATCACGGCAGGATCGGCGCTGTCCAGCCGCAGGATATCGGCGTGGCGCATCCAGTCGCGGTTCGCCTTGAACCAGTTCGTGATGCGCGTCAGCGTTTCGGCCTCTTGATCGGTCAATTCGCGCGGGTCCATCTCGAACCCCATGTGACGCTGTGCGGCGACCCAACCGCGAAAGGCGATGTCGTGGATGCGCCCGGTCGTGTGGCATTTGCGCGGGCCGACGTGACTGCCAGTGACGGCTGCCGGCAGAAACAGGGCTGCATCATGCTGGATACGCAACCGTTCCAGCGCGTCGTTGCAATCCGACAGCCAGACCCGCTGCGTGCGCTGCATGACGCCAAAATCGATACGTCCGCCGCCCGATGCGCAGGATTCGATCTCGACCCCGGGATGGGCCGCGCGCAGGCGGTCCAGCAGGTCATAGGTGCCGCGTGTCTGATCGGCGCTAGCATAGGGCAGGACGCGGTTGTGATCCCATTTGACGTAATCGACCGCGTGGTGCGCCAGCACCGCGTCAATCCGCATGAACAGATGGTCGCGCACCGCAGGGTTGGCCATGTCCAGCACGTATTGCTGACGACCCAGTGGCTGGTCCATCGGCCCCAGAATCCAGTCGGGATGCGCGCGGGCCAGATCGCTGTCGGCGTTGATCATCTCCGGTTCGAACCAGATGCCGAAGGTCATGCCAAGCGCTGCGATATGGTCGATCAGCGGCGTCAGTCCATCGGGGTACTTGCGTGGATCAATGGTCCAGTCCCCCAGCGACGTGGTGTCGTCGTCGCGTCGCCCGAACCAGCCGTCGTCCAGCACGAAACGCTCTGCCCCGATGGCGGCGGCGCGGTCAGCGATGGCGGTGAGGGCTGGCAGATCGTGGTCGAAATAGATCGCTTCCCAGCAATTGTAATGCACCGGGCGCGGGGTGTCGGGTTTGGGCCATGTCACAACACGGTCGCGCAGGTGGCGCTGATAGGCGGTGGCGCAGCCGTTGAACCCGCTGTCGGAAAACGTGGCGTAGATGGGTGCTGTCTGGAACCGTGTGGCAGGGGCCGTGTCCAGCCCCGTCGCATGGCCGAATTGCACTTGACGGCGCCCGTCCTGCAATTCCTCGACCAGCATCTTGTGCCCGCCCGACCAGCCGTAGTGGATCGCCCAGGCCTGGCCGGCGGTATTGGTCGTGCCGCGCGCGGGCATGATGCAGGCGGGAAAATGTTCGTGCCCCGTACGTCCCGTGCGATTGTCGCGGGCGCGGATACCGGGTGACCAGGGCGTGCGATTGGTCTGGAATTCGTCGCACCAGCGGCCTGCGAAATCGATCACCTCGTCCGCCAGTTGCGGGGCAGGCAGCACCGGTGCCGCCAGCCAGTCGCACAAGACCGGAGTGGCACTGTCCAGCGTGGTGCGCGCCACCAGCATCCGCGTGCCTGCGTCCAGCAGCAGATGGAACGTCAGCGTCAGACCCAGATCCCTGTCAGCACAGACAAGCGTCAGCCCGTCATCGGCGCTGACCGCCGTCGTGGTGAACACAGGGCGCAAGGGGCTGCCGTCCGCGCCGCGCACTGTCAGACCGGGTTGCCCCGGAAAGGCATCGGCGGTTTGCGGGCACAGCGTCAGCGCCGGATTGGCGTCCAGTGATCCACCGGTCATGTCGATGCGCACCGCATCCGTCAGTGCCGTCAGGTTTTCTGCATCCGGCAGGCGTGCGCCCCAATAGACGCAGGCCGGCAGGCCCGTCGCAGGCACATGCAGAACCAGCGTTTGTCGATCGTCGTCCAGTCGGTAATGGGTCATTATTTGACCGCCCCAAGCGTCAGGCCGGCGATGAAGTGCTTCTGCATCAGAAAGAACATCACCACGGGCGGCAGTGCCGCCACGATGCTGCCCGCACTCATCAAGTGATACGCCGCCCGGAACTGGCTGTTGAATTCGGTGATACCTGCCGTGACGGGCTGCGCGCCCGGTCCCTGCGTCAGCACCACGGCCCAGAAATAATCGTTCCAGATGAACGTAAAGATCAGCACGGCGAGGGCCGCCAACGCGGGTTTCATCAAGGGCAGGATCACGTAGAGGAAAATCCGCCATTCCGCCACGCCTTCGACCCGCGCGGCCTCGACCAGGCTGTAGGGCAGGGCGCGGATGAAATTGCGCATGAACAATGTGCAGAATCCGGTCTGGAATGCGACATGGAACAGCACCAGCCCCATGATCGTGTCATACATCCCCAGGCTAATCGTCAGGTCGCGCACCGGCACCATCAGGATCTGGAACGGCACGAAATTGCCCGCGATAAAGATGAAGAACAGCAACAGGTTGCCACGAAACTTGTAGATCCCCAGCGCGAACCCCGCCATGGCCGACAGCGCGACAGCGCCGATCATCGTGGGAATCGTGATCAGCAGGGAATTGAGCAGATAGCGGGGCATGTTCGATTCAAAGAACACGCGCCCGTAGTTGGTGAAGCCTTCGAATGACGACGGCCAGCCCCAATAGTTGCCGTTGGTGAAATCGGCGTCGGGTTTGATGGAAAACAGCGCGACGGCAATCAACGGCAACAGCCAGACGATCAACGCCAAGGGCAAAAACGCCTGATAGCCAATCTGTGCGGTGCGGGACCGTTTGGCGATAGGTGTCGGAAACATTAACGTGCCCCCCGTTCGTCACGGTACATCGACCACAGGAAATAGGCGATGAAAAACAACATGATAAAGAAGAGGACGACGGCGATTGCGGCACCGTATCCCATGCGGAACCCGAATTCGGACAGCGATTCCTCGAACATGTAGAACGACAGCACGCGGGTCGATCCGAACGGGCCGCCATTGGTCATCACGCTGATCAGGTCGAACGACCGCAGCGCACCGATGATCGTCACGACGAAGGCGATGAAGGTCGCGGGCTTCAACTGTGGCAGGATCACGTACCACAGCATGCGCCAACCCTTTGCGCCGTCCAGACGGGCGGCCTCGACTTGTTCGGGGTCGACGGAATTAAGCCCCGTCAGATACAGGATCATGCAATAAGCGGTCTGCGGCCACAGGCCCGCGGCAATGATGCCGTAGGTCGCCATGTCAGGATCGCCAAGCACGTTGATCGGACCCGCACCGACCAGCCCCAGAATGGCATTCAGCAGCCCTTCGCGCGGCAGGTAGAACCACGAAAACACGAGGCCCACAACGACCTGAGAGATGACGAAAGGAAAGAAGAACAACGATTTGTACAGGCGGATGCCCGTCACCGTCTGATTGAGGAACAACGCGATGAACAGACCCAGCGGAATCGCCAGCAGATACAGGATCAACCAGCGCAGGTTGTTCCAGAACGACACCTCGAACTTGCGGTCGATGTTCTGTTCACCGATGCCCAGCAGACGGTCGTAGTTGGCCATGCCGACCCAGGTCTTTTCGCCCAGACCGTCCCATTCGTGAAACGAAATCCAGAACGACTGGCCGATCGGCACGATCACGTAGACCGCAAAGAACAGCATGGCAGGCGCCAGGAATAACCATGGCGTCAGGGCAATTTCGTTGCGCTTGTACCACCCGCGCGTGGCAGGGGGATGGCGGTCGGGAACGATGGGGGCTGTGGCCATTGGGGGCACCTTTGGACCTGTTCAACACATGCGAAAACGGCAGCAATCGCCGCTTGCGAATGGGTTGACGGCGCGGGGCAGGCCCGCGCCGTCGGTCGTTGATTACTGGTAGATGCGTGCGCGCGTTTCTTCGAGACGCATCAGGATGTCGTCCAGGTTGTCCGGGAACACCATGAATTCCTGCAGGCCTTCCATGCCGACAGAGGCCATTTCGGCGTCAAAGTCGCGGTCAAAGAACTGCATGATGCCGCCGGATGCATTGCTGGACAGCATCTCGAACCCTTCCTGCAGGAACTTGTCGTCGCTGATCGACGCCTCAGAGTTCACCGGCAGCTGACCCAGCGCGTCGCCCGCGTTGATCTTGGACTGGTTGTCGGCAGAGGTCACGAAACGCAGGAACGCCTTGGCGTTGTCCATGTTTTCCGCACCCGATGCGATGTGGAACGTATCAGTCGGTGCGTCCTCGGCGTAGTCCACGTCGGGGTTGATCTTGGGGAACTGGTAGAAATCCAGCTGGTCATCGGTCAGACCACCTTCACGCATGGCTGCCACGGCAAAGTTGCCCATCAGATAGGATGCGGCCTCTCCATTCAGCATGAAGGGCAGGGCCTCTTGCCAGCTGTAGGTCTGGTGGTCGTCGATGAACGCGCCCATGTCGATCAGCTGACGCCAGTTGGCGAATGTCTGGCGCACGCGCTCGTCGGTCCATTCGACCTCGCCGCGGGCCAGCTGCATGTGGAAATCATAACCATTGGTGCGGCTGTTAATGTAGTCGAACCAACCGCCAGCGGTCCACAGGAACTTGGTCCCGATGGTGTAGCACTTGCGCCCGCTGTCCAGAATCGCCTGACAGTTTGCCAGCTCTTCTTCCCAGGTGGCGGGTTCGGAAAGGCCCAGCTCTTCAAAGATATCTTTGCGGTAGTAAACGCCCCACTGGTAATAGGTGTAGGGCACGCCCCACTGCTTGTCGTCCAGCGTCATGGCACCCTTGGTGGATTCCAGCGCTGCGAACTGCTCTTCGGCCCACAGGTCCGAGATGTCGGCGAACAGGCCTGCATCCACATAGGGGCGCATGCGGTTGGCGGCGTACCAGTTGACGACGTCCGGCGGGTTGGCACCCAGGGCGTTGCGGATCTGCGTTTTCCATGCTTCGCGGTCGACGATCGTCAGCTCGATATCCAGGTCGGGGTTCATCGCCTGGAAATCGGCGACCATGCCTTCCATCACCGCGCGCGGTGCGGGGTTCGACATGTCCGAGATGATTTTCAGCTCGCCGGTCAGTTCGGCACTTGCCGTGCTGGCGATGGCTGCCGCGACGGCCGCAGCGAATGAAGTCTTGATGATGGAACGCATGATATCCTCCCAGATGCTTTCCGATAAGTTCCACTATTTGAAACTTGGTTTTGGATATTGATACTAAAGCGCAGAGCCGCTAACGTGTCAACACGGGAGGATGATCCATGACGACACGACGCGATGGCACCGTCGGCAAGGCGCTGGACGTGCTGGACCAGGTTGCCGATTTCGGCCGGCCTGTCCGGTTTTCCGAGGTGCTGGAACGTGCGGATTACCCCAAACCCACGCTCTACCGTCTGATGCAGACGCTGACTCATCAGGGCATGCTGCAATTCGACGCCGAACGGCAAACCTATTCGCCCGGCGCGCGTCTGGTGCGGCTCGCGCATACGGCATGGGCGCAATCCTCGCTGGTGCAGGTGGCCAGTCCACATATTCAAAAACTCAGCGCAGAAACGGGTGAAACCGTACACTTGGCGCAGATCGACGCAGGGCAGGTCCTGTATCTGGATAAACGCAACGCCGCCGAACCGGTGCCGATGTACAGTCAGGCTGGCCGCGTCGGCCCGGTCTATTGCACGGGCGTGGGCAAGGTGATGCTGGCCCATCTGCCCGACGATCAGGCACAGAACGTGATTTCACAACAGTCGTTTCATCGCTTTACGCCGCAGACGATCACGACCGCCGCTGCACTGGATCAGGAAATCAGGGCGATTCGCGCGGATGGCTTCGCCTTTGACCGCGAAGAACACGAGCCCGGAATCATCTGTGTGGCCCTCCCGGTGATCAGCGACAATGGACGCGTGCTGGGTGCGGTCTCCGTCACCAGCACCACGCAGCGCACGTCGCTGGCCGCCCTTCAGGCGCTGGCCCCGCGTGTGCGCGATGCAGCACAGGCCATCGCACGCGATGCCCAAAGCTGGAGCTTCCCAGCCCAGACCACCCAAGAATTCAAGTTAGCGGGGGAATAACCCATGTCCGGTGTCACACTGAAGAACGTCAAGAAATCCTACGGCGAGGCGCAGGTCATCCACGGGATCGACCTGGAAATCGAGGATGGCGAATTCTGCGTTTTCGTCGGTCCTTCGGGCTGCGGGAAATCCACGCTTCTACGGATGGTCGCAGGGCTCGAGGAAACGACATCGGGCCAGATCGACATCGGCGCCCGCGACGTGACCCGGCTTGACCCCAGCGATCGCGGTGTTGCGATGGTGTTCCAGACCTACGCGCTTTATCCGCATATGACCGTGCGCGACAACATGGGGTTCGGCCTGAAAATGAACGGCCACCCCAAGGCCGAGATCCGCGAAAAAGTGGCGGAGGCATCGCGCATCCTCAAACTCGATGACTACCTCGACCGCAAACCGGCGGCCCTGTCAGGCGGTCAGCGTCAGCGGGTCAGCATTGGCCGCGCCATCGTGCGCGGACCAGAGGTGTTCTTGTTCGACGAACCACTGTCCAACCTCGATGCGGAATTGCGGGTCGAGATGCGGGTCGAAATCGCCCGCCTGCACAAGGACATCGGCGCCACGATGATCTACGTCACTCACGACCAGGTCGAGGCGATGACCCTCGCGGACAAGATCGTGGTCCTGCGCAAAGGCGTAATCGAACAGGTCGGCGCGCCCATGGACCTCTACCGCAATCCCGACAACAAGTTCGTGGCGGGTTTCATCGGTAGCCCTGCGATGAACTTCATGGAAGGCACCCTTGCGGGCGGAAAACTGACCGTGCCTGCGATGCGCGGCACCTTCGATCTGCCGCTGACCGCCAGCGGCGACAGGGCTGTCGACGTCGGCATGCGCGCCGAACATCTGACAGTCGATGCGGGCGGCGATACGCACACCGTCGACCTCACGGAAAGCCTGGGCGGCGTCTCTTATGTCTATCTGGTAGGCGACACGGGTGAGCGGCTGGTGATCGAGGAACGCGGTGACCACCGGTCCAGCCTGGGCGATCGTGTGGGTGTCAGCATCGACGCCAGCCGCATCTATCTATTTGACAAAACCAGCGGTCAACGCATCCGTAGCTAGGGGCCCGACCCTACGCCTCTTCTTCTGGTTGGAAATATCCCGGGGGAGGGCGCAGCCCGGGGGCAGCGCCCCCTCAACGCTTGCCGTAATACAGACCCACGACATGTTCGGCCTGCGCGAAAAACAGCCAGCGCAGGCACAGCACGCCCAGCACATGAGACAGTACCGCGACACCCGCTGTCAGATGGGTCAGTCCAACCGCCAGGATCGGCAGCGGCACGCCAAAGGCCAGAAACATGCCGATGAGGCGCAGATAAAAGGCGTGCTTGCGTCCGACGACGTAAACGAATTCGCGCAACAGATAATTCGGCCCCGAATGCGGTGGCAAAAAGGCGCGGACCTCGCCCAGATCGCCCAGGCCCGTTGCACTGCCCGTTGTCGTGCCAGAACGGTCAAATCGCGTGTCCCCGGTGACCCAGGCGATAATCTGCACGACAGCGCCCAGCGTCAGCAGGGCCAGTGCCGCAGCCCCCTGATTGGCCAGCAATGCGCCGCCCCCCAGAGACAGCGTGAAAAAAAGCGCGGGCGTGGTCCAATGGCGCCAACGTGGCACGGTGCGCAACTGGGCATAGATCATTGCGGTCGTGCCCACAGTCACCAGACATCCAAGGCTGACCAGCCAGCCCAGAGGTGCGAGATATCTGCCAAAAAGTGCGGCCAGCGCCAGCACGCCCCCCAGCAGCAACGTGACGATGGCGGCGATGCCTTCACGCGACAGCCAGCTGGTGCGCCATTGGGTCAGTGCCTTGGCCGCGCGTTCCGGCCGGCCCAGATGAAAGGTCGAAGCCAGCAAGCCGCCCACAGCGCCGACATAGGCGATGACATAGAACCCCAGCGCCACCAGTCCGGTCGGTGCAGGCAGGCCCAGACCCAGCCAGAACAGCAGGCCGAATCCCAACCCTGAAAACGTCGTGAACGCGATGACGGACGGTGCGGGGTGCATCAGCGCGCGCCTCCGGGCAGGGCGGACAGGGCCCGGTCGATCCAGGCGACCAACCCCTTGCCATCGGTTGCCACAGGGGCCAGCAGCGGGGCGAGAATGTCGATTTCGTCCGCATCGCGCGGGCGCGGCGGCAGGTATTTGTTCACCGGCTTTGTGCCCTGCTCCGGCATCAGGTCGAACCCGCCACGTTCGGCAACCAACTGGCTGACAGCACTTTCGGGATCGCCCAGATCACCGAAATGCCGCGCCCCCGACGGGCAGGTGCGCACGCAGGCCGGGGTGCGGTCCACCTCTGGCAGGTTTTCGTTATAGATCCGGTCGACACAGAGCGTGCATTTCTTCATCACCCCGGCGGCGGCGTCGAGTTCGCGCGCACCATATGGGCAGGCCCAGGCGCACAGGCTGCACCCGATGCAGGCGTCCTCGTTCACCAGAACGATCCCGTCCTCGGCGCGTTTGTAGCTCGCACCGGTCGGGCAGACGGTGACGCAGGGCGCATCCTCGCAGTGCAGGCAGGATTTGGGAAAATGGACCTGTTGGGCAGGGCCTGTTTCTGGCTGCACCTCGTAGCTGTGGACGCGGTTGAGAAAGGTGCCGGATGGTTCAGCGCCGTAGGGATCGCTGTCTGACAGGGCCGCGCCGTAATTTTCGGTATTCCAGCCTTTGCAGGCGACGACACAGGCATGACACCCGACGCAGGTGTCCAGATCGATCACCAGACCCAGCTTGACGTCCGAAGGGGGGGGCAGCTGCGTCATGCGGCGGACGCCTCCGGCGGGAGTATTTGGGGCAAGATGATGCTGGTCGCCGCGGGATCGGACCATGTCGCCACGTACCAGACGAAAGAGCCGATGGTGAAGGCAAGGAAGGCAGCGATCAGGAGAAGTGTCATTTTCACGGTTTGCCGACCTTCCAGCGCAGGGTTTTGGGTGTGTCCGGGTTTGGCATATCGAGCGCTGGCAGAACAGGCTGGGATTCCGCGGGCGCGCCGGATCGTTCGATTTTCACCCGCAGGTCAAACCACGCCGCTTGCCCGGTGACGGGGTCGGAGTTGGACCAGCGCAACCCATCGCCCTTGGGCGGCAGCAATTCGTGGATCAGGTGGTTCAGCAGAAATCCCTTGGTGGCCTCTGGCGCGTTTTCGTCCAGGGCCCAGGCACCTTTGCGTTTGCCGATCGCATTCCAGGTCCAGACGGTATTGGGGTTCAGGCTGGCCTGATGGGCGACGGGCACAGTGATGGACCCGTGCGCGCTGGTGACACGTGCCCAGTCGCCGTCCTTGAATTTGTGTTTTTCCCAGACCGCTGTCGGGACATAGAGCGGATTATGTCCGTGGATTTGCCGCAGCCAGGCATTCTGCCCACCCCAGCTGTGATACATCGCGGCAGGCCGCTGGGTCAGCGCATGTAGGTTGTATTCGGCCGGGTCGACATGGCCGTCCTCGAACGGGGGATACCAGATCGGCAATGGGTCCATCGTGACCTTGATCTGGCCACGCAAGTGGTCTGGCGGCTGACGGTCGCCATGCCCCTCGGCCGCCAACTGAAACCGGCGCAGGGGTTCGACGTATAGCTGAAAGATATAGGGCGCAGGCGCATCATAGAGGCCCGTTTCAACCGCCCAATCTTGATAGGCGCGGTTGAACGGTTTGTAATAGGCGGCACCTTCCGGGACATGTTTGATCCAGAACCCGCCATTTGCGATATAGGCGTCGATCTGGCTGTCGTTGGGATCGCCGCGCCCATGCTGAAGGCCGTGTTCGCCCACGCGCCAGCCAGCAAGCGGGCCTATGCCGGGACGCCGCAGGTGTTGTTGGATGTAGTCGGCATAGTTCGCGTATTTTGTGCTGCCGTCGGCGTTCACAAACCCCGGCAGGCCCAGCCGTCCGCCCAGATCGCAAAGTACCGATTGAAACCCGCGCACGTCGCGGTCGGGTTCCACCACGGGCCAGCGGATCGCGTCTGCGGCGGCGTCCGCCTCGCAGATCGGGCGGTCCAGCAGGCTGATGCAATCGTGGCGTTCCAGATAGGTTGTGTCGGGCAGAATCAGGTCGGCATAGGCCACCATTTCGGACCTGTAGGCGTCGGCGTAGATGATACGCGGAATGACGTAGTCACCGTTTTCGTCCGTGTCGGTCAGCATCTTCATCACACCGCGCGTGTTCATGGATGAATTCCACGACATGTTCGCCATGAACATGAACAGCGTGTCGATCTTGTACGGATCGCCCGCGTGGGCGTTGGAAATGACCATGTGCATCAACCCGTGGGCCGACAGCGGATTTTCCCAGGTGAACGCCTTGTCGATGCGGGCGGGCCCGCCGTCGGGTGCCAGACACAGGTCATCGGGTCCCTGCGGATAGCCCAGATGCGGGCCGTTCAGGGCCTGACCCGGCACCACCTTGCAGTGTGGTTTGGGATGGGCTGTCGCGGGTTTGGGGTAGGGTGGTTTGAACCGCATGCCGCCGGGGGTTTCGACCGAGCCGATCAGAATTTGCAGCATGTGCAGGGCGCGACAGGTCTGGAACCCGTTGGAATGAGCGGAAATACCGCGCATGGCGTGCATGCTGACGGGGCGGCCCACCATGGTCTTGTGCACCTTGCCGCGAAAATCGGTCCATTCGCGGTCGAGCACGATTTCCTGATTGAACGCCACATCCGCAATGTCGGCGGCCAGGCGGCGGATGCGGGCGGCGGGGATGCCGACGCGGTCGGCCACGTTTTCGGGGGCGTGGACCGGATCAGTGTAGCGATCGGCCATCAGGTGAAAAACACTGACATGGGTGGTGCCGCGTTGACGCAATTTGCCCGTCAGCAGGGGTTCGACACCCTGGCCGTTCCACGGCGCGGGTTTGCCGGTGTTGCGGTCGATAACCAGCGGTTGCAGGTCGTCGTCGCGCAGGAAAAGCCCGTATTCCGGCGATTTCGGGTCCTGATTGACCAGGACGCTGGCGTTGGAGAACCGCGCCAGATAGTCCGTGTCGATCTTGCCTGCGGTCATCAGGCAATGCACCAGTGCCAGGATCAGCAGACCGTCGTTGCCGGGAGTGACGCCGAACCAGTCGTCGGCGACGGCGTTATAGCCCGTCCGCACCGGGTTGACGCCGACCATGCGCGCGCCACGCGCCTTGAGTTTGCCGATGCCCATCTTGATCGGGTTGCTGTCGTGGTCTTCTGCCACGCCGAACAGCAAAAACAGCTTGGTGCGGTCCCAGTCGGGCTGGCCGAATTCCCAGAATGCGCCGCCCATGGTGTAAATGCCCGCCGCCGCCATGTTGACGCTGCAAAACCCGCCATGGGCGGCATAGTTCGGCGTGCCGAATCCCTGCGCCCAGAGGCCCGTGAACGACTGCGACTGATCCCGCCCGGTAAAAAACGCCAGTTTTTCGGGGGCGGTGTCCCGGATCGGTTTCAGCCAGCTGACGGCAAGGTCCAGCGCCTCGTCCCAGCTGATTTCTTCGTATTGGCCAGACCCGCGCGGACCCGTCCGTTTCATGGGTGCGCGCAGGCGCGACGGCGCGTTGTGCTGCATGATGCCGGCGCTGCCCTTGGCACACAGGACGCCCTGATTGACCGGATGGTCGCGGTTGCCTTCGATATAGGCGACCTTGCCGTCCTTCATGTGCACGTCGATGCCGCAGCGACAGGCACACATGTAGCAAGTCGTCTTGCGGATTTCGTCGGATACCTTGGGTGACAGGTCGATGACGGGCTGGGTCATGGGCGGCCAGCAATGGTTGCGGTCTGCACGGGCTGCTCCTGCGGCGTGGTCCTTGGGGGTCAACTCTAGCCTCTTTTCGGGTGGGCCGTCCATGCGCGGTTGCGGGGGTGGTCAGCTCAGCAGCGCGCGGATGATGCCGGCCGCCGCCAGTATCAGCAGCAGCCAGACGCCAAAGCGGCGGAACGCCGCAGGCGGTGCGGCGGCAAAGCGGCGGTTGCCCAGCAGGGTGCCCGCGACCAGGATCGGCAAGGCCCAAAGTGCGGCCACAAAGGTTTGCGTCGTGATGTTGCCGCCCAATCCCATCAACGGCAAGGTCAGAAGGTCGATGCCTGTCAGAAACACGATCATCGTCGCGCGAAAGGTGGCGGGCGGCATCGGCTGTGCGGTCAGACAGGCCGCGACCGGCAGGCCACCCACACCTGCGGCATTGGCGATCCCCGCGATCATGCCGACACCGGTATGGGCGGGCAGGGACAGGCGGGATTTCAAGGTCCATCCCGCCAGCATCACCAGTGCCATTGCAAGGATGATGGTCGAGACGGCCAGCCTGACGGTTTCGGTCGGCAGCGCCAGCACTGCCATGATCGCAAGCGGCAGGGTGAGTGCCGCACCCAGCAGCATCCAGACCACCCGCAGCCAGTCGACGTGGCCCCGGATCCCGCGTGCCTGCACCGCGGTCATCGCGATTTCCCCCATGAACACCACGGGAATGAGCGGCACCGGGTCAGTCACCAAAGCCGCAAAGGCAAGAAAGATCGCAGAGAACCCAAAGCCGGAATAGCCCCGCACGAGCGCCGCGGCAAAGAGGGCCACGGCCAGTGCTGCGACCAGCGTCAGGGGTAAATCAAACGGCATCAGGCATGCAGGCGTCGAGGGGCGCTGCCCCGCCGCTGCGCGGCCCCCGGGATATTTTCAACCAGAAGAAGATGTCAGCCCAGCACGCGGGTGATCGCCCCGCTGACCGCATTGCAGATCTGGTCGATGTCGTCGCGGGTCGCGATCAGTGCGGGTGCAAACAGCAACGTGTTGTTGAACCCCGGCACCGACCGGTTGGTGGCCCCGATGATGACCCCCTGCGCCATGCAATCGGCCACGATCGCGCCGACCTGTTTTTCATTGACCGGATCCTTGGTGTCGCGGTCGGTTACCAGCTCTGCCCCCGCAAACAGACCCAGGCCACGCACGTCGCCGATGACCGGGTGGCGGTCCATCAGGGCGTTCAGACTGTCCTTGAGATAGGCACCGACCCGGGTGGAGTTTTCCAGCAGGTTTTCCTCTTCGATGATGGCCATGTTCTCGATCGCGGCGGTCGGTCCCGCCGTGCAGCCGCCAAAGGTCGAAATGTCACGGAAATATCCCAGGTGATCGCTGTCGTCCTTGAACATGGAAAACACCTTTTCCGTGGTCACGCAGCACGAAATCGCGGCATAGCCGGAGGCAACGCCCTTGGCCATCGTCACGATGTCGGGTTTGACCCCGTATTGCTGATAGCCGAACCAGGCTCCGGTGCGGCCCAGGCCGCAGACGACCTCGTCGATGTGCAGCAGGATGTCGTATTTGGCGCAGATTTCCTGCACCCGTTCCCAGTAGCCGCGCGGCGGCGTGATGATGCCGCCGCCTGCGGTGATCGGTTCCAGGCACAGTGCGCCCACGGTGTCCGGACCTTCACGCAGAATGACCTCTTCGATCGCATTGGCGGCACGTTCGCCGTAGGCCTCGCCGGACCAGCCGTCCTGGGCGCGGTATTCCAGACAATGCGGCACGGCGACAAAACCGGGCACAAAGGGGCCGTAGTGGGCATTGCGTTCCGCCTGCCCACCAGCCGACAGGTTGGCAATGGTCGTGCCGTGGTAGTCGCGTTCGCGGTACAGGATCTTGTGTTTTTTGCCGCCGTGATGCTTGTGCGCGATCTGGCGCACCATCTTGAAAGCCTTCTCGTTCGCCTCGGACCCCGAGTTGGCGTAATAAACCCGGCTCATGCCCGGCATCTTGTCGATCAGCGCCTCGGCGAACTGGGCACCGGGGATCGTGCCGGACGCACCCGCAAAGAAACACATCTTGGTCAATTGTGCGGCCACCGCATCCGCGATCCGTTTGCGCCCGTAGCCCACATTCACGGTCCAGACGGCACCGGACACGGCGTCCAGATGTTCCTTGCCCTTGATGTCCCAGACGCGCAGGCCGCGGCCCTCGACGATGATGCGCGGGTCCACGGTTTCAAATGGTTTGTGCTGGATGAGGTGGTGCCAGACATGGGCGCGGTCGGCCTCGACGATGGCAGAGGGATCGTTGTTCATAGAATGCAGTGTCATGGCGCGCGCTCCGTCCGGGGTGGTTCGGCGGGGCGCGGCTGTGGCGTCCCGTCGATCGGCCTAGTGACAGCGGTTTGGCGGGATCAGTCAAGACCCGTTTGCTGCGTCATGAATGCGGGGTATCGAAATTTATGCGACCTGCGCGGGCACCGTTCAACCTGCGTCATCCGGGTCGCCCTCTGTCGAACGAAACCGGCCCGCGAAAAAATCCGTGCCCGCGCCCGTTTCAGGGCTTGGGTTGCGATCTTGTGATTGCTAAACGCGTGACACGCTGCGGTTGAATAAGATGTCCGTCATGACAGATGCTCAGGTTCTCACGCTGTTTGGCTTGTTCCTGTTGGGGCTGCTTGCGACACTGCTGGTGGTGCGGGCCCTGCGCGGCGCGCGGGGTGCCGGGGATCACGACGCACTGCCCGCCGGGCCAGAGGCGACAGTCATCGTCGACGGGTCGAACGTGATGCATTGGGGTGGCGATCCGTAGTTGGCGGTCCTGCTGCGGGTGCTGGATGCGCTGCGTGACCTGGGACATGTGCCTGCGGTCGTGTTCGACGCCAATGTGGGCTACAAGTTGTTCGACAGGTTCCACGGCCATGACGCCATGGCCCGCGCGCTGGAAATGCCGGAACGTCTGATCCTGGTCGTTGACCGTGGTGACGTGGCCGACACCGCCATTCTGGCGGTCGCGGACGAGGCGAACCTGCCTGTCGTGTCCAACGACCGTTTCAGAGAGTGGTCCGTGCAATACCCTTGGGTCAAAAAGAAGGGCCGTATCTTGCGCGGGGCCTATGATAATGGTGCAGTCACCTGGACGCATCCGCGTCGGTAACGCGAGGGAAAGCAACCCATGGAAACATTTCTGGACGTCGTCGGGGCACTGGCCCTGATCCTGCTGGCGCTGATCGGCGTCGTGTCCGGCCTGATCGCGGCTGTCATCACCGGCGGCAGCAAGGCGAAATACGTCATTGCAGGCGTGCTGGGGGCGGTTGCGTTTCCGTTCATCCTTGCAGCCCTGGGCGTGACGGCACTGGCCGGTGCCGGGCTGGTGCTGATCCTGTTCACCGGCGTGGTCGGGGCTGTCATTCTGGTGGTGCTGGTCAAGGCGCTGTTTGGCCGCAAATCCTAGGACAGCTGCGGGGCAGGGCAGTTTCGGAACGCGGCCACGGCCTCGGCGGCACCTGCAAGGGGGATCGTCATGGTCTGTTCCCCAGACCGGACCTGTGCCACGTCGTTGAATTGCAACCCGTCCAGCACATTGCCAAACCCCGTATCGGTCACGGTCAGGCGCGTGTCGTTGTCCGACAGAAAATGACGGTCGGTTGAAATCTGGAACGGTCGTGCGCCAATGAATGCCATGGTCAGCCGGTCAGACGGCACCCAGTGATCCGTCACAAGCGTCAGCATCATGGCATATTCCCCCGTGGCAGGATCATAGGTCACGGTGATGCTTCCGTCCCCGGTCGGCTGGATCATCTTGCAGATGGGGTCAGCCTTGAACGTCCAGGCCGCTGCCGATTGCGCCGCGCAGGTGAGAAGGATTGCGGCAAGGCGCCTCACCGCTTTTTCCCGCCATAGCGTGATTTGCCGCCGCGCATCCCGCCGCGACCACCCGTCGAGCGGCCAGACTTTGCGCTGCTTTCCTCGACCGCCTTGTCCACGGCCTGTTGCCGCGCGAGGGGATCGTCGGCGATGGCCAGTTCCACCGCTTCCAGCCGTTTCAGCTCGTCGCGCAGGCGGGCGGCCTCTTCAAATTCGAGGTTTTCGGCGGCCTTGCGCATGTCGGTGCGCAGCCCGTCCAGCACGGCCTTCATGTTGGACCCCTGACGCTCGACCTTGGCGGTGACGCGGTTCATGTCCACGTCGCCCTTGTAGAGGCCCGCCAGAATGTCCTCGACGTTCTTTTTCACCGTCGTGGGCGTGATCCCGTGTTCCTCGTTATAGGCAAGCTGTTTGGTGCGGCGGCGTTCGGTTTCGCCCATCGCGCGTTCCATGCTGCCGGTGATGCGGTCAGCGTACATGATGACGCGGCCTTCGGCGTTGCGCGCGGCGCGGCCGATGGTCTGAACAAGGGACGTCTCGGAGCGCAGGAAACCCTCCTTGTCGGCGTCGAGGATCGCCACCAGCCCGCATTCGGGAATATCCAGACCCTCGCGCAGCAGGTTGATCCCGATCAGCACGTCGAAGGCACCAAGACGCAGATCACGCAGGATCTCGATCCGTTCGATGGTGTCGATGTCCGAGTGCATGTAGCGCACGCGGATGCCCTGTTCGTGCATGTATTCCGTCAGGTCCTCGGCCATGCGCTTGGTCAGCGTGGTGCACAACGTCCGGTATCCGTCGGCGGCGACCTTGCGGACCTCGTCCAGCAGGTCGTCGACCTGCATTTCCACAGGACGGATTTCGATTTTCGGGTCGATCAGGCCGGTGGGGCGGATGATCTGTTCGGAAAACACGCCGCCGGTCTGTTCCAGCTCCCACGCGGCGGGGGTGGCGGACACGAACACCGACTGCGGGCGCATCGCGTCCCATTCCTCGAATTTCAGGGGGCGGTTGTCCATGCAGGACGGCAGGCGGAACCCGTGTTCGGCCAGCGTCATCTTGCGTCTGAAGTCGCCTTTGTACATCCCGCCGATCTGCGGCACGCTGACGTGGGATTCGTCTGCGAAAACAATCGCATTGTCGGGAATGAATTCGAACAGGGTGGGGGGCGGCTCGCCCGGTGCGCGGCCCGTCAGATAGCGGGAATAGTTTTCGATCCCGTTGCAGACGCCCGTGGCCTCGAGCATTTCCAGATCGAAGTTGGTGCGCTGTTCCAGTCGCTGCGCCTCCAACAGCTTGCCGTCTGCCACGAGCTGGTCGAGCCGCATCCGCAGCTCTTTCTTGATGCCGATGATGGCCTGCTGCATCGTCGGTTTCGGTGTGACGTAG
Source organism: Loktanella gaetbuli (assembly GCF_020531945.1). NCBI lineage: Bacteria > Pseudomonadati > Pseudomonadota > Alphaproteobacteria > Rhodobacterales > Roseobacteraceae > Loktanella > Loktanella gaetbuli. The sequence continues at coordinate 221,005 of NZ_JAJATZ010000004.1, forward strand.
TGGCTGTTTGCGTAAACGCGGATTTTCGGGAAGGTGCCGGTTTTTTCGCCCGTCAGCGGGTCGAACTCGGTGATCGCCTCCAGCTCTTCGCCAAAGAACGACAGTTTCCACGCGCGATCATCAAGGTGCGCAGGCCAGATTTCCAGCGAATCGCCACGCACCCGGAAACAGCCACGCTGGAACCCTGCATCATTGCGACGGTATTGCTGGGCGATCAGGTCGGCCATGATCTTGCGCTGGTCATAGGATTTTCCGACGTGGATATCCTGCGTCATCGCGCCATAAGTTTCCACAGACCCGATACCGTAGATGCAGGACACCGAGGCCACGATGATCACATCGTCGCGTTCCAGCAGCGCCCGGGTAGCCGAATGGCGCATCCGGTCGATCTGTTCGTTGATCTGTGATTCCTTCTCGATGTAGGTGTCGGACCGGGCGACATAGGCCTCTGGCTGGTAGTAATCGTAGTAGCTGACGAAATATTCGACTGCGTTTTCGGGAAAGAATCCCTTGAATTCGCCGTAAAGCTGGGCCGCCAGCGTCTTGTTCGGCGCAAGGATGATCGCGGGGCGCTGTGTTTCCTCGATGATCTTGGCCATGGTGAACGTCTTGCCGGTGCCGGTCGCCCCCAGCAGCACCTGATCGCGTTCACCGTCGCGCACGCCTTGCGACAATTCGCGGATCGCGGTGGGTTGGTCGCCCGCTGGGTCGAATTCGGTCACCAGCTTGAACTGCTTGCCGCCTTCCATCTTTTCGCGCTCGCGCACGTTGGGGGCGGGATTTGACAGATAGGCTGCGTCTGCCAGCTCTCTTTTGTCGGTCTGGGCGTAGGCCATGGGCGATCCTTCGTCTGTCGGGCAGGACCTTATAAATGCGTCTATTCACCCATGGTTCAACCCCAGAGGCAATCGTCCGGTTTTCCTTGCAAAAAACGACCCGATTCTGGATAAGACGCGCAGCGATCAAGGAGTATCCCATGCAAGCCCGTATCTATCGTCCCGCCCGCACCGCGATGTCGTCCGGCACGGCCAAGACACGGACCTGGGTGCTGGATTTCGTCGATGCCAGCGCCCGCGAAATCGACCCGCTGATGGGGTGGACATCGTCCAGCGATACCCAAAGCCAGGTGCGCCTGACCTTTGCGACCAAGCAAGAGGCAATCGATTATGCCAAGGATAACGGGATCGACGCAGTCGTCACGGAACCCCAGACCCGCAAGATGAACGTGCGCGCAGGTGGTTACGGTGAAAACTTTGCCACCAACCGTCGCGGTGCCTGGACCCACTGAGGGCAGTTCTGTGGTTAGGCGCTGAACACCCGCATGATAGGCTGCAAAACAGGCCATCTATTGCAAATTTGCGCAAACTTGCGCGCGTTTTTCCGCCAGTGACCAAAGTCGGGCATCCTGTGGCCTTATTTTTGGCCCGCACGTTGGGTTAAATTCGTCCCAATTCAATGCTGGCGTGCCGCAGGCCTGCCGGCCGATCAGTGAGGGACGAGAAATGAAACGCATTTTGTGTGCCACGGCATGTGTGGCGATGACGGCCTGTGGTGGCGGCGGCAGCGGCGGTGGATCGGGTGTCGTCGTTACGCCGGATAAAGTCGACACGCTGGTCGCGTCGCGCACATCAACATCGGGTAGGCCGGCAACCTCGGCGCAGGATGCGAATTTTGGCCGTTTGCTGAACGACTACCGCCTGGCCTCTGGCGTGGGGGCGGTGCAGTTCGACAGCCGCCTGAACCGCGCGGCCCAGAAACACACCGAAGACATGGTCAAACGCGGATATTTCAGCCACCAGTCCCCCGAGGGCACGGATGTCGGCCAGCGTGTCCGCGCCGAAGGCTATGACTACAGTTTCGTTGCGGAAAACATCGCCTGGCGCCAGCAATCCGATGCCGAAGTGTTCAAGGACTGGAAAAATTCGCCATCCCATGACCGCGCCATGAAGGACGGTCGAGCCGAGGATTTCGGCTTGGGTGTGGCTGGAACGGGCAACGACGTCAAATGGGCGCTGATTGTCGGCGCCGAGAAATAAACGACCTCTTTACCTTGTGATGCGTTTTTGCGCCCGCAGTCCCTGCTGCGGGCGTTTTTCATCGCGTTTCTCAATCCCTGATTAAGTGCTGCGTGCGATCCCCTTGATGGATCGAAACACATAGTCGCATGCGCAGAAAAACGGCCTTGGCCGACTGGCGGATTGCGACCCTGGACAAAGGATGGCGCAATGCGGGCAGGGATGGTTGCGATAATGCTGGCGATGCTGGTCGGATGCGGATCGGGTGGCGGCGGAGAGGTGAAATCCGATGTGATCGTGGATCGCGTGGACCGTGAACCCCTGTCCGGCCCCATCACCTCGCCGCGCGATGCCACATTTGGCAAGCTTCTGAACTCTTATCGCCTCGCTTCGGGGGCGGGATCGGTTCAGTTCGACAGCCGACTGAATGCAGCGGCCCAGAAACACGCGCAGGATATGGTCGACCAGAACTATTTTGCGCACCGTGGCCGAGACGGGCGCACTGTGGGGGATCGCGTGCGCGCCGAAGGCTATGACTTTCGCTTTGTGGGCGAGGCGCTTGGCGCGCGCCAACAGACCGAGGCGCAGGTCATGACCGATTGGCAAAATTCGCCGACCCACGACGCTGTCCTGACTGACCGCCGAGCCGAGGATTTCGGCCTGGGCGTCGCGGGATCGGGAACATCAACCAAATGGGCCTTGGTTGTGGGGGCGGAAAAATAGGACAGGTGGCACGATGGCCAGGTCTGCATCCGACCCACCCCGCGCGCCCTGCACAGCAGGTTGCGGACGGGAATGCGAAACGGTATCAGAACCGCATGGTCCCGTAGCTCAACTGGATAGAGCACCTGACTTCTAATCAGGATGTTGGGGGTTCGAGTCCTCCCGGGATCGCCAAGTCGCCTGGGGCTTGGCGTGTCGACCGCAAGATTTGCACCGAAAATCTGACCACCACTCTGCATCCTGCGCAGCACGACCGATTGCATTGGTCGCATGTGAAGCATATCCGGCGGGAATGTTCATGTCTGGTCAGATTGCGCGCGCCACCTTGATCGTCGTCCTGTCGGGCGCGATCTGGGGGTTTTACTGGCTGCCCGTCAGGATGTTGTCGGATGCCGGGCTGGGCGGGGCCTGGGGGACGCTGGCGATCACAGTCTCTGCGTTGCTGGTGCTGGCACCAGCGGCCTGGCGTGCGCGATCTGACCTGCGCCGGGCGTCGCCGCTGGCGCTGGTCTCGATCGGCCTGGGCGGTTTGGCCTTTGCGCTGTATTCTATCGGGTTCAACTACGGTCGCGTGGCAATCATCATCTTGCTGTTCTTTCTGACCCCGGTCTGGAGCGTTCTGATCACGCGTTTCGTGCTGGGTTGGCACACACCGATGCTGCGGATTGTGGCCATCGGCTTGGGTCTTGGCGGATTGTGCGTGATGCTCAGCGCGGACGGGCAATGGCCTGTTCCGCGTGGTATCGGTGAATGGATGGCACTGGCCGCGGGGATATTGTGGTCGCTGGCGACGACGGGAATGCGCACCGCATCGCAAATTGCGCCCGCGCCAGCAGCCTTTGTCTTTGCGCTGGGGGCGGTCATTGCCTCGGTCCTCATGGCACCATCTTTGTCCCCTTGGCCAACCGCCCCGGTCCCGGGTGTCACGATCATCGTGGCGCTGGGCACGGGGGCGTTGTGGTGGGGACTGTCCACCGCCTGTCTGATGTGGGCCACGGTCCGTCTGGACCCGACCCGCGTCGGTATCCTGTTGATGGCAGAGGTTCTGATCGGTGCGGCCTCTGCCGCCCTTTTGGCCGGTGAGGCGCTTGCCCCGCTGGAACTTGTAGGTGGCGCGCTGGTGCTGTTTGCCGGTGTGTGCGAGGTCTGGCCCGTGCGGCAGCGGGTGTGATGCCTGTTGGGCGGGGGCGCATCTGCGGCTAGGGTATGACGGAACGCCCATGACCCGAGGACTCTCATGCAGATCAATGCCGTTGCAACGCTGGATGTCGCACCCGCCAATCCGGATTATTTTACAGGCGGTGTCGCGATCCGTCGCATGTTCCAGGCCCAGGGGGACAGCCGTCTGTCAGGGCTTCAGGTGACATTTCAACCCAGGGCGCGGACCGCTTGGCACACCCATCCTGTCGGCCAGACCCTGATCGTGACCGAAGGTGCAGGGCGCGTGCAGGTTCGGGGCGGTGCAGTGATCACGGTGGTCGCGGGCGACATCGTGCGTTTCGCCGCCGGCGAGGAACATTGGCACGGGGCAGCCCCCGATGTGTCCATGACCCATCTCGCCCTGCAAGAAGAGGTCGATGGATCTGCGGCCGATTGGCTGGATCATGTGACCGACGCGGAATACGACGGTTAGGTCGCCCAGATATACCGGGTCAGGTGATAGAACACCGGTGCGGCAAACAGCACCGAATCCAGCTGGTTCAGAACACCACCCTGACCGGGGATCAGATGCGACCAATCCTGCACGCCGCGGTCACGTTTGATCGCGGCAAAGACCAGATGACCCATCATGCCGAAAAGCGATGCGGCGGCAGCCATCCCGGCGGCACCCAAAACGCCAAAGGGCGTGATCCAGTGCAGAGCCGCACCGATTGCCGCAGCACTCAGCAGACCGGCGATCATGCCTTCGCGGGTTTTGGGTGACAGTTCGGGCGCGATGCGATGTTTGCCGATCCGCCGCCCGAACCAGTATTCCAGCAGGTCACCGAATTGCACGACAAGGATCAGGAACGCGATCAGCAGCACGTTGCTGTCGCCCATCTGCGCGATATCAAGCGACAGCAAGGCGGGCACGTGCGACAGGCAAAACACGCAGATCATCAGCGCCCATTGGGTTTCGGCCACACGGATCAGAAACCGCGCAGGTTGACCGCGCAAGGCGGATACCACCGGCAGCACCAGAAAGGCATAGACCGGGATGAACACGGTGAACATGCCATGCCAGCCCATCCAGACGAACAGATATTGCAACGGCAGCACCGCAAAGAACGCCAAGGCCAGCGACAGGTGATCTGCCCGCGCCTTGGTCGTCAGGGTCAGAAACTCGCGCAGGGCTGCAAAAGACGCGAAAAATGACAGCAGCACCGCGCCAAATTGCCCGGCCATCAGGGCGATGGCGACCAGTGCAACGATGGTCCACCAGCTTTGCACGCGGGTCTGGTAGGTATCCAGCACCGGGTTTGCCTGACCTGCAGGAAGACGTGCGCGCAGCACCTCGCCCAGGATCGTCAGCGCGACCAAGATGCCGCAGACGCCCAAGGACAACAGGGCCAGGTTCATCGTGGTCTGGGTCATGCCGGGTCCTCCGGGCGCAGGTCAGCCAGCGCATGCGCCGCGCGCGCCAGAAATGCCTCGCGGGTCTCGTCCTCGGCCACGTGGACGGGCGCGCCGAATGTGACGGTGCAGATCAGGGGCAGGGGGATGACCTCTCCCTTGGGCATGATGGTGTTCAGATTGGCGACCCAGGTCGGCACCAGATCCACATCGGGCCGGGCCTTGGCAATGTTGTACAGCCCCGATTTGAAGGGCAGCAGTGGGTCGTCGGTCATGTTGCGCTTGCCTTCGGGAAAGATGATCAGTGACGATCCCTCGTCGAGGGCGGCCAGGATCTTGTCCATCGGATTGTCGTTCACCTCGGGCCGGCGGTCGATCAGCACGCCGCGAAACACGTCGCGCCCGCAAAACGCGCGCAGGCGGTTTTTCAGCCAGTAGTCCGCCGCGGCGACGGGGCGTGTCTGGCGGCGCAGGGCTGCGGGCAGCACGGCCCAGATCATCGGCAGATCGCCATTGCTGGTGTGATTGGCGTAATAGACGCGCTGGACGGGTTCGGGTCCGACGCCACGCCAATCGGCACGTGCGGCGGTCACGAACAGCGCAAACAGGCGCAGCGCATGGCCTGCGATATTCGCGGCAAAAGAACGGGCAAGTGACGAGATCGATTTCATCGCGGAACCTTGGCGGGTGACAGACAACTTGAAAAGGGGTCACACCCCACCAGCGCGGCAGAGTGTGACCCGGATGTGCGGGCCTAGAGGTCCTTGTCGCTGACGTATTCGGACAGCAGGCGTTCATTGCGCGCCTCTTCCAGCCGCTGAATGCGATCCTCGGACAGGCGGTCGTCAAAGCGGTATTTGACGAAATTCACCAGCGCGAGTGTCAGCAGCAGAATGCCGATGCCCCAATAACCCTTGGTCGCCAGCGGAACATCGGGTGACAGCCAGAGTGACAGGCCAAGCATGCCGTAGGCCACAACCACGGCGATGCCGTTGAAAAACATGATGAGCGCGTTGTCGGAACGATTGTTCATTTTGGATAGTCCTTTGATCGGTGATTAGTCTTGGTTGGATGTCAGGCGTGCCAGCACGGCGGCGGGTGTCACGCGGTCTGCCGGGCCAAACCCCGCATCCGCCATGCGGTCGGTCAGTCCGTCATGGGACAGTTCGGCGTTCAACTCTTGCAGGATCTCGTGTTTCTCGAACGGGTCTGACTGTTCCAGAACCCGCGTGATCAGTTCCTCGGCCGCATCGGCCCCGGTGTCGCCTGTCTGCTGGTGCAGGCGCATCTGGATATCCTGTTCTTTCTTGACCGCACGGGCCTGGGCCGCGCCCTGGCGCAGGTCTATCAATCGGCGGTGGCCTGTTTCGACACTGGCGCGCAACCGCAGGACGCGCTGATCCAGCGTCGCACAGGTCTGGGCCCGGTCCGCCGCCTCGTTTTCCATCTGCGCAATGGCAGATGCAGCCTCGCGCGCCATATCGTCGTGGCCTGCCGCCAGCGCCTGCCGCGCACGGCGGGTCAGATCGCTGATGCGTCCGTTGAGCTGCGTCAGTGCCGCATCCGCCATGCGCTGGCGCTAGATCAGACTTGCCAGGGTCGCCTTGGCAGCCCTGAGTCGGGCCTCTGCGGTCCGGATGTTCTGGTCGATCAATTCAATCGCAAACGTATCGCGCAGGCGGGTTTCTGCGCGTGCGTTGCTCGCGGACAGAAGGGTCGTCAAGGTCTTGAACATGCGATCTCTCCATTCTTGAACGGTGTTCACGAAAAGAGTTAGATCAAATTTGAACGTCGTTCAAGAATAAAAATGAACGCCGTTCATTTTTATTCCGAGGTCACGTTGCGCAGCAGGACCGCAATCATCCGCTCGATATGGTCCATCGGCACGGCCGAGATGCGCCGTTCCAGTCCCAGCAAAACCATGCCGTGCACCGAGGAAAACAAGGCGCGTGTCATCAGGTCGATCCTTGCATCCGACCAATCGGGAAACAGGTCACGCAGGGGGTCCGCAATTTTTGCGAACAAGGCACCGAGTTCTGCGAGATACCAGTCTGGCACGGGGCTGTCGGCCGTCATCGACAGATCGAACAACGCGCGCCAGCCCGGTTGATTCGTAGCGGCAAAATGCAGGTAGGCGGTCCCCATCGACACCAGCCGGTCCTGTGGCGTGCCGTCCATTGCCGTGCGGTCCTGAACGAATTGGCCCAGCCGACGAAAGGTTCGCGCGTTCACCGTCAGCACCAGCTGATCCAGATCGTCAAACACCGTATAGATGGCACCCACGGCACAGCCGGCATCCTGCGCAAGCGCGCGCGCCTTGAGCGCGTGCAGACCTTCGGTCGTGATGGTGCGTTCCGCGCTGGCAATCAGTCGGTCGCGCAGGTCCGCGCGGCGTTGTTCGGTTTTCGTGGCCATGTCGCATCCTTGGGTGAACGTGGTTCAGGGATACGCCACTGCGCTGCCGGTGGAAACCCGTCTGCCTCAATCGGCGGGTGCGCCACCTCCGAATCGATTGACCTCGTGATAGCTGACGGCGTCCTGTTGCATCTCCAGGTGCAATGCGGTGCCGGTGTAGGGATGGGCCCGCGCCAGCTCCTCGTCCACCTCGATCCCCAGACCGGGGGCGGTGGGCACGGGAATATAACCATCCTCTACCCGCAGGCTGTGTTTGATCAGGTCGAAATGGAACGGCGTTTCGATGGTCTCGGCCATCAGGATATTCGGGATGGCAGCAGCAAGTTGAATGTTCGCGGCCCATTCGATCGGACCGGCATAAAGGTGCGGCGCGATTTGCGCGTTATAGGCCTCTGCCAGCACGGCGATCTTGCGCGCCTCCCAGATGCCGCCGCAGCGCCCCAGCGCGGGTTGCAGGATCGTGGCGGCCCCGGACCGCAAGACGGGCGCGAATTCGGACCGGGTCGTCAGGCGTTCGCCCGTGGCAATGGGGATGCTGACCTTGGCTGCAACCTTGGACATCTCGTGGGTGTTGTCGGGTGGGATCGGTTCCTCGAACCACAGCGGCTGATAAGGGGCGATGGCCTGACCCAGCCTGATCGCACCACCGGTGGAAAACTGCCCGTGTGTGCCGAACAGCAGGTCGGCGCGGTCGCCCACGGCCTCGCGGATGGCGCGGCAGAACGCCACCGACAGCGAGATATCGTGCATCGACGGCATATGCCCGCCCCGGATCGTATAGGGACCGGCAGGGTCCAATTTCACCGCCGTATAACCTGCCGCGACCATGGCGGTGGCGGACTGGGCGGCCATATCCGGGCTGGACCAGAAATCGGGCAGGGCGTGGTCCGCCTGCGGATAAAGGTAGGTATAGGCGCGAATGCGGTCGTTCGTGCGCCCGCCGATCAGCGCATGAACAGGGCGGTCACGGTGCTTGCCTAGGATGTCCCAGCAGGCGATTTCCAGCCCGGACCAGGCGCCCAGCACCGTCAGATCAGGCCTTTGGGTAAAGCCCGCGGAATAGACCCGCCTGTACATCAGGTCGATATTTTCGGGGTTTTCCCTGGCCATGTGCCGGGCGAACACATCGGTGATGACGGCGCGCATGGCCTCGGGTCCGACGCTGCTGGCATAACATTCGCCCCAGCCGGTGATGCCCGTATCCGTCGTGACCTTGACCAGGATCCAATAGCGGCCGCCCCAGCCCGGGGCCGGTGGTGCCGTGACGATAATGTCGAGGTCAGCGAGTTTCATCATGCGTCCCTGTTTTGAGTATTTTTGGCAAGATGATGCAGAGCGTCAGTCAAAGACGATGACGTTGCGCTTGGCCGATCCGGTTTTGGTGTCGGCGATGGCCGCGTTGATCTGGTCCAGCGGCCAGGTTTGACTGACGAGCTCGTCCAGCTTCAGTCGTCCTTGTTCGTAGAGATCGACCATCCAGGGGATGTCGCGCGCGATGACGACGTCGCCCATTTTCGATCCGATCATGCCCTGACCTGTGGCTGCGAACATCACGGGTTCATAGGTGGATGTGGCCCCCGAATGGGGCATGCCGACCATGATGACCTTGCCGCCCATGCCGAGGTACTGGGCCGCCGTATCGAATGCCGGGATCGCACCAACGGTGATGATGACCGCATCGGCCCCTTTGCCCATCGCCTTTTTCGCGGCGCGCCAGGGTTTGTCGTCGGTGGCCAGCACGCCGTCCGTCGCGCCGAATTCCTTTGCAATGGCCAGCTTTTCCGGGGTCATGTCGACGGCGACGATCCGGCGCGCACCAGCGATCCGCGCGCCCTGGATTGCGTTCAGACCGACGCCGCCTGCGCCGATCACGACCACGTCCTGACCCGCCCGCAGGTTTGCCGCGTTGACCACGGCGCCCACGCCGGTGATGACGCCACAGGCCAGCAGGGATGCGGCGACAGGATCGATATCGGGGGAAATCCTGACCACCTGGCTGGGGTCAACGACCACACGTTCGGCAAAGGCCCCGGCGTTCATCGCCTGCACGATTGGCGCACCATCCAGCGTTGTCAGTGGCGTCTGAAAGGCTGGCGGTGTGCCGCACAGCACCGGCATGCCCGACCCACAGGTGGCACAGGATCCACAGGCGCGGATCAAGGTCACGACGACGCTGTCACCCAGTACAAGCCCGCGCACCCCGTCACCGACAGCCGTGATCTGACCCGCTGCTTCGTGACCGTAGATCGCGGGCAGGGTGCCACCCCAGGCACCTTCGGCATAGTGAATGTCGGAGTGACAGATCGCGCAGGCCTTGAGCGTGACCTCCACTTCGCCGGGTCCGGGCGGGCGGATGTGCACCGTTTCCACCGAAAGCGGTGTGTTGTGGGCATGGCTGACAGCAGCTTTGATCGGGGTCATGGGCGGCTCCTTTGTGGGGATCATGCCGCGCGGGCGCGTGGCGTGGCAAGAACGATGGCAACGCAGATCAGCGTAAGGCCAGCGGCGAGCAGAAAGGGTGCGCCGGGCAGGTAGATCGCGGCCCCCGGCACGGTGAATGCATAAAACGTCTGGGTCATCGCCAGCGGCCCGATGATCGTGGCGACCGCATGGGTGCTGGTCAGCACGCCCTGCAATTCGCCTTGCTGGTTGTCGGCGGCCCTGCGCGACATGATCCCTTGCAACGCCGGGCCGGCGATGGACCCGATCGCCGTAAACGGGGTCAGTGCCAATGCGATCCAGCCGTTGCTGACGAACCCCAGGGCCACAAAGGCCGCGATGTCGACGCCAAGGCCCAACAGCACGGTGCCACGTTCCCCGAACCGCCGGATTGCTGGCCCGACAAGGAAACCTTGGACGACAGCAATACCAATGCCGAACAGGCCCAGCGACAGGCCAACCATACCCGGCCCCCAGCCAAAGCGTTCGGTGCCGAAATAGGCCCAGACGGCCGGATAGACATAAAAGGCGACGCCATAGACAAAAATCACCACCAACAGCCGCCCCACGCCGGGCAATGCACCGATGTGCCGGAATGCCCCCACGGGATTGGCCCTGCGCCAGCTGAACGGGCGCCGGATCCGGTCGGTGACGGTCTCTGGCAGGACAAAATACCCAAAGACGAAATTCAGCCCCGCCAGCGCCGCCGCTGCATAGAACGGTGCGCGGGTTCCGAATTCGGCCAGGAGCCCGCCGATCAGCGGCCCCAACACAAACCCCACGCCAAAGGCTGCGCCGATCAGACCGAAATTGGCTGCTTTTTCCTCTGGCTTGCTGATGTCGGCCATATAGGCCCCGGCGGTAGATTGCGTGGCTGCGGTGATGCCGCCGATGATGCGCCCGATGACAAGCAGCGCCATCGTATGCGCCACTGCCATCAGAACATAGTCCAGCGCCATGACGGCGAGTGCGACCAGCAACACCGGCCTGCGGCCCCAGCGGTCCGACAGCGCGCCCAAAAGCGGGCCGAACAGGAACTGCATGACCGCAAAGATCGACGCCAGCATCCCGCCCCATAACGCTGCACGCGCGACTCCGGCCCCTTCGATCGACTGGATCAGGTCGGGCATGACGGGCAGGATCAGCCCGATCCCCATCGCGTCGATCACGACGGTGACGAGGATGAAAACGACGGGCAGGCGCACCTAGATCGTGCCGGTGCGGGTCAGAAACCCGGCCAACAGGTCGACGTATTCCTGCGGTTGTTCGACACAGGGCAAGTGGCCTGCACGACGGATGATGTGAAAATCCGATCCCGGGATCAGATCAACGGTTTCACGCACCAGATCGGGCGGGGTTGATCCGTCATCAGACCCTGCGATCCCCATGGTCGGCAGGCGCAGACCAGAGGTCGGCGTGATGAAATCCGTCCCCGCAATGGCGCCGCAAACCCCGGCATAGCCCTCTGGGTCGGTATTCAGCAGCATGTCCTTCCACGGCGCGACGGCCGGCGATTTGCGAAAGGCTGGCCCGAACCAGCGTTCCATGATGCCGTCAGCCAATGCCGCCATGCCCTGCGACCGCACGGCTGCAATCCGGTCATTCCACAGCTTGGGCGTGCCCAGCTTGGCCCCCGTGTTCGACAGCACCATCGCACGCACGATGTCCATGCGCTTCACGGCGAGGCCCTGAGCGATCATGCCCCCCACGGACAACCCGACAAAGACGCAGTCGCGCACCGCGAGTGCGTCGCAAACCGCCTCTGCATCCGCGATCAGCGCGCCCATGCTGTAGGGGGCGGGCGGCACATCTGACGCGCCGTGCCCGCGCTTGTCCCAACGGATATAGCGCGGTCCGGCGGGCAGCAGGTCCATGATCGGGTCCCACAGATGCAGATTCGTGCCCAGCGAATTGGCAAAAACCACCGTGGGCGCATCAGGGCCCTGCGCCCCGTCGACCTGCACATTCAGGCGCACACCGTTGTTTTCAACCATCATGTCAGCGTCTCCAATGCGCGTGTGAACATGGCCTGATCGACGTTTCCGCCCGTGGCAACGGCGATCACCGTGTCGGCCTTTGACTGTGTCAGCGCCGCGGCCATGGCCGCTGCACCGCCCGGTTCTACTACGATCCGCAACCGCTGGAACGCTTGCGCCATCGCGTGCAGGCAATCGTCGTCGCTGACGACATAGCCCGGCCCGCACAATCGCTGCATGATGGGAAAGGTCAGATCCCCCGGCGCAGGTGTCACGATGGCATCACAGATCGACCCGGTCTGGCTGGGATTGCGCTGGATTTCGTCCGATGACAGGCTCCGCGCCACATCGTCGAACCCCTGCGGTTCGCAGGGATGGACCCGCATCCCGGGCGCGCGCGCCTCCAGTGCGAGGGCCACGCCCGAGGTCAGCCCGCCGCCGCCGCAACACACCAGAACCTCGGCATCGGTGACACCCAACTCTGCCGCCTGTACCGCAATTTCCAGACCCACCGTGCCTTGTCCGGCAATGACCTGCGGGTCGTCATAGGGGCGGACCAGCGTCAGACCACGCTCTTGGGCCAGGGCCGCGCCGATGTCCTCACGGCTTTCGGTTTCTCGGTCATACAGCACCACCTCGCCACCCAGAGCACGCGTGTTCGCGATTTTCACGGCGGGGGCATTCGACGGCATGACGATGACAGCAGGTGCGCCGTGCATCCGTGCGGCCAGTGCCACGCCCTGCGCGTGGTTGCCCGACGAAAAGGCGATGACACCCGACTTGCGCTGGGCATCGGTCAAGGCCGACAGCGCGGACCAGGCACCGCGAAATTTGAAACTGCCGGTGTGTTGCAGACATTCAGCCTTGATCAGGATACGCCGCCCGGTCAGTTCGTCCAGAAACGGTGACGACAGCAGGGGGGTGCGCCGCGCGTGACCGTTCAGGCGGTCTGCAGCGGCATCAATCATGTCGATATTCATGTCATCGCTCCCAGCCAGCGGTGCAGCGCCTCCAGCGATTCATCCTCGTCCAGGAACGGGATATGCGCCCGGTCCGGCACGGTCGCCACGATGGCATCCGGCCGCCGGCGTTGCATTTCCGCGAGCGTTTCGGTGGTCAAGAGGTCCGAATTCGCACCCCGGATCACCGCCAGCGGTAGGCCAGCCATTGCATCGAACAGCGGCCACAGGTCCGGCGCGGGTTCGGACCCGTCGCCCAATGTCCCCGCAAGTGCCGGATCATAGCGCAGGTCCAGACCGTCATCGGTCTGTACATATTGCTGCCGCACCTCGGCCAGCCAACGGTCCATCGGCACATTCGCAAACCCCGGCAAGGTGGCGCGCAGGGCAGCCGCCTCTGCATAGGTTTTTTGCGCAGGCCGCTGACCCACATAGGCGCGGATCACGTTCAGGCCGGTTTCGGCGATCTCGGGTCCGATGTCGTTCAAGGCGATCCCCAGGACGCGATCCTTGGCGGTTGCTGCAAGGAACATGGCGATCATGCCTCCGCGTGATGTGCCCAGAAACGCGGCCTTGGGCAATGACAGGTGGTCCATCAGCGCCAGCACATCCGATGCCTCGACCGGGACGGTATAGGTTTCGGGTGCGGCCCAGTCGGATTGTCCGCGTCCCCGATAGTCCAGCCGGATCAGGCGACAATCCAGATGGGGGGCTGCGTGATCGAAATCCGTCGTGTTGCGCGTCAGACCGGGCAGGGCAATGACCGGGGTGCCTGCGCCCGCCTCTTCGAAATAGATCTGCGTGCCGTCGGCGGCTGCGAAAAATGGCATAGCGGATGTCCAGTTGCTGCGTCTTCGGCGCGACATTGCCACGGGGTTTCGCCAAAGGGAAACCCGTTTGCATCCCATGGCCGCCTTCGTTACCCACGTTGGGACTTTAAATTTATGAGGTATGATATGACACAAGTGAAATCAGGCGACACGGTCAAGATCCACTACACCGGCACCCTTTCGGACGGCACAGTGTTCGACAGTTCCGAAGGCCGCGAGCCGCTGGAATTTGCCGTTGGCTCTGGCCAGATCATCCCCGGCCTGGATGTGGCGATGCCCGGAATGACCGTTGGCGACGAGAAAAAGGTCGAAATTCCCTCCGATCAGGCCTACGGCCCGGTCAACCCAGAGGCCCGTCAGGACGTGCCGCGCGGGGATATCCCCGCTGAAATTCCGCTGGAAGAAGGTCTGCAACTGCAAATGCAGACACCCACAGGGCAGGCCGTGCCCGTCACTGTCGTGGGTCTGACCGACGATACCGTCACGCTGGACGCCAATCACCCGCTGGCTGGCAAGGACCTGACGTTCGACGTGAAACTGGTCGACGTGGTCCCGGCCTGATCATGCAGCAGGGCCGGGGATGACCCGGCCCTGACCGCCTACAGGTTTTCGCCCTGTGGCATCCCGAGGACATGATAGCCGCCGTCGACGCGGATGATTTCCCCGGTCGTGAATGCGCCGGCATCCGACGCCAGATAAACGGCAGTGCCGCCAACAGCCTCCAGCGTGGCATTGGATCGCAACGGCGCGTTTTCGCCCGTATGCTTGTAGGTCTTGCGCGCGCCGCCGATTGCGGCCCCGGCCAGCGTTTTCATCGGACCGGGACTGATCGCATTGACGCGGATCCCGTCCGGTCCCAGATCATTGGCCAGATAGCGGACCGCCGATTCCAGCGCCGCTTTGGCCACGCCCATCACGTTGTAGTTCGGGGTCACCGCGTTGCTGCCCTGATAGGTCAGCGTCATGAGGGAACCGCCATCGGGCATCAGTTCGGACGCACGTTTCGCCACATCAATGAACGAATAGCACGAGATCGTCAGCGAATTCTTGAAATTCGCGCGGCTGGTATTGATGAACCGGCCCGTCAGTTCCGATTTGTCTGAATAGGCGATAGCATGCACCACAAAATCGAGGCTGCCCCACTGATCTTTGATCATCTGGAACGCGGCATCCATGCTGTCTTCGTTCGTGACATCGACATCGACCATCAGGTTTGACCCGACGCTGGCCGCCAGCGGTTCCAGACGTTTGCCGAATGCCTCACCTTGGTAAGTAAACGCCAGTTCAGCACCTGCGTCCGCCATTGCCTTTGCGATGCCCCAGGCGATTGACCGTTCATTGGCCACCCCCATGACAAGCCCGCGTTTGCCCTGCATCCCGATCATCGGTTCAATCCTTCAGTTTCGACAGCAGCATCGATCCGTTGGTGCCGCCGAACCCGAATGAGTTCGTCATCACCGTGTCCAGCCCGGCATTGTCCACACGGGTGGTCGCAATTTCTTCGGGCTTGAGCGCTGGATCAAGGTTTTCGACGTTGATCGAGGGCGCGATGAAATCGTCCTGCAACATCAGCAGGCAATAGACAGCTTCTTGCGCACCGGTGGCACCCTGGCTGTGGCCCGTCATGGATTTTGTCGAACTGACCGGCGGCGTGCTGCCCTCGCCAAAGACGCGGCGCACGGCCTCGATTTCGCCCACGTCACCGACCGGCGTGCTGGTGCCATGCGCGTTGATATAGCTGATCTTGCGTCCCTCTGGCAGGGTTTTCAGCGCACCGCGCATGGCGCGTTCGCCGCCCTCGCCGCTGGGGGCCACCATGTCCGCCCCGTCAGATGTCGCGGCAAAACCCGTGACCTCGGCATAAATTTTCGCACCGCGCGCCTGCGCGGAGTCCAGTGTTTCCAGCACGACCATGGCACCGCCACCGGCGATCACGAAACCATCGCGGTCCGCATCGAACGCACGCGACGCCTTTTCCGGGGTGTCGTTATACTTGGACGACATCGCCCCCATCGCATCGAACAGGCACGACAGCGTCCAGTCGAGCTCCTCGCCGCCGCCTGCAAACATGATGTCCTGCGTGCCAAGGGCGACCTGCTGTGCAGCCATCCCGATGCAATGCAGGGACGTCGAACAGGCCGAGGTGATGGAGAAATTCATGCCCTTGATCTGATAGGCCGTCGCAAGGTTGGCGCTGACCGTGGATGACATGGTCTTGGGCACGGCGAATGGCCCGATCCGTTTCGTCGCACCCGTGTTCAGCACTGTCTGGTGCGCGGCCAGCATCGCACTGGTCGATGGCCCGCCCGATCCCGCGATCACGCCGGTCATCGGGTTCACCACCTGATCGTCCGACAGGCCTGCATCGGCTATCGCCTGACCCATCGCGATGTGGGCATAGGCAGCACCCGGCCCCATGAAACGCAGCGTGCGTTTGTCCACATGGTCGGCGACGTTCAGTTTCAGCGTGCCCGCGATCTGGCTACGGAACCCGTGTTCGGCCATCTCGGGGCTGGCCTCGATACCGGATTTGCCTGCCTTGAGGCTTTGCATGACTTCCTGGGCGTTGTTTCCGATCGGGGACACAATGCCCAGACCTGTGATGACGACACGACGCATGAGTGCTCTCCTCCGGTTATTGCCCCCTGTTTAAGAGACAGGTGGGAGAAGGGGCAACCACAAAGGCAGGCCGATCATGCTTTGTCCGCAACACCCATGTAGATCATTGTTTTCAGCGGCAGCGTGCCAAACACCGGGTCCAGCCTGCGGTTGACGCCGCGCGGGCCCAGTCCCGTCTCTGCCTTGCGCGTCAGCCCCGCAGTTTTCATCGCCGCATGCAACTCCGCCGGTTTGATGAACATCGCGGGATCATGCGTGCCTTTTGGCAACAATCGCAGCACGTCCTCTGCCATGATCACGACGGCCAGATGCGCAATCGGGTTACGGTTGATCGTATCGTAGCAGAACACACCACCGGGTTTCAGCACGCGGGCCACCTCGCACAACACCTGTTGCAGGTCGCTGACATGTTCCAGCACGTCGACACAGGCCACCGCGTCAAAGTGCGCGTCGGGATAGGGCAGGGCCTCGCCCACGCCGACGTCATAGGTAATCTGTCGCCCGCCTGCCTGTGCATGGTCGCGTGCGGCGGCAATCGCCTGTTCGGCCGGGTCGATCCCGGTCACGATGGCACCGCGGTCGTCCAGCGCCTCGGCCAGAAACCCACCGGCACAGCCCAGATCCAGCACAGCCTTGCCCTGCCAGTCCACATAGCGGTCGAAATACGACAGCCGCCCCGGCACCATGTTTTTCAGCGTCCGCACCCAGCGGATTTCGTCGGACCACCACTGGGCAGCGTGGCTGTCATAGATCGTCTGATCGTTACGCTTTGTCATCTTGGGACTTTCTGGGAAAGGGCAGCCAATAGGGCACGCGTTTCTGGAAATTGCGGAACCTGTCGCCATAGATATTGGTAAACCGCTTTTCCTTGTGCAGGGGGCCGATCACGCAATAGCCTGTCCAGACCACGGCCAACACCAACTGGTCGGGCGTGTAGGTCGGCATCGTCCACAGTGTCATGGCAAAGCCTGCATAGATCGGCTGGCGGATAATCCGGTACAGACCATGCGTCGGCATATCGGGAAATTTCGGGTCGCGCCCCCGTGCCATCGCAAACCAGCCCAGCATCCCCGATTGCAGCTGAAACCCGCTTTGCATGATCGCCAGCATCAGAAATCCCCATGATGCAGCGTAAAGCGCGCACATCACCCAGAACGCCACCCCCGTCGCCTGCCACAGAATGATCCCGCTGGGCGTCCAGAATGCAAAGAGAAGCGCAAGCTGGATCGCCGCGATCATTGCGAACAGTGTCGTTGACAGCCGCTTGTCCGGCCCCATTAGCGCCAGTAACTCGCGGCCCTTGCCAGTCAACAACAACGAATGGATCACCGGGAACTGCAGCAACAACACGAGATTGGCAAATGCAGCGAATGGCCAGGGCACCGCGCCCCAGCTGTGCGACAACCCGAAAAACAAATGATACATCATCAGGCCGACGCCGATGGCAAAACTGCCATGGCAAACGGCACCGAACATCAGGGCAAGTGTCAGGCGGCGGGTGTCAGCGTTCATATGTCCTAAACGCAAAACACCCCCGCAGGGTCCTGCGACATCTTAGCTTTCGGACAGGGCGACCTTCATGTCCTTGACCATGTAGATGACCTCGCCGTCAGCTTCGACGATGCCGTCGGCGACACCCATGGTCAGGCGACGGGTCTGGATCGCCTTGGTGAAATCAATCTTGTAGGTCAGCATCTTGCGGTCAGGACGCACCATGCCGGTCAGTTTGACCTCGCCCACACCCAGCGCATAGCCGCGCCCCTGCCAGCCGCGCCAGCCCAGGTTGAACCCCGTCAGCTGCCACAGACCATCCAGGCCCAGACAGCCGGGCATGATCGGATTGCCCGGAAAGTGGCAGTCGAAAAACCACAGGTCGGGTGTGATGTCGAATTCAGCGACCACATGCCCCTTGCCATGTGCACCGCCGTCCCCGGAAATGTCGGTGATCCTGTCCATCATCAGCATCGGCGGCGCGGGCAGCTGCGCGTTCCCGGGGCCGAACAATTCACCCCGCGCACATTTCAAAAGATCGTCGCGGTCGAAGGATGAGGGGAAATCGGCCATGGGCGTCCTTTGCAATGTTTCTCTGTGTTACAGGTGCGTGAACAGACCTATCACTGCGGCTCTGCAGCGTGCAAGTCAACGGGACCACGGCAGGGTGGAAAAGTCATTGAATAGCGGCACCGCGTTCCCATATAACGACGGTATGGCAGGATTTCCCGATATCACCCCCGTCCACGCGGAACGTGCTACGCAATGGCTGTCGCAGTCCAATGTGCGTCCCACCCGTCAGCGCGTCACACTGGCTGCCCTGTTGATGGGTGACGGCCGTGACCGCCATGTGACCGCCGAAACATTGTTCGAGGCCGCAAGCGCCGCCGACGGCAAGGTGTCGCTGGCGACCGTCTACAACACGCTGCGCGCGTTTTGCGATGCGGGCCTGTTGCGCGAAATCGTTGTTGACGGTGCCAAGAGCTATTTTGACACCGATCTGTGCGACCATCCGCATTTTTTCTGGGAAGATTCCGCCGAACTGACCGACGCCCCGCGCGAGTCGCTGGATATCCGCAATCTGCCTGCCGCCCCCGAGGGCACGCATGTGGTCGCTGTGGATGTGGTGTTGCGCCTGCGGCGCAGCTAGGCGGCGGACCGTTCGATCCGCCACCCATTTTGGTCAGTCGCGGATATCGCTTTCGTGGATGTACCAGTCGTCGAATTTCGACAATTCGGGCAATCGGCGCACGTATCCCTTTGACGTCATCAGTTCTAGGATGTGATCGCGCCGTTCCTCGTGGTTATGCTCGATCGCGAACAGACGCACGTGACGCGGTCCAAAATCGAATTTTTCCATGATGTCCATTTCCGATCCTTCGGTGTCGATGGAAATGAAATCGATGACGTCGGGCGCGTCATATTCGTCCAGCAAGTCGTTCAGCGTGATTGTTTCGACCTTGATCCGTTCCTCGACACCGCCTTCTTCGAATTCCAGCCCGTCGGATGCATCGGCAAGGCGCGAAAACATCGGCCGCGCCGCCATCAGGAATTCCATCGTGTCGCCCGTGCTGGAATGCACGCATTTGTGGCTGATATGGCATTCGCGCGCACGCGCCAGATTTTCGTGAAAGATCGGGTTGGGCTCGGCGACGATGCCTTTCCAGTCGAAATTACGTTCGAGGATCATCGAGTTGCTCATCGTCGTGCCATTGGTGGCACCGAAATCGACGAAATAACCTTCGCGCTTGCCGTCCAGTTCGAACAGGCACCACAGGTCCTGCATCACCTGACCTTGATAGATCGCCGTATAGGGCAGGGCGAAATCGCGGAACCGCTGCAACGTCTTGCCGGGTTTGTCCGCATCGGTGCAGACATAATCCTCCAGCCCGTCGTCAAAGGTCGCGGTTTCAGGATCCAGTTTTTCCTTGCGGATGGTGTCGCGCCGGTTCTTGAACAGCTTCAGCAGGTGGTTCGCATCATGCCGCTGCGGCATCTCGAACGGGTTGCCTGACTTGTAGCGCGACTTGCTGGGCAGGGTGCCCGGCTTTTGTGCGGTTGCCTCTGCGTCGGTTTTCGGAGCGTTGTCACTCGCCATTCTTGCCTCTTGTCGCTTGATGTTCGGCCCGCGTATTGCGAGGCCCCTCGACGGACCCTCGCAACCGCGCTTGACCAAATCAAGGCAAAATTGTTTCCATATCGTGGACGGTCGCGGTCAACCCGCGATCCGTGCGGCCATGATTGCGATGGCCTTTTGATAGACGCCAGCCGCGTTCCATTGCTGGATTACGGCGTAGTTGCGCTCGCCTTCCTGATAGCCCTGACCGGGTTGCCAGCCTTTCTGGCGCAGGAAATTTGCTGTGGAATACAGCGCGTCGGTCTGGTTGGTCAGATCGACCACACCGTTGCCATCCCCGTCCACGCCGTAGCGGATCACATTGGCTGGCAGAAACTGCGTATGGCCCAACTCGCCGTGCATCGCGCCGATCGTGTTTGCACTAATCGAACCTTGATCCACCAATTGCAGGGCGGCCAGCGCGTGTGGTGTGAAAAAATCCGACCTGCGGCAGTCATAGGCCAAGGTCGTGATCGCGCTCAGCACATTGCTGTCACCCATGAAATTGCCGAATGCGGTTTCCATACCGTGGATTGCGACAATCACGCTCGCCGGCACGCCATAGCGCGCCTCGAGGTTGGCATAGAACGTCGGGTTGTTCGCGATCTTGCGACGACCCTGCGCCACGATGGTGTCCGCACCACGGATGCGCATGAATTCGTCCAGGCTGTAGCGGAACGATATCTGGTTGCGGTCCGCATTGATCGTACGCTGCGCGTAGCTGGTATTGGCCAGCGCCGCGAGCCCGCGCTGGCCGATGCCAGCGGCGGTCGCTTCTTGGGCGAATTGCTGTTTCCAGCTGTTGAAACCGCTGGCGTCATTGCCGCAGGTGGCGGCGGCTGCCGCAGTCGAGGTCAGGGCAAAAGTCGCAATAAGGGCCATGGTGCGCATGTTGGTGGTCCAGTCTGTTCAGGTTATGGAAACACTAACACAGTGCCGGTGTTATCCAATATCGTTACCCCTCACGTATTCCGGCAAAGCGTTCGGACCAGTCCGCGCGTTGATCATCGGTGATTTTGGTGAACAGATTTTCAGGCACCACGAACGCATGGCCTGCTGGCAGGGCGGTCAGCGCCGCTGCCGCACCCTCGGGCCAATCCAGATCGGTGACATTCATCGCCTCTGCCATGATGCGGGCCATGTCGGGGATGAACGGGGCGGACAGGATGGCATAGAGCCGGATCAGGTTCAGACCGTGACGCACCTGACAGGCCGCCTGTTCGGGGTCCGTCTTGAACGTGGTCCAGGGGGCTGTCGATTGCAGGTATTCATTACCCGCGACCCAGATCGCGCGCAGTTCTGCTGCGGCCTTGCGAACCTCGATGGCGTCCATGTGCTGCGCATAGGCTGCCAACCGGGTGTCCAGCTCTGCCGTCAATGTGGCCTCGGCGTCGCCGGCTGTGCCACCCTCTGGGACGGTCTCACCGAATTTGGACCGGCAGAATTTGGTGATGCGGCTGACGAAATTGCCCAGCACATCCGCCAGATCCTTGTTCACATCCTGCTGGAATGCCTCCCAGGTGAATTCCGCGTCCGATGATTCAGGCGCATGGGACAACAGCCACCAACGCCATACATCGGCGGGCAGGATGTCCAACGCCTGGTCCATGAACACACCGCGCCCGCGCGAGGTGCTGAACTGACCGCCGTCGTAGTTGAGATAGTTGAACGACTTTATGTAATCGACCAGCTTCCAGTTGTCGTCGGCCCCCATGATCGTGGCCGGGAATGAAAGCGTATGGAACGGCACGTTGTCCTTGCCCATGAATTGGGTATAGCGCACGTCGTCCGCACCCTTGTCGGTGCGCCACCAGCTTTCCCAATCAGACCCTTTGCCCGCGTCCACCCATTCCTGCGCGCAGGCGATGTATTCGATGGGGGCGTCGAACCAGACGTAGAACACCTTGCCTTCCATGCCGGGCCAGTCCTCGGTCCCGCGCTTGACCGGGATGCCCCAGTCCAGATCACGGGTGATGCCCCGGTCCTGCAGACCATCGCCGTCGTTCAACCACTTTTTCGCAATGGATGTCGTCAGCACGGGCCAGTCTGCCTTGCTGGCGATCCAGTCGGCCAGCTGGCCCTTCAGCTTGGATTGTTCCAGATACAGATGCTTGGTCGTGCGCACCTCCAGGTCGGTGGCACCCGAAATCGTGGATCGCGGATTGATCAGATCCGTAGGGTCCAGCTGTTTCGTGCAATTGTCGCATTGATCCCCGCGCGCGTCCTCGAACCCGCAATTGGGGCAGGTCCCCTCGATATAGCGGTCCGGCAAGAACCGCCCGTCGGTGACGGAATAGACCTGTTCCTCGGTGACTTCGCGGATCAGACCCTGATCGGCGAGGCGCCCGGCAAAAGCTTGGGTCAGCGCCCGGTTCTGCGGGCTGGACGACCGGCCAAAGTGATCGAACGACAGGGCAAAACCATCCGCGATCCGCGCCTGCACGTCGTGCATTTCCGCGCAATAGTCAGCCACAGGCTTGCCGGCCTTGGCCGCGGCCAGTTCTGCCGGGGTGCCGTGTTCGTCCGTGGCGCACAGAAACAGCACCTCGTGGCCGCGCGCGCGCAGGTAGCGGGCATACAGGTCCGCAGGCAGCTGCGATCCGACAAGGTTCCCCAGATGCTTGATCCCGTTGATATAGGGAATGGCAGAGGTGATGAGGTGGCGGGCCATGGTGTATCCTGTCGTGGTGTGACCCGCTATCTAGCGGGCGGACGCCCGCAAGGCCAGTGGTCAGCGACAGCTGCGTGTCCGGGTCTCTTGCGGTTCGGTCGCGGCTGGCTACTGTGCGCGCCAAATCAACACAGGATGACACAGATGAAAACGCTGACCCTAGGCCGCACGGATATTTCGGTGACCGACTGGTGCCTTGGCACGATGACATTCGGCAACCAGACCCCGATGGACGACGCGCACCGCCAGATGGACATGGCGCTGGATGCGGGGCTGAATTTCATCGACTGCGCAGAAATGTATCCCGTGAACCCCGTGGCCAAGGAAACCGCAGGCCGGTCCGAGGAATACCTTGGCGAATGGTTTGCCCGGACGGGGCGTCGCGATGAATGGGTGCTGGCAACCAAGGTGACAGGACCAAATCCCGGTTTCAAACGTGATGGGGCAGGGTTTTCCGGGGCGAACATCGGACAGGCCATCGACGAATCCCTGACGCGCCTGAAAACCGATGTCATCGACCTGTACCAGCTGCACTGGCCGGTGCGCGGCACCTGGGCGTTTCGCAGCAACTGGTCCTATGATCCCTCCGGCCAGAACCGCGCGCAGACGCTGGACCACATGCACGAGGTTCTCGGCGCGCTGGATACGGCCGTCAAGGCAGGCAAGATCCGCGCCGTCGGCCTGTCGAATGAAACCGCATGGGGCACCACGAAATGGTGCGATGTAGCCGAGGAGCACGGCCTGCCGCGCATGGCGTCGATCCAGAACGAATATTCGCTGTTGTGCCGGCACATGGATACCGACCTGTCCGAAACGATGGTGAACGAGGACGTGACCCTGCTGTCATTCTCTCCACTGGCTGCCGGTTTCCTGACCGGCAAATATCAGGACGGCCAGGTGCCCGACGGCAGCCGTATGTCGCTGAACACCGACATGGGGGGCCGTCTGACCGACCGGGTTCTGCCCGCGACGCAGGCCTATCTGGATATTGCTGCCAAACACGGCATCGACCCGGTGCATCTGGCGATGGCCTGGCAATTCAGCCGTCCGTTTCCGGTGTCGGCGATCTTTGGCGCGACGACAGCGGACCAACTGGCGCAGATCCTCGCGGGGCGCGATGTGGTGCTGGGTCAAGAGGTGCTGGAGGACATCGACGCAGCACACCGCGCCCACCCGATGCCATATTGATCGGACCGCGGGGCTGTGGCCCCGCGGATTGAATTCTTGCCGCGTCGTATCGGGCGCAGCGCGTGGTTTGACACTGCGGGTCGCCTCGCCGGCGGGGCGGATATTTTTGATCAGAAGAAGTCTGGACGCTTGCCCCGGTCACCGGTGCTGCGGCAAGGTCGCGCAAAAGGGGACTTTCATGAAACGTCTGTCGATCCTGCTGCTGCTGGCAGCGTGCGCAAAGCCCCTCCCGGACGAACAGGTCGGCGGATTGTTCGAGGTATACCGCGACCGCGACCAGCCGATTGCCTCTGCCGCGCTGTTCCAGCCTGACCGCTACGTCGGACGCTGGTACGAGGTCGCCCGCTATCCGGTCCCGTTCGAGGCTGGCTGCACGGGTGTTTCGGCAGATTACGCAGCTTTGCCTGACGGAAGCCTGTCGGTCCTGAACACCTGTCGCAATGCCGACGGCACAGTCAGGTCCACGATTCAGGGCCGGGCCGAGGTCGTGGGGCCGGGCAGGTTGAAGGTCAGTTTCGACAACGTCCCGTTTGTGCGGGGCGATTACTGGGTGCTATGGGTGGACGAGGGGTATCGCACGGCCGTGGTGGGTGCGCCCGACGGGCGTTCGGGCTGGATCCTGAACCGCACACCCGATATCCCCGCAGACCGTCTGACTGCCGCAAAAGAGGTCCTCGACTTCAACGGCTATGACTTGAACCGATTGATGGAGGTGCCGCAATGACACGACTTCTGACAGCTTTGGGGGCGCTGATCCTCGTGGCCGGTTGTGAGGTCGGCACCATGACCAACGCGCCCGGCGGGACTGAACCGGGCTTTCGCGAGTTTCTGGTCGTCGGGTCGTCCATGTCGTTTGAACAGTGCCGCGCCGGTGGCGGGCTGATCATCCGCGATGCAAACAGCCCCATGACGGCCTGTGATCCATCGGTAAAACGTAATCCCGTTCCGCGCGCCGTGATCGACGATCCGACCGTCGAGACCGACATGAACGCCGCGCGCGAAATGCAGGATCTGGCGACGGCGAACTGACGTGCCGCGCGCTGCGATCATCGGATCAGGACCCGCTGCGGCCGGCTGGGCTGCACGTTTCCAGTTGATGGGGTGGGACGTGGTGGTTCACGCCGGTGTGGTCCCGTCCTCTGCGCAAGGGTCCGACCTGCTGGCGCGTGCCGGCCGCGCGCTGTCCAGCCTGAGTGACGTTGTACCGCCCCGCCCGGGACGCCGCAGCCTGCAGCAGGACCTTGCCGCGACTGTGGCCGGGGTGGACTGGATCGCGGTTTGCCCGCCACCTGACCTGCCGGCCGCCCGGGACCTGATTGCCACGGTCGCGGCCCTCTGCCCGCCGAACGCCATCATCGCGATCGGCAGCGCGGATCATGACATTGCAGCGTTGCAATCGGCGACAGCCTCTCCCGGCCAGATCATCGGCGCAGTGGGCTTCGATCCGATCTACCTCATGCCGTCGGTTGCAATGACGCAGAGCCGGGCCAATCCCGCGCCCGTGGTTGCCGGTGCGGTCGCGACGCTCAGATCGCTGGGCATGGTGCCAGTGGGTGAGAACGCACCGCGTGACACGGCACTGGTTGAGACACAGCAAGCGCTTTGCGTGGTTGCGGACAATGTGCCTGACGGGGACGCGCGGGACAGGCTGCTGGTGACGTTGTTGCGCGGGTTCAAGACCTGCAATCACGGTGTGGGAAGCGTCCTGAACGCGCTGGACCTGGCACGGGACACGGTGTCACGAACACTTGGCAGCGTGGATGATCTATCGCGGCCCGTGACCACCTTTGCCCGCGCCGTCCCGCTGGACTGGACCGACTACAACGGCCACATGACCGAAGCGCGCTACCTGCACGCCTTTGGCGAGGCGACGGACCGCATGATGATCCTCGTGGGATGTACACCCGGTTATGTCGCGGCAGGTCACAGCTTTTTCACCGCGGAAACCCATATCCGTCACCTCGACGAGGTGCAGGAGGGAACCGGTATCCACATCGACACGCAGGTGCTGGCGGGGCGTGGGAAAAAGATGCATCTCTTTCACCGCATGTGGGCGGGGGACAGGCTGCTGGCAACGGGGGAACACATGTTGATCCACGTCAGCCTGACGACCCGGTCGGCTTGCGCACCAAGTGACGCCGTCGCTATCCCGCTGGCGCGCATCGCTGCGGCCCATGCGGGATTGCCGATGCCTGACGGTGCCGGCCGCGCTGTGGGGCGCAAGTGAATTGGCCTGATCTTTGGGTCTGGGTCACACTTGGCGTGGCGGCCGCCCAAGACGATCCGATTCATGCTGCAAAAACAATTGCGGCCCGCGACCCTCTCAACCGCTGGCGGAACTTTTGCACGGCTTGTTTATTCCGCGCCGCTGACGGCTCTTCTCGCTTTGATCTACGCAAGCGCAACCGATCAGGCGACAACACCTTTGCCGCCGCACTTCTGGGGGGGCGCTGCTCTGGACGGCGCGTCGCAAATCCTCGCAACGCTCTGTGTCGTCACTCTGTTTATCCATCGACACTTTGCCGTTGGGGTAACTTTCAAGGGGGCAAAGGTTGTCCTATCCGCGCGCGTTGCCGTGCTCATATTGGGCGAAAGTTTACCTACGGTCGCCTGGCTGGCACTCTTGATCGGCCTGCCGGGGGTGCTGCCCCTCTCGGATGAACCGCAGGCCACCGGCCTTTGGTACAGTCGTCTGTTCAATCGGGCGGCTGCCTTGGGCCTGGGATATGGCAAGTTTTTCGCACTATCGGCCGTAGGCTATTGCGGTGCGTCACACCACTGGCTGAAGGGGACGCGTTTTTCCGCGCGGTCATCATGCTGGCGTGCGTCACAGCCTTTCAAACGACGGTCATGACCCTTTGGTTGCGGACCACATCACCCGGTCAGATTACGTTCGTATTTTTGACATGGCAGGGGCCGGGCTCGTCGGGCTGACCAGCATGGCGGGGTCGCTTTGCTGGTTCACTGCCTCCATGCTGCAGACCGTGGCGCTGTTCTACGGCGTCGGCCAGATCGAACTTTTTTCTGTGCTGATCGGTCCGTTGGTGTTCAAGGAACGGATCTCGGCCAAGGCATATGCTGGCATCGGGCTTCTCATGACCAGCATCGTGACGCTGATCATCACGACCTGAGCGCCGGCACGCGCTGTTTTCAAAATATCCCGGGGGTCTGGGGGCAGCGCCCCCACCGAATTTTCGCGAAAATTCGGCCCCCCTTGGCTAATGTTCAGCGCAGATCGGGCGGCGTCGCGTCGTCCTTGAGTGATGCGAGGATTGCGTGCAGATCTATCACCTGCGTCTGCTTTTCGCCCAGCCGCCGCACGGTAACGGTGCGTTCCTCGACTTCGCGCGCGCCCAGCGCGAGGATGACGGGCACCTTGCCGACTGAATGTTCGCGGACCTTGTAGTTGATCTTTTCGTTGCGCGTATCGGCCTCGGCGCGCACACCCGCCTTGCGCAACGCGGCCACGATCTCGGTCGCATAGTCGTCCGCGTCCGACACGATGGTCGCGACGACCACCTGACGGGGGGCCAGCCAGAACGGCAGCTTGCCTGCGTGGCTCTCGATCAGGATACCGATGAACCGCTCGAACGATCCCAGCACGGCGCGGTGCAGCATCACGGGGCGATGTTTGTCACCGTCCTGCGCGATGTAATTCGCATCCAGCCGTTCCGGCAGGTTGGGGTCAACTTGCAAGGTGCCGCATTGCCATTCACGTCCGATGGCGTCGGTCAGCGTGAATTCCAGCTTGGGGCCATAGAACGCGCCTTCACCTGGCAGCAGCTCGAAATCATAGCCCGCGGCCTGACAGGCATCGCCCAGCGCCTTCTCGACGCGGTCCCAGCTTTCGTCGCTCCCGATCCGCTTTTCGGGGCGGGTCGAAAGTTTGATCGTCCAGTTCTCGAACCCCAGATCAGCATAGACCGAGGCAAGCAGTTTGATGAATTTTTCCGTCTCGGCCACGATCTGGTCGTTGGTGCAGAAAATATGCCCGTCGTCCTGCGTGAAACCGCGCACGCGCATGATCCCGTGCAGCGCGCCCGATGGTTCATAGCGGTTGCACGACCCGAATTCCGCCATGCGCAGCGGCAGGTCGCGGTAGGATTTCAGACCTTGGTTGAACACCTGCACGTGGCAGGGGCAGTTCATCGGTTTTAGCGCGTTGACCGTCTTTTCGCGGGCGTGATCCTCGTCCACTTCGACAATGAACATATGGTCCTGATAGTTGTCCCAGTGGCCGGATTTTTCCCACAGCACGCGGTTAACCACCTGCGGCGTGTTCACCTCGACATAATCGTCGGCGCGCTGTTTGCGGCGCATGTAGTCCTGCAATTCGGTGTAGATCGTCCAGCCGTTGGGGTGCCAGAACACCTGACCGGGGGCCTCTTCCTGCATGTGATACAGGTCCATCTCGCGGCCCAGACGGCGGTGGTCGCGCTTGGCGGCTTCCTCCAGCATCGTCAGATGCGCCTTGAGGTCCTCTTTGTTGGTAAAGGCCACGCCGTAGATGCGTTGCAGCATCGCCCGGTCGCTGTCGCCGCGCCAATAGGCCCCTGCGATGGACATCAGACGCCAGGAATCGCCCGGCACCTGACCCGTGTTTTGCAAGTGCGGCCCCCTGCAGAGGTCCTGCCAGTCGCCGTGCCAATACATGCGCAGCGGCTCGTCGCCGGGGATGCTCTCGATCAGTTCGACCTTATAGGGCTCGCCCTTGTCGGTGTAGTGCTGGATCGCACGGTCGCGGTCCCAAACCTCTGTGCGAACGTCGTCTCGGGCGTTGATGATCTGTTTCATCTTGGCCTCGATCGTCGCCAGATCCTCCGGCGTGAACGGCTCTGCCCGGTCGAAATCGTAATACCAGCCGTCCTTGATCACCGGCCCGATGGTGACCTGCGTGTCTGGCCAGATCTCTTGGACCGCGCGCGCCATGATGTGTGCCAGGTCATGGCGCACAAGTTCCAGCGCGGGCTCGCGGTCCTTCATCGTGTTGATCGCGATATCGGCGTCCGCCGAGATCGGCCAGGCAAGGTCATAGTGCTGGCCGTTCACCGTGGCGCTGATCGCCTTTTTGCGCAGGCTGGTCGAAATATCGGCAGCCACGTCGCCAGCGGTGACGCCGGCGTCGTATGTGCGTGCATTGCCATCGGGAAGTGTCAGGGTGATCTGGGCCATGTCGGCTCCTCGTCTGTTTGGCGCCTACAGGTGCGCCCGGTTGCGGGATATGTGCGGTCTGAATGGCCTGCACGGGACATGGTGTCAATGCACGACGCCGCACTATGTCTGTCGCAAACCAAGACAGAGGACACCATGCCCCAGGACCTGACCGACGACCTGTTCGAATATCTCGTTGACGATCCCGATACCCAAGGTGGGCTTTCCGATGATGCCGCCGCGGTCGAGCCGGGCAGTTTCCTGCGCCATGTCTTGTCGCTGTCGGGATCCAAGATCGCGGACGGTCTGATCGATCCCAAACTGGTGCTGTCGTGGCTTTTGACATCGCTGGGTGCAGGGGCGTTCTGGACTGGCCTGCTGGTGCCCGTCCGCGAAAGCGGCGCACTGTTGCCACAACTATTCACAACACCCGTGATCACGCGTCAGACCATCCGCAAATGGTTCTGGGCGGGTGGCGCATTTGTCCAGGGCATCTGCGCAATCCTGATCGCCGTGGCGGCGCTGACGCTGGACGGCAATGCGGCGGGTGCTGTTATCGTGGGCCTGCTTGCGGTGCTGGCGCTGGCCCGGTCGGTCTGTTCCGCCAGTTACAAGGACGTGCTGGGCAAAACCGTCGGCAAATCGCGGCGCGGCACGGCCACGGGTGCGGCCAGCACGGCGGCCAGCGTCGGTGTGATCGTGTTCGCGCTGATCCTGCTGACCGGGATCGGCGACCGCTATGCCGTCGTCATTGCCGCCCTGCTGCTGGCGGGCGGTTTCTGGATCGGGGGAGCTGCCATTTTCGCCACCCTGCGCGAACAGCCCAGCACGGGCGACGCTGCGCGCAGCATCGGCTGGGACCAGTTCAGACTGCTGCGTAAGGACCCGCAGCTGATGCGGTTCATCTTCGTGCGCAGCCTGCTGGTGGGTACGGCACTGGCCCCGCCGTATTTCGTTCTGCTGAACCCAGACTCGGGCTTTGGCCAACTGGGCGCGCTGGTGCTGGCCAGTGCCATCGCCTCGCTACTATCATCCTACGTCTGGGGGCGGCTGTCTGACCGGTCGTCTCGCCGCGTGCTGCTGTACGCGGGTCTTGCGGGTGGGGGCGTGCTGTCTGTCGTCGCCCTGCTGGGCTGGCTGGGTGGCATCGGCGCGCCGGGTGTAATTCCGCTGGCGCTGTTCGGCCTGATGATCTCCTACAACGGGGTGCGTCAGGGCCGGTCCACGCATCTGGTCGATATGGCCGACGCAGCCGACCGCGCGCCCTACACGGCCCTGTCAAACACGGTCGTCGGCGTCGTTCTGTTCGCCGCCGGTGCGGCGTTTGCTGGTATCGCCTCCGTGTCGGTGCCCCTTGTCATCGCCCTGTTCGCCGTGATGTGTTGGACAGCAAGCGCCCTGTCGCTGGGCCTGAACGAGGTGCAAGATGACGCATGATACCCTGACCACGCCCGAGGGTCGCCAGATCGCATATCACCTGACAGCGGGGCAGGGTCCGACGGTCGTGTTTCTGGGCGGTTTCAAATCCGACATGGGCGGGACCAAGGCAGTCTATCTCGAAGACTGGTGCAAGTCCCACAAGCGCGCATTTCTGCGGTTCGACTATTCGGGTCACGGCGACAGTTCTGGCGCCTTTACCGAGGGTGCAATCGGTGACTGGTTTCAGGACGCGCAGGCCGCCGTCAGCCTCATCGACGGGCCGCTGGTCCTGGTCGGATCCTCCATGGGCGGCTGGATTTCGCTGTTGCTGTCCCGCGCCATCCCTGACCGCATCGCGGGTCTGGTCACCATCGCCGCCGCCCCCGACTTTACCGAAGATTCCATGTGGGCCAACGCCACCCCCGCCCAGCGTGATGATCTGGCGAACAAGGGCCAGATCGCGTTGCCCAGCGACTATGGCGATCCCTACATCATCACCCGCCGCCTGATCGAGGATGGCCGCAACCACCTCGTGTTGCGCGGCCCGCTGCCATTGCCGTTCCCGACCCGGTTCCTGCAAGGCACCGCTGACGCCGACGTCGATCAATCGGTGGCCCTGCGCCTGCTGGGTCACGCGACAGGCCCCGACATGACCCTGACGCTGGTCAAAGGGGCCGATCACCGGTTTTCCGACCCGACCTGTCTGGAGTTGATCACCACCGCGATCACCGACGTGCTGAACGCAACGTCCGGCTAGGCGGCGCACCTCTTTGGCCCTAGCGTATCGCAGGGCTTGGGAGGGCACGGCATGTTGAGCATGGGACAAAAGGCAGGCTGGGGTCTGGCCGATATGGGCGTGAACGTCTTTGTCGTGGTCAAACAGCTGCTGGTGTTCACCTATCTGACAACGTTTCTCGGTGTTCCGCCGGGTGCGGCAGGTGTCGTCACCTTTGCCGTGCTGGGGTTCGACGTGATCACGGACCCCATCGTGGGCTACTGGTCCGACCGCAGCACCTCGCGTTGGGGGCGGCGGATGCCCTGGATTGCCTTGGGCGTGCTGATCCTCGCGGCGGGGATCGTGGCAATGTTCGCCGTGCCGCAGGGGATGGGCTGGCAGGCCAACGCCCTGTGGGTCACGGCGTTTTTCGCCCTCGCGTCCATCGGGTTTACCTTTGTCACGATCCCCTATGGTGCCATGGCCGGTGAAATGACCCAAGACCCGACCGAACGGTCCACCATGATGGCGTTTCGCATGACATTTGCGTCGCTGGGCCTGTTGACCGCTGGCGCGCTGGTGCCTGCGCTGGCCGGTGACACGCGCGAAGGCTATGCCCGCGCCGTCTTTCTGGTGGCCCCGGTGATCGTGCTGACCATCTGGGGGATGCTGTTTGCCACCCGTCGCGCGCCGACGATCCCGACCCCCGCAACCCAAGGGTTCGTCAGCGTGTTGCGGCTGGTGCTGGAAAACCGCCCCTTTGCCATCCTGACGCTGCTCTACGGCGTGTTCACGCTGGGGGTGGCGCTGATCGCGGCAGGGCTGCAACTGTCGGCGCTCTACCTTGTGACCGACGACGGCACGGGGGCGCTATCGGGCCTTGCAGGGGCGCTGGGCATCTTTTCGACGCTGTTTGCGATGTTCATTGTGGGTTCCGTGATCTCGCAGCCGA
Source organism: Loktanella gaetbuli (assembly GCF_020531945.1). Lineage (NCBI taxonomy): Bacteria > Pseudomonadati > Pseudomonadota > Alphaproteobacteria > Rhodobacterales > Roseobacteraceae > Loktanella > Loktanella gaetbuli. The sequence continues at coordinate 253,237 of NZ_JAJATZ010000004.1, forward strand.
TCTGGGTTCTGGCGTCACGCCGTTTTGGGAAAACCACGGCGCTTGCGCTGGGGATGCTGGCCTATATCGCCGTGCTGCTGGGCATTCGGGCCGTTTTGCCTGCACCGACGCTGGGACCGCTGGCCGGGCTGTTCCTGCTGGCGGGCATGACCAACGGCGCCTATCAGCAGGTGCCTTGGGCCATGTATCCTGACCTGATGGATGTCACCCGCCGCAGATCCGGCACCGCAATCGAAGGCGCGTTCAGCGCCGTCTGGCTGTTCGGACAAAAGGTCGCCAATGCGCTGGCCCCCTTGCTGCTGGGCTTGATCCTGTCTGTCGCCGGTTGGCGCGCCTCGGACAGCGGGGTGGTCGATCAGACCCCGCAGGCGCTGGCCACGCTGGAAATCGCGCTGACACTTGTGCCTGCCGCGATCTTTGCGTTGGGGATTGTTGCACTTTGGACGCTTTACCGGCCGCGCGTACGCGATATCGCCTCTCACCGCTGACCACGCTTGCCAGCCTGCGCCCTGATTTGACAGGGTAAACAAAAAAAGAGCAGGCCGAACATGCCCGAACCGATTGTTTTTCTTCCGCCCATGCTGTGCGACGCGCGGGCGTTCGCGCATCAGATCATGGCGTTTTCGGCGACCAGTCCCGTGATGTGTCTGCCGACCGGGCTGGCCGACACGATGGAACAGATCGCGCGTGAAATCCTGACGCAGGCCCCGCCCAAGTTTGCGTTGGCGGGTCTGTCGATGGGCGGTTGCATCGCGCTCGAGGTGGTGCGGCAAGCGCCAGGGCGCGTCACGCGGCTGGCGCTGATCAACACCACCGCACAGTCGGAACTGCCTGAAATCGCCGCAGCGCGTGAACCGCGGATCGTCGCGGCCCGCGCGGGTCGGTTTTGTGATGTGGTCCATGCCGAATTGCCACCCAGTGCCATCGGGCAGGGACCGTACCGGTCCGATACGCTGGATGCGATGGGTGACATGGCCCGCGATGTCGGGGCGGATGCCTATGTCATGCAGGCCCGCGCCATGCAGCGCCGTCCGGATCAGACACCAACCCTGCGCAAGATGCGGCAGCCGACGCTGGTGCTGAGCGGGGGCGAGGATACGGTCTATCCCCTGCGCCGTCAGCAATTCATGGCTGAGCTGATCCCCTACGCCCAGCACCGCGTAATCGCGGGCGCAGGCCACCTGCCGACGCTGGAGGCACCGCAGGCTGCGGCAGATACCCTGCGCGACTGGATGCAGCAACCGCTCGTTCTGCGTTGATCGGGCCGCTGCCGTCTGGCGGCAGAGAGGGCGTCAGGCGACCTTGGCCGGATTTGATTTGGGCTTTGACGGGGCGGAACCGGCATTGGCGTCGATGAATTCGAGCACCAAAGGCCGGATGTTTTTGCGCCATTTGCCACCTGCAAAGATGCCGTAATGCCCTGCACCCGGTTCAAGGTGCGCGAACTTCTTGTCGTCGGGCAGTCCGGTCAGCAGGTCCAGCGCGGCCAGACACTGTCCGGGTGCCGAAATGTCGTCCTTTTCACCTTCGACGATCTTGACCGCGACGGTCGTGATCTTGCCGATATCGACCTTGCGACCCGCGACGGTGAAATCGTTGCGTGCGATGTCGCGGTTCTTGAACACGCGTTCCACCGTCGACAGATAGAATTCGGCTGGCATGTCCATGACGGCCAGATATTCGTCGTAGAACTCGTTGTGTTTGTCGTGGTCGGACGCCTCACCCTTGGCCGTGGCAATGATCTGGTCACGAAAGGCCTTGCCGTGCAATTCGCTGTTCATCGAAATGAACGACGTCAGCTGCAGCAGGCCGGGATAGACCCGCCGGCCCACGCCCTTGTATTTGAACCCGACCCGCTGGATCATCAGCTCTTCCAGCTGGCCCATGCTGACCGAATGGCCAAAGTCGGTCACATCCGTCGGATTGGCGTCCGGGTCGATCGGGCCGCCGATCAGGGTCATGGACCTGGGCTGTGCGCTGGGGTCCTCTTCTGCGAGGTAGGCGACGGCCGCGAGTGTCAGCGGCGCAGGCTGACAGACCGCTATGACATGAATATCCGACCCCAGTTCGCGCATGAAATCGACCAGATACAGCGTCGAATCCTCGATATCGAATTTTCCAGCGCTGACCGGAATGTCGCGCGCGTTGTGCCAGTCGGTGACGAAGACGTCGCAATCGGGCAGCAGGCTGACCACGGTCTTGCGCACCAGCGTGGCATAGTGGCCGGACATCGGTGCGACCAGCAGCACGCGCCGCGTGCGGTCGGGACGGTTGCCCACGCGGAACCGGATCAGGTCGCCAAAGGGGCGTTTCATCACCACCTCGGTGGTGACGACCATGTCGGTGCCGTCGGTGTTGGGCAGGGCGGGAATGTTCCAGTCTGGCTTGACCACCATCCGTTCGAACGTGCGTTCCGTGACTTCGCCCCAGGCGCGCAGCCAGTCCATCGCCGGGTTGGCGGTCATGGCCATCAGCGGATAACTGGCAAAAGCACGCGCAGTCGCCCCCATCCACTGGTTTGTATTTCGCATGCTTTCCATCATGTCGTAGGTCATCATATACTTCATGGTGGATACTCCTTGGGTGCGCATGAAATGCTGCACTTGCAAACTAGGGCGGGAACACGGTCATGACAACCAAAGATGTTGGCGATGACGAAGCGATGGGTCGCAACCTGGACAAGTTGCAACAGAATCTGTCGCATGTGGACGCGCTGACCCAGCGGTTGGTGGCCGCAATGCAAAAGGGGCGCGCGGTGCCGCCAGCTCTGCAGGGGCCGACCCCTGAACTTTATGCCAAGGCGATGGGTGCCTATTGGTCGGAAATGATCAACGATCCGGCCAAGCTGATCGAACACCAGATGAGTTTCTGGAGCAAATCTGTCACCCATTTCGTCGAGGCACAGAAAAAACTGTCCGAAGGTCTGATGCAGGCCCCCGAGGACGACGGCCCAGATGACCGCCGGTTCAACCATCCCCTGTGGAAAACAAACCCCTATTTCAATTTCGTCAAACGCCAGTATCAGCACAACGCGCAGGCGATCCAGCAGGCGGTCGAGGATATCACCGACCTTGATCCTCAGGAAAAGAAACGCCTGCGCTTTTTCTCGGAGCAGATCGTCAATCTGTTCTCGCCCACCAACTATCTGGCCACCAACCCCGAGGCCCTGTCGCTCGCCGTCGAAACCGAAGGCGAAAGTCTGGTGCGCGGCCTCGAAAACCTTGTGCGCGACCTAGAGGCGAACGATGGCGATCTGGTGGTGACACTGGCGGACAAGGACGCGTTTTCAGTGGGTGAAAATCTGGCCACCACGCCGGGCGAGGTGGTGTTCCGCAATCCCATGTTCGAACTGATCCAGTACACCCCCAGCACAGAACAGGTGTTCGAGACCCCGATCGTGATCTTTCCCCCCTGGATCAACAAATTCTATATCCTCGACCTCAAGGCGGAAAACAGTTTCATCAAATGGCTCGTCGATCAGGGGCACAGCGTTTTTGTCGTGTCTTGGGTCAATCCCGACGCCACCTATGCGCAGACCGAAATGGCGGATTACGTGAACGACGGGTTCTTGCGGGCGATTCAGGCCGTGCAGGAAATCTGTTCGGTGCCACGGGTCAATGCGATCGGCTATTGTATCGCGGGCACCACGCTGTCGTTGACACTCTCGATCCTTAAACAGCGCGGGCGCAATGATGTGAACAGTGCCACGCTGTTTACCGCGCTCACCGATTTTTCCGACCGAGGCGAGGTCGGCGTGTTCCTCGAGGATGATTTCGTCGACGGCATCGAAAAAGAGGCCGCCGCCCGCGGCATCCTCGATTCATACTACATGTCGCGCACGTTTTCCTATCTGCGGTCCAACGACCTGATCTATGGTCCTGCCATCAAGAGCTACATGATGGGCAAGGCACCACCCGCCTTTGATCTGCTGTACTGGAACGGCGATTCCACCAACCTGCCGGGTGCCATGGCGACGGAATACCTGCGCGGCTTGTGTCAGGGCGACCAGTTCGCGACCGACGGATTCGATATTGCTGGCCATACGGCGCATATTTCCGACGTGGACGTGCCGCTGTGTGCAGTGGCCTGCGAAACCGACCATATCGCCGCCTGGAAAAGCAGCTATCGCGGCGTGCAGAAAATGGGATCGAACGACAAGACATTCATCCTGTCCGGATCTGGTCACATCGCTGGTATCGTGAATCCACCGCACAAGAACAAATACGGGCACTGGTGCAATCCCGACCTGTCGCTGTCCCCCGAGGATTGGTTGGACGGCGCCGAAAAACGCGACGGCAGCTGGTGGCATCTCTGGCTTGACTGGCTGAACCCGAAATCCGGTGAAATGGTGCCCGCACGCACGCATGGATCGGAAAAATATGCGCCGATCTGCCCTGCGCCGGGCACTTATGTGACTGCCAAGGTTGACGTAAGGGCAAGAAATCCATCCTGAACAAGGGGTTATGCAAGTGCGGCATTTTATCATGCTGCAGTGCAGAAAAACCTTGAAATGCCGCAGTGCAGCATGTATATCTCTTGGCAGAGAAAGATGCCACGGAAACATCCCTGGCTCCATACCGAAAGGACGTACCAATGGCTAACACTCAAGATTTCACCGCCGTGTTCAAAGACATGATGAGCGCATTCCCCGTCGATACCAAGGCAATGGAAGACGCCTACAAGTCGCAGACCACGCTGGCCGAGAAACTGTCGACCGTGTCGCTGTCTGCCGCACAGGAATCCGCACAGCTGTCCGCCAAATGGGCCGAGAGCACGCTGAAGAAAATGCAGGACCTGTCCAAAGCCAAGGCAGAGCCCGCCGACTACGCCAAGTCGATGACCGACTTTGCATCCGCCAATGCTGAATCCGCAGCCGAGCACATGGCAGCCTTTGCAGAGATCGCGAAAAAGGTTCAGACCCAGACGCTGGAACTGATGATGGCCGCCGGCAAGGACATGTCCGAGGACATGACCGCCGCTGCGAAAAAGGCATCCGAAGAGATGACCAAAGTCACGAAAAAAGCGACCACCGCTGCAAAATAAGCAGTGACCATCGCGACCGATTGGACGCGTCCCTCCGGGGGCGCGTCTTTTTGTTTGGACCATGCCGCAGGTGCTTTCTTTTTTAGCAGATGCGGCATAGCATCGTCGAACTGCCCTAAAACCAAGAGGTTCGACCGTGGCCACCACCGACAAACCGCTTTTGATCAAACGCTACGCCAGCCGTCGTTTGTACAACACCGAAACCAGCGACTACGTCACGCTCGAGGATATTGCCGCGTTCATTCGGGATGGACGCGAGGTTCAGATCGTTGACCTGAAAACCGGTGATGACCTGACTCGTCAATACCTTCTTCAGATCATCGCCGAACACGAAAGCCATGGTGAACCCGTTCTGGGTGTCGATCTGCTGACCGATCTCGTGCGTGGCTACACCACGCAGGCCGCATCGGTCGTGCCCGATTTTCTGGCCGCCAGCTTCGAGATGTTGCGCAGTGGACAGAGCAAGGCCATGGAAAACATGACCAGCATGAACCCGATGGCAAACATGCCCGGTTTCGACGCCATGCGTGCCCAGCAAGAGGCGTTTTTCAAGGCAATGTCGGGTGGTCTGACCGGGCCAGGGCAGGCAAAGAAGCCCGCCGAAAAACCCAGCACATCCAATGACGACCTGGACACGATCAAGGCGCAACTGGCCGAGATGCAGGAAAAACTGTCAAAACTGGGCAAGTGATGCCTATTTCAACTGGCTGTCCTTTGATCCGCGTCGGTTGAAACCACCGCTGTGCACCCGGTTGCGACCGTCGCGGTCCTGCTGACAGGACACGCACAGCGTGACACCCGGAATGGCCGCGCGTCGCCGTTCGGGAATAGGGTCTTCGCATTCTGCGCAATGGGTCAGGCTTTCGCCGCGCGTGCCCTGACGCGCCTTCAGGCGCGCCAGTTCGTCCTGAATAGACGCCTCGATCTGTTCGCCGACCGCGCCGTCCCTTGTCCATCCACCGGCCATGTCGTCACCTCCATTAGGGTAGGGGGTTAACATAGGGTCGACAGGCTAGATTCCCAACCGGTCGCGCAGGGAATACCAGGTCATCGCCAGCGCCAGCAGCGGTGCGCGCAAGGCCGCACCGCCCGGAAACGACGGCACGGGCAGTTGCGCCATCACATCGAAACGGTCGGTCTGGCCGATGATCGCTTCGGCCATCACGCGCCCGGCAAATCCTGACAGCGCGACACCGTGGCCGGAAAATCCCGCACCTGACAACACGTTCGGTGCCACCCGTTGCAGCGCCGGCAGGCGGGTCATCGTGATACCCAGCGTGCCACCCCAGACATAGTCCAGCGGCACATCGCCCAATTGCGGGAACAGCGACAGCATCCGTGCGCGCAGCGCGGTCTGAATATCGCGCGGAAATCCGATGGAATAGCTTTCGCGCCCACCGAACAGCAGGCGACGGTCCTCTGACAGACGGAAATAATTCACGACGAATTTCTCGTCTGCGACCGCGATATCGCGGGTCAGGATCTGGTCGGCCAGATCGCCCAGCGGTGCTGTCGCCCCGATAAAGGAATTGATCGGCATCACCTTGGACGCGACGGCGGGGGCGATCCCCGGCAGATAGCCATTGCCCGCCAGCACGACATGATCCGCAATCACGTGACCGCGCCCGGTCTGCACCTTGGCCGGTGTGCCATGGGCGATATGATGCACCTCCGACCCCTCGTGGATCACGACACCAGCCGCCTCGACCGCACGCGCAAGCCCCAGGACATAGCGCAGCGGATGCACGTGGCCCGCCCCCATGTCCAGCGCGCCACCGGCATAGGGTTTGGCCCGGACGATGGACTGGAACGCGTCCCGGTCCAGCGGTTCGGTCCGGTAGCCATAGGTCTTGTCCAGATAATCCGCCTCGGCGTGGACCTTGGCCCGCGCCCCATCGGAATAGACGCCGTAGGCCACGCCTGGGGTATAGCGCGCGTCGGGGGCATGGGCCGCCACCGCCTCGCGCAGGTCGGATTTGGCCTGTTCCGACGCATCCCACAGCGCGCGGGCAGGGCCGTCACCCAGCTTGGCGGCCAGATCCTTTTGACCCCAGTTGTAACCGCTGCTGACCTGTCCACCGTTGCGCCCCGACGCGCCGAAACCGGCGCGATGCGCCTCCAGCACGACGACACGGCGGCCTGCCTGTGCCAGTCGCAGGGCCGCGGTCAGACCGGTGTAACCCGCACCCACCACGACAACATCGGCCCGTACCTCGCCGCGCAGTTCGGCACGTTGCGGCGGAATATCGGCGCTGGCGGCATACCAGCTGTCGGGAAACACACCGGGCCGGTCGTTGCGATACAGCGGGTTCATGGCAGCAGTCCAAAGGTCGATGCCAGTGCCATCCCCAGCGCAAAGACGCAGAACGCCATGCCCAGCAACATCAGCAGGTTCTGTTTCATACGTTCAGCAGCAGGTGTTCGCGTTCCCACGGACTGATGACCTGCAGGAATTCCGAATATTCGGCGTGTTTCACGATGGAATAGACCCGGGCGAATTCCTCGCCCAGCACCGCCTGCACCTGCGGTGCATTGTCGAACAACTCAAGCGCCGCATACAGGCCCTGCGGGATTTCATCCTCGGACTTGTAGGCATCGCCGGCAAACCGTTTGTCCGGCCAGATTTCGTGCTTCATGCCCAGATAGCCGCAGGCCAAAGAGGCCGCGATGCACAGGTAGGGGTTGCAATCCATCCCCGCGAGCCGGTTTTCCACCCGCCGCGCCTCTGGTGGTGAAATCGGCACCCGGATACCCGTTGTGCGGTTGTCACGGCCCCATTCCAGATTGATCGGTGCGGCGTGGTCCCGCACGTAGCGACGGTAGGAATTCACATAAGGTGCCATCACCGCGATCACCGACGGCAGATGTTCCTGCAACCCGCCGATAAAGTGAAAGAATTCATCCGTCTCGCCGCCCTTGGGCCCGGTAAAGATGTTGCGCCCCTTGGCGTCCAGCACCGAATGGTGGACATGCATCGCGCTGCCCGGCTCGCCTTCGATCGGTTTGGCCATAAAGGTGGCAAAGCAATCGTGTTTCAGCGCGGCCTCGCGCAGCAGACGTTTGAAGAAAAACACCTCGTCCGCCAGTTTGACGGGGTCGCCGTGGCGCAGGTTGATTTCCAGCTGCCCTGATCCGCCCTCTTGGGTGATGCCGTCGATTTCAATGCCCTGCACCTCGGCGTATTCGTAGATGTCGTCGATCACGGGACCGTAGTCGTCCACGGCGGTCATCGAATAGGCCTGACGCCCGGCGGCGGGGCGGCCCGTGCGACCCATCATCGGCTCGATCGCCTTGGCCGGATCGATGTTGCGCCCCACCAGATAGAATTCCATTTCGGGCGCGACCACCGGTGTCCAGCCTTCTGCGGCATAGAGGTCGCAGACCCGTTTCAGCACGTTGCGCGGGGCACAGGGCACGGGGCGGCCTTTTTGGTCATAGGCGTCGTGAATGACCTGCAACGTCCCGTCCTTGGTCCAGGGGGCGGCTGTCGCTGTGCCCATGTCGGGACGCAGGATCATATCGGGTTCCAAAAACCCGTCAGGGCCTGCCGCCTCGCCCCATTCGCCGGTGATGGTCTGGAAAAAGATGCTGTTGGGCAGGTGGAAATGCTGCTGCCGTTCCCATTTCGAGGCGGGCACCGCCTTGCCGCGGGCGATGCCGGGCAGGTCCGCGATGACGCATTCGACCTCATCCAGACGGTTGGATTCGAGGTAGAGACGCGCCGCCTCGGGGATCTGGTCCATCCAGCTCATGTGGTGGCCCCTTTCAGGAAATCTGCCATCTGGTTGGCGATGGTGTGGTTGTCGATGGGCTGACTGGCGGCCGCACGGGCCGCGGTCAATTGCGGTTCCGGCACCACGCCCTCGCCGCGCGCATCGGCCAGCCGCATGGTGAAATCGGTTTCGAATTCGGGATGCGCCTGCACGGTCATGATGCGGTTGTCATAGACCAGCGCCGCGTTTTCGCAAAATGCGTTGCTAGCCAGCACCTGCGCGCCCTCGGGCCGCTGCGTCACCTGGTCCTGATGCCAGGCATTCAGCGCGACGGTGCGCCCCTGCCAGTCATAGGTCTGGCGACCAACCGCCCAGCCACCTGCGAATTTTTCGACCCGGCCCCCCAGCGCCTGCGCGATGATCTGGTGTCCGAAACAGATACCAACCATCGGCACGCCTGCGGCATAGACATCGCGGATGAAAACCTCGAGCGGGGGGATAAAGGCGTGATCCTCGTAGGCACCGTGTTTCGATCCGGTCAGCAGCCAGCCGTCGCAGTCGCGCACCGTCTGGGGAAACTGCATGTCCACCACGTCATAGGTGACAAAATCGAACCCCTGATCGCCCAGCAGGCGCTGGAACAGGTCCGTATAGTCGCCCGTCTCTGGGCGCATCGCATCGGGGGCGTGGCCGGTTTGAAGAATACCGATTTTCATAGAAAACACCTATTGGGGATGGGCGCAGGATATCACCCCAAAAGGCCGCGTCAAACCGTATCCAGATACAGTTCCAGCTGTTCCTCGGCGGTCAATTCCTCGAAATACCGGGCCTCTTGCCGCTTGGTCATGACCAGGTTGTCGACCAGCACATCCGAGAAGATCCGCCGCGCGATGGGTGAATTGTCGAACCGGTCGATGGCCGCGACCCAAGTGTCGGGGATCTGTGGCAGATCAAGGTCATAGGCGTTGCCGGAAATGGGTGGGCCGGGGTCCATGTTGTCCTCGATCCCGATCAAGGCAGATCCCAGCACGGCGGCCAGGAACAAATAGGGGTTCACGTCACCGCCCGCCACGCGATGTTCCACCCGCCGCGCCTTGAGACTGCCGCCGGGGACACGAATGGATGCCGTGCGGTTGTCGTAGGCCCAGCAGACGCCCGTGGGCGCGTGGCTGTCCGGCACCAGCCGGTCATAGCTGTTGCCATGCGGGGCAAAGATCAGCGCCAGATCGGGAATACCGTAAAGACAGCCCGCGATGGCATTATGCAGCATCCGCGTGCCTTCGAACGTGTCGTTGGCCATCAGGTTGTTGCCGTCACGGTCGATCACGCTGAAATGGGTGTGCAGGCCGTTTCCTGCATATTCTTCGTAGGGGCGGGCCATGAAACTGGCCGCCATGCCGTGATTACGGGCCAGACCGCGCACCAGCATCTTGAACAGCCAGGCGTTGTCCGCGGCCATCAGTGCATCGGGCACGTGTTCGATATTCACCTCGAACTGGCCCATGCCGACCTCGGAAATTGCGGCTTCGGCGGGAATGTCCATCGCGTCGCAGGCGTCGTAGAGATCGTTGAAAAAGGAGTCGAATGCGTCCAGCGCCCGCAAGGACAGAATTTCCGCACCCGGTCGCCGCTTGCCCGAGCGTGGCGACTTTGGCTGGCGGATGCCGTCGCCACTGTCGTCCACCAGGTAGAATTCCATTTCCGTCGCAACCACGGGCGTCAGCCCGCGCGCGGTATAGCGGTCCAGCACCGCCCGCAGCGCATGACGTGGATCGCCCGGAAACGGCGTACCGTCCTCATAGCTCATCCAAAGGGGCAACAGCGCAGACGGCGTTTTCAGCCAAGGCATCGGCACATAGCCGCGTTCGGTCGGCAGCAAAACGCCGTCAGGATCCCCTGTTTCGAACACCAGCGGCGAATCCTCGACATCCTCGCCCCAGATATCGAGATTCAGCACCGACAAGGGGAACCGCGTGCCTTCGACTTCCAGCTTCTTGGCGAACCGGATCGGCACGCGTTTGCCGCGCGCCTGACCGTTCAGATCGGCCGCCCCGCAACGCACGTTGCGGACTTCGGGGTGGTTGTCGAGCCAGCTCATGGCGGGTGCTCCAATATGTGTTCACATAGCTTTACGCCGCGTCCCGCACCCCGGCAATCGCTGTTATCGCACCAGCTGCGGCCGGTATTTCACGCGACGGCGCGCATCGGACGGCAGGTGTCTGTTCAGACGACGGTTGATTGCGTTGAACAGGGTGATGACGATCAGCGTCAGCACGATGAAATAGCCCGCCAGGATCGGATAGGGCACAAAGGGGTTGAACGTCTTGTCCGCGAAATAGCTGGCGTAATACAGCGCATCCCCGCGTTGCTGGATCGCCGGAAACCCACTGACGAACACCAGCGTGGTGGCGTGAAACAGAAAAATCGCCTCGTTGGTGTAGGCAGGCCAGGCCAGCCGCAGCATCGTGGGCCAGATCACGCGCCGAAACCGGGACCAGCCTGACAGGCCATAGGCATCGGCGGCCTCTGTGTCGCCCTTGGGGATGGATTGCAACGCACCGTAGAAAATCTCGGCGGAGTAGGCAGAGGTATTGAAAAACAGCACCACCAGTGCCCCGGCCCAGGCCGAGGTCAGGCCAGACAGCATCGGGTATCCCGATGACAGCGACTGGAACAGGAAATAGGCGAAAAAGAACTGGATGAACAAAGGCGAGCCGCGAAAGACAAAGACGAACCATTCCGCCGGTTTGCGCAGCACCGCGCGGGCCGAGGCCTTGCCCAGTGCCAGCACCGTGGCCAGCGCAAAGCCGGCCAACAGGGCCAGCACGCCGAAATAGACGTTCCAGATCATGCCGGACCCGATCAGCGTGAATTGCTGGCACAGGGTGAAATCGCTGCGTGGCAACAGCCGTTCGCCATAGCCCAGCGACCGGAATGCATAATCCGCGATGGTCTGTGCGCAGCTCATGCCGCTTTTCTCTGTGCTTCGCCGCCGGCGGTGGCCTGTCCCAGCGTCAGGCGGGCCATCAGGCGTGACAGGACGACCTCTGATATCTTGGTAAAGGCCAGATAGAACAAGAGCAGAAAGCCAAAGTAATACACGCGCCAGTCACCATGCGGATAATCGGTAAAGCGGGGCGATTTCGTGCCGCCCAATTCGCGCGCCCAATAGACGATATCCTCGACCCCCAGCAAAAACAGCAGCGGGGTTGCCTTGATCAGGACCATCCACAGGTTCGACAGGCCGGGCAGGGCATAGACCCACATCTGCGGCACCAGCACGCGGCGTGTAACCTGCCTGCGGGTCATGCCGTAGGCCTCGGCCGTTTCCAGTTGCGCGCGCGGCACGGCACGCATGGCACCGAACAGCACATTGGCGGCAAAGGCCCCGAACACCAGCGCGAATGTCAGCACCGCAAGGCCCGCGCCGTAGATTTCGTGCATCCATTGTGGTGCGTTGCCCAACGGCATCTTGGCCGCCGTGCAGACCACGAAATCGTTGCCCTGGCGAACAGGCTGGTCCCAGTCGGGACAGAGCGTGACATGGCGCAGGTATTCGATGCCCTGATCCAGCGCGATCACGAAAAACAGGAAAAACACGATATCGGGCACGCTGCGCACGATTGCCATGTAGATCTGACCGAACCAGCGCAGGGGGGCGAGGGTGCTACGCGCGGCACTGGCCCCGGCATATCCGAACAGCAGGGCGGTCGGCGCGGTGATCGCCAGCAGCAGCAGCACCGTGCCGAACGACCAGTAAAAGTTCATGTGCTTGCCCGTGGTCAGATAGCACGACAACCACGCGAGGCCGTCAAGGCTGGCTGGGTCGGTGCAATAGGCGAACATGGCGGTCCTGTCGGGCGGCGGGATATGAGTATTTAGGGCAAGATGATGCGAAAGGGTCGCGCCCCGACATCGGGGCCGGGGCGCGATGATGGTTTAGAACGTGGCCGAACCGGGCAGCCATTCGACGATCAGGGCATTCAGCGTGCCGTCGTCCTTCATGGACTGGATGGCGGTGTCGAATTTCGCCTTCAGCTCGCCGTCGCTTTCGCGGATGCCAAGGCCGATGCCGCCACCGATCAGGATATCCTCGCCCACGAACATCACGTCACCTTCGGCAACCACGGGTTCCAGGAACGCCTTGTCGGCGATCACGGCATCAGCCTCGCCGTTGCGCATGGCGGCGACGGTTTCCTCGGGGGTTGCGAATTCCAGCAGGGTCGCATCCGGCATTTCAGTCGCGACATAGGACGCCTGGATCGTGCCAGCCTGCGCTGCGATCACGCCAGAGGACAAGTCACCCTCGGCCATTGCGACGAATGCGGAAGGGTCGGGCTGCGTGTAGGGATCGGAAAAGTCGATGACCTCGTCACGTTCGTCCGTGATCGACATGCCCGCGATGATGACGTCGTAGTTGCCGGACACCAGGTTGGGGATGATGCTGTCCCAGTCGTTGGTGACCCATTCGCAGGTCAGTTCGGCGCGGGCACACAGCTCGTCGCCCAGGGCACGCTCGAACCCGTCGACTTCGCCGGCGTCGTTGAGAAAGTTGTACGGAGGATAGGCGCCTTCGGTGCCGAGACGCACGGTTTCGGCGTGTGCTTCGGCAAAGGCCATGGTGCCGGACAGGGCGAATGCGCCGGCGGCAAGGATCAGTGACTTCATGGATATCTCCTGTTGGTGGCGACTCTGTCGGTCGCGTAACGCGGTTACGGTATGCATATTGCCCCCAAAGACAAGAGGCGCGCTGCGTCAGGCGGGCATTGTCGCGGACAGAAAACCACGCAGGCGGTCCGTCTGCGGATTGGTGAACAGATCGGCAGGGTCACCCTGTTCCTCGATCCGGCCCTGATGCAGGAACACGACGTGGTCGCTGACGTCATGGGCCATGCGCATGTCGTGGGTCACGATGATCATGGTGCGGCCTTCTTCGGCGAGGGCCTTGATCACCTTGACGACTTCTTGTTCCAGTTCGGGGTCCAGCGCGCTGGTGGGTTCGTCGAACAGCAGCGCGCGCGGTTCCATGCACAGCGCGCGGGCGATGGCGGCGCGTTGCTGTTGGCCGCCCGAGAGCTGGGCCGGATAGGCGTCGGCCTTGTCGCCGATGCCGACCTTGTCCAGATAGCCACGTGCGGCCTGTTCGACCTGCGCGCGGTCGCGTTTCAGCACCGTGACCGGAGCCTCCATCACGTTTTGAAGGATGGTCATATGCGCCCAGAGATTGAATTGCTGGAACACCATCGACAGATTCGTGCGGATGCGGATCATCTGCTGGTGATCGGCGGGGCGACGCGACAGGCCGCTGCCTTTCCATTTCACAGGTTCGCCGCTGAACAGGATGTCGCCCTGCTGGCTGTCCTCGAGCAGGTTGGCGCAGCGCAACAAGGTCGATTTGCCGGACCCGGACGATCCGATCAGCGACACGACGTGACCGGCAGGGGCGGCGATGTCCACACCCTTGAGAACCTCGAGCGAGCCGTAGGATTTGTGCAGGTTGCGAATCTGGATGACGGGTGGGGGCGCTGTGTTCATGGCGACCATATAGGGCGCATCCGGGCCATGATTGCAAGAAGCGGTGCTGCGTTTCGCGCGCAGCGTGCTGTCAGCCCTGTTGTTCCAGCCGGCGTCTGGCGGCGTTGCTGTCCTGATCGGCCACACCCAGCATCGGGGCGACCATACGCATCAGGCTGTTTTCATCCTCGTCGCGTTTGCCGTCGGCCAGCACGACCTGCCACATCGCCTCGATCACGCCAAGGCGGTCCTCGTAGGCGACGGCATCCTTGATCGCGCGGGTAAACCGCACCGTATCGGGGGCCTGTTGTTCAAGCGTTTCGCATTCGGCCAGCAGGCTGGTGGCATCGTCCAGACCATAGCGCGCCTTAAGCACCTGTTTGATCTGGTCGCGTTCGACGGCGGAGTAGTCGTCATCGGCGCGGGCGATGCGCACCAGCAGTGCGCCCAGGGCCAGACGCGCGTCGGCGTCGGCTGCGGGGGCAGGGTTGGTGGCGGTGAGGCGGGCAAGAAGATCAGCAAACATGGAATGGATATAGGGCTTGTCGTGGAAATGGGAAAGTCACGGTTGCGCGCACAGGGTGGCAAACTTGTCCGACAGCCAGTTTGCCTGATCCACAAAACCGTAGGGCGGGTTCACCACGAACAACCCCGAGCCGGTCATTCCGTGGCCGGGCCGCGCGGGTGGAAAGGCGACCGTATGCGATATCGCATCGGGGAACTGGCGGTGCAGCTGACGGACCATCGGGCGGTGCGGCGCGCCTTCGAGCACGGGAAACCACAGGACCAGCACGCCGACGGCCCATTTGCGGTGCAGCTTGGCCATGAAATCTGGCACGGTTTCGTAGTCGGATTTGATTTCCCACGATGGATCGCACAACAGCAGGCCACGGCGCGGATCGGGCGGGCAGCGCGACAAGGCCCCGGCGTATCCGTCGGTCTGGGATACAGTGACACCGGGCAAGGCCGCGCGCAGGGCCTCTACCTCGGCGGGGTGCAATTCGGACAGGGCGATGCTGTCCTCGAACCGCAAAAGGTCCATCGCGATCTGCGGGCTGCCGGGATAGGCCTGCGGCCCGTGGCGGTCGCGCGTGGCACGCAATGCGCGCATGTAGGGATGATCGGCGGGAAACCACCGATCGGCCAAGGCGATGCCGCGCGCGGCCTCGCCGGTTTTCAGCGCCTCGGGACCGGACAGGTCATAGAGCGCGCGACCCGCGTGGGTTTCCATATAACTGAGGGGTTTTGGTTTGGCGGTCATGTAGTCCAGCATCCACGCGAGCATCGCGTGTTTATGCACATCGGCCATATTTCCGGCGTGGTAGCTATGTTGATAGGACAGCATCGGCTTCTCCGCTTTGCGAGGTGGTTATGCGGGGGGACGTACACTTGCAAGGGCGGGGCCATACGCTAGGGTATCCGCAACGATCATCCCCGCTTAGAAAGTCATCCCCATGTCCTATTCCATTCGATTTCTCGCCACTGCCGCCCTGGTCGGTCTGGCCAGCGGTGCCGCCGCGCAAAACACCGTGACCCTGGGCGTCGGCCCGCAAAGCGCACCCGCCTATTTCGGCAGCGACGAAACAGAAGTCGGTGCAACGGGCAGTTTTTCGGTGCAGGAACTGAACTTTGGCCCGCTGCGGTCGGGCGGCAGCGAGGGCGGCACGGCGACCGGGTTCGGCTATGGCGGGTCATTCCGTTATATCGGTGCGCGTGATGCCGCGGACTATGACGAGTTGGCGGGCCTCAACGATCTGGATCAGGTCGTCGAACTGGGCGGTTCGGTGAGCTATGCCATCGAGATGGCCGAGGTGTTTGCCCAGGTCCGTTTCGGTGTCGTGGGCCATTCGTCGCTGGTGGCGGATCTGGGTGGCAACCTGATCGCACGCCCCAACGACCAGCTGACGCTGAAGGTCGGACCGCGCCTGTTTTTCGGTGATGACGATTATGCCAACCGCTATTTCGGCGTGACCGCACAAGAGGCTGCGGCGAATGCGGCGGCGGGCGGCACCCTGACGGCTTATGATGCGCAGGGCGGTCTGTTGTCGCGCGGGATCGAGGCATCGGCGGCCTATGCGTTCAATCAGGACTGGGGCGTGACGGCGACGGTCCGCTATGACGAATATACGGGTGATGCGGAAAACAGCCCCATCGTGGTCCAAGGCAGCGACACGGCGACGACGGCCAGCCTGGTGGTCACGCGGCGCATCAGTTTCTGATTGCTGTCGCGGCACCGCCCTGGCCATGACCGGTCAGGGCGGCGCAGGGCCGATATATGTCGATGTCGTGATGTTTCGCTTGCGAAACATATTATGTAAAATCAACGCGTTACATTAATTACTCGTTAACTTCTGCGTCCGCAGGTCCGAGCCTTCGCAGGGCCGGGTTTTGCCTGAAAATTATTTCGGGGCGGGGGGTGTGCCGCGTCATTTGCATGCCCATTTGCGCTGTGGGCAGGCTGTATGCCCGAGGGGAGTTTCAATTGGATTACATCCTGATTGCCGCCGGTCTGATCGGACTGTTTCTGGGCGGCGATGCTTTGGTGCGCGGCAGTGTCGGCATCGCGCGGCGCATGGCGATATCGCCTTTGTTGATTGGTTTGACGGTTGTGGGGTTCGGGACATCGACCCCGGAATTGCTGGTGTCGGTACAGGCGGCACTGGGCGGCGTGCCCGATATCGCGCTGGGCAATGTCATCGGGTCAAACATCGCCAACATCCTGCTGATCGGCGGTCTGACCGCACTTGTCTGGCCGATCCGCGTATCAGGTGCCACGCTGCGCCGGGACCTGTCGGTCATGGTGTTGGCGGCAGCCGTTCTGTTGCCGATTTTTCTGACGGGTGCCGTCGGGCGCCTGTCGGGGGTCGCACTGCTGCTGGCCTTGGTGGGCTATCTGGTCTGGGCCTATCTGCGCCCCGGCGACGCCGTGGCAGAGGATCATGACGCCAGCCCGTCGCCCGCGGTCTTGGTTTCACTTGGCTGGGTGCTGGTCGGTCTGGTCGCGCTGATGTTCGGGGCGCGGTTTCTGGTCGATGGGGCCACGGAAATCGCACGGGGTTTTGGCGTGTCAGAGGCGTTCATTGGCCTGACGATCGTGGCGGTGGGTACGTCGCTGCCGGAACTTGCGACCTCGGTCACGGCGGCGCTGCGTCGTCAGTCCGAAATTGCAATCGGGAATATCGTAGGATCCAACGTTTTCAACGTTCTGGGTATTCTGGGGGTGACGGCCATCATCACACCGATCCCGGTGGCCCCGCGATTCGCAAGCTTTGACCTGCCGATGATGCTTGCGGCGTCGGTGGTGCTGGCGGTGCTGTTGCTGACGCGGCCCGTGATCGGGCGGGGCGTCGGCTGCTGCCTGCTGATTGCCTACGCAGGGTACGTCTGGCTGGCCCAGTAATACGTGTCCCGGCCCCGCGATTGCTGCGGGGCCGTGGCGCGGTCTGTTCAGACCAGACGAGAGTTTTCGACGGCGGCGCGCACGAAATCCTTGAACAGCGGATGCGGTGCAAAGGGTTTTGATTTCAGTTCGGGATGGAATTGCACCCCGATGAACCAGGGGTGGTCGGTCCATTCCACGATCTCGGGCAGTTTGCCGTCCGGCGACATGCCCGAAAAGCAAAGTCCCTTTTCCTCGAGCTGGGCGCGATACTTGATATCCACCTCATAGCGATGACGGTGGCGTTCCTCGATCGCGGTGGTGCCATAGATCTGCGCGACATGGCTGCCTTCGGTCAGGGTGGCGTCGTAGGCACCCAGACGCATGGTGCCGCCCTTGTCGTCGTCCGCCTTGCGGGCGACGGTGTGATTGCCCTGCACCCATTCCTTGAGGTGGTAGACGACCGGCTCGAACCGGCGGCTGCCGGATTCGTGGTCGAATTCCTCTGATCCGGCGGTGGTCAGGCCGGCAACATTGCGGGCGGCCTCGATTACGGCCATTTGCATGCCAAGGCAGATACCCAAGTATGGCACGCCTTTTTCGCGGGCGAACTGGGCGGCCTTGATCTTACCCTCTGTCCCGCGTTCACCAAATCCGCCGGGCACCAGGATCGCGTTGAATTGTTCCAGATGCGGGGCGGCGTCCTCTCGGTCAAAGAGTTCGGCGTCGACCCATTCGACGTTGACCTTGACCCGGTTGGCCATGCCACCGTGGGTCAGCGCCTCCTTGATGGATTTGTAGGCGTCTTCGAGCTGGACGTATTTGCCGACGATGGCGACGGTCACCTCGCCTTCGGGATTATGGATGCGGTCCTGAACATCGTGCCAGACATCCAGTTTCGGCTGGGGGGCAGGGCTGATGCCGAATGCGTCCAGCACGGCCTGATCCAGACCCTGCGCGTGGTAGGACAGGGGGGCCTCGTAGATCGAATTCAGATCGTAGGCTGCGACCACGCATTCCTTGCGGACGTTGCAGAACAGCGCAATTTTCTCGCGCTCGCGTTCGGGGATCGGGTGTTCCGACCGGCAGACCAGCACGTCGGGGGCAATGCCGATGGATTGCAATTCCTTGACGCTGTGCTGGGTTGGTTTCGTTTTCAGCTCACCGCTTGCAGCCAGATAGGGCAGCAGGGTCAGGTGCATGAAAATGCATTCGCCGCGCGGTTTGTCGTGGGAAAACTGGCGGATCGCCTCGAAAAAGGGCAGGCCCTCGATATCGCCGACGGTGCCGCCGATCTCGCACAGCATGAAATCAACCTCGTCGTCGCCGACCTTGAGGAAATCCTTGATCTCGTTCGTGACGTGGGGAACGACCTGGATGGTTTTGCCCAGATAGTCGCCGCGCCGTTCCTTTTCCAGCACGGTTGAATAGACCCGGCCTGACGACACGGAATCGGTCATGCGGGCGGGGACACCAGTGAATCGTTCATAGTGGCCCAGGTCCAGATCGGTTTCCGCGCCATCGTCCGTGACGAAAACCTCGCCATGTTCAAAGGGCGACATCGTGCCGGGATCGACGTTCAGGTAGGGGTCCAGCTTGCGCAGGCGGACCGTATAGCCCCGCGCCTGCAGCAACGCGCCCAATGCGGCAGAGGCCAGGCCCTTGCCCAAGGATGAGACCACACCGCCGGTGATGAAAATATAGCGTGCCAAGTGAGGGCCCCCGTGTGTCGCGTTTCTGGTCGGACGGCGTGCAAATACGCCCTGCCACGGGATTAAATGATAGCCTGAAACGGCCAGTGCCTGCAACCCGTGACGCAATATGATGGTGACGCGCCGCGTGGCGCGCCAAGATGCTGTGATGTCAGTCGTTTAGTTGCCCGAGGGCACCAGCGCGTCGTCACCCACAGTCGGCGGCAGCAGGCTGTCGCCATCGGCAGGCAGTGCGGGCGTGGCAGGTGTCGGGTTCGGCGCGTCGATCAGGCGGTCCACCACAGAGGACCCGGCCGCATTTTCCGCAGCGATGATCGTCAGCGCGATGGACGTTGCGATGAATGCCAGCGCCAGACCCCAAGTCACCTTGCCCATGGCGGTCGCGGGCGGGCGGCTGCCGGTGGCACCACCGCCACCACCGCCGATTCCCAGACCCCCGCCTTCGGACCGTTGCAACAGAACGGTGCCGATCAGCGTCAGCGCAAGGATCAGGTGGATGACGAGAACGACGTTTTCCATGGTGGGCGGGCCTGCGGGTTAATTTGGTTCGGGGGTAACTAGGACGTTGTGACCCTTGCCGCAAGGGGCATTGACCGGCGCGGGGGGCAAACCTGCCGTCGCAGGTTGGGCGTGTCATGGCCGATTTGCCACGGACAGGGCAATCGCGGGACCTGACTGGCGGAGTTGGCCGTGCCGCAATGCGGCTGGTTTCGCACTCTGGCAAGGCAGGCGACGTTTTTCGGTTTCAGACCGGTGCCGTCATGGATATAGCGGACGGCGGAATTTCCGGGTTTAAGGACGTAAGTCATGGCAAATGTGGTCGTTGTAGGTGCCCAGTGGGGTGACGAAGGCAAAGGCAAGATCGTCGACTGGCTGAGCGAGCGTGCCGATGTCATCGCACGCTTTCAGGGCGGTCATAACGCGGGCCATACGCTGGTGATCGACGGTGCGGTCTACAAGCTGCACGCGCTGCCCAGCGGCGTCGTGCGCGGCGGCAAGCTGTCGGTGATCGGCAACGGCGTGGTGCTGGACCCCTGGCATCTGCTGAAAGAAATCGAAGGCCTGCGCGGTCAGGGCGTCGAGATCACGCCGGAAACGCTGATGATCGCGGAAAACACGCCGCTGATCCTGCCGTTCCACGGTGAATTGGATCGCGCGCGCGAAGGTCAGGCCAACGTCGCCAAGATCGGCACGACCGGGCGCGGTATTGGCCCGGCTTATGAGGACAAGGTCGGGCGGCGCGTGATCCGCGTGGCGGACCTGGCCGATGATGCAACGCTGGAACTGCGCGTGGACCGCGCGCTGGTCCATCATGATGCGCTGCGCCGCGGGCTGGGGCTGGACCCCATCGACCGTGATGCACTGCTGGCGCAACTGCGCGAGATTGCGCCGGGGATTCTGGAATACGCAGCCCCCGTCTGGAAGGTGCTGAACGACAAGCGCAAAGAGGGCAAACGCATCCTGTTCGAGGGTGCGCAGGGCGCACTGCTGGATATCGATTTCGGCACCTATCCTTATGTGACCTCATCCAACGTGATCGCAGGACAGGCCGCGACGGGCACCGGTGTGGGACCGGGCGCGATCGATTTCGTGCTGGGGATCGTCAAGGCCTACACGACCCGCGTGGGTGAGGGACCGTTCCCGACCGAGCTGCACGACGAAGACGGTCAGATGCTGGGCGAGCGAGGCCATGAATTCGGCACGACCACGGGCCGCAAACGGCGGTGCGGCTGGTTTGACGCAGCGCTTGTCCGGCAAACCTGTGCTACATCCGGTGTGTCGGGGATTTCCCTGACGAAACTGGACGTGCTGGACGGGTTCGAGACATTGAAGATTTGCACAGGCTACACATTGGACGGCAAGGCGCTGGATTATTTGCCGACGGCAGCGGACCAGCAGGCGCGTTGCGTTCCGATCTATGAGGAAATGCCGGGCTGGTCGGAATCGACCGAAGGGGCGCGATCCTGGAACGATTTGCCCGCGCAGGCGATCAAATATGTGCGCCGGATCGAGGAACTGATCGATTGTCCGGTCGCGCTCGTGTCCACCTCGCCCGAGCGCGAGGACACGATCCTTGTCACCGATCCGTTCGCCGCGCGATGAACGATTGGTTCGCCTCTCTCAGCTACAAGACACGCAAGCGTCTGGCGCTGCTGATCCTGGTACTGGGGTTGCCCGCCTACATCATCGTGGCCGTCAGCGTTGTGTCATCGCTGGACCGTCCGTCGATCCTGACGGAACTGGCCATCTACGTGGGGTTGGGGGTGTTGTGGGCATTCCCGTTCCGCGCGATTTTCCGCGGTATCGGACAGCCTGATCCGGACGAGTGATCGCCACGGTCCGGTTTGCGGGCGTCGCTCTCTTGGGCGCAAGTGCCGCGCGTTGGTATCGAAATGAAAAAGGCGAAGGGTTGCCCCTTCGCCTTTTGTCGTTTGCGTATGGCCGGTTTCAGCCGTTGGCAGCCTTCTGTTCAGGCCGGAACCGGGTGCGGTCTGAAATCTGGAACCGACCGGCACGGGCCTTTTCGATGCGGCCCTGACGCAGCAGCGTGCCAAAAGAGCGCAGTCCGTCTTCGCGGGTGAATTCCTCTTTGGCGGTTGCTTGCACCTTTTGCATGATCTGCGGACGCGAGAAGTCTTCGGCACCTTCGACGATCGCGACATAGGCGGCGGCAGCCTCGAGCAGGTCCTGCAACGAGTTGGCACCCACGCTTTGCGCGTATTCGGCGAAATCACCGGTGTCCGATGCTTTTGCTGCAGGTGCGGCCACGCGGCGCGGTTGCACCTGTTTTTCGGCTGCATCGGCGGGGGTGTCGACACGCTGGCTGGCAACCAGTTTCAGTGGTGCGGTGCGGGGACGTTCGGTCCGTGCCGATTCATCGGCCACCGGACGGCGCGGCTTGACCGCCTTTTGCAGGTCTTCACGGAAATCGGTTTCCTCGGAGTCCTGCGTCTTGCGCGGCTCGCCCAGCTGGCGCGCGGCCTCGGTCGCTGCCACAGCGGCCTTGAGATGCGCGATGGCGTCGCGGCGGCGGCTATTTTCAGGGTTTGCCAGTTCCTCTTCGGCCTGGGCGTTGATGCGGGACATCTCGGCCTCTGACGTGGTGGGCAGGGCATCGCGGGTCACCTGCGGTGCAGCTGCCGTTGCCACCTCGGGTTTGCCGGAGTCTGTCTCGGCGTCGTCCACGGCCGCGTCAGTCTCTGCGGTCTCTGCGGTCTCTTCGGTGTCGTCGGCGTCAAAGCCGTCGCCGTCTTCATCCTGGGACACGCTGCTCAGTTCTGCCTCGGCTGCTGCTTCTGCCGCAGCAAGATCACGTTGCAGATCGGCCTCGTCCTCTGGCGAAAGTGACGATTCCAAGGGTGCATCGGTTGGTGCATCTTTTTGATCGGCAGCGATTTCGCGCGGTTCCGGGTTCATGTCGCGGCGCATCTCGGCAAGGCGCGCGCGCGCGTCCTGCACCGGTGTCGAAACAGGGCCGGTCTTGGCGGGTTCTGCGGCATCATCCTGCGGTGCATCCGCGGCGCTGGCGGCCTCTGGGCGGGGCCGGCGTGTGACACGCAGGATCCGGCCACGGCGCGGGGCTGTAGGTGCCTCGACGGGGTCGGCGGATGCCTCGGTCTGGGAGTCATCGTCTGACTTGGCCGGGGCCGCATCGGGCGCGGCCTTTGCGGTTTGAGGCTGTTCTGCGGTGCTGGCCTCGCGTGTTTGCGCGATCAGCGACTGAATGATAGCCGCAGCCTCGTCAGCCTCTTGTTCGGCGCGATCGGCCGCAGGGGCCGCAGTCGCAGCCTGTGCCGTGTCGGCCTTGGGTTCAGGCTTGGCTGGCTGCGCGGCCGCTGCTGGCTCTGCCTTGACGGCCAGTGCGGGCTTCGCGGTTGCCTGCGTCTCTGCCGGTTGTTCGGACTTGGGTGCAGGCGTGGCAATGTCCTGCTGCGGTGCGTCCTGCGCGATTTGTGCGGCAACCCGCGCGGTGGCGCTTTCGACGACGGCTGCCTGATCTTCGACGGCCGGTGTCTCTGGCGGTCGCAAGCCTGCGCGTTCAAGATTGCGCAGCACCTCTTTGATCTGCGCATCCGTTTCGTCGTCGATGTCGTCCTCTGCCGCAGCATAGGCTTCGGGGATGGTGACAGTCTCTTCTGCTGTGTCTGCCTTGACCGAGGTTGCGGCGTCGTCGGGGGCTACGCTGGCAGCGGCGTCCGGATTGGCTGCGACAGGCGCATCATCGTCCGCGAGCGATGCGGTATCATCTGCAATGGGCGCGGGCGCACTTGGGGTTTCGCGCTCTTCCAGATCCTCGACGAAGGCTGTGTCGGCGCGGCTGCCCACGACCGAACGGATGCGCTTGAGCTTGTCAGCGACGCTTTCGGAATCGGGGTGACGTTCCGCCTTGGGCTGTGACTGTGCGACCGGTGCCTCTGCGGGGGGCTGCTGGGCCGGTGGCATGGCAGGGCGCGTGTCGGGGTCGGCGAGGGCTTGCGGTGCGGGGTCGGACGCGCGCAAGACGATGCCAGCATCGGACGTGCGCGCCTCGACCCTGCGGGAAATCTCGCGTTCGGCGATCCGGGTCAGCATCTCCGTATCCGGTGTCGGCGGCTCCGCCCCGAAATAACGGTCACCCGCAGCCAGGTCCCGGAAATATTCGGCGATCGCCTTCATCGTGGAAAAGGAATCGTCGAATCCTTCCAGGGTGCATGAGAAGGTGCCGTAGGAGACGGTGAGAATCTTGCTCGATTCAACCATGGTGTCCCTCGCTTTCTTTCAAAATCAATTACCCTCGTTTACCACGAATTGGTTCGCAAACCGGAACAGGCTGGCGGTGCTGTCTGGTTGATTTTGGGGCGCTTTTGAGGAATGTCGCAAAATATGAAACAATCCCCACTGCAAAAACCGATTGTTGCCAGTTCCGAACCGATCACCTTGATAGGTGGCGCGGACATTGCCGACGAAACCCTTAACATGTGCCTAAGGGTCGCGCCAAGTGTCGTCGCAGCCGATGGGGGCGCTGATCGCCTTGTTGTGACGGGCATCGCGCCTTTGGCGGTGATCGGTGACATGGACAGTCTGTCAGCGCAGGCGCGTGCGATGCACAGGGATCTCATCCATGCGGTGACGGAACAGGACACCACCGATTTCGAAAAATGCCTGACGCGGATCACAGCGCCCCTGGTTCTGGCAGCAGGGTTTCTGGGCGCACGGCTGGATCACACGCTGGCAACATTGGCAACACTGGCGCGGCTGCGCGCGCATCACGTCGTTCTGGTGTCCGACAGCGAGGTCTGCATCTTGGCGCGGCAAGGGCGCAGCCGCATTGCGGTGACACCTCAGACACGTGTCGCAGTCATGCCATTAGGGGCCGCGACGGTCAGGTCGGCTGGGTTGGTCTGGAACATGGACGCGCACAGCCTAGCACCTGACGGGGTGGTCAGCAGTTCGAACAGGGCGCAGGCAGACCATGTGACACTGGATGTGGCCGGGCCTGTCCTGATCACGCTGGAGCGGTCGGAATTGCCCGGCGCGCTAGATTACGCTCTCGGACGATGACATAGAGGCCCGCGGCGACAGTGACGACGATGCCACAGGCCGCAAGGCCGTTGGGCAGGTCGCCGAACATGGCCCAGCCGATGACCGTTCCAAATGGAATTTCGAGGTATTGCATCGGGGCGAGTGTTGACGCCGGGGCGCAGCGCAGACTCCATGTCATCAGCAGATGTGCCGCCGTGCCGACCAGCCCCATCAATACGACGAGCCACAGCGCGCCGGTGCCGGGCAGCGCGAAACTGGCCTGCGGGCCAGGCAGCACCAGCAGGCCGATCGACACCAGTAACGTGGCCTGCAATCCGCCAATCGCCTGGAGCCTGATCGGGTCGATGCGTCCTGACAGCGACCGTGTGACCAGCATGAACAGCGCGAATGTGACCGCCACCCCCAGTGGCAAGAGCGCAGGCAGGCCGACATCGACGAAATTCGGCTGGATCACGAGCAGGGTTCCGGCAAACCCGACCGCGCAGGCGATCATGCGCTGCGGGCCCACCTGTTCGTCCATGAAAATGCGCCCCAGCAACAGCAGGATGAACGGCATGACAAAAGCGATGGCCAGTGCATCAGCCAACGGCAGATAGCGCAGTGATGCGAACATCATCGTCATGCCGGCGATGTGCAGGGTGCTGCGCAGCCAGACCAGACGCCTTGTTTCATGTGGCGCGCGTAGATCTTGCCCGCGTGCCAGAACCAATGGCACCAGCACCGCGGCCTGTATCGCGAACCGGGCCAGCACCAGCGTCCCCAGCACGACGGCACCGCCCAAGAGTTTTGCCATGCCATCGCCCAACGGGGCGAGGACGCAGAATCCGAGCATCAACAGGATGCCGGTAAAGGGGCGGTCATTTGGCATGTCGCAGCCTAGGCGCGGGAACAGACCTGCGCAATATCAGGTGGCGGACCCTTCGGGCGGATTGGCCAGACGCGGTGCGGAAAACGGAGTGTCCCCCAGACCTTCGGCCTGGGCCGCGCGGCGGGCATGGGCGCTGACCTCGCATTGCCGCGCGAGGTCGTGCAGCCGCGGGTAGTCGGTCAGTGTGAACCAGCCTGCGTTGTCACCATACAGGGACGTCCAGCGCAGCATGGGTG
This sequence comes from Loktanella gaetbuli, assembly GCF_020531945.1. Classification (NCBI taxonomy): domain Bacteria; kingdom Pseudomonadati; phylum Pseudomonadota; class Alphaproteobacteria; order Rhodobacterales; family Roseobacteraceae; genus Loktanella; species Loktanella gaetbuli. The sequence goes on from NZ_JAJATZ010000004.1 coordinate 279,225, forward strand.
CAAGGTAGCAGTGATGGACCGGGTGCAGCGTCGTAGCATGGCGGTCCAGCAGGTGCAGGTGGCTGGACAGCCGCCTCTGCATGGCGGCCCTGAAATCGTCTGGCGCATCGGGCATGTATTGCGCGGGATAGAATGTCATGCGCAGGGTTGGATGCAATGTGTTGGCCAGCCACAGCAGCCACGACAGGGCGGCAGCCTCTCCGGTTGTGGCGGGGGCGGGCATCAGCTGGCCGGGATACCGGTTTGCCAGCCAGATCAGGATGGCGGCTGTCTCGAACACCGGACCGTCGTCGGTTTCCAGCACCGGGATAAGGCCAGCTGGGTTCAGCGCGCGATAGGCGGCACTGTCCTGCGCACGGCTGGCGCGGTCCACCAGAACGGTCTGATAGGGGATGTCCAGCAGTTCGCAGGCCAACCGGATGCACAAGGAGGCATTGTCGGGCGCATAGTGCAGTCGCAGAGGTTGGTGTGTCATTTCGCATGTCTGCGCTGCCTTGTTGCGCGCGTCCAGCGGGTTTGCGGGCCAATTCGCCGCGTCGCCGTGTGATCTGACTGTCCAAGGGCCGCCCGCCCGGCCTATAAAGCGGCGAGTCGTCACAGGAGCTGCCCCATGTCCGCCAATATGTCCCCCATCGACAAAGCGAAATTCGTCGCCGCAAAACGCGCCTGCGATTACGTGCAGGACGGCATGAAGCTGGGACTGGGAACAGGATCGACCGCCGCATGGCTGGTGCGATGTCTGGGCGAAATGGTGCGAGACAACGGCCTCAAGATCAAGGGCGTGCCGACCTCCAGCCGGACGGCGGAACTGGCCCGTCAGGTCGGGATCGAGGTGATTTCGCTGGACGAGGCGAAATGGCTGGATTTGACCATCGACGGGGCGGACGAATACGACCACGACCTCAACCTGATCAAGGGCGGCGGCGGTGCGCTGTTGCAGGAAAAGATCGTGGCCACGGCGTCCGACCAGATGATCGTCATCACCGACGGGTCCAAGCGGGTTGAATCGCTGGGGAACTTTCCGCTGCCGGTCGAGGTGATCCCCTTTGGCTGGCAGACCAGCAAGGCGCTGATCGAAGAGGTGCTGGTGGGCATGGATGTGCTGGGCACCACCGCCAGTCTGCGCATGAACGCAGATGCGCCCTATGTCACCGACGAGGGGAACCATATCCTGGACCTGCATCTGAACCGGATCGGCAACGCGCGACAGCTCAGCCTTGTGCTGAACCAGATCCCGGGGGTCGTTGAAAACGGCCTGTTCATCGACATCTGCGATATCGTCGTGACGGGCTATGGCGATGGCCGGGTCGAGGTGCAGGACATCAACAATGGCGAACACGACGAAACCCGTTACGATTTTCTGGATGACGACAACCTGTTCGCCGATCTGGGCGACTGAGGCACCCGGTCTGTCGCAGCACTTGGGGCGGATGGCCCGATGTGGCGTTGTCCTCAGGCGGGCTTCGCCCTAGGTTGCGGACGAATTGAAGAGAGGGTGCGCGACCATGGCTGATTACGATTTTGACCTGTTTGTCATCGGTGGCGGGTCAGGCGGGGTGCGTGCGGCGCGCATGGCGGCGCAGACCGGCGCGCGGGTGGCCCTGGCCGAGGAATCGCGTCTGGGCGGTACATGCGTCATCCGTGGCTGTGTCCCGAAAAAACTGATGGTCTTTGCGTCCAAAGGGGCGGCGCAGGTGTCGGATGCGCAGAAATTCGGCTGGGACGCGACCATCGGCGATTTCGACTGGGGCCGTTTCCACCCCAAGCTGACGGCTGAACTGGAGCGGCTCGAGGGGGTCTATCGCAAGCTGCTGGATGGCTCGGGCGTCAAGATCTATGACAGTCGCGCGACGGTGGACGGCCCGCATACGGTTAAACTCGCCAACAACCAAACCGTGTCGGCCAAACACATCCTGATTGCAGTCGGAGGCCATCCGGTGCGCCCGCCGCTGGAAAACGCGGAATTGGGGCTTGTCAGCAATGATGTGTTCCTGTTGGAAAAACTGCCCAAATCCGTCCTGATCGTGGGTGGCGGATATATTGCCTGCGAATTTGCCTGCATCCTGCGCAATTTCGGGGTCGAGGTCACGATCTACGCGCGTGGTGCGCAAATCCTCAAAGGGTTCGACGACGAGGCGCGCGGTCTTTTGTCGGAATCCATGAAGCAATGCGGCATCGACATTCACATGGGCACCAGCGTGCAGGAAATGTGCCCGGCCGATCAGGCCCCCAAAGGGCCGCGTCCGACCGGATCTGATGCCACGATGGGCGAACCCGCAGGAGAGCGTCGTTCGCTGGCCACCAACGACAAGAGCATCACCGATCCCCGTGCCGCTGGCCCGATCTGGACCAAGGCGACGACAGGGGTGGAGCAGGTGTTCGATCATGTGATCTTTGCCACGGGGCGCGCACCGTCGACGGATGGGCTGGGGCTGGATGATGTCGGGGTCAAGCTGGAACGCAACGGGGCGATTGCCGTTGATGAATACAGCCAGACCAATATCCCGTCGATCTATGCCATCGGTGATGTGACCGACCGCGTGGCACTGACACCCGTGGCGATCCGCGAGGGCATGGCGTTTGTGGATACGGTGTTCAAGGGTACGCCGACACCGGTCGATCACAACCTGATCGCCTCTGCCGTGTTTACCCAGCCCGAACTGGGCACCGTTGGCCTGACCGAGGATGATGCGGCCCGCAACGGTCCGATCGAGGTCTATTCGACCAGTTTCCGCCCGATGAACCAGGCATTCATCGACGGCACGTCCCGCGTGTTGATGAAACTTATCGTCTGCGCTGAAACGCGCAAGGTTCTGGGCTGTCACATCGTCGCACCGGATGCGGGTGAATTGATCCAGATGGTCGGCATCGCGGTCAAGATGGGCGCTACAAAAGAGGACTTTGACCGCACTTGCGCCGTGCATCCGACCATTTCCGAGGAACTGGTGACCATGCGCGAACCGGTGCGGACAACTTGAACCGGTCGGGCTGAACGCCCACTTTAGTCATAAGGCCCCGATGCGGGCATCAAACAGAGGAAGACCTACACACGATGGCAGGCAATACCGGAGGCCCCTGGGGGGGTGGCGGCGATAACGGAAACCGTGGCAACGGGGCAAACGGCGGCGGCAACGAGCCGCCACGCCCGCCACGCAGGCCGGGTGAGGGGCCGCAAATCCCCGAAATCGATCAACTGGTAAACAAGGGCCGTGAACAGCTGCGCGTCCTGATGGGCGGCAAAGGCGGCGGCACAGGGTCCGGTGGGTCCGGCGGCGGCGGGCCGGCTTTTACTCGCGGCACCATCGGTCTGGGCGTCATCGGTGCAGTGATCCTGTGGGGGATGGCATCGTTTTACACCGTGCGCCCCGAAGAACAGGCGGTCGAGCTGATGCTGGGTGATTATCTGTCGACCAACGGCCCGGGTCTGAACTTTGCCCCCTGGCCGATCGTGACCCGTGAAGTGTTGCAGGTCACGTCCGAGCGGAGCATCGACATTGGCACCAGCCAATCCGGCATGGACGCGGGCCTGATGCTGACCGGCGACGAGAACATCGTCGACATCGATTTCCAGGTCGTCTGGAACATCATCGACCCGCAGGAATACCTGTTCAACCTGGCCGATCCGCCGCAGACAATCGAGGCCGTTTCGGAATCCGTGATGCGCGAGATCATCGCACAGAGCAATCTGGCACCGATCCTGAACCGGGACCGTGGTGCCATTGCAGACCGTCTGCGCAGCGAAATTCAAAGCACGCTGGACAGCTATAATTCCGGTGTGAACATCGTCCGTGTCAACTTTGACAAGGCCGATCCGCCAGAGCCGGTGATCGCGTCATTCCGCGCGGTGCAGGACGCCGAACAGGAACGCGACAGGCTGACGAACGTGGCCGACGCCTATGCCAACCGCGTGGTTGCAGAAGCGCGCGGTGAGGCCGCCCAGACACTGGAGCAGGCCGAAGCCTATCGCGCACGCGTGGTGAACGAGGCATCGGGTGAGGCGTCACGCTTTACCGCCGTTCTGGACGAATTCAGCAAGGCACCCGAGGTTACGCGTAAGCGTATCTATCTGGAAACGATGGAAAATGTCCTGAGTGGAATGGATATCATCCTGCTGGATGAACAAGGCGGCGGTAGCAACGGTGTCGTGCCGTATCTGCCACTGAACGAGCTGGGCAACCGCGCCCCGCGCACGACCACCGGAGGGACGAACTGATGCGCAAGTCTATATTTCTGCTGCCCGCACTGGTTGTCATCCTGATCGTCGCGCTGAGCTCTGTGTTCATCGTGGACGAGCGTGAAAAGGCGCTGGTCCTGCAATTCGGTCAGATCGTGAAGGTTCAGGAAGAACCGGGTCTGGGGTTCAAGCTGCCCTTTATCCAGGAGGTCGTGAACTATGACGACCGTATCCTCAGCCGCGATCTGGACCCGCTGGAAGTCACACCTTCTGATGATCGCCGTCTGGTTGTCGACGCATTCGCCCGCTACCGGATTTCGGATGTGGAACAGTTCCGCCAAGCCGTCGGTGCAGGCGGTCTGGATGTCGCGTCGCGCCGTCTGGACGGTATCCTGCGCGACACCACGCGGAACGTGCTGGGTACGGTATCGTCCAACGATATCCTGTCCACGGACCGTGCGGCGCTGATGCTGCGTATCCGCAACAACGCGATTGCAGAGGCGCGTAGCCTCGGGCTCGAGGTGATTGACGTGCGGCTCAAGCGGACCGACCTGCCGCCCGCAAACCTGAACGCGACCTACGAGCGGATGAAGGCAGAGCGTGAACGCGAAGCTGCCGACGAAATCGCCCGTGGTAACGAGGCCGCACAACGGATCCGCGCCGGTGCCGACCGGACCGTGGTGGAATTGACGTCCGACGCCAACCGTCAGGCCGAGATCACCCGGGGTGAGGCCGACGCCGAACGGAACGCAATCTTTGCCGAAGCCTTTGGCGCTGACCCGGAATTCTTTGAGTTCTATCGGTCGATGACAGCTTACGAACGCTTTGCCGCGTCCGGTCGGTCGTCGATGGTGCTGAGCCCGGATTCAGAGTTTTTCAACTATCTGCAATCCGATCAGGGTCGTGCCGCAAACGACGCGGCCGCGGCAATCGCCGGTCAGTAAGCGTCATCAGTCAACGTCGTCAGGGGGCCGGTCGTGTGACCGGCCCCTTGCATTTTGAGGTGTCGGTTTTCAATCAATGCGTTTCACGGCCACGTGACAAAACATCACGTGCATTGCGTCCGTGTCGCTGCGGTCTATGTTCATGCGCAGATAGTTGATCACAGCGCCGCGCGCGGCGTTCACGACGAGGGAGCACGACTTGACTTCACAGGCCATTGCACGGACCCGCCCCATGACCGCCCTGACGCCCCGGACGGGCATGATCAGCGGTCTTGCCCTGATTGCGGCACTGTTTGCAGCGCAGTCGATGCCCGGATTTGCCCAGACCACCGAGGCGGTCGAGGCGCAGTTGATGACGCCGATGGATCGGCCCGCGACCTTTGCCGATCTGGCCGAACAGGTCAGCCCTTCGGTGGTGAACATCACGACCTCTACGATGGTGGCCGAACGCACCGGCCCCCGTGGCCTGGTGCCGGAAGGATCGCCTTTCGAGGATTTCTTTAACGACATGCAGGACGGTCCGGGCGCGCCGCGCCGGTCGTCCGCATTGGGGTCCGGTTTCGTCATCAGTTCCGATGGCTATATTGTCACCAACAACCACGTGATCGAGGATGCCGACGAGATCGAGATCGAGTTTTTTCCGGGCGACGGTCAACCGACCGAGTTTCTACCCGCGGAACTGGTCGGGACCGATCCCAACACCGATATCGCCGTGCTGAAGGTCGAATTCGACAGCCCGCTGCCCTACGTCGAATTCGGTGACAGCAACGCCGTTGGTGCCCGCGTCGGTGACTGGGTCATGGCGATGGGCAACCCGCTGGGGCAGGGGTTTTCGGTCAGCGCCGGCATCGTGTCCGCCCGCAACCGTTCGTTGCAGGGCACTTATGATGACTACATCCAGACCGATGCCGCCATCAACCGGGGCAACTCTGGCGGGCCATTGTTCAACATGGCGGGCGAGGTGATCGGCGTGAACACGGCGATCCTGTCGCCCAACGGCGGGTCCATCGGTATCGGTTTCGCGATGTCGGCGGCTGTGGTGACCGATGTGGTCGATCAGCTGCGCGAATTCGGCGAGACGCGGCGCGGTTGGCTGGGTGTGCGTATCCAGGACGTGACCCCTGATATGGTGGCCGCGATCGACGGGCTGGACCGGGCGCGCGGGGCGATGGTCACGGATGTGCCTCCGGGGCCTGCGGCTGACGCGGGGCTGGAATCCGGCGATGTGATCCTGACGTTTGACGGCAACGACGTGCCCGATACGCGTGAACTGGTGCGGATGGTCGGCAATTCGCCAGTCGGCAAGGAGGCCGTGATGCTGGTCCTGCGCAACGGCGAAGAGATCGAACGCACGGTTACCCTTGGTCGTCGCGAGACCGAGGAATCGATCGCATTTCCCGACATGACACCCGATGCAGATGCCGAAGAGGATGCCGAAGTCGAACTGATGGGTCTGACACTGGCACCCGTCGATGACACCCTGACCGAAGAATACGGTCTGGAGGTCGAGGAAGGTCTGGTCATCACGGCTATCGCGCCGGAGTCAGATGCCGCCACCAAGGGTCTGGTCGCCGGTGACGTGATTACCGAGGCCGGGCAAGAGGACATCGCCAGTGTCGAAGATCTGCAAACCCAGATCGATGCAGCGACCGAGGCTGGTCGCACATCGTTGCTGCTGCTGGTGCGGCGCGGTGGTGACCCGCGGTTCGTCGCACTGTCGCTGGACGACTGAGCCTGCACCAAGCGAAACAGAAACGCCCCGCAGTTATGCGGGGCGTTTTGCGTTTCAGGGGCGCGCCTGGGCGAAAATCCCCAAATCACGCGCGGTGGCCACGGACAGCACCGGACTGTCAAGGTCGCCGTTCCGCTGGAGCTGCTGGACGGCGGCACGGGTCGCGGGATCATAGACGCCGCTAATGGGGCCATCATAGGCGCGGCGTATCAGCAGGGCGCGTTGCAAGCTCTGGACAAAGGCCTCGTTCGTCAGAACGGGCGGGCAGACCGCCTCGAACCGGGTGCCTTCGCCGACGGTGCGCGCGGTGGGTTCTGATACGGTGCGAAACACGGGTGGGTCGATGATGGTGCCTGCGGCATCCCGGCGGGCGGGTGCGACCTGTTCCACGCGGTCGACGATGTCCACGCGGGTGCGCGGTGCAGTACGCGCAAAACAGCGCCCGGCGGTATCAGTTTCGATCCCGCCGCTGGCGATCAGCACGGTGGCGGGTGCGTCTGTCGGCGGGACAGGCGCACAGGCGGAAAGGACGAGCAAAATGGGCAGGAGGCGGATCATGCCACTACATAGCCGCAAGAATGTCGCGGCGATAGCCCTGTGATGGGACTGGCATGCGCCCCGGTGACGGCCTAAGGTGCGCGCCGACACTGCATCCATTCTGAGGAAAACCAATGGCCAAGATCACTTATGTCGAACACGGTGGCAAAGAACACGTCGTCGAGGTTGCCAACGGCATGACCGTCATGGAAGGCGCACGCGACAACGGCATTCCGGGCATCGAGGCCGATTGCGGCGGTGCCTGCGCCTGTTCGACCTGCCACGTCTATGTGGCCGAGGATTGGGTGGAAAAGCTGCCTGCCAAGGACGGCATGGAAGAGGACATGCTGGATTTCGCCTATGAACCCGATCCTGTCCGGTCGCGGCTGACCTGTCAGATCAAGGTTTCTGATGCGCTGGACGGTCTGCGCGTGCAGATGCCGGAAAAGCAGATCTGATGAAATGGGCGGCGGTGGCCTGCATGCTGGCCGGACCCGCGACGGCACAGCAGATCACCGCCGCCCAGTTTGAAGCCCCCACGACGCGCTATGACCACGGCGTGCTGGGGGATGCCGTGGAATGGGGCGATCTGCGGATCGTTACCACGAATGGGTCGTACCGTTTCACCCTGCCGGAACAGCAGGTCTACGAGGACCTTGTCCCGCGTCTGTGGGATGTGACGGGCGACGGCCTGCCAGATGTCGTCGTCGTGCAGACCGACATCGCGCGCGGCGCGCGTTTGCTGGTGTTCGGGCTAGTGGATGGTGTGCCGCAGGCGATCACCGCGACCCCCTACATCGGCCAGACCCAACGCTGGCTTGCGCCTTTGGGTGCTGCTGATTTCGACGGCGACGGACGGATCGAGGTCGCCTTGGTCGACCGGCCCCATCTGGCACGGACCTTGCAGTTCTGGCGACCGGCGGAGGGCGTGATGGAACTGGTTGCGGCCCTGCCGGGTGTAACGAACCACCGGATCGGGGATGCAGTCATTCCCGGTGGTGTTGCCTGCGACGGACGCACGGCGGTTTTGCTGTCGGGGGACTGGGGCCGTGTGATCGGTGTGCGTTTTGACGGCGGTGTGCCTGTTGCACGGGATCTGGGGCCAAACGGGCCGGGGGCGGTTGACGCGGCGCTGGCCTGCCCGCGTTAGGTCAGCAGAACTGCCAGCACCAGCAGTCCCGCGATATCGCACAGTTGCTGCCCAGCCCCGAGGATGTCGCCGGTTTGCCCGCCAATTCGCGCATGCGCAATGCGGCCCCAGCCGTAAGCCGTGGAGGCCACGGCGAGACCCAATGCCAGCAATGCAACAGGCCACAGCAAAAGCGTGACCACCCCGGCCAGCATACCTGCGGCGATTGCCGTGACAGGCGCAGGTCGCCCCACGTGTCGGCTGAGGCCCGAGGTTCGGGCCGGGGGCAGCCAGACCATCAGGGCCGCCATCGGCGCGCGGCTGACGGCCCCCATGATCAATGCAGCAGCCCAGAGCGCGTCGTTCGCGATGATCAATGACCAAAGTTGCCAGCGCAAAAGCAAGGTCAGGATCAATCCGATGACACCGTAAGCACCGATCCGGCTGTCCTTCATGATTTCGAGCCGCCGGTCGCGCGTCCAGCCGCCCCACAGACCGTCCAGGCTGTCGGCCAGACCGTCCTCGTGCAGGGCACCGGTCAGCGTGATCTGCGTGGCGATCAGCAGAATGGCCGCAAGGGCAGGCGGCAGGCCCAGCCAAAGCGCAAGACTGGCCAGCAGCGCCGCCAGCCCTCCGACCAACAGGCCCGCCACCGGCCACGCCCATGCCGCGCGTGCTCCCCGCCGTGTTGCGCGGTCCGTATCGACACGCACGGGCAGGCGGGTCATCAACCCCACTGCAGCCGCCACATCGGACAAGGCAAAGCGGGGCTGTGGGCCGGTGGTGTTTTGCATGATGCGGCCTCTTTTCATTCCGTGTCGCATGGTTAGACAGGGGCAGGGAAATACGCAACGAGGACGGCCCATGACCGCAGCATTCACGAGCCTTGACAGCTTTCGCGCCGCGCTGGCGGCAGCCGGGGGTGCGGATACAGCCGCCCGCGACGGGGCCGCGGCACGCAATGGCGCATTGACCAAGCCGCCGGGCGCATTGGGCCGCCTGGAGGATCTGGCGATCTGGGTCGCAGGCTGGCAAGGCAACGCGCGTCCCGTTATCGCGGCCCCGCAGATTATCGTGTTCGCGGGCAATCACGGGATCTGCGCCCAGGGTGTGTCAGCCTTTCCGCCTGAGGTGACGGCCCAGATGGTCGGCAATTTTAGCGCGGGCGGTGCGGCGATCAATCAGCTGGCCCGGACGTATGGCGCAACCATGTCGGTGGTCCCGCTGGAATTGGAGACGCCGACGCACGATTTCACCACCGGCCCCGCCATGTCAGAGGCCGAGGTCGTATCGGCCTTGCGCGCGGGTTGGGACGCGGTTGCGCGCGATACCGACCTGTTGGTGGTGGGTGAGATGGGGATTGGCAACACGACCGTGGCGGCGGCACTGGGTGCTGCCCTGATGGGGGGCGATCCTGCGGATTGGGTCGGGCGGGGCAGTGGCGTTGACGATGCCGGTGTGGCCCGCAAGGCGCAGGTCGTGGCTGCGGGCCTCGCGCGTCACGCGGATGTACTGGCTGATCCATTGCAGGTCTTGCGCTGCCTTGGCGGACGCGAACTCGCCGGGATGGCGGGGGCGATCGCGCGGGCGCGCGTTGCGGGTATCCCGGTGGTTCTGGATGGATTCATCTGCACGGCGGCGGCCCTTGTTCTCGACCGCGCGGTGTCTGGCGCGCTGGATCACGCGGTTGCAGGCCATGTTTCGGCTGAAGCGGCGCATGGCCGCATGCTGGATGCGCTGGGCAAGACCCCACTGCTGGATCTGGGATTGCGGCTGGGCGAGGGATCCGGTGCTGCCGTAGCGATCGGCATCGTACAGGCCGCTGTCGCATGTCACAGCGGCATGGCGACCTTCGAAGAAGCAGCCGTCGCAGGCAAATCGGCCTGATCCACCGATTTTTCTGCGAAAAATCGTTGTCCCCCCTGATGATGGCAGGTGCTGTCCGATTTTTCGCGAAAAATCGGGGTCCTAGCGGTTGCCGCGCGAGGTGTCGCCAGGACGGCGCGGCGGCAGCGCCTCGTCCGAGGAATCGCGGTTTTGCACACGACTTGCGAGCGCCGTTTCCAGATCACTGTCCAGCTTGCGTGCGCGGGCCACGTAGTCGGCGTTGTCCGCAATGGCGACGCCCGGTTTCCACAGCTCGGCCAGTTCCCGCACCATGCCGCGATCGGAATGATAGAACATGGTTTCCGCCTCGGCCGCCTCGAATTCCGTCAGCCCCAGATTTTCAAGCGCATAGCGCCCGGCGCGCAGCGAGCTGTCGAACATTTCACGCACGATATCGTCGGCACCCGCCGCATAAAGCTCGTAACTGTGCACGCGGTCATAGGCCCGGGCGATGATGTGAATGTCGGGGCGCACCTTGCGCACATAGGCGACCAGCTGGCAGGCGGTTGCCCTATTATCAAGGCAGACCATCATCACGCGTGCCTCGTCGATGCCGGCCGCGGCCAGCAGGTCAGGGCGCGTCGGGTCACCAAAGAACCCGCGATAGCCGAACTTGCGCATGGTCTGGACGGCGGCAAGATCATTGTCGATCACGACGGTCGAGAACCCGGCCGATTGGATGAGCCGGTTCGCCATCTGGCCAAAGCGTCCGATGCCCGCGATGATCACGGTTCCTGTTTCGTCGACCTCGTCGTGTTCGTGGTCCTCTTCCTCTTCCATGCGGTGCGTCAGGTAGTGGTAGCCGATGAACATCAGCGGCGTGACCAGCATCGACAGCGCTGTCACCAGCAGCAGCAGTTCCGACACAGGTCCCGTCAGGACGCCCTGGCTGCGCGAGAAAGAGATCAGCACGAACCCGAATTCACCGGCCTGTGCCAGGCCCAGTGTGAACAGCCAGCGGTCCTTGCCTTTCATCTTGAACAAGAGCGACAGCGCATAGAGCACCGCGCCCTTGATCACGATAATTCCCAGCACGTAGGTCGCCACGCGGGTCGGTTGCGCAAAGAGCAGTTCGAAGTTGATTCCGGCACCGACAGTGATGAAAAACAGACCGAGCAGCAGGCCCTTGAACGGTGCAAGGTCGCTTTCGAGTTCGTGACGGAATTCCGAGTTCGCCAGCACCACACCGGCGAGGAACGTCCCCAGCGCAGGCGACAGGCCGACAGTTTCCATCAGGACGGCAATCGCCACGACCATCAGCAAGGCAAGCGCGGTATACATCTCGCGCAGCTTGGCCTGATGGATATAGCGGAAAACCGGCCGGGTCAGGTAAATCCCGGTCAGAATCACGGCGGCCACTGCACCGATGGTGACCAGCGTCACGCCCCAGCCGGGTAGCCCTTCGACGAGTGACAGGCCGTGGTGGGCCTCATCGGTTGTTCCGGCGCGTTGCATGGACCCGTCGGGGGCTATTGCCACGCGCGCGGCAGGTGATGCCAATAGCGGCAGCAGGGCCAGCATCGGGATCACGGCGATATCCTGCGTCAGCAATACCGAGAAGATCGACCGCCCGCCGCCGGTTTGCATCAGCCCCTTTTCGGACAGGGTTTGCAGCACGATTGCCGTGGATGACAAGGCAAAGATCATGCCGATCGCGATGCCTGTCACGACGTCGTAGTCCAGCGCGATGGCGGCCCCCGCTATCAGCAGCGTGGTTACGCCGACCTGAAGTCCGCCCAGGCCGATCAAACGATCCCGCATGTCCCACAGCGCGCGCGGTTCCAGTTCCAGTCCGATCAGGAACAGCATCATCACCACACCGAATTCGGCGAAATGCTGAATGTCCTGTGCCTCGGTCCCGACCAAGCCGGTCAATGGGCCGATGATGATCCCGGCGGCCAGATATCCCAGAACGGACCCAAGTCCCAGTCGCGCGGCAAAAGGCACCGCAAGCACGGCGGCACCCAGATAAATTGTGGCCTGTAGCAGAAAGGTATCCATGCGGCTGTCTTAAACGTCACTGCGCACAAGGCAATGGGGCAGGCAGGCCAGATCGCAAACAACTGCGGCATCGCGCAGCACTGTCTAGCCCGTGGGTAGTTGCAGCGCGTAGGTGCGCCCGCGCTTGACGAAATTCAGCGCGGAATCGCCGATGGCGGTCACGCGACCACCGTCGAGGGCGCTGCCGACCTCGACCTTGACATAGCGGCCGTTGCCCAGACGGACCAAGGCACGGCGCGCATTGGGGCGTCCATAGACACCGACCAGGTTCATGTCGCGCAGGCGGATCGCGTTTTCCTGAGTCGCGGCACGGGCGACGCCACCCGGCACCGGGCCTGTCGGGGCCACGACAGCGGGGGCTGCGACCTGCGGTGTGGTTGCCGGACGCTGCACGACGGCAGCGGTCTGGCGTTGCACGGGCGCTGCCGTGGCACGGGCAACCACCTGGTCAAAGTTGCGCGGGCGTGTCGCCGGACGCGGCGCGATTCCCACGGCCCGGGCCGTGCGGTTGCTGAACGCCGACTGCGGTGCGGCAGAGGCAATGGCCGCTGCAATCGCGTTGATGTCGGGTGTTGGGTCAGGTTCGGGTGCTGCGGGGGCCAGCCCCTCGGGGCGCAGCGCGGGGCGTGCATCGGCGACACGCGGATCGATCGGGACCGCAACGACCGGCGACCGGCTGGCAAAACTGGCGGGCCGCAAGGTGGGTCGCAGGTCCGGTGCGCCCGTGATGACGGTCGGCGTTGCGGCGTCGGTTTCCGTAACCTCGGGCGTGGCGGGGTCTGATGTGTCGGCTTCATCTGACTGTGCGGGGGCGACATCGCCCGGCCGCACGACGGGCCGCAGGTCAGGGACCGCCGCGATCTGCGGGTCCTGCGTCAGGACGGGTGCAAGGTCAGCCGGGCGTGCGCGCGGCTGGACCGGTGGCGTGCCCGCAATCAGCCGCACCGTTTCCGGCGCATCCGGATCGGTTGTAACGGTTGTGCTGGTCGGGGTCTGCGTCGGTGTGCCCGGGCGGACCTGTGGGCGGATGTCTGGCGCACCCGCATAGACGATGGCACCGCTGGGTACGATTGTTCCTGTCGGGGTCGCGAGGATGCGCCCGCGCAGATCGCGTGCAAAGACCACATCGGCGGCTGGGGGATCGATCTGGGCCGCGATCACAGAATCCGGGGCGGTCTGTGTCGGATCGGGCATTGCTGGGGCCGAATTCCACGACATGCCGGTCAGCGCCACCGGGACCGGGCGCTGGGCTTCTTCGATCGTGGTGCGTGGCGTGACGGGCAGGCGTGGCGCGCGCTGATAGACGCCTGTCGCGGCATAGATCCGGTCAGCCTCTGCCGGGGTCAACACACCGGATGTCGGTGCCCGCACAACCGGCAGCGCAGGTGTCGCCAGCAATTCGGGTGTAGGCGCATCGGTCAGTGCCGATGGTGCGGGGATTGCATCGGGTGTGGCTGGCTGGAGCGCTGGCGCTACGGCCGCAATGTCAGTTTCGTCAGATGTTTCTTGTGCGGTTGCAGGGGCCGCTGCGACCTCTTCCTGGTCGCCCCAGAGCCATGCGATCCCTTCGTCGGGCAGGGTCGAGGCCCAGAACCCCATGATCAGAAGCACGACCAGCAGCACCGCCGTGAGGATCAGGCCCAGAAAACGCGGCTTGCCACTGCGCGCAGGCGCGAGACCTGCCAGTGCATCGGGGGTTTCCTGCGCGGGTTTAGTGGTCGGTTGCGGCGCCTGGGGCGCGCGGGGGGCGGCGACCATTGCGGGAACTGCGTCAGGTGCCGACGGGGCCTCTGCCCGCAGGGCGGTTGGCGATGCAGCCTTGCCCTTGCCTGCGATGGGGGGTGGCGGTTCCTTGCGCCGGGTGAACAATGGTTCTTCGGGGGCACCTGCGACGGGGGTTGCGCGGGTTGCGGTGAGGGCCGGTTTCTGGACCTGTTTCGGTTCAGTCCTGTCGGTCTGTTCCGACGGCGCCGGGCTGACAGGCATGGCAGGGCCTGCGGCGCGCGCGGGATCATGTGCGGTCGCGGGTGTGGTGTCGCCGGGGGCCGCCCCGCCCGGCATCGCAGCGGCTGCCATGGCGCCGGACACGGGTCTGCTGCGCGCGGTGAACAGCGGCGGATCGTCGGATGGGGTTTCCGGCGCAGGGGCGTCCGTCGTGTCGGCAGCGTCTGGCGTGTCTGCAGCGGGATCCTGCGGCGGGTCGGGCAATACCGTGTCCGTCGCGGCCTCTTTGCCGGGCATCTTTGCTGTCAGATCCGCGATACCGGTTTCCTCGACCGGTTGGCTTGATCGTTCGGCCAAGGTCCCGCTGGCCGATTGGGTCGGGCCGAAAAAGACCTCTGACACAAAGGTGCCGGGCGGGGGCACGGCCACAAAGCAGACCGGGTTGAAATCATGATCCAGCGCAAAGGCTTCGGCCTCGGCCAGTGTTTCGCGGGCGACGGCCGCGATATGGGTCATCCCGCCGGACCGGTCGAAATCGATCGACAGGTCGTCGACCGCATAAGGCGTCGCACCGTCAAGCGCTTGCCGGACATCCGCGACGCTGGTCTGCGCGCCCTCGAGCGACATGAACCTGATCTGATCCTCGGGGATCACCAGCTTTGTGGTCAGCCCTTCGGGTTCCAGGGTCAGCCCGTCGGCCCGCAGCTTGGCCAAGGCACCAGGCAGGTCATCGGTCTCAAGCGGGACATTGCCAACGCGGTTCCAGCCTTCTGGCACGCGGTGCAGCAGGCGGATACCATCGGATGAAAGAAGCAAAGCAAAACGAGGCGTCATAAGATGGTCCTAGCAGCCTGTCATTCATCGGAAAACGACAAATCTCATTCACAGTCATGGTATAGCAAGTTATCGCCGGGTCCAAGATGGCTGGTTTTCTGCGCAGCATTGTCGACCGGTATCCTGGCGGGTCCGGCATTCGCACAGGCGGCGCGCGTCACCATGCAGGGCACCGGCGAGGTCAGTGCCACACCCGATCTGGCGCGGGTCAGCCTGGGGGTGTCGCATCAGGCCCCGACGGCGGCGGCGGCGCTGGCGCAGATGTCGACGGATATGACGGCGGTTCTGGCCAGCCTGTCCGATGCCGGGATCACCGGCGCGGATGTGCAGACCAGCGCATTGCGGCTGGACGTGATCCAGGACTATGACCGGGACAACAATGTTTCGCGCGTCACCGGCTATCGCGCCAGCACGGATGTCAGCGTGACCGTCACCGCGCTTGACCGTCTGGGAGAAGTTCTGGACGCGGTGGTCCAGAGTGGGGCAAACCAGATGAACGGTCTGACCTTCGACGTGTCGAACCGTCAGACGCTGCTGGATGAAGCCCGCCGCGCGGCGGTGGCAGATGCCATGCGCAAGGCCGCCCTGTACACCGATGCCGCCGATGTCGCACTTGGAAGGCTGACTAGCTTGAGTGAGGCCGGTATGAACGCGGCCCCCGCGCCGATGATGCGCATGGCGATGGAAGACGCGATGTCTGTGCCGATTGCCGAGGGCGAGGTCACGATCAGTGCCAGTGTCACGATGACATGGGGCGAGGACATGCAGGACGACCGCTAGGGCCGTCCTGCATCGGTGGTCAGGCCGTGGCCTTGGACAGGGCCTGATCCAGATCCGCGATCAGGTCGTCCGCGTCCTCGATCCCGATGCTGACGCGCACGATTTCGGGGGCGGCACCCGCCGCGCGCTGCTGGTTTTCCTGCAACTGGCGGTGCGTGGTGCTGGCCGGATGGATGATCAGGCTGCGCGTATCGCCAAGGTTGGCCACGTGGCTGAAGATCTCGAGGCTGTCGATCAGCTTGATGCAGGCCTCGTATCCGCCCTTGACCGCGAATGTGAACAGGCCACCCGCGCCCTTGGGGCAGACCTGCGCGACCCGGTCGAAGTACTTGGAACTCTTGAGGCCAGCATAGGTGACGTAATCTACGCGGGGGTCGTCCTCGAGCCACTTTGCGATCTTTTCGGCGTTCTGGACGTGGCGGTCCATGCGCAGCGACAGCGTCTCGATCCCCATCAACGTGTAATGCGCCGCCTGCGGGTTCATCGTCATGCCCAGGTCGCGCAGACCGATGGCGATCCCGTGGAATGTAAAGGCCATGGGTCCGAAGGTTTCCGCGAATTTCAGGCCGTGATAGGCGGGTTCGGGTTCGGACAGGGACGGGAACTTGCCCGATGCGGCCCAGTCGAATTTACCCGAATCCACGACGCAACCGCCGGTGACGGTGCCGTTGCCGGTCAGGTATTTCGTGGTGGAATGGACGACCAGCGTCGCACCATGCTCGATCGGGCGACACAGGTAAGGGGTCGCCGTCGTGTTGTCGATGATCAGGGGAATGCCGGCGTCATCGGCGATATCGGCTACGGCGCGCACGTCCATGATATAGCCGCCGGGGTTGGCGATCGCCTCTCCGAAAATGGCCTGGGTGTTGTCGTCGATGGCGGCCTTGATCGCGTCGAGGTCATCGAAATCGACGAATGTCGCGGACCAGCCGAACCGTTTGATCGTCTGGGTGAACTGCGTGACCGTGCCGCCGTACAGGCGGGTGGAGGCCACGATGTTCTTGCCCGGTGCCATCAGCGGAAACAGTGCCATCAGTTGCGCTGCGTGACCTGACGCGCAGCAGACGCCGCCGATGCCGCCCTCGAGCGTGGCGATCCGTTCCTGAAGTGCTGCAACCGTGGGGTTGGTCAGCCGCGAGTAGATATAGCCGACCTCCTGGAGGTTGAAGAGCGCTGCTGCGTGATCCGCATCGCGGAACACGTAGGCGGTTGTCTGATAAATCGGGACCTGCCGCGCGCCGGTAGCGGGGTCAGGGCGCGCGCCTGCGTGGATTTGCAGCGTGTCAAAGCCGTAGCTGGGGCCGTTGGGGTCTGTGGACATGGGGTTTCCTCCGGGCTTATGGTTGGCGGCACGCTAGCGCCACGCCAGCATCAATTCAACGTCCCATCCAAAAAGGTCCTGCCATGCCCGTTCCGTTTCATTTCGCCTATCACGTCACGGATCTGGATGCTGCGCGGGCGTTCTATGGTGGTGTGCTGGGTGCTGCAGAGGGGCGGTCGACGCAGACCTGGGTCGACTTTGATTTCTACGGTCATCAGTTGAGCCTGCATCTGGGCGAGCCATTTGCGAATGCGCCAACGGGAAAGGTGGGCGATCACATGGTGCCGATGCCGCATTTCGGTGTCGTGCTGCCGCTGGATGAATGGACGGCGCTGGCCGGACGGCTGGAAGAGGAACAGACCGATTTCATCCTTGCGCCATCCGTGCGGTTCAAGGGCGAGCCGGGCGAGCAATGGACGATGTTTTTCCGCGATCCGTCCGGAAACCCGATTGAAATCAAGGGCTACGCCGCCACGAGCGGGATTTTCGCCACCTAAGGCAGGCTGATTTTTCTGCGAAAAATCAGGGGTCACGCGGGGTGTTGCCGGGCGCGGTCCGATTTTTCGCGAAAAATCGGCTACCGGATCCAGAAGCCTGCGGATTTGATCCGGTTGCGCAGCTGTTGTTCGCGGCGCGGCAGATCGTCTTGGTCGAACATCTCGCGGACCTTTTGGCCGCGAGACTGATAGATCATCCGCTTGAACGCTTCGTGCTTCTTGAGGTGTTTCTTGATCCTGTTGGGCGCGCTGACCTCTTCGAGGACGGCAATCGCCTTGTCGCTCTCGCGGGCATACATCAGCGGCATCAACCGCCAATGGCAGGTGATGTCTCCGTCCAGACCGTCAAGCTCGGG
The DNA here is from genome assembly GCF_020531945.1 of Loktanella gaetbuli. NCBI lineage: Bacteria > Pseudomonadati > Pseudomonadota > Alphaproteobacteria > Rhodobacterales > Roseobacteraceae > Loktanella > Loktanella gaetbuli. The sequence continues at coordinate 297,361 of NZ_JAJATZ010000004.1, forward strand.
TCCTGGCCTGCCACCGCCAAGGCTGTGGACCACCAGCGGCAGCGCCACCTGATCAAGCCATGGGTCCAGCGGCTGGATCACCAGCTCTGGCGGGCGGTCATCGCGGATCGCAAGGGACATATCCAAAAACCGTGCCAGAAATGCCTGCGGATCGGACCCCAGAAACCAGCCTGCGTTGAAATACAGGTAGCGCTGCCAGTATTCGTCCGGGTGATCGGTATCGAGACTGCTTTCGAAATCCAGCCCGAACTTGTCGTAGAGCGATTTCCAGATCGCGGTGTAGCCCGGCCAGTAAAGCTCTTCCTGCGGCCAAGTCCCCTCGCGCCGCATCGAGGCCGTAGGCCGGGTGAAATCGATCGGCATGGCCCCGATGTCGTCGAGGATCAGCGTATCACTGTCGAAAAAGATGAACGGCTCACCGGGGGGGAGGGTCGCCAGTCCTTCGATCTTGTTGCCGTATGGGTAGGCGGCGCCAAAGTGGTTGCCGTGGAACGGGACGATCTCGGCCCCCAGTTCGATCAGTGCCTCTGCGATGTCGGGTTCGATGCGCGGATCATCCGGCCACAGCGGGCCGGGCTGCGGTTCGGCCACGATGACGCGCCCGGCAAAGGACGGCGCGCGCGCCCGCAACGAGGCAACGAACAAGAGCGCCTCGTATTGCAGGCGACCGCGCTGTCCGACGATCATGATGTTGAATGGCTGCCGGGTGGTCATGCCATCACCCCGTGTTTTGCGCGCGCCGGTTCATGGTCAGTTCCGGATTGTTTCGGTGATGATCGGTCCGACGGCTGCGCTAATGAACTGCTGCGATTGGACGACTCGGCCGCCCGCCGTCCAGTAGATGTTGGGCATCTGCTGGTCGTTGCCTGTGCAGGTTTCGGTCCACATCTGCGCAACATAGGTCGTGCCATAGAGCGTCAGCGCCTGATCCGCGGGGCCTGACATGGTGCAGCGCTGTGCGCGCAACACGGTCTGGTTTTCGGCGTTCTGATAGCTGAACCTGCGGTCATAGACGCGCGGCCCACCCGCCAGTGCCGCGACCGTGCCGTCGATGTCGCTGTGCATCAGGTCGGTGCCCATGCCGCGCGTTGCCGTCACCACGCCGTTGATCATCGACAGGGTGATCGCATCCGGCGTCGCCCAGGTCGTCACCGGACCGTTTGCCGCGGCCGGGACGATCGTTGCGGCGTAGGGTTTTTGCGGCAACTCGATCAGGACCATCGGTGTCGTGACCGACGCGATGAACGCGGGCGTGACCCGCGCGCGCAGGTCGAAATAGGGGGCCGGTGCACAGGCGGTCAGACCGCAGGTGGCAAGGGCGAGGATTTGGATCATCTTGGTCATCGCCAGAATTGCCCCCAGGTCCGTTGCAGGTCGTCGGTGCGGCTGTCCTCGATCAGCGGATACAGGCGGTCCTGCACCGACAGCCGCGCGCCGCCGTCCCGCAAGATGGGCTGGATCAGCACAGGCCGCGACCGGCGCATGTCCTGTCCTGTCAGGAAATCGAACGGGATGGTGACGCGGATTCCCTTGTCGAATGACCCTTCGCCGAAATCGTCAAAGGAGACGTCGGTCAGCGTGGCATAGGCCTCGACGTTCCAGCCGTTGTCGAACCGGCGCCCCACGGTCAGGGTGCCGCCGTCGTCACCGGCCAGATAACGACCAAGGTCGAGCTGGGTGAAATACCCGTCATCGAAATCATAGTATGCCGACAGATGGCCTGTCGTCACCGTGTAGTCGCGCAGACCTAGCCGCTGGTCGAAATCACGCTGGCGCACCCGGTTGAGGTCGGCACCCAGCGCGTAACGCCGCCCGGCAGGGGCCCACAACAGTTCTGTAGAGACACCGGCAAAACCGTATTCCAGATAGCCCGCCGTGGCGCGGCCATAAAGATCCGTGCCGGGGCGGAACAGGTAGGACGCGGTCAGACGGTTCAGCGTCGTCTGTTCGCGGTCATAGATGTTCTTTTCGCTGCGCACGCGCGGCAGGACCGAATTCGATCGCCGTGTCGCGTCGTCGAGGTTGCCCAGCAGTTTGCTGCGGACGTCGCCAGACAGCCGCAAACCGGGCGCGAGGTCCAGATCACCAGTCAGGCTAAGCCCGCCCGCCAGTCGGACGGGAGAATCCGGATCGAACAGCGAGGTGCTGATGAACGGTGCGACCCCGAAATCGAGGCGCGGAAACGGATCGGCCGTCGGCGGCACTGCGGCGGGGCTCGTGTCGATCCCGGCGCGGGCATAGCTTGCGAATGCGGCATCGGCGTCGAATTCCAGATCAGTCAGGTCCGACCGGCGCAGCGTCGCGCTGACCACGGGCAGGTTGCGCCGCATGACCACGATCTCGTAGCGGGCGATGCTGTCGGGCAGGGTGTAGGTCAGGGTGCGTGCGGTGCGGCCGATGGCCTGACTGTCGGTGCGGTAGGTATCGTTGACGATGGCCACGCGGGCGAGGTCACCGCTGAGCGTCAGACCGTAGAGCGCGATATCCTGTTCGGACAGGGCCGTGGCGGTTGCGGTCTGCGGGCCGCGCGCCTGAGGGTCGGTCGCTGCATCCCAGCTGGCGGCCACACCGGTGCCTTGTGGGCGCACGGGCAGGGGGGCTGTGTTGTTGATGTTGCCGTCGCGCCTGACCTTGGGGTTGATGTTGTAGCTGAGGTTGATCGCGGCCTCTGACCCATAGAGGTAGGCACCCGTCAGGCGCAGGCCGGGATAAAGGTCATAGCTGACGGCCACGTTGACCGGTGATTTCACGTCAAAGGCCGTGCCGTCCTCGAACGGATAGGCGTCGGATGAATATTCCACGGTCGCCAGCGTCCGGTCGTTGATCTGGTATTGCAGACCGCCAAACAGGGCCGCATCGCCGCGGAACCATTCGATGCTGTCGACCTCGCCGCCGGTGTTGGACACGGTGCGGGCACCGCGCGCATCGAAACTGCCGGACAGGGCACCCAGCGGGTTTTCGAAACCGCCTTGGGTGCCGAACCGGCCCCATCCCAACCCCAGCGTGGCACGCAGGCTGGGGGTCAGGGTCTTGGATGCGACGATGTATTCGCTCTCGAAAAATCCGGTCCCGAGGAAATCGTTCAGACCGACGGCAACGGCCGGGCGGTAGCGGCCCTCGTCCATAATACGGTAGTGCAACGAAAAGCTGCGGTCGAAGACGAAATCGAAGACAGCGCGGTTTGAACCGCTGCCGCCCGGGCGAATGTCATACAGCTGGTTGTAGCGAAAGCTGGTGGACAGACGCGGCGTCAGCTGAAACGTCAGCGCGCTGCGCGTGGTGTTGGTGAACCTGGTGTAGGACAGTCCGATTTCGGCGTCGGCGGGCGAATGTGCAGAGGGCATGTCGATCAGGCCGGGCGTGCCACGCAGGTTGGTGCCATACGACAGCTGTTGCGCCTGCGCGCCTGTCGCAACCAAGGCCGCCATAACTGCGCCGCACATCGCACGCGCCCACGCGGTTGCCGTACCAACACTGCCGTTTTGCTGTCTCACTTGGCTCAACCCCATTCGTGACCCGTGGTGTCCGGCGCTGTGCACACCGACCGCCACATCGCACCCGCCTCTTGCTAACCATCGTGACGGCAGGTTTGAACGCCTGTTTGCAAAAAAATGGCTTTTCGTTTCTGTGTGACGTTATCCCGGCACAGTCTGCACATTGATGCGCCGCATGACCGACCAATTACGTACGTCAGGATGAAATGGGGGATGGTGCTGTGAGAGAGGATTGAACTCTCGACCTCACCCTTACCAAGGGTGTGCTCTGCCACTGAGCTACCACAGCATCCGTGGGCGGGGAATTAGCGAATAGCTTTGCGGGGTGCAAGCCCCGTCTGGACGCTTTTTCACGGGAAGGCTAGAACAACGACATGACAGAGAAATCACCGGCACCACAGGCGCGCGCCCTGCGCCCCGATAAGGCTCTGACGCGCGAGGAACGGCTCAAGGCCGCCCTCAAGGCGAATATGGCCAAGCGCAAGGCGCAGGCACGGGCGCGTGCGGCGCAGGAGGCGGGCGACGACGACTGACCCGCCTGCGCTGGACCTGCGGCTGCTGTCGCTGTAACACCGCGCGGCAGACATAGACCAAGTTAGGGCAATCACATGGATTCCATCGTCGTCACGGGCGGCAAGCCGTTGAACGGGCAGATTCCGATTGCGGGGGCCAAGAATGCGGCGCTGACACTGATGCCCGCGACCCTGCTGTCCGAAGAGCCGCTGACGCTGACCAATGTGCCGCGCCTGTCGGACATCAAGACAATGACGGCCCTGCTTGAATCGCTGGGCGTCGAGGTGACGTCGATGCAGGGCGGCAAGGTGCAAGTCCTGTCGAGCCACGACATGACCTCGACCACGGCCGATTATGAAATCGTGCGCAAGATGCGGGCGTCCAACCTCGTGCTTGGTCCGCTGCTGGCGCGGCACCACAAGGCGGTGGTGTCTCTGCCCGGTGGCTGTGCAATCGGGGCGCGGCCGATGGACATTCATATCGACGCACTGGAACTGATGGGTGCCACGATCGAACTGCGCGACGGCTATCTGCATGCCACCGCCAGCGGCGGGTTGAAGGGCGCACGGGTCCCGTTGCGCTTTGCCAGCGTCGGTGCCACGGAAAACGTGCTGATGGCCGCCACACTGGCCAAGGGCACGACCGTGATCGAGAACGCAGCGCGCGAGCCGGAAATCGTGGACCTCGCGCGGTGTCTGCGGGCGATGGGCGCGCAGATCGCGGGCGAGGGCACGTCAACCATCGAAATCCAGGGGGTCGACCGGCTTGGTGCTGCAACGCACCCCGTGGTGACAGACCGGATCGAACTGGGCACCTACATGCTGGCCCCGGTGTTCTGCGGCGGCGAGGTGGAATGCCTGGGCGGCCGGATGGAGCTGGTGACGGCATTTGCCGAAAAGCTGGATCTGGCGGGTGTCGATGTGGCCGAAACCGAAGCAGGTCTGAAGGTAAAGCTGCGCGGCGACCGTCCCCGGGCGGTCGATGTGGTCACGGAACCTTTCCCAGGTTTTCCGACCGATTTGCAGGCGCAGATGATGGCGATGCTGTGCCTTGCGGATGGCACCAGCGTGCTGGAAGAAAAGATTTTCGAAAACCGGTTCATGCACGCGCCAGAGCTGATCCGCATGGGGGCCGATATCGAGGTGCAGGGCGGTCAGGCGACCGTGCGCGGGGTCGACCGTCTGAAGGGCGCGCCGGTCATGGCCACCGATTTGCGCGCCAGCGTGTCGCTGATCCTGGCCGGACTGGCCGCCGAGGGCGAGACAACCGTGAACCGGGTGTACCACCTGGATCGCGGCTATGAGCATGTCGAAGACAAGCTGAGCGCCGTGGGCGCACAGATCGCAAGGGTGCCGGGCGTATGACGGATGCGAGATTCGAGGATGGCGCGGAAAAGCCGCTGCGCCTGATGGCCTGGGATGCGGCCGATTTGCAGGTCGTGGCCTCGCTTTCGCAGGATTCGGTTTTTCCGGCGTCCGAAATGCGCTGGACCCCAGCCGAACGCCGTTTTGCAGTATTGCTCAACCGGTTCCGCTGGGAGGACAAGGGCAGCCTGGCACCCGGTCACCGGCCGGAACGGGTTCAGTCGGTCTTGTTGATCGAGGACGTGACGGGCGTCAAAAGCCAGGGCGTGCCCAAGGGCGATGCCGACACGATCCTGTCGTTGCTGGATATCACATTCGAACTCGGCCCGGACGGCACGGGCGCGGTCGTGCTGACGCTGGCGGGGGACGGTGTGATTTCCTGCGGCGTTGAGGCGCTGGGCGTCGTGTTGAAAGATGTGACCCGGCCCTATGTCGCGGTTTCAGGCAAGGTTCCGCATCATCCGGATTGACTGCGCTTGATCTGACTGGCGGCTGTGCCGCGCATGATTGTTGATTTGCCCAGCGGCACCACAGGTGCCTGATGAGGGACCCGATGCCCGATTTTCTGAACTACGATGACGCCGATTTCGAAACCCGTTTTCTGGCGCTGCTGACAGCCAAACGCGAGGATTCGCCCGATGTGGACGATGCTGTCGCCGCCATCATTGCCCAGGTTCGGGCGCAGGGTGATGCGGCGCTGATTGCGCTGACCGAAAAATACGACCGTTTGACGCTGACGCCGGATACCTTGCGGATTTCAACCGCCGAAGTCGATGCAGCCTGTGCACAGGTCAGCAATGACGACCGGGCCGCACTGGAACTGGCGGCGGCACGCATCAGGGCCTATCACGCACGCCAACTGCCCGAGGATGCCCAGTGGGAGGACGAGGCCGGCGCAACGCTGGGCTGGCGCTGGACGCCTGTGTCTGCCGCGGGTCTCTATGTGCCGGGGGGGCTGGCCAGCTATCCGTCGTCCGTTTTGATGAATGCGGTTCCGGCCAAGGTGGCGGGCGTGGGGCGTCTGGCGATGGTCGTGCCCAGCCCGGACGGTGTGCTGAACCCGCTGGTGTTGATGGCGGCACGCATCGCGGGCGTCGATGAAATCTACCGGATCGGCGGCGCGCAGGCGATTGCGGCACTGGCCTATGGGACCGAAACCATCGCGCCGGTGGACAAGATCACGGGACCGGGCAATGCCTATGTCGCGGCGGCCAAACGCCGGGTGTTCGGCAAGGTCGGCATCGACATGATCGCGGGCCCGTCCGAAATTCTGGTCATCGCAGATGCGGACAACGATCCCGACTGGATCGCGCTGGACCTGCTGTCGCAGGCCGAACATGACGAAAGCGCGCAATCCATCCTGATCACGACCGACGCAGCCTTTGGCCGTGCGGTGGCGGATGCGGTGGATGCACGGCTGCAGACGCTGGAACGGCGCAAGATCGCGGGGGCCAGCTGGCGCGATTTCGGGGCGATCATCACGGTGCCTGATCTGGACGCTGCGGTTGCCCTGTCGGACCGGATCGCGCCCGAACACCTGGAACTGTGCGTGAATGACGCCGAGGCGCTGGCGGCGCGGATCACGCACGCGGGCGCAATCTTTGTCGGTGGCTGGACGCCAGAGGCGATCGGCGACTACATTGGAGGTCCGAACCACGTGCTGCCCACTGCTCGGTCAGCACGGTTTTCAAGTGGATTGTCCGTGATGGATTTTGTCAAACGCACCACCATCGCCCGCATGACGCCGCAGGCACTGGCGGCTGTCGGGCCGTCTGCCGTGCGACTGGCCACCTCCGAGAGCCTGGAGGCGCACGGCCTCAGCGTGCAGGCCCGGCTGGACCGGTTGAACCAGTCATGAGCCGGATCGTCACCATCAATCTCGATGACAGCGGGCTGCCGGCACCCTCTGCCGAAATCGAGCAGGAACGCAGGGTCGCGATTTTCGATCTGCTGGAGGACAACACCTTTGTGCTGCCCGCCAAGGACGGTCGCAAGGTCCCGCCGGGTCCATATGATCTGGCGCTGTCGATCCGGGACCGCAGGCTGGTGTTCGATGTTAGGGACGCCAATCTGGGTGAGGCGGGCGCGTTTCATCTGTCGCTGGGACCATTCCGTCAGGTCGTCAAAGACTATTTCCAAATCTGCGAAAGCTATTTCGATGCGGTGAAAACCGCGGCCCCCAGCCAGATTGAAACCATCGATATGGCGCGGCGCGGCATTCACAACGAAGGCGCGCGCGTGTTGCAGGAACGTCTGGATGGCAAGGCCGAGGTCGACATCGACACGGCGCGTCGTCTGTTCACGCTGATCTGCGTGTTGCATTTTGGCGGCTGACGGCAAACCTCCGGCGGCAAGCCTGCCGCAATCGGTCCTGTTTTGTTGCGACCACAACGCCGTGCGTTCGCCCATGGCCGAGGGCATCATGAAAAAGATGTATGGCACCCGTGCCTACATCCAGTCCGTCGGTGTCAACAACGACATGGAAATCGACGGTTTCGCAATCACCGTCTGCGCCGAAATCGGGGTCGAGCTGGAACGCCACCGGTCGCGCAGTTTCGACGAGATGGAAGACTGGGGCGATGATCTGTCGTCGTTCGATCTGGTGCTGGCCTTGTCGCCTGCAAGTCAGCGGCGCGCGCTGGATCTGACGCAGTTCTATCATCTGGACGTGGAATACTGGCCTTTGCTGGACCCGACCGGCATGGGGGACAATCGCGAGGAAAAACTCGCGCTCTATCGTCAGACCCGCGACCAGATCGTGCGCCACCTGCAAGAGCGGTTCGGCCCGCCCTGCGCGGAATGACCGAGCCGGCCTGCATGAAAATCTCGATCATCACTGCGGTGTATAACGCGGCGGCCACCGTGGGGCAGGCGGTTGCCAGCGTTGATGCGCAGACGGGTGTGGATGTGGAACACATCATTGTCGACGGATTGTCGCAAGACGACACGCTGGCGGTCATCGCGGGCATGGGGCAGGGCGGACGCATTGTGATATCCGAGGCGGATCGCGGCATCTATGACGCCATCAACAAGGGGATCGCCCGCGCCACCGGGGATGTGATCGGGGTCGTTCATGCGGACGATTATCTGGCCGATGATCATGTCCTGTCCGATATTGCGGCCATCTTTGCAGATCCGGCGGTCGAGGCGGTTTATGGTGATCTGGACTATGTTCAGAAATCCGATACGCGCCGGATCGTGCGGCATTGGCAGGCAGGTGCGTATCGTCCGGCCCGACTGCGGCGCGGCTGGATGCCGCCGCATCCGACCCTGTTCCTGCGGGCCGCGGTCTTTGACCGGATCGGTGGCTATGATCCAGCGCTGCGGATCGCGGCGGATTATGACCTGATCCTGCGCTATTTCAGCACGACCACGGTTCAGCCGGTCTATCTGCCACGCGTGCTGGTCAAGATGCGGGTCGGCGGGGAAAGCAACCGGTCGCTGGACCGAATCCTGTTGAAAATGCGCGAGGACCGTCTGGCCTTGCGGCGAAACGGCATCGGGGGATGGGGCACGATCGCGGTCAAGAACCTGTCCAAGCTGCGTCAGTTCGTGCCGTTTGTGTCGGGACAGGGCCGCGCGTCCTGACGTCCCACACCTCTGGCCCGTATTTCCCCTTGAAAACCCGTTCAATCGGGCGCATCTAGGCGCGGTCCCCGGATACCGGGGCAAAGCAATCACAGGAGACCACATGGCCAAGGATGAACTTCTCGAATTTCCGGGCGTCGTGAAGGAACTGCTGCCGAATGCGACATTCCGGGTCGAGTTGGAAAACGGCCATGAGATCATCGCACATACGGCTGGCAAGATGCGCAAGAACCGCATCCGTGTCCTCGCTGGCGACAAGGTGCAGGTCGAAATGACCCCCTACGATCTGACCAAGGGTCGGATCAATTATCGTTTCAAATAGGTCGAAACCGACGGTTTCGGCCCGTGCGGGTCTGCGGATCGCAGGGCGATCTGCATCCGTCACCCGGCACATGAACGGGTGAAGTTATGTCAAACCCCCAAAAACCCCGCCTGATCCTCGGCTCTGGTTCGCCCCGGCGACTGGAGCTTTTGGCGCAGATCGGCGTGGTGCCTGACGCGGTGCTGCCGCCGGACGTGGACGAATCCGTGCATGCGGGCGAGCTGCCCCGCGACTACGTCAAGCGCATCGCCCGCGCCAAGGTGGATGCCGTGGCGGCTGAAGATGCCATCGTGCTTTGTGCCGATACCACTGTCGCCGCTGGCCGGCGGATCATGGGCAAGCCTGCCGATGTCGACGAGGCACGGGCATTTCTGACCTTGTTGTCGGGGCGTCGCCACAACGTCATCACCGCGATGGCGGTCAAACGTGGTGATCGTGTCTGGACGCGGGATGTGCAGACGGCAGTGCGCATGAAACGTCTGTCTGTGGCTGAAATGGACGCCTATCTCGCGACCGATGATTGGCGCGGCAAGGCTGGTGGTTATGCCATTCAGGGACCCGCCGGCGCATTTATCCCTTGGTTGAACGGCAGTTTCACGGGCGTCGTCGGCCTGCCGCTGGCCGAGGCCGCCACGTTGCTGATGGCCGCAGGCTATCCCGTTTATGGAGACCCCCGATGAAGGGCCGCACGATCGTTCTGGATCATTTCAATGGCGCAGAAGCCGCCGCATTGATGGTGGACGGGCAGCTGGACGACCTGCTGGTCGATGCTGTCGACGCCCCGCGACCGGGTGCCATTTTCCGCGCGATCTGCGACCGCCCGCTCAAGGGGCAGGGCGGCATGATGCTGCGGCTGCCCGACGGCGAGACGGCATTCCTGCGACAGGGCCGCGGCCTGAAGCCGGGCCAGCCGATGCTGGTTCAGGTGACCGGCTACGCCACCGACGGCAAGGCGGTGCCTGTCACGGACCGGGTGCTGTTCAAAAGCCGCTACGCGATCGTCACGCCCGGAAAACCGGGGGTCAATATCTCGCGCCAGATCGCGGATGATGATGAACGCGACAGGTTGAAACTGGTTGCGCTGGAAAATTACGACGGCGACATGGGATTGATTCTGCGGTCTTCCTGCGAGGGTGCCGAAGCGTCCGATATCATCGAGGATATCGCGGCGATGCATGATCTGGCCTTGGCCGTGATGGATGACGCAGAGGGCGCAGGCCCTGAGGCACTGACCGAAGGTGACGGACCTCATGCGCTGGCCTGGCGTGAATGGACCCGCCCGGCCGAGGTCGTCACCCGTGACGGCAGCTTTGCCGATCTGGGTGTGCTGGATCAGATCGACAACCTGGGCCAGCCACGCGTGGAACTGGACGGCGGGTCCATGTATGTCGAGGCGACACGCGCCTTGGTCGCAGTGGATGTGAACACCGGCGGCGATACCTCGCCCGCTGCCGCGCTCAAGGCGAACCTGTCTGCCTCTCGGCTTCTGCCGCGCGCATTGCGCCTGCGTGGTTTCGGCGGGCAAATCGCCGTTGATTTCGCACCGATGTCCAAGGCGCATCGCAGGCAGGTCGAACAGGCCTTGCGGGCGGCATTTCGTGCTGACGCGGTCGAAACATCGCTGGTGGGCTGGACCACGATGGGCCTGTTCGAGTTGCAGCGCAAACGTGAACGTCTGCCGTTTGAGGTGTCGTGATGGCCTGTCCGATCTGTGACCGCGAAACCGACCCCAAAATGCGCCCGTTCTGTTCCAAACGCTGCGCCGATATCGATCTGGCCCGCTGGTTCAGCGGATCCTATGTCATCCCCGCCGCCCCCGAAGAGCAGGGTGACGACGATGTTTGGGACGGTTCCGAGAAACCTCACTAATTCGCGTCAAAAGGCTCTGGACACCCCGTCAATCCTTGCCTAGAACGCCGCTACCCGACGGAAATATCCGTCCCGGTGCCCGGGTAGCTCAGGGGTAGAGCAGTGGATTGAAAATCCTCGTGTCGGTGGTTCGATTCCGCCCCTGGGCACCATTTAAACTTACCGAAATATTGTGATGGATCGGGTCGTGTTCGGCCTGGGCCTGTGATGTTCCGGTTGGGTTTGCGGTTGCTTCAATGCGTCCATCCGTAGGCTTTGTTATTGGAAATCTGCTTGGCAAGGCGGCTGGCTTGTCAGACGTCGCGGTATCGAAAGTGGGTGGGCCAGACGCTTGCGGTCGGTAGGCAGGCATTGCGCGTATCCGGTTGCGCTGCATGCGCGTGAGAGGCCTTTTTTGCGTGATGCGGCTGATGCGATCTGCGGGTTTGCGTGAATTTGGGCCACGATGCCTGCGCGCCCAAAATGGCGGCCAAAGCGATCAAGTGTTGCCGCGTGACATGGCTGTCTTTGGTCGGCTATTTTTCGTGACATATGTGGTGAGCAGGCGCAGAGGGTCGTCAATGCAGCAAGGATCATGTTCGTGAGGCTGGTCGCGCTGAGTCTGCTTGGCTTGTCCGGTGTCTTTGCCTTTCTCTTTCATGTGATGCATGTCCGCTGGCGTGACTGTTTTGATGCCATGGGGCGCTGTTTTGATGTCCAGTCCGGCGTCGTCTATCAGCAACAATCGGGATTGGTCTGGGGCCAGCTGACGGCAGCGACGTTTGCGGGTGCCATCGTTGTGATCTGGCTGTCCTGGAAAAGGGGCTGAAATCAGAACCAGGTGTAGCCAGCAGACATGCGGGCCCGCGATGTGTCCGTTTCACCTGCATGGCGTATCGTCGTCTGTTCTGGCCTAAATATCGTAGGCAGCGGACCGCGTGCGAAGGGCGAAATGAAAGATTTCACGGTCAGAGGAAATCCGCGGGTCGGCATCGGACGCCCTTACCTGTGGGATCGCGTTTCGATAGGGTTGGGTAAAATATCCAGAAACGGGCGACGAACATGTTGACGAGCAGACGAATGTTTTCCCTGGGCGCGCTGGCCAGCGTGCTCGCGGGCTGTGGTGGACGCGGCGGCGGCACTGTGATGGCTGGTCCTGCGGCTGCACCCGCCATGCAGGCCGTTGCAAATCCGGCCTATGACGCCTGGGTGGCCGGTTTTCAGGGTCGTGCAGCCAATGCGGGTATCACGCAGGCGATACTGGACCGGGCATTTGCGCGTGCCGGTTTCCTGCCCGACGTGGTCGAACGCGACCGGAACCAGACAGAATTCACACGCACGCTGGAGGAATATCTGGCGATTGCCGCATCAGAGGAACGTATCGCCAAGGGGCGCGCCAATTATGCACGCTACCGCGATCCGTTGGCCCGGATCGAGGCGCGATACGGCGTCGAGGCGCATGTCGTCACGGCGGTCTGGGGGCTCGAGAGCATGTTTGGGGAACGCCGTGGCGATGTGCCTGTGATTTCCGCCTTGTCGACGCTGGCATTTGACGGCCGTCGCGGTGCATTTTTTGAAAGCCAGCTGATTGGCGCGCTGCGGATCCTGCAAAGCGGGGATATTACGCCCGATCGGATGACCGGCAGCTGGGCGGGGGCGATGGGGCACACGCAGTTTATCCCGACGTCCTATCTTGAATATGCCGTTGATTTCACGGGCGATGGCAGGCGCGACATATGGGGCGAGGATCCGACCGATGCGCTGGCCAGCACGGCAGCGTATCTCGCGCGGTCAGGCTGGCGCCGGGGCGAGCCCTGGGGGGGCGAGATCGGGTCGCCCGGGGCCGCAGCCGGAACGCGTCGTCTGACGCCGCAGGCCGGTGGTCCGACATTCGCGGTCGGGCCGAATTTCAACGCGATCAAGCGATACAACAATTCCGATTCTTACGCGATCGGCGTGGGGCATCTGTCCGACCGGATCATCGGTGCAGGCCCGATCCGCGGCAGTTTCCCGCCCGACCGCTATGGTCTGACGGGCGACACCCGCAAGGAGCTGCAACAGCGCCTGACGGCGGCAGGGTTCGATACACAAGGTGCCGACGGTGTGTTGGGCGCGAATTCCAGAGCCGCAATCACGGCCTATCAGCAGCGCAACGGACTGGCCGTGACCGGAGAACCGTCACTGGATCTGCTGTTGAGGCTACGAGGCTGAAAGTTGCCGCCAACTTGATCTGATTTAGGCCATACAACCTGAGGTTCCGAAGAATCGTCCCCGTCAGAACACTTTTTTGACCTAATTCCCCTGTTCACTGAAATCTTAGGTTGTTCCAAAAAATGGAAAGCCTGTGTTTTGGGGTATAAGTCATGAAAATTCTCGCGGTCGACGACGATCCGTTCATTCTGGAACTTCTGGTCAGCCTCGTCGGCTTTCTGGACGGGCACCAATTGGTGACGGCTACTGATGCGACTGATGCACTGCGGGTGATGGATCTCAATCCGGACATTGAGTGTTTTCTGGTCGATATCCAGATGCCCGGACGTGACGGAATCGAGTTGTGCCGCGACATTCGTCGTGATCCGCGTTTTGCCCGGTCGCCCGTCATGATGCTGACAGCGATGGCCGACAAGGATCACATCGACCGCGCCTTTGCCGCCGGTGCCACGGATTACATCAACAAACCGTTTGACGTGGCAGAGCTGTCCGAACAGTTGGAACTGGCCAGCTGGCGTATCACGTCACGCGAGATATCGCATGATCGCCTGACGCAGACACCATCGGGTCACATGGTCAGCGAAACGGCGGGCCCTCTCGCGCTGTATCAACCGTTTGAAATCCACGATGTCGATGGTGTCGTCACCCTGACCGCGCTGGAAAATTACATCACCAAGCTGTCGCGGAACGCGCTCTACGGTTCAAGCGTCGTAGGTGTCACGCTGCGCGAGGCGGATCGGTTCTTTTCCGCGCTGTCCGAATTCGATTTTCGCTGCCTGATGGCCGACCTGTCCGAGGCGCTGAGCGATGAACTGGCGCATTTCAATCCGCTGTTGTCCTATGTCGGCAGCGGCACGTTCGTCTGCATTCTCGAGGACGGGGCGCGCCTGGATGCGCGGCGTTTCACGGATGCGCTGAACCTGTCGATCCATCGGATGGACCTGCATGCCAGCACGGGCGAGCGTCTGCATTTGCGCATGTGCGTCGGTGAGGCGGTCAGATTGTTCTGGCGGCCGGGTCAGCAGGCCATCGAATGCCTGTCGCGCGCCCATGCCAACGCCGAGGCCGAGGCGCAGAAACGCGAACGCGATCTGGACGCGTTCTGGATGTTGGAGCGTTCGGCATGAACCAGTCATCCATGTCGTCCATGAATGCCGCGATTGAACGCCTGCGTGATCGGTTCATGACCGAATACCGCGAAAGGCACGCAGAGCTGATATCGCTTGGGCTACAGATCGGGGTTTCGGGCGATGACCGCGAGACGTTGGACCGTGCCAAGGCCAATCTGCATCGGACCGCCGGCACCGCTGGCACATTGGGCCTGGAACGTTTGGGGCGCGAGGCATCACGCGCCGAGGAACGGATTGCCCATATGTTGAAATCAGAAGAAATCGACCCAGAGCAGGCGATCCGCGTGCTGGTCCAGTTTCTGGATATTTCGGAAAGCTTCGTCAAACATTAGCGGGTTGCAAGCCCACCAGAGACATAGTTGGCGGCATCTCAAATCTTGAGGGCCGCCATTATGTCGTCTGCCAATGTGATCGGATCAAAGGGTTTCGCGATGACGGCCACGGCACCTTGGTCCAGCAAGGCCTGCTTTTCGACGGATTGCACCCGTGCGGTCATGAAAATCGCGGGCACATCGGACAGGGCAGGGTCCTTGCGCAGGGTGGCCAGTACCTCGGGTCCGGTCATGTTCGGCATCATCACGTCAAGCAAGAGGACATCAGGCGCGAAATCCGCTGCATGATCCACGGCCATTTGCCCGTCTGCACATTGCAGGATTTCGAATTGTCCCGACATTCCCAGTGCGAGTTCGGCGATCTCGCGGATATCGGGGTCGTCTTCGGCGTGGAGAATTTTGATCATGATGCTACTTGTCCTCGTCGCTTGGCGATGCGTCTGCCAGTGTGATTGTCACGGTGGTGCCCTGATCCTGTGTGCTGGACAGTGCAATGCTGCCGTCATGCGATTCGATGATCGTTTTCACGATGGCCAGACCCAACCCCGTACTGCCCGAACGGTTGCGATGAATTGATCCTGCCTGATTGAACCGTTCAAAAATCGTTTCCAGCGCATCCGCGGGGATACCGATCCCCCTGTCCGTGACATTGATCCGGTGTGACCCGTCGTCTTGGGTAAAGAGCACGATGGTGATCGTCCCACCCTTGTGAGAGAATTTGCAGGCATTCGAGATCAGGTTGGTCATGACCTGGTGCATGCGATCAGCATCCAGCAGCGCCATGGCCGGATTGTCCGGCATGTCACAGATGACGTTCACACCATAGCCTTGGGCGAAATCGGCGTTCGCCTCGCAGGCCGCATCGATGACCGCGCGCAGATCCGTCGGAACCATGTCAAAGGTCATGTTGCCGCTGGACATTTTTTCGAGGTCCAGGATGTCGTTGACCAGCAGCATCAGCCTGCCGACGTTGCGATGTGCGATATCCAGCAGTTTGCGGGTCTGGTCGGTGATCGGGCCGGATGCGCCTGACAGCGCCAGACCAAGTGCGCCCTTGACCGACGTGAGCGGTGTGCGCAGCTCGTGACTGACGGTTGCCACGAAATCATCGCTCAGGCCTGATGACCCAGCCTGACGGTTGCGCAAGATCAACAAGAAGGGCGCCTCGTCATAGAGACCGCACCGCTGATATTCGATGCAATAGAGCTGACCCGCGTAGCTGACATGCGCTTCACTCCGGGAGGTCTGCTGTCTTGCAAGCGCGGCCTTCAGCGCGTCCTGACCGGTCTGGAATGGAATTGATGTGAGGGTTCTGGTGCCAACTTCGGTCGCGTCAAACAGAGCGCGTGCCGCAGCGTTCATGTAGATGATCGTGTCGCGGTCCGCCGCCAATCCGATGACCGGATCGGACAATGTGTCCAACAATGACGAAGATCCAAAGGAATATTCCTGGGCCGCAAAGCCGAGGGCGGTAACGGTCGAAAAATTACTCGTCATCAATACTTCCTATTCTTCCGGAATGAACGGCAGTAAATTTGCCGCTGTTTCCTCAAATCAATTTTTCAAATAAATATGCCCAAAGAATGGCTGTTAATGTGCATGTTCGTGAATTGGCTTTAGGCGACGTCACGCAGTTGCATGACGACCTGTTCGACGCATTTACGTGATTTCGTCAGCGACAGGCTGATCCGCGTGTCGATATGCTGGCGGTCGTGCGATGACAGGACGACAAATCGGGCCTGCGGCTGCGCATCAACGAGGGCATCGACCACTTCGGCTGCGTCCCCGTCCTTGAGTTCCCAGTCAATGATCACGGTGTCAAAAAGTCCGTCGAACATCGCCTTGCGGACCTCTGCCAGTGATTGCACGACCTGCACATCGGCAAAGTCCTGCAAGCTCAGTTTCAGGATTTCAGCAAAGTCTTTGTCATCCTCCAGATGCAGAATGCGTTTGCGCACATTGTTTTTTGGCCGGACGATCTGAATGTCCGCCGGGGCAAGGCCATCCGCGATGGGGCAGGTGAACCAGAATTCCGTGCGGCCAGGCATGCTATCGAAACCGATCTGGCCGCCCATGCTCTCGACGATCTGGCGTGAAATGTTCAGGCCCAGACCGGTGCCGCCCTTGGTGCGGGTGTCAGAACTGTCGGCCTGCGAGAACGGCTTGAAAATATGGGCACGAAAGCTGTCGGGCACGCCTGGGCCAAGGTCGGTCACGCTGAACCGCAGGTCGCTGCCCCGGCGACTGAGGCCAAGCACGACCTGCGATCCCAGCGGGGCGTATTTGCAGGCATTCGACAACAGGTTCGTCAGCACTTGCAAAACGCGGTCCACATCCGCCTGGACCATGGCACCGCGGGTGTCGTCCTGAACCCGCAATGATACGCCGTGGCGTTCGGCGTAGGGGGCATTCTGTTCGATTGCCTGTTGCGCCATCAGAACACCCACTTGCGGTCTGATATCGAAATCCAGCTTGCCGGCACCGATCTTCTCGAGGTCCAGAATGTCGTTCACGAGGTAGATCAACCGGTCCACGTTCGACTGGGCAATATCCAGCAGGCGCGGGGGGGCGTTCGGCCCGGCCTTGGCCATCAGGCCAAGCGCGCCTTTGATCGACGTCAGTGGTGTGCGCAATTCATGACTCACGGTGGCCACGAATTCGGACTTGATGCGCGCGGCTTCTTTTTCCTGGGTCACGTCGCTGATCTGCATGACAAACAGGTCTGTGCGGGCATTCGGGTCGGGGGCCCAGGATACCTTGACCACGCCCCAGCGAATTTCGCCGTTGGGCTGGGTGATCTTGTGTTCGCCACGATAGGTCTTTTCGGTGCAACCTTGCAGGTTGATGACCGCACGCACGATTTCCGCCCCCTCGGCGGGGCCGAACAAGTCGCTGAGCTGCATTTGAGACAGTTCCGCGCGGCTGCGCCCGGTCAGGCTGGCCATTGCGCCGTTCGGGTCGGTCAAGCTGCCGTCCCCGTCGATGATGACCATGCTGACAGGTGCATGTGCCTGCGCCAGACGGATGCGCTCCTCGCTGGCCTGAAGAGCATCCTGCAAGTCGCGCTGGGCCTGAATGTCGGTCTGCGCACCGATCAGTCGCAGTGCGTTTCCCTCTGCATCACGTTCCACCACGACGGCATCTGATTTCATGTAGCGCCATGTCCCGTCGTCGAATTTGACACGGAACTCGCTGATCGACCGGGGGGTCAGGCCAGCGATACAGTCACGATCAGCCGCTTCCAGTTGGTCGATATCATCGGGGTGGATGCGTGATTTGAAGATGTGCTGCACCTGGTCCATCGGCACGTCGCTGTCGATCTCCATAAGGCGACGCCAGGTATCCGAAACGATCGACGTCTGCGTCACGAGGTTGACGTCGAACACACCGATGTCGGCACCACTGAGTGCGAGGTTCCAGCGTGCCTCGGTCTTGCGCAGCTTTTCCGCGCTCTCGGTCTGTGCGGTGACGTCGCGCAGAATGACGGTATGCCGTATTTCACCATTCGCCGCCCGCCAGGTGTTTCGCTGCAATTCCAGATAGAGTGTCTGGCCGCCGTGCAGCGCGTATGTCGCCTCGGCGAATGTCCAATCGTTTGTCAGGCCCTGCGTGGTGAGCAGGTCCCGCAGGCGCTGCCCTTCAAGCGTATCGTCGTTCATTCCCAAGAGCGCCTTGGCGGCCGTGTTGGCCGATATGATCCGGCCCTGCTGGTTCAGCACCAGAACGCCGAATACAGCGTTGTCGACGATCGCGCGGTTGCGGTCCTCGTTCGAAATGATCTGGCGGTTCGCCAGTATTTCCGATTTTGTAATGGCCGACACGTAGCCGATCAGCAGGAGCGTGATAAACGCCCCCCCCGCCAGCACGAGCCACGCCACATGGTGGCCCTGCGCTTGTGAAAACTGGGGTGTGCTGGCCCACACGATGTTCCACTGACGACCAAAGACCCGCAGGCTCGCACTGCGTGAATAGGCCGCCTCTTCCGAGGCGTGCTGACCGAAAATCGGCGTGTCGGGGTCGGCGGAATCGTAGATGGTGATGTTGAACATCTGGTCCTGACCGGCGGTCAATCCGGTCAGCAGATTTTCCGCAAAGATCGGGGCATAGACCCAGTCGACAAATGCGGCACGCCGTTCCATCAGTGTTTCGCGCGGCATGCCCACCGCGTACCGGGGCCGCAGCATCAGGAAACCGACCTGATCATTGCCGCCCTGGACCAGCACGAGAGGCCCGGTCAATTTGGTCATGCCGTGATTGCGGGCGTTGACTGCGGCCGTGTAGCGGTTGACCTCAAAGGCGATATCCAATCCACGCGCCTTGGCATTTGGTTCGTAGGGTTCGATGTGTCGAATGACCATCTTTTCAGAGCGCTCCCGGATCGGGTGGATCACGAGTTCGCCGACATTGTCCTGACGCGCTGCATTCAGGAATTCCGTCAGATTGTCGCGGTTAACCGGCTGAATCAGTCCGATGCCGGACACGGCAGGCAGGTTGCGCGAAATATCGAGTGAGTTGACGTAGTCGACCCAGTCCTGCTGGGTGACGTCGTCAGAGGCATTCAACAAACCAGCGACACCATCCAGTGCCAATGCCACCGCTGCTAAACGTTGCAAAATAGCTGTTTCGCTGTCGGCAGTGATCGATTCAAAAGCGGTCGCGGTGCGTTTGCTGGCCAGATCGTAGGTTAGCCACGTCGTAAAGATCGTCAGCGCAATTGTGACCGGTATGGCCAGTTGTCGGATAGACGTCTGCATCGCAACCCCTTGTTTCGGGAATTCGTTTCCCGTTGCAACTTACGGTAGTGATACCGCGCGGCTGTGGCAGACGGTTTGCCGGATCATTATGACTTTTTTCGGACCTGTGGCGGGCACGCACAATCATTTATCCGGATTTGGTGCCAACCTCGGGATTTGGCGGCAATCTTTTGTGGATCAACGCCATGACATCGACCTGCGCACCCAGACGTGCGGCCAACAGGAACACGCCGCCGAATTTGCGTTGCAGCAACAGGACCTCGATCGGAAGCGGGGGCGGTACAAATCCGGCTTCGGCGAGGGCCACGCCCTCGGCTTGCATCTGGCGGGACATGCTGCGGTCGCTGAAATCGTATCGCGATGCGTGACCCAGCGCGGCAAAGACCGTTCGCATCATCATCAGGATGCGGTCGCGGTGATCGTCGGCGGTCTGTGCCGTCAGAAATCCGATGTCGCGCGCCGCTTGCGACATTGCATCGACGTCATCGCGCAGACCTGCGCTGATCAAATGGGCGTAATTCCGGGCGGTCTGGGCGGAAATGGCCTGCGCCGCGCCGAAATCCAGCAATATGATCCGGCCCGTGCCCTGATCATATTGGTAATTCGCGAAATTCGGATCGGTCTGCATATGACCAAAGACGAACAATTCCTGCAGTGTCAGGTCGATCAGGTCTGCGGCAACCCGGTCACGCACCTGCTGCGGCTGATCGAGGATGCTTTCGACCGGAACGCCTGTGACGAAATCCATGCTCAGGATCTGCGGCGTGCTCCAGTCGGCATGACATCGCGGCACGACGAAACGCGTATCATCCTCCAGCAAATCGCCGAACCGGGTCAACTGGCCTGCCTCGCGGGCGTAATCGGTTTCCTGGTGTAGCTGATTGCGGGCCTCGGCCAGATAGGGGCCCAGGTCGAACCCCTTGGGCAACAGTCCGGACATGCGCATCAACGCGCCCACATTGGCAACATCGCTGTCGATGCTGTCGGCCACGCCGGGATATTGCACCTTGATCGCCAGATCGCGCCCGTCGCGCAGTTGCGCCCTGTGCACCTGCCCGATCGAGGCCGCGGCAATGGGTCTGACATCAAAGGATTTGAACTGCGCCAGCCAGTCGGTCGGCCACTGGGTATTTAGGACCTTTTTCAACTGGGCGGGCGGCATGTAATGGGCATCGTCGCGCAACCGCGCCATGATCTGCGACAATTCCGGCGGCAGAACATCGCCGGTGTCCATCGAGATGAGCTGCCCCATCTTCATCGCCGCACCGCGCATCTTGGCCAGCTGGTCCGCGACCCGGGTCATGTTCGCAGGCGTCAGCATCAGACCGCGCAAGGTCGGGCGCTGACCGCGACCCAGTTGTGCAGCACCGTTTACCGCCATGTTGCCCGCGATTCCGGCTGTCATCGATCCCAGACGGCCCAACCGGGACAACCGGTGGGCAGGCACGGACAGCGGGCGGGATGTCTTGGGATCATTGCGCATGGCAGACAGTTAGCCGTGTGTTGCGACACGACAATCAGATACCGCGCTGCGGCCTGCGACAAATTCGCAAACTGTCTGAAAAATCTGGGGAAAACCGTGGCAGCCCGTAGGGGAATCGAACCCCTCTTTCCAGGTTGAAAACCTGGCGTCCTAACCGATAGACGAACGGGCCACGCTTGGTGAGGGCCTTTTAGGCAAGCCGCGGGGTGGGGGCAAGAGACATTTTGCACCCTTTTGCTAAAAAGTTTCGACCGCCCCTACGTCAGCTGCTGCGGCGTCCTCGAGACGCAGTTGTGGTGACGTGCGGCCCTGCCATGTGTTGATTTCCAGCTTGCCGGCCAGGTGAAAACGCGCACCGCCGTGGCCTGCCAGCGCAGGCCCCATTGGGCCATCCATCGCGCCAAAGGCAATCGCGTCGATACGGGTTCCCAGACCGTCGCCAAAGGTGATTTTCAGGTGGCCGGTGCCGACGGGTTTGGCAAAGAGAATCTGGCTGTCGGGAAAGGCAAAGCGCGGTGCGGGCGCACCCGCGCCAAAGGGACCCGCCTGTTCGATCTGGCGGATCAGGTCCACCGTCGCAGCACCGGGCATCAGCACGCCATCAAGGCGCAGGTCGGCGGGTCCCAATGCGCCGGCACCTTGCCGGTCGAGCAGGGTCGCGATGCGGTCAATCGCGGCCTCCAGCCTGTCCTCTGCCACGGTCAGTCCCGCGGCCATCTTGTGACCGCCGCCTTTCAGCAGCAGGCCCTCGGCCGCGACGCGCTGAATGACGGCACCAAGGTCAATGCCGCTGACGGACCGGCCAGACCCCTTGCCGATGCCATCATCCAGCCCGATGACGATGGCGGGACGGTTCGTCGCCTCTTTCAGTCTGGCGGCCACGATGCCGACGACGCCGGGGTGCCAGCCTGCGCCTGCGGCCCAGACCAGCGGCGCATCCAGGCCGCGTGCCGTGGCCTGTTCCAGTGCCACCTCGCGGACACGTGCCTCGATGTCGCGTCGTTCCGTGTTCAGCAGGTCCAGCCGTTCGGCCAGCGCCTGCGCCTCGTGTGGGTCGTCCGTCGCCAGAAGGCGGGCACCGAGGTCAGCCGCACCGATGCGACCGCCTGCGTTGACCCGTGGACCCAGCAAAAACCCCAGGTGATGCGATGTGGGGGCCTGATCCAGCCCGGCCACATCCGCCAGTGCCGTGATGCCAACCCGGTCGCGGCGTGCCATGACCACCAGCCCCTGCCGCACCAGCGCACGGTTCACGCCGACCAATGGTGCCACATCGGCCACGGTCGCCAGGGCCACCAGATCCAGCATCGCCATCAGGTCGGGACCGCTTGCGCCGTCTGATTTCATCAGGCGGTTCACCTCGACCAGCAGCAGGAACACCACGGATGCAGCGCACAAGTGGGCCAACTTGCCGTCCTCGTCCTGCCGGTTCGGGTTCACCACGGCAACGGCGGGGGGCAGTGTATCCGTCCCCAGGTGGTGATCCAGCACGATCACGTCTGCGCCTCGGGCCGCAGCAATCGGACCATGGGACAGCGTTCCGCAATCGACGCAGACGATCAGATCATGCTCGCGGGCCAGCGCCGCCATCGCAGCATCGTTGGGGCCATAGCCTTCGTCGATGCGGTCCGGAATATAGAGTGTGGCACGCAGGCCCATCTGGCGCAGCCAGACCAGCAGAAGTGCGGCGGATGACCCGCCATCCACGTCGTAGTCCGCAAAGATCGCGATACGTTCCTTGGCCTTGACCGCCGCCAGAAACCGCGCTGCGGCGACATCCATATCGCGCAGGCTGCGGGGATCCGGCAGCAGGTCGCGCAAGGTCGGTGCAAGAAACCCTGCCGCCTCTTCGGGGGGGACGCCGCGCCGCACCAGCGTGCGACAGAGCGCAGGCCGCAGTGATGTGAGCTGCGCCATCGCCTCTGACTGGCGGTCTTCCTCGGCACCGGGGCCGATCCAGCGCCGTCCGGTCAAGGATGCATCGACGCCGAGATAGGCGGCTATTGTGGTCATGCGGTGTCCTGCCTGATCTGGTCATCCGGCCGGGGGGCCGGGCAGGGACGTCCTACCCTAGCTGACCGGGCGACGATAGCGCATTTGCCGGATCGATCCGCTGCGCGACCGCATCAACAGGGTCTCGACCGATACGAAATTTCCCTCGCGGCGTACGCCTGCCAGCAGGCTGCCGTCGGTGACACCCGTCGCGGCAAAGATTACATCGTCAGTCACCATGTCGTCACGGTCGTAGACACGGTCGAAATCGGTGATTCCGGCCTTGGTGGCGCGGCCGCGTTCGTCGTCGTTGCGGAACATTAGACGGCCCATGATCTGCCCGCCAAGGCATTTGAGTGCCGCTGCCGCCAGCACACCCTCGGGTGCGCCGCCCGATCCCATGTACATGTCGATTCCCGTGCGGGTGCTGTCCGCGCAATGCATCACGCCAGCCACATCGCCATCGGTGATCAGTCGGATGGCAGCCCCCGTGGACCGGATCGCCTGAATCATATCCTCGTGCCGGGGGCGTTCCAGCACGCAGACGGTGATTTCCGCAGGCTTGCAGCCCTTGGCCTTGGCCAGTGCCTTGACCCGCGTGGCCGGGTCCATGTCCAGTGTCACGACACCGGCGGCATAGCCCGGACCCACGGCCAGTTTGTCCATGTAGACATCGGGCGCATGCAGCATCGACCCGCGCGGCCCCATGGCAATGACAGCCAGCGCATTGGCCATGTCCTTGGCGGTCAGCGTGGTCCCTTCCAGTGGATCAAGCGCGATATCGACGGCAGGACCGGCACCGGTGCCGACGTCCTCTCCGATGTAGAGCATGGGGGCCTCATCGCGTTCGCCTTCGCCGATGACGACGGTGCCGGCGATGGCAAGACGGTTGAGTTCGCAGCGCATTGCATCGACCGCGGCCTGATCCGCTGCCTTTTCGTCGCCCCGTCCGATCAGGGAATGACAGGCGATCGCGGCGGCCTCTGATACGCGGGCCAGCGCAAGGGACAGCATTCGGTCGTCAAAGGTCGCAGCATCGGTCATCGGATCTTCCTGTGTTGTGCGGGCGCGACCTAGCCCGTGCAACATGACATCAGCAAGACCGTGAACGCTAACAATCGCCGACGATCCTCGCCGTCAGACTGTTTCGATGCGGATCGCGACAGGGTTCTGGGTCAGCACGCCCGTGCTGTCAAAGCGGGCCATCGCCTCGTCCAGGGCTGTGCGCGTCGTCTTGTGCGTGACGATCAGCACAGGCGCTGCGGTGTCGGCGTGATCATACTGGCGCATTCGGTCGATGCTGACGCCCGCGTCGCCAAGGATCGTCGCGACCTTGGCCAATGCGCCGGGTTTGTCCAGCAGTTGCAGGCGCAGGTAATAGGGAGCCGGGACCGCTGCCTGTGCGGCGCGTGCCTTGCGCAGCGTGCTGGCGGGCTGGCCAAAGGTGGACAGGCGCGACCCGCGTGCAATGTCCATGACGTCGCCCATGATGGCGCTGGCGGTGGGGCCTTCGCCCGCACCCGCACCGCGCATCACGATCTGGCCTACGGCATCGCCTTCGAGGACGACCATGTTGGTGCCGCCCGAAAGTTGTCCAAGTGGCGAAGTATCGGGCACCAGGCAAGGCGACATGCGCTGTTCCAGCCCGCGGCCCGTCAGTTGGGCCACCCCCAGCAGCTTGATCTTGTAGCCCATATCGGCGGCTTGGCGGATGTCTTCGATGGTCACGGACCCGATGCCTTCCAGCGCGACGCCGTCGAAATCGACCTGTGTGCCGAATGCGATGGATGACAGCAGCGCCAGTTTGTGCCCCGCATCCACACCGCCCACGTCAAGGTTGGGGTCGGCCTCGAGGTAGCCCAGTGCATTGGCTTCATCGAAGACCTCCTGATAGGTCAGGCCCGCGTCTTCCATCCGGGTCAGGATGTAATTGCAGCTGCCGTTCATGACACCCATGATCCGGGTGATGGCGTTGCCGGCAAGACCCTCGGTCAGGGTCTTGACCACCGGGATGCCGCCTGCGACCGCGGCCTCGAACCGGATGACGCGGCCCGCGGCCTCGGCCGCCACGGCCAGGGCCTGCCCGTGGATCGCCAGCAAAGCCTTGTTGGCGCTGACCACGTCCTTGCCACCTGCGATGGCGGCTTCTGTGGTGTCCTTGGCGGGGCCGTCATGACCGCCCATGACCTCGATCACCACGTCGACATCGGACCGGTAGGCCAATGCCACGGGATCGTTTTCCCAAGCGTAGTCGGACAGGTCGACACCGCGATCCTTTTCCTTGGACCGGGCGGAGACGGCGCTGATGACGACCGGTCGGCCTGCGCGTGCGGCCAGCAGGTCGGCATGGGTCTGAACGATCTTGACGATCCCCGCGCCGACGGTGCCAAGGCCCGCAATTCCAAGGCGAAGTGGGTCAGTCATGGCGGGCTCCGGTCGTTGATGAGATATTCGTCAGCCTGTTAGCGAAATCGCGCTGCCACCGCAACGCGGCTTAGCGGATGCTGCGCTGCATCCGGGCGCGTGTATCCGGTGCTACGACCGGACCGCGCAGGGCGGCAGCCCGTCTGCGCAGCCTGTCGGCGTCACTGCCCAGATCGGCTGCGGTTTGCGCATTGACCCGACCGGGGGCCTGCGCCTGCGCCAGCAACGGGGCCAGCGGCTGCAATTGCGGAAAGGGTGCGGCGGCTGCCTGCGGCGTGATCGGGCCGACCATTGCGGGCGGCTGCGTGCAGGCCGTCAGTGTCAAAAGACCAAGGATCAAGAAGGCGCGCATCGGCTGTCCATATGTTTGTCGGATCACACTAGGCCGCCTGGTCCTGCGACGAAACAGCTTTTCAAGCCTTACCGGGTACCTTTAAATGCGCCCATGGCACGCAAACAAGGCTCTTATGCGGATACCACCGGGCCGCGGGTGCGCGACGCGGCGCTGCGTCTGATCGCGCAGCACGGGTTTGCAGCTGTGTCGATGCGTCAGATCGCGGGCGAGGTCGGCGTGCAGGCCGGGGCGCTGTACAACTATATCCCTGATAAGCAGTCGTTGCTGTTCGAACTGCTGGACAGTCATATGTCAGAGGTCATGGAGGCGGCGGCGCAGGCACGGCTGAGCGGTACGCCGCTGCAACGCCTCGAGGGGTTTACGCGGTTTCATATCCGGTTCCATCTGCCCCGTCGGGATGCCGTGTTTCTGTCCTACATGGAACTGCGCAACCTTGCGCCAGAGAATTTCGGCCGCATTGCGGCCAAACGCCGTGCCTATGAGGACAGGCTGGAAATGATCCTGCGCGACGGCGTCGCCGACGGCTCATTCGTCGTGGATGATACGCGCATCACGACATTGGCCCTGATTGCCCAACTGACGGGAATCACCAATTGGTATGACCCCGCCGGCCGCCTGACGCTGCGTGAAATCGAAACGATCTATTGCGCGTTGGTGCGCAAATCGGTCGCAGCCTGAGGCCGGAACATCAGGTCAGCACAAATCGGTCAGAGGGTTGGCTGGGTCGTTGTTGAAACAGACGTTCACATCGCGCGGTGCTGCAAAGGTGAATGTCGGTATCGTGGTGACCGGCAGGGCCTTCAGGGCGGGGGCATGGGTCGTCCATGTTTCCACGATGATCAGGCGACCGCCATCGTTGGTGATCGGCAGGTCATTCACTAGGCTGGACATATCCTGATCCGTCAGCGGTGCCCGGTCCGTGCCGCGGACCTCTGACCAGACGACGTGATAGTGCGGCGTTGCATCCAGAAAGCCGGTCAGATCATCCTTTGTATGATAGCGGACGACGGTCACACGCAAGCCCGGCGACCTGTCGTGCAGGTTCATGAACTTTTGCAGTTCGTACATCGAATCGATGTAGGCATCGTTCACGAGCGCCCGTTCGCGGCTCAGGGTATCCGCAATGGTCAGGCCCGTCTTGATGCTGGTCGCCTCGACCCGGAACGCATCGAAATAGACCAGTGTTCCGAACAGCCCCCACAGCAAGAGTGGCGACATGAACAGCAGCTCGATCGGGGCGTTGCCGTCCTCGCGCTGAAAAAGGCGGCGGAGCGCGCGTCCAGGACGGATCATTGATAAGGCTCCACGACATAGGAACTCGCCGCACGCAGGGCGTAATATTCCTTGCCCGGTTCTACGATCTTGCGGCCGACACCCGCATAGTTGAACGTCGGATCGAACAGGATGCAGACCCGCAGGATCATCAGGTCGTTGTTTTCCAGCGAACCAATCGGGAAATCGGTCGCCTCTTCTTCGCGGTCGCGGCAGGGTGCGCTGACAGCCGGTGTGACCCAGTTGCGCGGATCAACCTTGATCATCTCGAGCCTGATGTCGCGTTCGCAATTTTCGATGACCTTGGCATAGTAGCATAGCCGCGCCGTCAGATCGTCGTGCGTCGGTACTTTCAGATAACCGACACGGACATCACGCACGGCCAAATCCAACGCGCGGTCCACCATCACCTGACGTACGGAATGCACCTGAATTTCGAATGCGTTGACGAAGATGAAAAAGAAGGCGGGTGCGACAAGAAGGAACGGAATGCTGGCAGAGCCGCTTTCCGGTGACAGTCGTGCACCAAGACGCTGCGTCAACTTCAGGATGCGCGAGATCATTGGGTCAACCTCAGCTCTGTGATCTGATCGGCGATCGCCGAGAAAATGGACCCCAGGTTCGAGCCGGTGGTCGCAAAGAACTGCGATGGATCATTGGCGCAATTGCGCATCACGGTCCGGCCGTCGATCGCCTCTTGCGAGGTATCATTGCCTGTCACCGAAATTGTATAGACCTTGATCCCCCTGTTCTTGGCAGCGGTGCAGGTGCTGGACAGCCAGGTATCCGCCTGTGCACCGTCATGTTCATAGACAATGTTGGTGTCGGTGGTCGAACAGCCAATCCCAAAGCGACCAAAGCGATTGTTGCCGACGAACGGCATGTTGTTGTTCGCCCAGAACAGCATTTCGCTGGGCGTGTCGATGAATTCATCGTTCAAGCGACAGGACGCAGAGTTCTGTCCATCGGTCAGCAGAACGATATATTTCAGCGTGGGCGAGGTATTTGCCCCGGCCACAAGGGTATAGGGGCTGGGCCGGTCGCGAAAAACACCGTCGACAAAACCGTTTGGCAGTTCCTTTACAACTTCGTTGAACGACGGGTCAAGCAGCGTCGTCGCCCATTTCATGCCCTCGTGGATGGCCGTACCTGCGCGCGGTTCCAATGACGCCAGGCGGCCCTTCAGCAGGTCAGCGTTCTGGCTCAGGATGACCATGCGTTCGAAATCATAACGCGGGCAAATGGGCTGTGTCACCGCAGGATTGTTCACGTCGCGCCCGAACACGTTGCCAAAGGAGTTCGTCATCACGGGCTGTGTCTGGCGGTAGGTTCTGTCGTCATCAAAGACAGTGGTCGCGTATTCTGCCGGATCAAATTCGATGCAGTGCGAAAATCCGTGTTGCGTGACAGGGTCGATATCAAGCGCGTCCAGGATTTCCGGGCCAGCGTTCACGCTGTCCGAATAGGGGATGATCGAAATGGAAACACGATCCTGAAGCGCGGGGTCCAACAGCTGATCGATGAAATCCTCTGCTGCGTCGGTCACCAGTTCCATGCGTTTGAACGTGGTCCCCGGAACCCCGAATTCCATCGAACCCGACAGGTCGAGCACGAGTGACACCTCAATCTTGCCGGACCCTTGGATCGCGGTGGATTGGGAATTGGCGGTCAGGTAGTCCGGCCCGTTCATCTGACCGATCCATGGCATGAACATGCTCAGGAAATGCATCCGCACCTGTACATAGCTTTGGACTGTCACCTCACGCACGTTGCGACCGGTCACGATGACCGGTTCGCCCTTGAGTGCGGCAGCTTCACCAGCCTTGGTGAAATGATCGGTGATCAGGGTTTTGGCATCGGTTGGCTGGCGCAGGTTCGCAGAGGCCAGCACGGCTGTATCCGTGATGCCCTGCAATCGCGCGCGTTTCGCCTCGAAGCGCATGAAATCCACGGCGATCCCGCCGACGATGATCATCGGAATCAAGAGTATGAGCGTCAGCATGATGATCGTGCCGTTCTCGTCGCGTGCGAAGCGGCGCAGCCGTAGCGCCGCAGCGGCCATTCCGATCTGATGTGTCAGCCATTTCATAACGCGAAACTCTTGTGTCAGTTCACCATAATCGGTTGCCGGGCGTCGCAGGACGCACGTCTCCCGTCGGTTGTTTAACTAAACTGCTGTGACGGAATTAGGGCGTGTTCATGGCCGGCACGGCCGTTGTTCACGATTTGCAAACAAATTGGGCATCAGGCACGAATCAGTATAGCAATCGCTTGGGCGAGCCGGCCTGGTCGCCCCACACCTAAGGAACCAGAGATGACTCAACCCGATACATCACCCCAGGATGCCCCGCAGGAACCGACCTTTCGCGAATCCGTGGACATCATGTTCAACCGCGCCGTGGGCCTGTTGGATCTCAGCCCCGGACTGGAAGAGAAGATCAGGGTCTGCAACGCGACCTACGTCGTGCGTTTCGGTGTGCGTCTGCGTGGCAAGATCCACACCTTTACCGGCTACCGGGCCGTCCATTCCGAACATATGGAGCCGGTCAAGGGCGGCATCCGCTATGCGCTGGCCGTGCACCAGGACGAGGTCGAGGCGCTGGCGGCGCTGATGACGTACAAATGCGCGCTGGTCGATGCGCCGTTCGGCGGGTCCAAGGGCGGTCTGTGCATCAATCCGCGCGATTGGGAAGAGCACGAGCTGGAACTGATCACGCGGCGGTTCGCCTATGAGCTGATCAAGCGTGACCTGATCAACCCGGCCCAGAACGTGCCCGCCCCCGACATGGGCACGGGCGAACGCGAAATGGCTTGGATCGCGGACCAGTACAAACGCATGAACACTACCGACATCAACGGTGCGGCCTGTGTGACGGGCAAACCGACGAACGCAGGCGGTATTCAGGGCCGGACCGAGGCAACTGGCCGCGGTGTGCAATTCGCGCTGCGCGAATTCTTTCGCCATCCGGGGGATGTGGCCAAGGCGAACCTAAGCGGCAAGCTGGATGGCAAGCGTGTGATCGTGCAGGGCCTTGGCAACGTGGGCTATCACGCGGCCAAGTTTCTGTCCGAAGAGGACGGCTGCAAGATCACAGGCATCATCGAACATGACGGGTCGCTGTTCGACGAGAACGGTCTGAACGTCGAGGATGTCCGCGCCCATATCGTGGAAAACGGCGGGCTGACCGGTTATGCGGCGGCAACCTTTGAACCCCAGGGCGCAAAGCTGCTGGAGCATGACTGCGACATCCTGATTCCCGCGGCACTTGAGGGGGTTATCAACATGACCAACGCCGACCGAATCAAGGCACCGCTGATCATCGAGGCGGCCAACGGTCCCACGACGTCGGGCGCTGACGAAATCCTGCGCAAGAAAGGCTGCGTGATCATCCCCGACATGTATGCCAACGCGGGCGGTGTGACGGTCAGCTATTTCGAATGGGTCAAGAACCTGTCGCATATCCGGTTCGGCCGGATGCAGCGCCGGGCCGAAGAGGCGCGTCACCAGCTGCTGGTCGACGAGTTGGAGCGTCTGGACGACATGCTGGAACATCGCTGGTCCATGACACCTGATTTCAAGGAGAAATACCTGCGCGGTGCCGATGAGATCGAACTGGTGCGCTCTGGCCTCGATGACACGATGCGCACGGCCTATCAGGCCATGAGCAAGGTCTGGAACGAAAACGACGATGTCGAGGATCTGCGCACCGCGGCCTATCTGGTGTCGATCCGCAAGGTCGCGGCCAGCTACCGCGCCAAGGGGCTTTAGCGGCATATTGCTAAGGTCCGGGGTTTCGCCTCCAAGGCGGGTGAAACCCCGGACGCCAATCTAAGTCCCCGAAACGGGCGCTGTGTGAACTGATTTTTGTCTCAATACTTGTGGACCGGGGCCTGCGTGACCCGGTCCTTAGGTCAGGTCCAGTCCGAACGACCTGTGCCCACGGCCTGCGCCACGTTTTCGAAACCGTCGCGCGCCAGCAGATCGTCTAGCCCGCGCACAATGTCACCCACCAGCGATAGCCCGCCATAGACCAGCGCGGTGTACAACTGCACAGCGGATGCCCCGGCGCGGATTTTCTGATACGCCTGTTGCGCCGATCCGACGCCACCGACACCGATGATCGGCAGAGGCGTCAGGCCGGACAAATGCGCCAGCACGCGGGTCGATTTTTCGAACAAGGGTTGGCCGGACAGCCCACCTTTTTCATGCGCATGCGGACCGTGTAGCCCGTCACGATCCAACGTCGTGTTGGTCGCAATCAGCCCTGCGATCCCCGATGCATTCGCGACCTCTGCTACATCTGCAATCTCGGCAGGATTCAGGTCCGGCGCGATTTTCAAAAACACCGGAATGGGCCGGGGCAGGGCGGCATTGGCCGTCATCACCCCGTCCAGCAGCGCGCCAAGCGCTGCCTTGCCCTGCAAATCGCGCAGTTTTTCCGTATTGGGCGACGACACGTTGACCGTCGCAAATGCGACATGCGCGGCACAGCGGGTCAGCACGCGCGCGAAATCGCCCGCGCGGTCGTCCGAATCCTTGTTTGCGCCCAGATTCAACCCGACGATACCCGCGTGACCGGCCAGCCGATCAGCGATGGCATCCATGCCGTCGTTGTTGAAGCCGAACCGGTTGATTGCGGCACCATCCTGCGTCAGCCGGAACAGGCGGGGCCGGGGGTTGCCCGGCTGGGCGCGCGGCGTGGCGGCCCCCACCTCGATGAAACCGAAACCGCTGCGCGACAGCGGCGCGATCGCGGTCGCGTTCTTGTCAAATCCGGCAGCGAGGCCCACCGGGTTAGGCAGATCAAGCCCGGCCAGATTGATACGCAGCCTGTCGGATGTAATCGGTCCGCCGCGCGGACCCAGTCCCAGTTGCAGTGCATTCAGCGCCAGACCGTGCGCGCGTTCGGGATCAATCGACCGCAGCATCCGCAGTCCGGCCTGTTCCAACAGATTCATAGATCGTCGGGGAACTGGTGCAGACCGTCCACCAGCGGCAGTGGTTTGTGCCAGGCAACATCCGTCAGCAGCAGCGGCCGGTAGAGATGCGGAAAATCGTCGCCACCGCGCGATGGTTCCCACCGCAGATGTTCGCCCAGAGGATCCGCCTCGACCGCGACCAGCACCAGATCGGATGCATCGGCAAAATGTTTCAGCGCGGTTTCGCGTGCCTGTCTGCCTGTCGAAAAATGGATGTAGCCATCTGCCAGATCGATTGGCGCGCCTGCCGTGGACCCGTCAGCCTGAAGTGCGGCCCATTCGGGCGCATGGAATATCTTGTAGATCAACATGGGCTTTCTTTGCCGTTTGCCTGCGGAATAATCAAGCGCGCCTGTCATCAAACTGACGTAGGCGCCGATTAGCACAGGCCCCGCGCAAAAGTTTGACACCGTCAATTTCGGGGGTCAGACTTTTGTCAGACATATCCAAATTGGGGAAACCGATGATCTCTCGTATCCTAGGCACCACCTGCGCTGTTGCGCTTGTCGCTGGCGCGGCACAGGCCGAAACCAGCCTGACGATTCTGCACACCAACGACTTTCACGATCGGTTCGAGCCGATCAGCGCATTCGACAGCACCTGTTCGGCCGAGGACAACGCGGCAGGCGAATGCTTTGGCGGTATCGCGCGGATGGTCACTGCGATCAACGATGCGCGCGCGGCAGCGGCGGGCGACGTGCTGCTGCTGGATGCAGGCGATCAGTTTCAGGGGTCGCTGTTTTTCACGCGCTACGGTGGAGAGCTTGCCGCTGAATTCATGACGCAGCTTGACTATGACGCCATGGCGGTCGGCAACCACGAATTCGACAACGGCCCCGAGGGGCTGGCCACGTTCCTCGACATGGTCGATTTTCCCGTTCTGTCGGCCAACATCGACGTCAGCCAGAGCAATCTGCTGGCCGGCAAGGTCGCGAAAAGCGTGACGCTCGACACCGCAAGCGGCGCTCAGGTCGGCGTTGTTTCGGTGCTGGCCGAGGATACGCCGGAAACCTCGTCGCCCGGCGATCAGGTAATCTTTTCATCCATCGTGGACGGTGCGCAGTCTGAAATCGACGCGCTGACGGACGCCGGTGTGAACAAGATCATCCTGCTGACACATGTCGGCCTGAACGCGGACATGCGCCTGGCCGAGGAGCTGACCGGCGTGGACATGATCATCGGCGGCCATTCGCATACGCTGCTGGGTGACATGGAAGGCGCCGAGGGCAGCTATCCGACGATGACCAATGACGTGCCGATCTTTCAGGCCTATGCCTATGGCAAGTATCTGGGCGAAATCGACGTGACGTTTGACGATGCGGGCGAAATCACCGCGATGTCGGGCGCGCCGAAACTGCTGGACGCCTCTGTTGCCGAAGACGAGGCCACCGTGGCGCGCGTCAGGGAACTGGCCGGCCCGCTGGAGGAAATCCGCCAAAAGGTCATCGGCGAGACGACCGACGTGGTCGAGGGCAACCGCGATGTCTGCCGTGCGATGGAATGTTCGGGCGGCAATCTGGTGGCGGATGCAATGCTGGACCGGGTCGCTGATCAGGGCATCCAGATCGCGATTGCCAACGCAGGCGGTATCCGTGCCAGCATTGATGCGGGCGAGGTGACGCAAGGAGAGGTTCTGACGGTGCTGCCGTTCCAGAACACCCTGTCGACCTTTGAGGTGACTGGTCAGGCAATGCTGGACGCCCTCGAAAACGGTGTCAGCGCAATTGCGGACGGTGCAGGTCGTTTCCCGCAGGTCGCTGGCATGACCTTTACCGTGACCACATCGGCAGAGGCGGGCAACCGGATTTCCGACGTGATGGTCGGCGGAGAGCCGATTGATCCTGCCGCCACCTACGGCGTGGTCAGCAACAACTACGTGCGCAACGGCGGTGACGGCTATGCGATGTTCGAGGACGCGCAGAACGCCTATGACTTTGGCCCGGATCTGGCCGATGTCGTTGCCGAATATATCGCCGAAAACGGGCCTTATACGCCTTACACCGACGGTCGCATCACGATGAACTGATCCTGTCGGATTGCTGTTCAGGATTGGGGGCGCTGCGGGAAACCGCTGCGCCCTTTCTGTTTTTGGTGGGGATGATTAGGTTGGGATCATGTGCGGACGTATGGCGATCACACTGCCCCAAGAGGCAATGATACAGGTGTTTGACGCCGTGGCATCGAACGACCTGCCGCCCGTGCCCAACTACAACGTCTGCCCGACAGTCGATGTGCACACGGTGACCAGTGACGCAGGCACGCGGCGGCTGCGCCCGATGCGCTGGGGGTTCATTCCACACTGGTACGATAAACCCGGCGGCGGCCCATTGCTGATCAACGCGCGGTCCGAAACCATCGCTGACAAACCCGCCTTTCGTCAGGCCGCGCGGGTCCGTCGTTGTCTGATCGTGGCGTCGGGTTTTTACGAATGGCAGCGCGAGGATGGGGCAAAACCGCGACCTTGGTACATTACGCGCAGTGACGGCGGGCCGATGGTTTTTGCAGGGGTTTGGCAGGACTGGGACCGGGGTGATACGCAACTGACCACCTGTGCCGTTGTGACCTGCACGGCAAATGATGCAATGGCCCCGATCCATCACCGGCTGCCGGTGATCCTGTCACCTGCGGATTGGCCGCTTTGGCTGGGTGAGGCCGGCCACGGTGCCGCCACGCTGATGAAACCCTGCGCTGATGATGCGCTGCGGTTCACGCGAGTGGGGGTGGCGGTCAACAGCAACCGGGCCACTGGCCCGGACCTCATCCTGCCGGTCGATCAATAGGTCAGGGTGGGGAGCCCTTCGATCAGCGTTCCGGGATCGATCTCTGTGACGATCTGTTCTTCGATCTCCGTCCGTTGCTCTTCGCAATAGACGGTGCGGGTTTCCCAACGGCAAAAGTAACCCAGGAAAAGACAGACCCTGACCTGCTGCGTCCCGCAGGCATAGCGGTCGATATAGGTCCGGGTGATCAGATTGACCGCGCGAATTTCAGACGGTCCCTTGTCCAGCAGGATCGGCGATTGTGCCCCGTCATTGATGAGCGGGGTATACACCTTTTGACCGGAATCGTTTTGATAGCGCAGGTGCACATTCCTGTCGGAATGATTGAAAAAACAGATATCGACCTGGGTCGAATCCCACGGCGTTGTCAGTTCCTCGTAATAGATTTCAGGCGGGAAAATCCCGTCAGGTTCGATTCGGAACACCTCGTCATTGATATCGCAGGCCTGATTTGCCGCCTGCGCCTGCGCCATGCCAGGGCCGAAACCCAGAACACAGATCATCAAGAGAAAAGCCTGCCGCATTTTATTCCTACTTCGCTTTGTTCCGGTCGAGGTCCGGGCGTTGGTGTTCCGCTATCGGGCCAATCGGGCGATTTTAAGGCGTCTGTCGGGCTTGCACTGACCCGAAATCGCGCGATATAGAGACGGCAAGGACACAGCGCGGGCGTTGTGTAATGGTAAGACCTCAGCCTTCCAAGCTGATGACACGGGTTCGATTCCCGTCGCCCGCTCCACTCCTTTGCTTCAGGGAAATGCACCTTAGGTCGCGGCCTCGCGCGCTTGTGTCCGGCGGTCCCGCCTTTTATGTCCGCACGGACAAAAGGACGAACATCATGGCCGATCACCCTAAATCCAGCGACACCGAGCGCGAAAAGTCCAAGAACATGGGCGCGCTGCGGCAGTTGTTGCCGTTTCTGTGGCCCTACCGTTTGATGATGGGACTGGCGGGTGCGGCATTGGTGCTGACCGCCATCGTGTCACTGATCCTGCCGTTGGCCGTGCGCCGCGTTGTCGACAATTTCGATGTGTCGTCTGCCGTTCTGCTGGATGGATATTTTGCGGCGGCGCTGGGCATCGCGCTGTTGCTCGCTGTGGGAACCGCGCTGCGCTATTATCTGGTGACGCGTCTGGGTGAACGGGTCGTGGCCGATATCCGTGTTGCCGTGTTCGACCGCATGATCGGCATGTCGCCCGCGTTTTTCGAGAAAATCATGACCGGCGAAGTCCTGAGCCGGATCACGACAGATACCACTCTGATCCTGTCGGTCATCGGGTCATCCGTCTCTGTCGCCTTGCGCAACGTGTTAATCTTCTTTGGCGGTCTGATCCTGATGATGTTCACCTCGGCCAAGCTGACGGGCATGGTCCTGCTGCTGGTGCCGGCCGTGATCGTGCCCATCGTTCTGCTGGGCCGACGTTTGCGTGCACTCAGCCGCGAAAACCAGGATTGGATCGCCCAAAGCTCTGGGTCCGCGTCCGAGGCGTTGTTGTCCGTGCAGACCGTGCAGGCGTTCACCCACGAGAAACGCAGCCGTCAGGCGTTCTGGGATGTGACGGAGAAATCATTCGTCGCCGCGCGCCGCCGCATCGGTGTGCGGGCCTGGATGACAGCCATCGTGATTTTCCTGATCTTCGCCGGGATCGTGGGCGTGTTGTGGATGGGTGCGCGCGATGTGCGCACCGAGGTGATGACCGTGGGCGAACTGGTCCAGTTCGTGATCTATTCGGTCATGGTGGCTGGTGCCGTAGGCGCACTGACGGAAATCTGGGGCGAATTGCAACGCGCGGCGGGGGCTACGGAACGGCTGGTCGAGCTGCTGGAATCGCGCGACGCGGTGCAAGACCCGGTCGATCCCAAACCCGTGGGCAACCTGCGCACC
Organism: Loktanella gaetbuli; assembly: GCF_020531945.1. Lineage (NCBI taxonomy): Bacteria > Pseudomonadati > Pseudomonadota > Alphaproteobacteria > Rhodobacterales > Roseobacteraceae > Loktanella > Loktanella gaetbuli. The sequence goes on from NZ_JAJATZ010000004.1 coordinate 334,085, forward strand.
GGGCATATTGTTTTTGACAATGTCACGTTCCGCTATCCGGGCAGGCCTAGCGTGGCCGCGCTGGACGGGGTGTCGCTGGACGTGGCACCGGGCGAAACTGTTGCTCTGGTCGGCCCGTCAGGTGCGGGCAAGACGACGATCATTCAGCTGATCCAGCGGTTCTATGACCCCACCACGGGCCGCATCACGATGGACGGTGTCGATCTGCGCGACATGGACCGGGCCGATTTTCGGGCACAGGTGGCGCTGGTGCCGCAGGACCCTGTGATCTTTGCCGATACGGCGCGTGAGAACATTCGGTTTGGCAGACCCGGTGCGACCGACGCCGAGGTCGAAGAGGCCGCGCGAGCCGCGGCGGCGCATGATTTCCTGACGGCCTTGCCAGAGGGCTACGATTCCTATGTCGGGGAACGCGGCGTCATGCTGTCGGGCGGCCAGAAGCAACGCATCGCAATCGCCCGCGCGATCCTGCGCGACGCACCGATCCTGCTGCTGGACGAGGCAACCAGCGCGCTGGACGCACAAAGCGAGCGTCTGGTGCAACAGGCCGTCGATGATCTGGCCCGCAGTCGTACCACGCTGATTGTCGCGCATCGCTTGGCGACCGTGAAAAAGGCGGACCGCATCGTGGTGTTTGACGGCGGACGAATCGTGGCCACGGGCACCCATGACAGTCTTGTGGCTGAAAACGGGCTTTATGCGCGACTTGCGCGGCTGCAATTCACCGAAGGTTTGGCTGCGGAATAGCGAAATTGCGCTGCGTCAGTCTTGCGTTGCCCCCCCAATCGCGTCCATCGTCCTGACCAGCCAAATGACGATCCACCTAAGGGTCGCACACGTCTTGGGAGGGACATCATGGGATACGCCGGCTTCGCCGACCGCAATGCGATTGAACAGGAATCCGCTTGGGCTGATCGGGACATGCCGGTCACCACCTATGCGCAGCTATCTGCCACGGCGGCAAAATTTCCGGACCGTCCGGCGGTCACGTTCCAGCTGTTCTCAGGCCCCAAGGATCCGGCAGAGACCTTTACCTGGTCGCAGCTCAAGGATCGCACGACACAGACTGCGAATCTGTTCCGCAGCCTTGGCATCAAGGAAGGCGACGTGGTCGCCTATATGCTGCCCAACTGTTCTGAGGCTGTGCTGACCTATCTGGGCGGTCAGGTTGCAGGCATCGTCAACCCGCTGAACCCGCTGCTGGAGGCCGAACAGATCGCGGCGATCCTGCGCGAGACGAACGCAAAGGTGCTGGTGACGCTGCGGAGTTTCCCCAAAACCGACGTCGCCCAAAAGGCGGCGGCTGCCGTCGCACTGGCCCCCAACGTCAAGCACGTGGTCGAGGTCGATCTGCACAGGTATCTGACCGGTGCAAGGAAACTGATCGTGCCGCTGATCCGTCCCAAAAACCCCGTGGAACACAAGGCCAAGGTGATCCCCTTTGACAAATCGGTGTCGCAGCAGTCGACCGAATTGCAGTTCATGGACAGCCCCACAGACCGTGTGGCGGCTTATTTCCACACCGGTGGCACGACCGGCATGCCAAAGGTCGCGCAGCACCGCTATTCCGGCATCATCTACAATGCCTGGTTGGGTGCGCGCCTGTTGTTCACGGAAAAGGACGTGCAGATTTGTCCTTTGCCGATGTTCCACGTCTTTGCGGCCATTGTGTCACTGGGCGCATCACTGGGATCCGGCGCGCATGTCGTGTTCCCGACGCCGCAGGGCTACCGGGGTGATGGCGTATTCGACAACTTCTGGAAACTGGTCGAACGTTACAAAGTGACGTTCATGATCACCGTGCCCACTGCGATGTCGGCGCTGATGCAGCGCAAGGTGGACGCCGATATTTCCAGTCTGAAACTGGCATTCTGCGGGTCGGCACCGCTGCCACTGGAACTGTATCGCCGCTTTGAAGAGGCCGCAGGCATCACCATCTGCGAGGGCTACGGCCTGACAGAGGCCACTTGCCTTGTGTCGATCAACCCACCCGCCGGCGAGAAAAAGGTCGGGTCCATCGGGATTCCCTTCCCGCATACCAAGATCAAGATCATGTCCGTCGAGACCCACGAGGAATGCGCCATCGACGAGATCGGCGAAATCTGCGTGTCCAACCCAGGCGTGTTTAGCGGTCATACCTACACCGAGGCGGACAAGAACAAGAACCTGTTCTACGCCGGTGAGACCGATCAGAACGAATACCTGCGGACGGGCGATCTGGGCCGCGTCGATTCCGATGGCTATGTCTGGATCACGGGCCGGGCCAAGGACCTGATCATCCGTGGTGGCCACAACATCGATCCGGCCGAAATCGAAGAGGCGCTTGCCGGGCACGACGCCGTGGCATTCTGCGGGGCCATCGGCCAGCCTGACAGCCACGCGGGCGAAATTCCCTGCGCCTACGTTGAACTGGTCGCGGGCGCATCGGTCACCGAGGCCGAATTGCTGGACTATGCCAAATCGAAGATCCACGAACGTGCGGCCTATCCCAAGCACCTCGAGATCTTGGACGAGCTGCCCAAGACGGCGGTCGGCAAGATTTTCAAGCCGGACCTGCGCAAGCGGGCGATCACCCGTGTGTTCGACGCAGCCCTGTCTGACAAGGGCATCGCCGCGCATGTGGAATCGGTGACCGAGGACAAGAAGCTGGGTCTGGTCGCGCATATCGCGACGAAATCCGCGTCCAAAGACGATATCGCAGCGGTGCTATCGGAATACACCGTCGCTTGGGATATGGCAGAGTAATGTCAGGGGGCGGCGCGCAGCCGCCCCGATTCCCAACCGCAGGTCACGCCCATGTCCCGTTCCCGTTCCATCACCAAGCATTTTCGTCGCGCGCTGTTGGGCGCTGGCATTGCCGTCGCCGGTCTGGCCTTTGCGGCCTGTAGCCCCGAGGATGTGGCCGCGCTGAACGCGCAGGTCGCCACCACCCCAGAGGCCGCCCCCACGCCGCGCACGGGTGGCACGCGTCAGGCGCAGTCATCCGGCGGCCTGACATCGCTGCTGTGCGGGGCAGGGCTGTGTACCGATCGCAGACCGAAACCGCAGGGCAACCGCACCTATGTGATCGAAGGCGACGGCGGCGGGCAGATCATCAGCGCCGAGGCTGACCGCGAGATGCTGCGCCAATGGGGCGGACCCGTCGAAATCCGTTGGTACTGCAATTCGTCTTGTGTGATCTTTACCACGCTGCCCAATGCCTGCCTTGGGCCGCATCTGAAAATCGGGTTTCACAGTGCTGATGTGAACCGTGGTTTCGTCGGCAACGAACAGATCGCCAAATATCTGCGCGGCGGGATCAAGGAACGTTTCCTGCGCGAATGGCAATATGTGCCCAATGACGATCTGTATACAATCCGGGCGCGGGACTATGCCCGGCTGGATCCGCAGGTGCGCATCTGCGACTAGAACGTCGGTGGTGTGCAGGCGCTGATCACGACGCAATCCGCGTCAGACAGGTTGCGGAACCGGTGGGGCAGGCGGCTATCGAACAGATAGCCGTCGCCTGTGCGCAGGATTTGCGTCTCTCCGTCGACCGTCACCTCAATTTCGCCATGCACGACAATGCCTGCTTCTTCTCCGTTGTGCTGCAGGGCCTCGGGTCCGGTATCGGCACCGGGGGGATAGGTTTCGTGCAGGATTTGCAGGGCATGTTCCGCGGCCCGACCCAACTGGCGCAGTGACACATGCGGGCCGGGGGTGTCGTCTTGCGGCGCGATTTCGGTAAATTGGTCAGCGGTGTAGAAATGACGCGGCGGGCTGCCGTCTTCGAGCGGGGCGAAAAAGTCGCCCATCGACACCGGAAAGGCATCCAGAAGCGATTTCAGAGATGCCACCGACGGTGAGGTACGATTCTTTTCGATCAGTGAAATGGTCCCGTTCGTCAGTCCGGCCCGTGCGGCCAGTTCGCGTTGCGACAGGCCGTGTTTCTCGCGCAACTGGCGCAGCCTCTCACCGATGTCCATTGATGCGAAATCCTTCTGTTTCCGACATCTCAATGCCTGCAAACGACCCCTGAAAACAAGGGTGTTCGTGCGCCGGGAATATCCGTTGACAAGTATATTAAACGGGTGTCACTGATATTCAACGCAGCCCCCCTCCAGCCCGCGAAAGGACCGTCGCATGGCACAGAAAAAGACGATGACGAAAGCACCCAAGAAGTCCGCCGTGAAACAGACGGAACCCCGCACCGATCTGAAGGTCGTGCGTGATATGCCGTTCGAGGCGCATTCCAACGCAGAGCTGCTGAAACGGCGCGAGGCGGCCGTGCCGCGCGGTGTCGCATCCGCAGCGCCGGTTTTCGCAAGCTACGCCGAAAACGCCGAGGTCTGGGACGTCGAGGGCAACCGCTATATCGATTTCGTCGGTGGGATCGCCGTTTTGAACACCGGCCACCGCCACCCCCGCGTGGTTGCGGCCGCCAAAGCTCAAGAGGATCTGTATACCCACACCTCGTTCCAGGTGATGCCCTATGCGCCCTATGTGGAACTGGCCGAGCGCCTGAACGCGCTGGCCCCCGGCGATCACGCAAAAAAGACGCTGTTGGTCACCACGGGTGCCGAGGCTGTCGAGAACGCGGTGAAAATCGCGCGTGCCGCTACAGGGCGCCCGGGCGTCATCGCATTCACCGGTGGCTATCACGGACGCACGCTGCTGACGCTGGGCATGACCGGCAAGATCAGCCCCTACAAAAAGGACGTGGGCCCGTTCCCGTCCGATATCTACCGCGCGCCGTTCCCCAGCGCACGTGACGGGATCACGGTGCAGGACGCGCTGACCGGCCTGCGCAACCTGATGCTGACTGATGCGCAGCCGGAACGGATCGCCTGTATCATCATCGAACCCGTGCTGGGCGAGGGTGGTTACGTGCCGGTCCCGTCCGATATGATGCAGGCGCTGCGCGCCTTGTGCGACCAGCATGGCATCATGCTGATTGCGGATGAAATCCAGGCCGGCTTTGGCCGTACCGGCAAATGGTTCGCCATCGAACATTCCGGTGTCGTGCCGGATCTGATCACCGTGGCGAAATCGCTGGCCGGTGGTTATCCGATTGCAGGCGTCATCGGCCGGGCCGAGGTGATGGATGCGATGATCCCCGGCGGTCTGGGGGGCACCTATGGCGGCAACCCGGTTGCATGTGCGGCGGCGCTGGCCGCCATCGACGTGATCGAAGAAGAAGGCCTGCTGGATCGTTCGACCGTGATGGGCGAACATTTCAAAACCCGTTTCGCCGAAATCGGCGCACGCTCTGCCCCCTACCGGATGTGGGACATCCGTGGTCTGGGCGGGATGGTCGCCGTTGAATTCGTCACTGATTTTGCCACGGCAACCCCAGATGCGGACCTGACGAAACGCGTCGTCGCCCATGCGCTGAAACGCGGTCTGGTGCTGCTGTCCTGCGGTCTGCACGGCAACGCCTTGCGCATCATGACCCCGCTGACGGCATCCGATGCGATCATCGAAGAGGGTCTGGCGATCTTTGAAGAGGCGCTTCAGGCGGCTGTGGCCGAACAGCAGGCCTGACCAAAAACGCCATTTGACAGGACGGACAGGGGCGGATCGGCGTGATCCGCCCCTTGTTTTTGGCTATCCGGTTTAAGTTTCCGCGTTGCCCCTGTATGGACAGGGCTGAACGCATTCCGCGTCTCCAAAGAGAATAGACATGACACCTTTCGCAATCGCGGGCGTGCAAATGTACGTCCAAGCCCTGCAACCGAACGTAGAAGGCATGATTCAGCGCCTCGATGTGCTGATGGCGCGCTTTCCCTGGACCCAGATGGTCCTGTTTTCCGAACTCTCGCCTTTTGGCCCGTTGGACAAATTCGCCCAGCCGCTGGAAAATGACACGATCAAGCGGTTCTGCGAGGCCGCGCGCAAGCATCGGGTCTGGCTGATCCCCGGTTCGATGTTCATCCGACACGAGGATGGCCGTATCCTGAACACGTCATTCGTCATCGACCCCGATGGCAATGTGATCCGCCAATACGCCAAGATGTTTCCATTCCGCCCCTACGAGGCGGGCATTTCCGCGGGCACGGAATTCTGCGTTTTCGACGTACCAGAAGTGGGCCGTTTCGGCCTGTCGATCTGCTATGACATGTGGTTCCCGGAGACCACGCGCCAGCTGACGTCCCAAGGCGTCGAGGTTCTGTTGCACCCTGTGCTGACCGGCACCACCGACCGCGACGCCGAGCTGGCCATCGCCCGCGCCACGGCGGCGCAGTTCCAGTGCTACGTCGTTGACGTGAACGGCCTGGGGTCCGGCGGGATCGGCAAATCCTGCTTTGTCGATCCGACGTCGATGGTCCTGCACCAGTCGGGTGGCCAAGAGGACATGTTCCCGATCGAGGTTGATTTCGACATGGTACGGCGCCAGCGCGAAACCGGGATGAAGGGTCTTGGTCAGGTTCTCAAATCCTTCCGGGATCGGGACGTGGATTTTGACGTCTATGACCGCGCATCGGGTCGGGACGAGTTCCTCAAGACGTTGGGACCGCTGGAAATTCCGCATCAAGGTACACGTGCGGGTCTGCACGTCGATCCGGTCAGCGAGGCCGATGTGCCCCTTGAACTTGATGGGCCGGCGCTAGGTGTTGCAGGCGGGCCGTTGCTGCACCATGGTGTAAAGGGCCAGTAGCGCCTTCTGCGCTGCCGGTGCGCCGGCAGCGCCATTTCCGGCGTCCCGCCACAAAGAGACGAGGACAGACCGATGAATTCTGTGACAGAGTATTATTCCGCCACTCAGCTGCGGTCAGACCGCTGGAGTGCGCTACGGGATGTCACAGCCCAACTGGCCCGCGAGGCACCGGCCAAGATTTCCCCGACACTGCGCAGTCGCGCTGACGAATTGTTCGAACAACTGGCCGAGATCGAGGCCTACTGGGCCTTTCCTGGCATGCAGGATTTCGATTACATGCGCCGCCAGTTCAGTCACAACAGCTTTGCCGAACTGGCATTCGCGGTGCACCGGGTGGCGCGCGCGCTGACCACCGGTGCCTATCGTCGCCGTCACATTCCGCTCGATCAGGCCGAGGCGGACGACCGCGAGGAACACGACGACGAGGCGCTGCTGAGCCCCGAGATGCGCGCGATGACCAAGCCTTATTTCGAGGTACTGATCGTCGACGAGGTTAATGATCAGCAGGAGCGGTGGCTGAAATCGAACGTCCATTCGATGCGCCGCCATGAGGATTCGTTCATCTACGAGGCCGTGGTCGTCCCGTCTGTCGAGGACGCGCTGATCGCCGCGCTGTTCAATCATAACATCCAGGCCGTGGTCGTGCGCCCCGGCGTCACGCTGCGGTCGCGTCAGGATCATCCGATCCTTGGCCGGTTCCTTCAGGGGATCGCCAATATCGACCATCTGGACGATCTGGAACCAGAGGATTTCGGTCCAGCGCTCTGCCGTCTGCTGGACGACATCCGCCCGGAACTGGACGCCTATCTGGTCACCGAACGGTCGGTCGAGGCCGTGGCGGGCACCGATCTGGGTAACTGCCGCCGGGTTTTCTATAACCAAGAGGATTTTGTCGAACTGCACCTGAACATTCTGCGTGGTGTGCAGGCACGTTATCGGACGCCCTTTTTCACGGCGCTGACCGAATATTCCAAACAGCCGACGGGCGTGTTTCATGCCATGCCGATCAGCCGGGGCAAATCCATCACCCGTTCTCACTGGATTCAGGACATGGGTGCGTTTTACGGACCGAATATCTTTCTTGCCGAAACCTCTGCCACGTCGGGCGGGCTAGATAGCCTGCTGGAACCCAACGGCACGATCAAGGAGGCACAGGAACTGGCCGCGCGTGCCTTTGGATCGAAGCAGACGTTTTTTGCCACCAACGGCACCTCGACCTGCAACAAGATCGTCGTGCAGGCGCTGATCAAGCCCGACGATATCGTGCTGGTGGACCGTGATTGCCACAAATCGCATCACTACGGTCTGGTGCTGGCGGGGGCGCAGGTCTGCTATCTCGATAGCTATCCGCTGAACGAATACTCGATGTACGGTGCCGTGCCGCTGCGCGAGATCAAGAAGCAGCTGCTGGAACTTAAGGCCGTGGGCAAGCTGGACCGCGTGCGGATGCTGCTGCTGACCAACTGCACGTTCGACGGCATTGTCTACAACGTGGAACGCGTGATGGAAGAATGTCTGGCGATCAAGCCGGACCTAATTTTCCTGTGGGACGAGGCGTGGTTCGCCTTTGCCCGGTTCAATCCGACTTACCGCAAGCGGACGGGCATGCGTGCGGCAAACAAGATGCGCGCAAGGTTCAAGACCGACGCCCACGCACAGGCCTATGCGGCACAGCAGGAACTGCTGGCCGATGCCACGGACGAGGATCTCCTGAACACGCGGCTGGTCGCGTCACCGCAGGCCCGCGTGCGGGTCTATACGACGCAATCGACGCACAAGACGCTGACATCCCTGCGGCAGGGGTCGATGATCCACGTCAATGACAGTGATTTCAAAGGCGAAGTCGAGCAGGCCTTTCACGAGGCCTACATGACCCATACCTCGACCTCGCCCAACTATCAGATCATCGCGTCGCTGGACGTGGGCCGGCGTCAGGTCGAACTGGAAGGTTTCGAATTCGTGCAGCGCCAGCTGGAGGCTGCGATGGCGATGCGCCGCGCGATTTCCACGCATCCGCTGTTGATGAAATACTTCAAGGTGCTGACCGTCGCGGACATGATCCCCGAGGATTACCGTGAAAGCGGAACAGAGATGTATTACGACCCCGATCGCGGTTGGGTCGATATACTGGATGCCTGGCAGAACGATGAATTCGTGCTGGACGCCACCCGCGTGACGCTGGCCGTCGGCGGCACCGGCTGGGACGGGGACACTTTCAAGACCAAGATCCTGATGGATAAATACGGCATTCAGATCAACAAGACCTCGCGCAATTCTGTGTTGTTCATGACGAACATCGGCACGACGCGCAGCTCGGTTGCTTATCTGATTGAAGTGCTGGTCGAGATCGCCAAATCACTGGACGATCTGCTGGACGATGCATCCAAGATGGAAAAACTGGGGTTCGAGCGTCGTGTCGCCAATCTGACGCTGAACTATCCGCCGTTGCCTGATTTCAGCCGTTTCCACGATGCATTTCGGGATGATCTGGAATCGCCCGAAGGTGACATTCGTTCGGCCTATTATCTGGCCTATGACGAACAGTCCTGTGATTACATGGACCTGGATGGCACGCTGTATAACGCGCTGGAGGACGGCCAAGAGGTCGTATCCGCCAGTTTCATCATTCCCTATCCGCCCGGCTTTCCGATCCTGGTGCCCGGGCAGGTGATCAGCCGCGAAATTCTGGCGTTCATGCGGGCGCTGGATGTGAACGAAATTCATGGCTACCGCGCTGATCTGGGACTACGGGTTTTCACCCCCGAGGCGCTGGCCGAGGTTGCAGGCAAACGTAACCGTCCCCTGCGCAAAGCCGTGGCCAAGCCGAAAACCAAGCCGAAATCCGACACGAAAACCGCTGCCGAATAAACAAAGGAAGACTAGATGCCCAAAGCCGTACTTCAGAATATCTCGGATATCCGGCGGTTCTTTCACCGGAACGAAGAACCTGTCTACTTTGTCTCGGCGACCAACTTCAATTTGTTGGGCCTGGACGAATGGGTCAAGAATTTCAAATATATCACCTACATCGACTGCTACGAGGGCAAGCATCCGAACGTGTTCTGCCCATCCGAGCAGCCGCACGCCGAATTCCAGTCCATCGAGGACATCAACAACTACCTGCTGCAACACAAAGAAGTCATTGATTTCGTCAAACGGCGCGGCGGCAAACCCAAGTTCGTGTTTCTGATGTTCGACGCGGAAACCGAACGTCTGGTCAAGGAACTGGGCGGCGAGGTCTGGTTCCCCAAGGCCAAGCTGCGTCAGTCGATGGACAACAAGATCGAAACCGTCCGCATCGGCAACAAGGCGGGTGTTCCGTCGGTGCCGAACACGCTGGCCGAGGTCAAATCCTACGAGGACCTGCGCGCCACCTGCGAAAAGGCGGGGCTGGGCCATGATCTGGTGCTGCAATCCGCCTTTGGCGACAGCGGCCACACGACGTTTTTCATCAAGACCGAAGAGGATTTCCGCCGCCACGAGCATGAGATCGTGGGCGAGGGCGAAATCAAGATCATGAAACGGATCGACTGCCGGGGCTCCGCGATCGAGGCCTGTGCGACGTCGCAGGGAACGATCGTCGGTCCCTTGATGACCGAATTGGTGGGTTTCAAGGATCTGACCCCCTATCGCGGCGGATGGTGCGGCAATGAAATTCTGGCAACGGCGTTCCCGCCCAAGGTTCGTGCCAAGGCGCGGGATCTGACGTTCAAATTCGGTGAGCAGCTCCGCAAGGAAGGCTATCGCGGTTATTTCGAGCTGGATTTCCTGATCGACAAGAAAACCGGCGATCTGTGGTTGGGCGAGCTGAACCCGCGTATCACGGGTGCGTCGTCGATGACCAATCATGCTGCATTTGCCCATGCCGATGCACCGCTGTTCCTGTTCCACCTGCTGGAATTCAGCCGCAAGAAGTTCAATCTGGACGTGGATGAGTTGAACGCGCGCTGGTCCGACCCGGACATGATCGACGGCTGGAGCCAGATGGTCATCAAGCATACCGAAGACAGCGTCGATATCTGCGAAACCGTGCCGGAAACCGGAATCTACCGGATGACCGAGGACGGGCGCGTGATCTTTGACCGTTTCGACTATCACCGTCGCGCGGTTGAATCCGAAAACGAATGTTTCTTTTTGCGTATCCTGCAGCCGGGCGACTACCGCTACGAAGGTGCCGATATTGGCATCCTGGTGACGCGCGGCCGGTCGATGACGAAAAACTTCATGCTGAATGAACGCGCGAAAAAATGGATTCATGGCATCAAGAAAGAAGTGACTGGCAAGCCATTGCCTGTCGCAGCCGCCGGTCCTGCGTTGGCTGATCCTGTCTTCAAGATCATGTAATCATGCTGTGGCGTGCTTTGTCAGAGGAACAGCCCGGTCCCAAATGGGCCGGGCTGTTCGCCGAATACTGGCCAGCCTATCGCGAATGGTGGATGCGCGAGGGTGAACATGCGCGTGCCACCTATGCCGAATGCCGCAGGGCATTGGTCAAACACATGCCCGAACTGGTCGACCTGTATGATCAACTGTGCGAACTGGCGGGCGGCGGTGACAAACCGGCGCGGTTCTTGTCGTTCTGGAACCCGCCTGCCTATCTGTCGGGATGCAGTCAGGCGATCTGGCAGGGACCGGAACCCGTCATGGTGCGCAACTATGACTATGACAGCCGGTCGTTTGACAGCCTGATCCTGCGCACCAACTGGGGCGGGCGCACCGTCATGGGGGTGTCTGACGGGTTGTGGGGGCTGGTGGACGGCGTGAATGACGCTGGCCTTGCGATCTCACTGACCTTTGGCGGGCGCAACGTGGTGGGCAAGGGGTTCGGCGTGCCGCTGATCCTGCGTTATGTCCTGCAAACCTGCACGACGACTGAGCAGGCCGGTGCGGTGCTGGCGCGTATCCCCACGCACATGAGCTATAACGTCACCGTGCTGGACGAAAACCGTCAGTTCCTGACCGCGATGATGGGGCCGGGCCGCAAGACGCTGATCACGCATAATGCCGTTGCGACCAACCATCAGGAAAGCGTGGAATGGGTCAGCCACGCGCGTTTCACGGCGACGGTCGAACGCGAGAGGTTCCTGCTGCAACGCCTGACCCTGCACCGCGAACCGGAGGAAACCTTCATCGACGCCTTTCTGAAACCACCGCTGTACTCGACCGCCTTTTCCAAAGGGTTCGGCACGCTTTATACAGCCGTCTATCGCCCCCGGTTGCGCCAGATGGAAGTCCGCTGGCCCGGTACGGTCTGGCCGATGTCGATGCATGATTTTGTCGAGGGCGGCCGCCGCGTGGCGATCCCCGGCGCTGCCTGAGGGGCGAGAGATGGACGCTTTCGATCACGGTTTTCTGTCGGGCTTGTTCGGCGACACAGAAATTGCGGCCTTGTGGGGCGCTGATGCGCAGCTTGCGCATATGCTGGCCTTCGAGGGGGCGTTCAGCCGTGCGATGGGGGCCGCCGGTCGGTTCGATCCCGCCTTGGCAAACACCGCGGCGGCCCATATCGCAGGCGTCCGCATTGACCCGTCCCAGTTGCGTGACGGTATGGCCAGCGACGGTGTGCCGGTGCCAGCGCTGGTGCGCCTGCTCAAATCCGGGGCAGGGGATGCCGCACCCGCGATACACGCGGGCGCAACATCGCAGGACGTGATGGATACGGCCCTTGCGCTGACCGTGCAGGCCACCACGGATGTGCTGGACGGACGGCTGGCACAGCTGATCGATGCGCTGGCGCAGTTGTCGGACACGCAGGGCCAGACGGCCCTGATGGGGCGGACGCGGATGCAGGCTGCCTTGCCGATCACAGTCGCCGACCGGATCCGGAACTGGCGGATGCCGCTGATTGACCATCGTGCGCGACTGGACCTTGCACGGGCGCAGACCGAGGTGCTGTCGTTGGCGGGACCGGTCGGGGTGACGGATTTCAACGGTGTCGCTGCCGCAGTGGCACAGGCATTGGGTTTGACGGCGCAGCAGACGATCCACAGTGACCGCAGCGGCATCGTCAGCTACGCGGCCACGCTGGCGCTGATGTCAGGCACATTGGGCAAGCTGGGGCAGGATGCAGCACTGATGGCCCAGCAGGGGCTGGATGAACTGGCGCTGCGCAGTGGCGGTGCATCATCCGCGATGCCGCACAAGCAGAACCCCGTGCTGGCCGAGCTGTTGGTGACACTTGCGCGGTTCAACGCGGGCCAGGCCGGGCTGATGCAACAGGCCATGGTGCATGAACAGGAACGGTCCGGGGCAGCCTGGGCGCTGGAATGGATGGTGTTGCCGCAGATGGCACAGGCCACGGGCCGGGCGTTGACGGCGGCACAAGAGCTTGTGTCGATGATCGACAGGATCGGCACCCCGCAAACCTGACAAATTTGTATAGATGGCGACAGGCGCCTGACACCCTGCGGTGGCATCTCCAGTCTCAGCAACCAACTGAGGATGGAGCACCATGAAAACCCTGATGACACGCACAGTCGCCGCAACGCTGGCCGGAACGACGGCTCTTGCCCTGATGCCGGCTGCCGCCTTTGCCGTGCCCCCCGGCGGTTATGGCGATCTGGTCGAACGTCTGAACCCCGCCGTCGTCTTTATCGAGGTGTCGGGCAGTGCCCGTGGCCCATCGATCGAAGACAGCCTGCCACCCGGTTTCCCGCGCGAGGAACTGGAACGCCGTTTCGGACCCATGTTCCCGGATCAGGGACGTCCCGTTCAGGGGCTGGGGTCCGGGTTCATCCTGTCCGAGGACGGGATGATCGTGACCAACAATCACGTCGTCGAAGATGCCGACACCGTGACGGTGAAACTGGCCGATGGGACGGAATACGAGGCGACGGTGCTGGGCACCGACCCGCTGACCGACCTCGCCGTGCTGGATATCGAGGCAGAGGATCTGACGACCGTTTCATGGGGTGTCAGCGCCGAGGTGCGCCCCGGTGACGAGGCGCTGGCCATCGGCAACCCCTTTGGTCTGGGTGGCACCGTCACATCGGGTATCGTGTCGGCTGTGTCGCGCGACATCCGGTCTGGCCCCTACGATGATTTCATCCAGACCGATGCGGCGATCAACCGTGGCAATTCCGGCGGGCCCTTGTTCAACGCAGACGGCGAGGTGATCGGCGTCAACACGATGATCTTCAGCCCCGGTGGTGGCAGCGTCGGGATCGGCTTTGCGGTGCCGTCGGATCTGGCACAGCGTGTCGTGGCCGATCTGGCCGATGACGGCACCATCGCACGCGGCTGGCTGGGGGTTCAGATCAGCCCGATGAGCGATGAGATCGCCAATGTGCTGGGCTACGATGACCCGATCGGCGCAGTGGTCGAGGTCGTCTCTGAGGACAGCCCCGCCGCATCGGCTGGCCTGCTGGAAGGCGACATCATCATCCGGTTTGCCGACAGCGAGATTGGCGACGTCGGTGATCTGACCCGCGCGGTGGCGGATATCGCACCTGACACGCAGGTGCAGGCCGTCGTTTTGCGGCGCGGTAGCGAACAGACAATCGATGTGACCGTCGGCAATCTGGCCGACCGGAACATCTGATTGCAACCATGGCGCGGCCTGCTGCCCCAGGTCGCGCCTCGGACCCCCGGCCGGATGCACTGTGTGCGGGGGTGAAAAGGGTCCCGGTATCGCGCCCTTGCTGGCATGACCGGGGCCCTTTTGCTTGGAATTCGTGTCAGGATACCCATGTTGCGAGGTGAATGCATGCAGACAGGGTCCGCCATGAAAATCCTGGTCGTCGAGGACGACCCGACCACGGGTCAATATATCGCGCGCGGTCTGCGTGAAGAGGGCCACACCGTCGACCATGTGGCCGATGGGCGGGCCGGGCTGGTGCAGGCGACGGGTGCCGATCATGACGTATTGATCGTGGACTGGATGCTGCCCGAAATCGACGGGCTGACGCTGGTGCAAACCCTGCGCGGTGCAGGCAATCGCACGCCGGTTCTGTTTCTGACCGCGATGGGCAGTGTCGATGACCGTATCGCGGGCCTGAACGCGGGCGCTGACGATTATCTGGTCAAACCCTTTGCCTTTGGCGAATTGTCAGCGCGCATCAACGCGCTGGCTCGCAGGCCGCGCACGCTGGCACAAGAGACTCTGCTGACGGCGGGTGATCTGACGATGGACCTGGTCTCGCGCGAGGTCAGGCGGGCAGGTCAGAAAATCGAATTGTTGCCGCGCGAGTTTGCCATTTTGGAACATCTGCTGCGGCGCAAGGGGCGGGTCCAGACCCGCACCATGCTGCTGGAATCCGTCTGGGGGATCAGTTTCGACCCGCAGACCAACGTGGTCGAAACCCATATCAGCCGCCTGCGGGCCAAGGTGGACAAACCCTTTGACACGGAACTGATCAAGACGGTGCGCGGCTCGGGCTACCGGATCGAGGCATGACCAGACGCCCGCGTCTGATCAACGCAAGCCCGGTGCGGCTAGCCCTCGGGCTTGTCGCGCTGTTTGCGGTGGTCAGCGTCGTGTCGCTGGCGGCCAGCTATACCGCAACCAGCCGGGCGCTGGACATGCAGATGCGTCAGCAGTTGCGGCAGGATCTGGCCGGGTTTCGTGCGGCACCATCCTCTACGGCGCTGGCGGCACTTGTCGCGGCCGAGGCGCGCGCCACCGACCCGAACCGTGTCGTACTGTCCTATGTGACCGCCGACGGGCGTCACTACGGCAATGGACGTCTGGCCCGCGACGAAGAAGGCTATGTCCTGACCACGCTCGAAAATCCGGAAACCCCGATTCAGGGCGAATATCTGGCGCTGACCACGCGCGAATATCGCGGTCTGTTGACGGTTGCGCGCAGTCGCGCTGAAATCGACCAGCTT
The DNA here is from genome assembly GCF_020531945.1 of Loktanella gaetbuli. Taxonomy (NCBI): domain Bacteria; kingdom Pseudomonadati; phylum Pseudomonadota; class Alphaproteobacteria; order Rhodobacterales; family Roseobacteraceae; genus Loktanella; species Loktanella gaetbuli. The sequence goes on from NZ_JAJATZ010000004.1 coordinate 349,551, forward strand.
TGGTCGGTTTACCGGACCATCGGACTGCTGTCCTTGTTGCCGACGCTGGTGATCGCGCTGGGGGCAGGGCTGGTCATGGCGCGTCGGTCCGCCCGCCAGGTGTCGGCCGTGCGGCGGACGCTGGGTGCACTGACATCGGGCGATCTGTCCGCGCGGGTGCGCCCGACGGAACGGTGGTCCGATGACCTGCGGCGGATCGGCGATGGTATCGACCGCATGGCCGCAGCGCAGGAAACCGCACGCGAGGCATTGCGCCAGGTGTCTTCTGACGTGGCGCACGACCTCAAGACGCCGATCCAGCGGATATCGGTGCGGCTGGACGAGCTGGGTCGCACGGACCTCAATCCGGAGGCACAGACCCTCGTGGATCAGGCGCAGGCGGATGTCGCCAGTGTGGTGTCGGTTTTTCAGGCACTTCTACAGATTGCGCAGATCGAGGGGGGCAGCCCCAAGGCGCGTTTCGGCACGCTGGATCTGGTCCCGCTGGTCGAGACATTTGCCGAACTCTACGAACCTGCGGCGCAGCAGACGGACCGCAGTCTGAATACGCAGGTGGCCTGTGATGCGGCGCCAGTCGTGGGGGACCGTGATCTGATCGGTCAGATTTTGGCCAACCTGATTGAAAACGCGCTGCGCCATACGCCGCGCGGCAGTCAGATAACGCTCGGCCTGCGTGTAGATGGCGCGCGCGTCATGCTGGAGGTCAGCGACAACGGGCCGGGTATTCCCGCAACGGAACGGGACAAGGTGTTGCGCAGATTGTATCGCCTGGACCGCAGCCGCACGACACCGGGCAGCGGTCTGGGTCTCAGCCTCGTTTCCGTGATCGCAGAGCTGCACGATGCGCCCGTCACGCTGGACGACAACGCGCCGGGCCTGCGGGTGTCAGTGGCGTTTCAACTTGCCAGCGCCAGGTCGTGATCGACATGCAGTCCCAGTTTCTCGGCGCGGACCAACATCTGGGGCAGGATCGTCATCTGCGGGTTCGGGTCATTTGCGCAGCTGTCGAGAATTTCCTGCAGCGCTGCCTTGTCACCCATCCGGACCAAAAGGCTGAACAGATTGTTAATCGTTGATTTTGCTGGCCGCGCGGCAAGGGCGCGTTCGTATTCCTGACGTGCAAAATCGGGATGCGTAAATGACAACGCCTTGGCCCGTTCGCGATGGAACGATGGATCACCACTGCGTTTTAATTCCAACTGCGGGATCTTGTTATCGACGACGAGGCTGGTGATCAGTTTTTTCAAAAGTCGCATGTTCGACAGTGCGACCAGCACCGTGTGGCCCGTGAATGGCAGGGCGACTTCGCGGATGTCGCGGTAGGTTGGGCGCACGGTCTGGTTCAGAAACTGAACATCCCGTCTTTGCACGGGATCATAGATCACGACGGGGGCGTGCTTTGATCGTCTGCTGTGCTTGAGGTGTTTGTGGTGGACCGGCACATCCGCATAGGCGGGCAGGCCAAGACCCTTCCATGCGGGCAACATCGGTGCGGCGGCGATGATCCGCGCGTCGATCTGCCCGCCATAGTACAAAGCCGCATAGCCACCCAGACTGGCCCCGTAGCAGATGACATCGCGTCCGGCGGTGCACAGCGGTGCCACGGCCGCCTTGAACACCGCCGCATGAAGCCCCTGAAACTGGCTGTGCCTGCGCTGTGCGACGAACACGTGATCCCAACCGTGTTTCATGGCGAAATCGCTCCCGAAACCGGTATCGGAAATGTCAGATGGCTGCCCACCAAAGGTGATCATCAGCTTTTCGGTCGGTGCCGGGGCGGGATGATAGGTGATCCGGTAATCAGGATGATTGGCTAGTCTGATCATGACACTCTCTGACGCGGTTGCGGTTTTCCCGGGGGGGGGGCGGACTGCTTGAGAGGTCGCATGAAAAAGGGGCAGAACTGGCCCCATATCAAAGCAATTTTGTTCGTCTGTTACCAGGGGAGAAACGGACAAGCGATGATTGCCGGATTGTTTCGGGAATTCGCGGTGAGTGATGGCAGGATCGCGGCATCCTGTCGCCGACACGTTCGTGATCTGTGTCTGGGGTTGTAAAGCCGAACACGGGACTCGCAGAACAAGCGTGGCATGACGCGATGCATGTCACCCAACCTTGCATGGACCGCAAGCGGCCCAAAATTTCCGCGCAATCACGACAAAATATGGTGGGTTAAGTGGTGGGCGACCCTGGAATCGAACCAGGCGTGCGTCTCCGCGAGGGAGTTACAGTCCCCTGCCACACCTTGCGGCCTGTCGCCCACTGGCGGCGGGAATAGCCGCAGTGATTTGGGGCGTCAACACGAAAAACGGCGCGGCAGGTGGGCTTGTTCCGCGCGGCGTTAACAGCCAAGTAGGTGGGATGGAAAATCGGGGGCATCGGCCATGAAAAAACCCAAGTGGGTCATTGCAAAGGAACAGGGCAAACGCGCGGCGGCTGCGGAAACCGTGTGGCTGTTCGGTTTGCACGCGGTGCGCGATGCCCTGCTGAACCCGCGCCGCGAACGGCTGCGGCTGGTGGTGACGCAAAATGCACTGGCGAAATTGCAGGACGCCGTGACGATTGCCGGAATCGAGCCCGAAATCTGTGATCCGCGCAAATTTGCAGCCCCGATCGATGCGGGTTCCGTGCATCAGGGGGCCGCACTGGAAGTGAAACCTCTGGATTGGGGATCGCTTCAGGATATCGCGCTGGGCGCGGGACCGGAACCTGCGCGAATCGTGTTGCTGGACCGTGTGACGGACCCGCATAACGTCGGCGCGATCTTGCGGTCGGCCGAGGTGTTCGGCGCGCGCGCCGTGATTGCCGTGCAGCGTCATTCCGCCCCTGAAACCGGTGCCTTGGCGAAAACAGCGTCCGGTGCGCTGGAACGTCAGCCCTATGTGCGGGTGCGTAATCTGGCCGATGCCATGACCCAGTTGCAGGACATGGGTTATCTGGTGCTGGGTCTCGACGGCGAAGCCGAGACGGGGATCGAGGACGCGGTCGAGGGTCTGCGTGATCGTCCCATCGCATTGGTCATGGGGGCCGAGGGTCCCGGCCTGCGCGAAAAAAGCCGCGAAACCTGCAACCGTCTCGTGAAACTGGACGCAGCTGGTGATTTCGGATCGCTGAACGTATCCAATGCGGCGGCTGTGGCACTCTACGCGGTGCGCGGATGACGGGAATGAAGGTCGCGACCTGCTGCTATTGTGGCACGCGTGCCGCCTTGGTGCTGCGTGGGAACGACCGTCACGAACTGGCCTGTGCGCAATGTGGCGCACCGCTGCATGATCTGAAAATGATGCCGGCCAACGCCGGGGGTGTGTCACGGCGCAGAGCTGCCCCGGCGCATCCGGCCCGGACACTGCGCGTCGAACACCTGAGCAAACCGACCAAGACAACCAAACGGCCCAAGCGCCGCAAGAGCCTGACGTCCAAGCTGGTGTCCGAATTGTGGGACGTGGTCGAAGATATATTCGACTGAAACAATGCGTCACCTCTGTGCGAGGGGGCTGGCGATGTGGACCGACCTGCGGCACATTCAGGTGACCCCTGAGAGGAGCCACCATGATTGATCGTCGTCATTTCCTGTTGTCTTGCGCGGTCCTGCCGCTGATGTCCCGCCCTGCGCTGGCGCAGTCGGCCCCGACATTCGCTACCGGCGGCATCGCGATCAACGGGATCGATCCGCTGGAATACCACCGTCAGAACGCGCCTGTCGCCGGCAGTGCCGATTACGCGCTGATGTGGATGGGTGCGACGTGGCATTTCGTGAATGCCGAAAACCGCGATGCCTTTGAACGCAACCCCAAGGCACATGCTCCGGCCTATGGTGGCTATTGCGCCTATGCCTTGGCACGCGGCTATCTGGCCGACACGGTGCCCGAGGCGTTTTCGATTGTTGACGGTCGTCTGTATCTGAACGCATCCCTGCGCGTGCGCAGCCGCTGGGACGAAAATCGCGCTGCCGAGATTGTGGCCGCTGATGCAAACTGGCCGCAGATCCTTGGATAATCCGTCCGACATCGAGATCCGCGCCATCTTTGACCGGGTGAAGACAATTGCGATTGTCGGGCTATCGGCCAACCCGGTCAGGCCCAGTTATTTCGTGGCCCGCTATCTTCAGCTGCGCGGCTACCGGATCATTCCGGTCAATCCCGGTCTGGCGGGGCAGCAGGTATTTGGTGAAACTGTCCATGCCAGTCTTGCGGATATTCCGGATGACGTGGACATGGTCGATATCTTTCGCCGGTCGGATGCCGTGCCCGCCCTTGTTGACGACGCATTGGCCCGCTGGCCCGCGCTGTCCGTGATCTGGTTGCAGCTGGGCGTCCAGCATGACGCGGCAGCGGCTGTTGCGCGTGCGCGCGGCGTCACTGTCGTGCAGAATCGCTGCCCCAAGATCGAATACCAGCGCCTTTACGGCGAGCTGCGCATGGGCGGTTTCAACACGGGCCGTATCTCGTCACGGCTGACATGAGAAATGGGGCGCGGCCCTGCGGCCACGCCCCATACGATGCGATCAGGCGTTTTTACTGCGCGCGGACCCAGTTCTGGCTGGCGCAGATCAGACCACCTGCCACACATCCCTGAAGCCGCAACGCATTGCCGTTGACCTGCATCTTGCCAACATAGGTCTTGCCGTTGGATGGGCGATAAACCTGACCGTTGTAGGTGCCGTCACCGTTCGGGGCCATGCCGATGACGATCTGGCGACCAATGTTTTCGGATTGGAACGGGGTGCCGTCGGCCTGATAGGTCCGCACGATTGTGCCGCAGACGGCCGCGCCGCAGGGTTCCATCTGGATATGGGCGAAGGCCCCATCGTCCACTTCGGTTTGCCAGACGCCCACGGCGGCGTCTTGTGCCGTTGCCGCCGTTGCGATCAGGCCAGCTGCAATCGCTGTCAGAATGCGTTTCATTTGGGTCTCCTCCCCTCAAGTCATTGCGAACTCTGTGGTCGGGCGGCCCCCGCAATCAAGTCTGACGTTGGGTCGGTTGCAATTTCCTGCCGCCCGCGCCAGAACCGCGCCAAACCAGCCGGAGACTTGCCATGATCCTGTACCCTGCCATCGATCTCAAGGACGGCAATGCCGTGCGCCTCGTTCACGGCGAAATGGATCAGGCGACCGTGTTCAACGACGATCCAGCAGCGCAAGCGCGCAGTTTTGTCGATGCAGGCTGCGCATGGCTGCATCTGGTCGATCTGAATGGCGCCTTTGCGGGGGAACCGGTGAATGCCGCCCCGGTCGAGGCGATCCTGAAGGCCTGTCAGGTGCCGACCCAGCTGGGGGGCGGTATCCGGGACATGGCCACGATCGAACGTTGGCTGGACCGTGGGCTGACCCGTGTGATTCTGGGCACGGTCGCGGTTGAAAACCCCGATCTTGTGCGCGAGGCGGCACGTGCCTTTCCCGGACAGGTCGCCGTGGGTCTGGACGCGCGCAACGGCCGCGTGGCAACCCGTGGCTGGGCCGAGGAAACCGATGTCATGGTCACGGATCTGGCGAAATCATTCGAGGATGCCGGCATTGCCGCGATCATCTACACCGACATCCTGCGTGACGGCGCGATGAAAGGTCCGAATATCGACGCCACTGCCGCTCTGGCGCGCGCCGTGTCGATCCCGGTCATTGCCTCTGGCGGCGTGTCCTCGCTGGCGGACCTGACGGCCCTGCGCGACACTGGCGTCATCGCGGGCGCGATTTCGGGTCGTGCGCTCTATGACGGCGCGATTGATCTGGGTGCCGCATTGGCCGCACTAGGGGCCGGTCGGTAATCCGGTAGCGATTTACCTGCGACCACGGCAGACCAGATCACAGCGGTCCGATCTGCCGCTGCCTTGAGCGGTGTCACGTTCTCAACCGAACAGGCGGACAGTTCGGCCTGGTCTTGCGGTGCTGATGGCCGGTTTTGGGCGCATCCTCCGCAGTCCCTGTGATGGGCACAGCGTGGTCACTGACACACCTATTCGGCGGCCTTGCGGGTCAGCGTGTCGAGTGCCGCTGCGATCTGGGTCAGATATTCGGCATTTTCGTCGATTTCCGAATCGTCGAACATCTCTTCGACCTCCTGATAGGTAATGCGCGTCTGGCCATCTTTCTCATAGACAAGCACCTTGAGGGGCAGTGCCAAGCCTGCCTCCGGGTCGTCCATCATGGCCTGCGTGCCCAGCTGCGGGTTGCCAAAGATCAGCAATTCCATGGGCGGCAATTCCATATCGACGGATGCGGCACCGGCTGCGTGATCAATGCGGGCAAAGATCGTGGCCCCTGCATCTGTCACGGCGGCCTCCAGCGCGTTCATGGCGTCAGCGACAGTGCGGTCCGTATCGCGGGTGATCGTATCGGCCAGCGCAGGGGTGGCCAGGGTCAGGGAAAGCAGGGTTGCGCGGATCATGGGTGTCTCCATCATGGATGTTCGCGGCCCAACCACGGATTTGGGGGCAATGTTCCCCTTTCCAGCGGTCTTGCCGCGCGGTATCAGCGAAACCATGCTGAAAACCCGTATCATACCCTGTCTGGACGTCGCCAAGGGCCGCGTCGTCAAAGGCGTGAATTTCGTCGGTCTGCGCGATGCAGGCGATCCCGTTGATGCGGCGATTGCCTATAACGCTGCGGGTGCTGACGAGCTGTGTTTCCTCGACATCATGGCGACCGAGGAAAATCGCGGCACCATGTTTGATCTCGCGACCCGCACGGCTGAGGCCTGTTTCATGCCGCTGACGATCGGTGGCGGCGTGCGGACACACCACGACGTGCGCAATCTGCTGCTGGCGGGCGCGGACAAGGTCAGCTTCAACTCTGCCGCCGTAGCCAATCCCGACGTGGTGACGGAGGCCGCATTGCGGTTCGGCAGCCAGTGCATCGTGGTTGCCATAGATGCAAAGACCGTGGCACCGGGGCGTTGGGAAATCTTTACCCACGGCGGACGTCGGGCGACCGGCATCGATGCCGTGGAATTTGCCCGTACCGTCGCGGAAAAGGGTGCCGGTGAAATCCTGTTGACCGCGATGGATAATGACGGCGTGCAGACGGGCTATAATCTGCCCTTGACGCGGGCCGTCTCCGATGCCGTCGATATCCCCGTGATTGCCAGCGGCGGGGCAGGCACATTGGATCATCTGGTCGAAGGTGTGACCGAAGGTGGTGCCAGCGCGGTGCTGGCCGCGTCGATCTTTCACTTTGGCACCTATACGATCCAGCAGGCCAAGGATCACATGTCTGCCGCCGGTATCCCCATGAGGCTGCAATGACCCTGAACGATCTGTTTGCCACGATCCAATCCCGCAAGGGTGCCGATCCCGACACCAGTTGGACTGCAAAACTGCTGGCCAAGGGACCTGCCAAATGCGCCGAGAAATTCGGCGAAGAAGCGATCGAGGCGATCATCGAGGCCGCGCGCGGTGACAAGCAGGCCCTCACGTCAGAGGCCGCCGATGTCCTGTATCATCTGTTGGTCATGCTTGCTGCCAGCGATGTGACACTGGACGAGGTTCTGACGGAACTGGGCAACCGGCAGGGCACATCCGGACTTGCTGAAAAGGCAGCCCGGCAATAGCCATCGCTGTTTTCCAAATATCCCGAAGGACGGCGTAGCCGGGGGGCAGCGCCCCCGCGCGGCATCAACCCTTGCGCAACCCTGTTTCGACCAGCATGCCCTGGCGTTTGGCCTCGTAGTAATAGCCGCGGGAATACCATTTGACGGCCTCTGCCTCGGACCCGTTCGATAGCAGCCACGCCCCGCGCAGATATTTACCCGCGTATTTCAGGTTGGTTTCAGCATCCAGCAGATCACTCGGTTGACCTGTAAACCCCATCGTGCCGGCGGTTTGAGGCAGGATTTGCATGAGGCCGTAGTAAGGGCCGTTGCGCGCGCCGGGGCGATGTGTGCTTTCGCGCAGGATGACGCGGTGCAGCAATGTCGGCGGAATGTCGTAGGCATCGGCGTAGGTATTGATCAGCGCGCGCAGTTCCGGCGTCTCATTGGGATGCAGCGGCAAGGCGTCTGCAACCTCTGTCGTGGCAAAATTCAGCGTCTCTTGAGATCTGTCAGTTTGACCTGCGCAGGCGCTTACCAAGCCCAAAGCGATTGCCATCAAGGCGGTTCTTGTCATCTGCATGCGGTGTGTTTTCCATGTGACCTGTCGGCAGTTAGCCGCCCGGACCCTGTGCAGGCAAGCGTGACGATCAGCGTCGGCAAAAAGCGGCGCAAGCGGGCTGTGCGGCGGGACAGCTCGCCCACCGCCGTCTACCCGTCAGGAAAAGACCGACCAGCCTGTTGCCTGTGCGAACATCTCGGCGGCTTCGGTGCCCAGTTTGGAATTGCCTTGCGCGTTCAGTCCCGGTGACCAGACCGCAATGCTGGCCTTGCCGGGGGCCACGATCAGAATACCGCCCCCCACGCCAGACTTGCCGGGCAATCCGACACGGAACGCGAAATCGCCCGATGCATCGTAGTGTCCGCACAACATCATCAGTGCGTTGATCCGTGTTCGACGTGCGGGCGACATCAGGCGTGGCGCACCGGGCGCGCCCGTCAGCATCAGGCCCGCGCGGGCCAGTTGCACGCATGTCATCGACAGGGCGCATTGGTGGAAATAGGCGCCCAGAACCTGCTCGACCGGGTTCTGCAACCGCTGATGCGAGGCCATGAAATAGGCCAGCGATCGGTTCAGATCGCCTGTCGCCTGTTCGGATTGTGCCACCGCGGCATCGATGTGGATATCCTCATCACCCGCCGCCGCGCGCACGAATTGCACCAGTTCGGCCAGGAAATCCCGCGGCGCATGATGCGCCATCGCGGCATCGGTGGTGGCGATTGCACCTGCGTTGATGAACGGATTGCGCGGGCGGCCTGCCTCGTGTTCCAGTTGCAGGATCGAGTTGAACGCCTGACCGGAGGGTTCGCGTCCGACTTTGGACCAGAACGCATCTCCCAGGCGCCCCAGCGCCAGCGACAGGGTGAACACCTTGGAGATGCTCTGGATCGAAAATCGTGTCTCTGCGTCGCCAGTGCTGAACAGACGCCCGTCGGCAAATGCCACGGCCATCCCGAATTGCGCGGGATCGACGCGGGCCAGCGGCGGAATGTACTGGGCAACCGTGCCGCGATCCTTGGTCGCCTGCATGGCCTCACCGATCCGGTCGAGGATCGATTGCACGTCCGTCATGGCATCCAGCGCAGGAAATTCGCGATCATCCGCAAACCGGCGGCCTGGCTTTTTTCGGGGTGGAATTGGGCCCCGATGATGTTGTCACGTCCGACAACGGCCGTCACGTCACCACCATAGTCAACATGCGCGAGCAGATGCGCGGGGTCATGCACGCTCATGGCGTAGGAATGCACGAAATAGGCGTGCTCGCCCGTGGCAAGCCCGTCAAGCACCGGATGCGCGCTATCCATGACCAGATCGTTCCAGCCCATATGCGGGATCTTCAGCGTAGGATCGGCGGGCCGGATACGTGTCACATCGCCCGCAATCCATCCAAAACCCGGCGTTGCCTCGTATTCGTGCCCGGTCGTCGCCAGCAGCTGCATCCCCACGCAGATACCCAGAAATGGCACGGCGCGGTTTTCCACTGCATCGACGATCGCCTCGGCAAGGGCGGTCCGGCTGAACAACTGGTCACGGCAATGCGGGAATGCACCGTCGCCGGGCAGCACGATCCGGTCTGCGCGGGCCACGACCTCTGCGTCGCCGCTGACGATTACGTCACCTGCACCCGTCTCGCGGGCCATGCGCTCGAACGCCTTTTGCGCGGAATGCAGATTGCCGCTGTCGTAATCAATCAGAACGGTGGTCACAGGCTGCCCTTGGTCGACGGAATGGCATCAGCCTTGCGCGGGTCGGTATCCAGCGCGTCGCGCAAGGCGCGGGCGACCGATTTGAACGCGGCCTCGACGATATGGTGGGCGTTGAACCCGTGTAGGCGGTCGATGTGCAGCGTGATGCCGCCATGGGTCGACAGCGCCTGAAAGAATTCGCGTACCAACTCCGTGTCGAATGTGCCGATCTTGCCAAAGGGCAGATCGAGGTTGCAGATCAGATAGGGGCGCCCGGACAGATCCAGCGCACAGCGTACCTGCGCGTCATCCATCGCCAGATGGCAGTCGCCATAGCGGCGTATGCCTTTCTTGTCGCCCATGGCTTGCGTCAGGGCCTGGCCGATGGCGATGCCGACGTCCTCGACCGTGTGGTGGTCGTCGATGTGCAGATCACCCGTCGCCTTGACGTGCAGATCGATCAGCGCATGCCGCGCCAGCTGGTCCAGCATGTGGTCAAAGAACCCGACCCCGGTGCGGTTGTCATAGGTGCCCGTCCCGTCAAGTTCGATCATCACCGTGATGTCGGTTTCGTTGGTCTTGCGTGTGATCGTGGCGCTGCGCATTGCGGCCTCCTGTCGTTTGCACACCGTATAGGCGGGGCAGGGGGTGAGTGCCAAGGGGACGGATTGCGCGGGCGCGCCGCGTGGTGCAGGTTTGCCCCGCACCACATGAGGAAACCCGATGACCACCTGCGTCTTTGTCCAGATCCGCTGCAAGCCCGGTACGACCTATGCGGTCGCCGAACAGATCGCGCTGCGCGAAATCCATTCCGAACTTTATTCCACCAGCGGCGAATACGACCTGCTGATGAAGGCCTATGTGCCCGCCACATCCGATGTGGGTCATTTCGTCAATGAAAGCGTGGCCGGCATCGCGGGGATCGAACGCACGATGACGACCCTGACGTTCAAGGCATTCTGATCGCCGCAAGCAAAAAGCCGCCCCGAAGGGCGGCTTTTTTGGTCCGACTGGAGCGGGCGAGGCGATTCGAACGCCCGACCCTAACCTTGGCAAGGTTATGCTC
>NZ_JAJATZ010000005.1:0-236644 GCF_020531945.1 Loktanella gaetbuli
CTCCTTGGTTCCAAAATTACCAAGCAAAGCGTCTACAAATCTAGGGGCACCTCAGAACGCGACGACGGCCTTGATATTGTTCATCTGACGCTTGGCCGATGAGGGCTTCATACGAGCTAGCAGGCTATCCCTAAGGGCCTTCGCGTCCTGCCTCGTAATCTTGGTCAAAGGAAGGTCAGCACCCCAGACAGCCAAGGCTTCCCGTTCGATGCGACCAAAGTTAGTGACCTGTTGGTCCCGTTTATAGGGGTCAGGATTGACGTTTTCTTTGAGGTAAATCTTGAATGCGTCCGTGATCGTCGGTTCAGCCTTCACAGCCTCAATGCCATTCCTGAGAGCGACCACCAAGGCCCGGTCCCCTGCCGTCATGTCCTCAGGGTGGCCCGTATCGGGGTCTAGGTGATAGCTGAAGATGATCTCATCGGCCTTGGCGTCACGCGATGTCCGCTCATCCTCGGTCCGACCATCGCTGAATTGGTCCAGCCCGTGAGCCTGAAAGAAGGTCTTCACGTCCTCCAGCAGTTCCATGGGTGACTTGATGTCGCCACTGATCTTGCCCATGGCGATCTGACGCTCAACAAAGTGGTGATAGGGTCCGTAGGCGTTGATAGCCTCACGCTCCGTCTTGCCCAGCACCTTAATGAACTCTGTGATGCCCAAGGTCGCCTGAAGGGGCTGAGGCACACGGCGACGGTACCTATAACGACCGTTGGCGTCGATCTTGACGTGCTTCAACATCAACATGGCCTTCATCCCGAAACCCCAATGTGGACCTATATGTGGACCTAAGGGAGACTACGGTATCCTTTTAGCGTTGTAAATAAGGGCTTCTGTCACTTAAAAGTGGTGCCCCCGGCCGGACTCGAACCGGCACGACCAAAAGGTCAGGAGATTTTAAGTCTCCGGTGTCTACCATTCCACCACGGGGGCACGCGGCGTTGGTAATCCGGCACGCCCGCGCGGACAAGCGTCAGATGTCGGTGCCGGGCGGTTCATCCAGCAACCGGCGTTCCTGCAACCAGGGATTCATCGCAACGGCCGCCCGCAACGTGGCCTGACCTTCTGCGTCACGCCCCAAACCGAACAGCGTTAGCGCCTTGCCGGACAGGGCTGCGACGTGGTTGGGCAAAAGGTCCAGCGCGCGGTCCAGATCCACCAGCGACGCCGCGAAATCGCGTTGCAGGAAATATGACAATGCCCGCTGATTATAACCCTCTGCATAGGCGGGGCAGTAGTTGACCAGATCGTCGAAAAAACCGATCGCCCCCGCGAAATCGCCCAGATCACGCCGGGTCATTCCCGCATCCAGCAGCGCCTGTGCGTGACTGTCAGGCGCATCCAGCCAATAGGACCACAGCGCAGACGCGGAACGCTGCGCCTCTGCCGCTGACTGCGCCCGCTGCATATGTGAAATGGCCTGCGCCATTTCCGCTGCGTGATCGGGCACCGCAGGACATGCATCCTGCGCCACGGCAGGCCCGGCGGACAACACCAGACAAAGACAAAGGGTTCTGATCATGCCGACAGTCTTGGGCGGATGAACGCACCCGTCAAGTCACGCAACCGTCAGCTTGATGGCGGCACGGGCGACACACCCTCTTCCTTGACAGCCTGCATCGCAACATAGGTCGACGTGCCCGACACGTTCGGCAGGGTCGAGATAAAGGACGCCAGTACCGCACGGTAATCGGTCATGCCCTGCGTCCGCACCTTCAGCAGGTAATCGTATGATCCGGCAATCATGTGACATTGTTCGATCTGGGGGATCGCCAGCACGGCGTCGTTGAACGCCCGCAAGGCCGCCTCGCGCGTGTCGGACAACTTGACCTCGACAAAGGATACGTGGTCTCGTCCCAGTGCGATCGGGTCAAACAGGGCCCGGTAGCCCCGAATGACGCCATCCGACTCCAGTTTGCGCAGGCGCGCCTGGGTAGGGGATTTGGACAGGCCGATACGCTCGGCGAGTGCGGTGACACTGATGCGCCCGTCGACCGCCAGCACGTCAAGAATCTTTGCGTCGAATCGGTCCAGGTCACCAGTCGAATTCGGCATAAATTCCCCTAAAATGCGGGCCATCTGACCCCGCAACGATATGATAGAGGTCAGATAGACTAGCGGCAAGTTGATACAGTGGTCCGTATTCAAAATCGGAGAGTGCTATGCCCCGTGATATTCACAATACCCTGCGCGAACAAATCGAGGCTGGCATCTACGCCGACGAACGTGCGGTGGTGGCTGACCTTGTCAGTCAATCGGAACTGACCGACGCGGACCGCGCCCGGATCGTCCGGAATGGCGCCGATCTGGTGCGCCAGATTCGAAACAGCTCTGAACCCGGCCTGATGGAAGTGTTCCTGGCCGAATACGGTCTGTCCACCGACGAGGGCATCGCCCTGATGTGTCTGGCCGAGGCACTGCTGCGCGTGCCCGACAGCATCACGATCGACGCCCTGATCGAGGACAAGATCGCGCCATCCGACTGGGGCAAGCATCTGGGCCATTCCGCATCCAGCCTGGTGAACGCATCGACCTGGGCACTGATGCTGACGGGCCGCGTGCTGGACGACGAAAAGCCGGGCATCACCCGCCACCTGCGTGGTGCCGTCAAACGTCTGGGCGAACCCGTGATCCGGACGGCCGTGGGCCGCGCGATGCGCGAGATGGGCCGCCAGTTCGTGCTGGGCGAAACGATCGAAAAGGCGATGAAACGCGCCGACGGCATGCAGGAAAAGGGATTCACCTATTCCTATGACATGCTGGGCGAGGCCGCACGCACAGACAAGGACGCGCGTGCCTATCAACTGTCCTATTCGCGTGCAATTTCCGCCATTGCAAAACATTGCACGCACGATTCCGTTGCTGAAAACCCCGGTATCTCGGTCAAGCTGTCCGCCCTGCACCCCCGCTACGAAGAGGCGCACCGCGACCGCGTGATGGCCGAACTGGTCCCCCGCGTGCGGTCCCTGGCCATTCTCGCCAAGGCGGCGGGCATGGGGTTCAATATCGACGCCGAAGAGGCCGACCGCCTGTCGCTGTCTCTGGATGTGATCGAAGAGGTTCTGTCAGAACCGTCGCTGGACGGCTGGGACGGGTTCGGCGTCGTGGTGCAGGCCTACGGTCTGCGCGCCGGCATGGTGCTGGATTACCTACACGCGATGGCCGAACGCCTGAACCGCAAGATCATGGTGCGTCTGGTCAAGGGGGCCTATTGGGACGCCGAAATCAAACGCGCCCAGGTCATGGGCATCGACGGTTTCCCGGTGTTCACCGCGAAATCGCACACTGATGTCAGCTACATGGTCAACGCGCGCAAACTGCTGGGCATGACCGACCGCATCTATCCGCAGTTCGCCACCCACAACGCGCATACCGTTGCCGCGATCCTCGACATCGCGGATACGATGGGCCGCGGCACCGATGATTTCGAATTTCAGCGCCTGCACGGTATGGGCGAAACGCTGCATACCATCGTGCTCAAGGATCGCGGCACCCGTTGCCGCATCTACGCACCCGTCGGCGCACACGAGGATCTGCTGGCCTATCTGGTCCGGCGTCTGTTGGAAAACGGAGCCAACAGTTCGTTCGTGAACCAGATCGTGGACGAGGACGTCCCACCAGAGGTTGTCGCCGCCGACCCGTTCGACAACATCAACAAGGTGCCTGACCTGCACGCTGGTCCCGACCTGTTTCAGCCAGAACGCCTGAATTCCAAGGGGTTCGACCTGACGCATATCCCGACGCTGCAGCAGATCGCCGCCGCACGCGATACCTATCGCACGGCCGTCTGGACGGTCGAGCCGATCATCGCTGGCGAAACCGATACCACCCGCGAGGTCATCGAACGCTATAACCCCGCGATCTCGGGCGATCTTGTGGGGCAGATTGCCCACGCGACCCCGGATGATGTTGCCGTGGCCCTGGATGCGGCCACCACTTGGGATGTTCCGGTGCAGGAACGCGCGCGGGTCCTCAACGACGTGGCCGACGCGTTCGAGGACAACTACGGCGTGCTGTTTGCCGCATTGACCCGCGAGGCGGGCAAGGCCCTGCCCGATTGCGTGGCTGAACTGCGCGAAGCGGTCGATTTCCTGCGCTACTACGCCGCGCAATCACTGGACCAGACGGAGGCCACCCCGCGCGGGATCTGGACCTGCATCAGCCCGTGGAATTTCCCGCTGGCGATTTTCACGGGCCAGATTGCGGCGGCCCTTGCGGCCGGCAACGCCGTGCTGGCCAAACCTGCGGAACAGACGCCGGTTGTCGCAAAACTGGCGGTCGACCTGATGCACAAGGCCGGTGTGCCTGCCACTGCCGTGCAGCTGCTGCCGGGCGGTGGCGATGTCGGTGCCGCCGTGACATCCGATCGCAGGATCAAGGGTGTGGCCTTTACCGGGTCGACAGCCACCGCGCGCAAGATTGCGTCCGCCATGGCCGAACACTGCCTGCCCGGCACACCGCTGATCGCGGAAACCGGCGGTCTGAACGCGATGATCACCGACAGCACCGCCCTGCCGGAACACGCCGTGCGTGACATCATCAACGGCGCTTTCCGGTCAGCCGGACAGCGCTGTTCCGCGCTGCGCTGCCTTTATGTCCAAGAGGATGTCGCGGACAAGTTGATCGACATGCTCAAGGGCGCGATGAACGCATTGACGCTGGGCGATCCCTGGTCGCTGTCAAACGACATCGGCCCGGTGATCGACTCCGCCGCCAAGGCCAATATCGACGACCATATCGCCAAGGCCGCAGCAGAGGGCCGCGTGATTCACCAGTTGCCGATCCCGGCACAGGGTCATTTCGTGGCCCCGACCATCATCGCGCTGGACAGTATCGCCGATCTGGAACGCGAGGTTTTTGGCCCCGTCCTGCATGTGGTCCGGTTCAACGCACGCGATCTGTCCAAGGTTGTCGATGCGGTGAATGCCACGGGCTACGGCCTGACATTCGGCCTGCACACGCGGATCGACGACCGTGTCGAGATGATCGTGAACAACGTCCACTGCGGCAACATCTACGTGAACCGCGACCAGATCGGCGCCATCGTCGGGTCTCAGCCTTTTGGTGGTGAGGGCCTGTCCGGCACCGGCCCCAAGGCAGGCGGCCCACTGTATCTGCCGCGTTTCAGCACCGCTGCGCCGGGTGCAGCACTGGGCGGTGGCTGGACGACAGAGGACAACGCCAAACGGCTGGAAAAGGCGTTGGCGGATGCACCCAAGGGTGCGTCGTCCGAACCGCGCGACATGCCCGGACCGACCGGCGAATCGAACCGCTGGTCAACGCACCCGCGCGGCCCGGTGCTGTGCATGGGGCCGGGACAGGACATGGCGGACGCCCAGGCCGAGGCGGTGCGTGCCCTCGGTGGTCAACCGGTCACCGCACGCGGCGAAATCTCGCCCGAGACCCTGACGCTGCTGTCCGATCTGGCCTGCGTGCTGTGGTGGGGGGACGAAGATCGCGCCCGCGCCTATGCCAAGGCGTTGACGCAGCGCGACGGCCCGATCACGGCGCTGGTCACGACGATGCCGGACAAGGCGCATGTGACCCATGAACGCCACGTCTGCATCGACACGACAGCCGCGGGCGGCAACGCCGCCCTTCTGGCCGAAGTCGCAGGCTGAACAGCAAATCCGCCGCCCCGCCCTTGACGCGGGGCGGCGGACCGTCACCTTGGGTCTATGTTTCCGATCCGTGACCACAATCCGTCAACGCGCACGCCGTTCGTGACCTACGCCCTGCTGGCCGCGAATATCGCGATCTGGCTCTGGACGGTTATGGCAGCACAGACCGATGCCGCACTTGGGCAGCTCTATTACGATTACGCCCTGATCCCCGCCCGCGTCACCGGGTTCGAGGGTTGGGGCGGTTTCATCACATCCATGTTCCTGCACGGCGGCATCATGCATCTGGGCGGCAACATGCTGTTTCTTTTCATCTTCGGCGACAACCTCGAGGACAGGATGGGTCATGTCCCCTTTGCGCTGTTCTACCTGGCCTGCGGAATCGCGGCAGGCCTGGCGCAGGTCGCGTCCGAGCCGTTTTCCCCGATCCCTACAATCGGCGCATCAGGCGCGATCGCAGGCGTGATGGGCGGCTACCTCCTGCTGTTCCCCAAGGCGCGGGTGGACGTGTTTTTCTTTTTCATCGTGTTTTTCAAGATCATCCCGATCCCCGCATGGATCACGCTGGCAGTGTGGTTCGTCATGCAGGTCTGGGGCGGTTTCAGCCCCAACGACGGCGTCGCCTACTGGGCGCACAACGGCGGGTTCGTGGCAGGTCTGCTCCTGGTGATCCCCTTGTGGCTCCGGCTGGGTGGCCCCGGATTCTGGCGGGCCACAGACGGTCACCCCGATCACCCGCCCGCGCAATACCGCGAATCCCGCATCCCCAAAGTGCCACGCAGGCGGTAACGTTGGGCGACGCGACCCCAAAGCCGTGAGGATCGCGCGAGCCTGTCGTCTCACGCCAGAGATCGCGATTGCTTTTGGACCTTGCAGCGAAGGTCGGGTTTGAGCCCATTTTGACGGATGCTGCATCGTCGACAAAGGTCTGTTATCAGGTGAGCTCGCGCCAATGAGGAGATTTTTGAATGTTTGGGTTCGGCCGACGATCAAAGGAAATGCCGTCACTCGATGACAACTTGAAATGGTGGGTCATCGAAAGTGAGCGGTTCAATCTGGAATCGAAAGCTTCGTTCAGGGTCTTTGATGCGGTGGTCGCACAAAGTGAAGAAATGGCAATTGAGCACTTACGAATCTCTGACGAGAAATTGGATAAATCTCTCATGAATTCCGCCATTCGGGCGGGAAAAATCGTGGATGAGTTTGATTGGGAACCCGTCAGCACACTTGTCCGACACTTGTCTGTTTTATAGGTTACCACCGAAACGGAGGTCGCCGAACGTGACGAAGTGCTTCTTGGTATGTTGAAAGAGCACGACTTCTTTATGGACGAGTTCAAGGAAGACCCACAGATGGCCGTTGGTGGTGGAATCTACGACTGGCCTAAAGCCTAAGCAGACCTTCGCGCAACTGCAGCGAATTCGCGCTTTGTCCCACACACCGGACCTTCACCGCCTTCTAGCGAAAAGACTGCTGAGATCAGGTCGCACACACACCTGAGCGGACTGCGGCGGCGGGATGACCGGATGGCGCGCTGTCGTCAGGCCTTGCGGACGACTTTGGCGAAATTGTCAAAGATATCGCTGTTCGACACGATCATGGCACCCGTTTCCAGCGGATCGGCGTCGGGGGTGATCGCCTCGACGATGGCACCTGCCTCTTTGCAGATCAGCACGCCTGCGGCGACGTCCCAGATATTCAGGCGGCGTTCCCAGAACCCGTCATAACGACCGGCGGCAACATAGGCCAAATCCAGTGAGGCGGCACCGAACCGGCGCACACCGGCGCAGGCGGGCAGCAACCTTGCCAGGTCTTGCAGTGTTTCGGGCAGATCGGTGCGTCCGGCCCAAGGCAGGCCAGTGGCAAACAGACCGTCCGACAGGCGATGACGCCCCGACACGCGGATGCGCGATTCGTTCACGAATGCGCCGAAACCTTTTTCGGCGTAGAACATCTCGTCCTTGACCGGGTCATAGATCACGCCAGACACGATCTGCCCCTTGTGTTCCAGCGCGATGGAAACCGCCCAATGCGGCAGGCCGTGCAGAAAATTGGTGGTGCCGTCCAACGGGTCGACGATCCAGCGGCGTGTCGGGTCCTCGCCCTCTTTCTCGCCGCCCTCTTCGCCCAGAAAACCATAGGACGGACGCGCATGCATCAGATCATCGCGGATCGTCTGTTCGGCCTGACGGTCGGCGCGGGTGACGAAATCGCCGGGGCCTTTGGTCGACACCTGAAGCTGTTCGACCTCGCCAAAGTCCTTGAGCAGGGCGCGACCGGCCTTGCGGGCGGTTTTCATCATCACATTGAGGTTTGCGCTGCCAGCCATGGGGACTCTCCGATTTACGTCAAGCGGGGCGTATAGGCCCGCAGGCGTCTGCGCACAAGCACATCAGGCGCGTTGCAGTTTGACCGCCTCCTGGCGCGCCAGCCGGACAACATGCGACATGAACGGCAGCCCGTCGTCCGCCGTGCGCGTCGCCGCATACAGCCGTTTCGTGACACCGTCCGCCGTCAGGGGCCGCGTGATATAGTCGGCGTTGTAGCGCACCTGCCGCACGACCCAGTCAGGCAGAACCGCAACCCCCCGGTTGGACGCCACCAGCAGCAGGATCATCGCGGTCAGTTCCACCTGACGCACCGCCAGCGGTTCGACCTTGGCCGGGGTCAACAAGGCGTTAAAGACATCCAGCCGGTGCCGGTCCACAGGATAGGTGATTAGGGTCTGATCCACGAAATCCGCCGCCTCGACATAGGGTTTTTGGGCCAAGGGATGCCCGGCAGGGGCCACGAAGATGGGTTCATAGTCGAAAATCGGGGTAAATCCGACACCAGGCAAATCCTCGGGGTCGGACGACACGACCAGATCCACCTCTTCGCGGATCAGCGCAGGCAGCGCTTCAAACGCCAGTCCGGGGCGGATATCGACATCGACCTCTGGCCAGGCCTTGCGGAACTGATCGAGCACCGGCATCAGCCATTCGAAACAGGCGTGACACTCGATCGCGATATGCAGTCGCCCTGCCTTGCCCGCGACAAGGCCGTCGAATTCGGCCTCCAGTGCCGCGACCTGCGGCAGGATGCGTTCGGCAGCGGCCAGCAGTTTCATGCCCGCAGCCGACAGGCGCAGCGGTTTGGTGCGCCGCACGAACAATTCGACCCCGGCCTGATCCTCGATCCCCTTGATCTGATGGCTCAGCGCGCTTTGCGTGATGCCCAGCATATCCGCCGCACGGCCCAACCCGCCGGTATCATGGATCGCCTTGATCGTGCGCAGGTGACGGAACTCGATGTGCATTTCGCGGTTTGCCTCATGATCATCGTGAAAGTTATGAATTTGCTTCATATGCGGCGCGGTGGCATCTAGGCAAGAACTCAGATCAGGATGAACCATCATGACCCGCCCCGCCATCAGCTTTGAATTCTTTCCGCCCAAGAACATCGCGGGTTCGTTTCGCCTGTGGGATTGCGTCAATGCGCTGTCGCCACTGGCCCCCGAATTCGTGTCGGTCACCTATGGTGCCGGCGGCACCACCCGCCAGCTGACACATGAGGCCGTCACCGCGATCGACAAAACCACCGGTCTCAAGGTTGCGGCCCACCTGACCTGTGTGGACGCCACCCGCGCGGAAACCTTGGCCATCGCCAATGAATATGCTGACGCGGGAATCACCGATCTGGTCGCCCTGCGCGGCGACGCGCCCAAGGGCAGCGACGGTTTCAAACCCCACCCCGAAGGATTCGCAAGCTCGATCGAATTGATCGAGGCGCTGGCCGATACCGGGAAATTCACGCTGCGTGTCGGTGCCTATCCCGAAAAACACCCCGAGGCCCGCAGCCAGGCCGACGACATCGCGTTCCTGAAACGCAAGATCGACGCCGGTGCCTCTGCGGCCATCACGCAGTTCTTCTTCGAGGCAGACACATTCTTTCGTTTCCGCGATGCCTGTGTGGCCGCCGGTATCACCGCCCCGATCATTCCCGGCATCCTGCCCGTCGAAAACTGGAAGGGTGCGTCGAAATTTGCTGCCGCCACCGGCACAAGCATTCCGCCCGTGATCGCGCAGGCCTTTGAAAACGCGACCCGCGACGGAAGCGCCGATCTGCTTGCGACCGCATTGGCGACCGAGCTGTGTGACGAGCTGTTGCAAGGTGGCGTCGACCATCTGCATTTCTATACGCTGAACAAACCGCAGTTGACGCAGGACGTTTGCCGCGCGTTGGGAATTGCCCCTCAGGCACGCTTGCAAAACGTCGCCTGACCAGACCATCTTGGGCGGACCTCAGGACAGGACCGCCCCATGCCACTTGCCACTACTTTTGACGAACTGCCCAGCCGCGAGACGCTGTTGTCACTGACAGGGCTGGAATTCATGCAGTCCGTATTGGCAGGAGAACTGTCCGGTCCGCCGATTTCGGGCATCATGAACTACCACTTGCACAGCGTGGACCACGGGAGCGTCGTGTTCCACGGCACACCTGATTTCGCGCATACCAACCCGATGGGCGGCATCCACGGGGGCTGGTATGGCACACTGCTGGATTCCGCGATGGCCTGCGCGGTCATGACGACCGTGCCGCGCGGGTCGGTCTACACAACGTTGGAATACAAGATCAACATCACCCGCGCGATCCCGCCCGGCACCCCGATCATCGCCACAGGCCAGATCGACCATGCAGGCAGGTCAACCGGCGTGGCCACGGGCCGCATCACCGACGCGGATGGCAAGCTCTATGCCACGGGTTCAACAACCTGCCTGATCATGCAGATTGCCTGACCGTTTCATGCATCCGTTCCGACGGGTCGGTCAGCCTGCGACGCGGCACGCGCCACAAGAACAGCCTGGCCCAGCCGTGCCACTGACCGACTGACGGTGCGTCGGGGTCCGTGGGAAACCTGTCACGCCAACCATCGGGCAATGCCATGCCGGCCTGCGACAGCCGATCCAGCATCCAGACCAGCGGGATGTTCGACAGGGGGCGCACCTGTGACTTGCCATCCAGATGCCCGCCGACATCGGCATGGGTGCCGCGAAACCAGACCTGATCCACCCGGGCCGCATCATCAGCGTCCGTGTCCCACAGGACCGGCACATAGGCCCTGCGACGTTCATCCAGCGCCAGCGCGTGAAATCCCCGCCCGACGTGATCGCCCAGGTGATGATCGTGAAAATCTTGGTTGTTCTCGATGAAACGCCAGATGACCGGCAGGCCCAGCGCCCGGACCGTGTCCCAGACACCGACCGCCGCGACGGGTGTCGCATCATAACAGAACCGCGCACGGAACCGTGCCAGCACCTCGGGCGCGCTTTGCCGCTGATAGTGGCGAAAGGCCTGGCGGACCGCGCGTGTCGTTGCCTGCTGCCGGCGCAACAGGCCGACACGTCCGATCATGCCGGACAATGACCGCACCGCATAGGCACCCCGCGAATAGCCCATCAGCACGATTAGGTCGCCCGGCCGATACCGCGAGGCCAACACGCCATAGGCCCGCGCGATCTGGTCATCGATGCCATGCCCCGACACGACGGCCAGCGTGTCGCGCCAGCCGCGCCATTGGATACCTGCCTCGTAATAGACGGTCAGATTGGACTTCTGCCCGGCCTCGCGCAGCAATTTGTAGGTCAACCCGGCGTTGGTTTCATAACCCTGCGCCAGCGACGACATCGTGCCATCGAGGATGATTACATGGGTCGCCTGCCCCGGTTCGCGTGCCGCGTTGCTCTTGCGGCGCGGCAGAAACCGGAAAAGGCCGAACAGGCGTTTAAGCGGCGTCACGCGACCTAGCATCCCGGAGCCAAGCCCAGACGCGATGCGGAGTCAGCGGCATTTCCACGTGGCGCACGCCCGCGTCCCACATCGCATCAAGTGCTGCATTGGTGACAGCGGCCAGCGCACCGACCGTGCCCGCCTCGCCGCAGCCTTTCATACCCATCGGATTGTATAGCGACGGCGTGGGTCTGGTCGAGAACCCGATCATGGGCATTTCGGACGCGCGCGGCATGGCGTAGTCCATGAAACTTGCTGTCAGCAGCTGGCCGTCCGCGTCGAACACCGTGCGTTCCATCAAGGCCTGCCCCAGCCCCTGCGCGACGCCGCCATGAATCTGTCCCTCGACCAGCATCGGATTCATGAGGTTCCCGAAATCGTCGACCACCGTGTAACGGTCCACGTGGCTTTCGCCCGTTTCGGGATCAATCTCGATCTCGGCCACGTGGCAGCCGTTCGGGAAACTGCGGTTGTCCAGCGTGATCCGCTGGCTGTGGCGCAGCAGGTCGCCGCGGCCGTCAGCCCGCGCCATATCCGCGACCTCCAGCACAGTGGGCGACAGGTTGCTGCCCGGAATGCGAAAGCGTTCGTCGTCGAATGTGACGCCTGCGGCGTCGACACCTTCCTTGTCCGCCAGATAGGCGGCAAAGGCAGGGATCATCGCCTCGACCGTCGCCAGCGTCGCGGTGTTCTGGACCGTCACCGACCGTGATCCACCCGTGCCGCCGCCTTGCGGGATCAGATCGCTGTCGCCCTGCACCACAGCAATCCGGTCGGCAGGAATACCCGTATGGTCCGATAGGAACTGGGCAAAGACCGTTTCGTGCCCCTGCCCGTTTGACTGCGTTCCGACGTAAATATCGACCCGCCCGTCGTCGCGAAATTCCACCGCCGTGGTTTCCGACGGATCGCCGAGGATGCTTTCGATGTAATAGCAGATCCCCTGCCCGCGCAGCAGACCCTTGGCCGCACTCGCGGCCTTGCGCGCGGCAAAACCGGTGGTGTCTGCGCTGTTCTTGGCGGCAGCCAGCACGGCGGCAAAATCACCCACGTCGTAGGTCACGCCGCTGACGGTCGTATAGGGAAACTGATCGGGCCGGATGAAATTTGCGCGCCGCAGCTCCCACGGGTCGACGCCCAACTGGCGCGCCGCCTCGTCCATGGTGCGTTCGAGGACAAAGATCGCCTCGGGTCGACCGGCCCCGCGATAGGCGTCAACGGGCGTGGTGTTGGTATAGATGCCGCGCGTCCGCATGAAGGCGGTCTGCACGTCATAAGTGCCCATCAGCACCTTGGAAAACAAATCCGTCTGGATCGCCTGCGCGAACTGGCTGTTGTAGGCACCCATGTTGGCAACCGTATCCAGATGGTAGGC
Organism: Loktanella gaetbuli; assembly: GCF_020531945.1. Lineage (NCBI taxonomy): Bacteria > Pseudomonadati > Pseudomonadota > Alphaproteobacteria > Rhodobacterales > Roseobacteraceae > Loktanella > Loktanella gaetbuli. Next base: position 12,763 of record NZ_JAJATZ010000005.1, read on the forward strand.
CACAATCCGGTTGTTCGCATCAAAGGCCAGCGTCGCCGTCGTCGTCAGGTCACGCCCCGCGTTGTCGGTCAGCATCGCCTCTGTGCGTTCAGACATCCAGCGCACCGGACGGCCCAGCACGCGGGCCGCATGCGCACAGGCCAGCGGTTCGGGATAGCGCATCCCCTTCATCCCGAAACCGCCGCCCGTGTCCGGATTGGTCACGCGGATCTGGTCGTCGTCCAGACCAAAGTGTTTCTTGAAATCAGCCTTTGGTCCCCAGACACCCTGTCCGTTGATGGCGACGTGCAACTTGCCATCTGTCCACTCCGCATAGGTGCCGCGTGGTTCCATCGCGTTGACGATCACACGGTTGTCCGGCACCGCGACCGTCACCACATGCGCCGCACCCGCAATCGCGGTGGCCACCGCATCGGCATCACCTAATCCATAGTCAAATGCGAGGTTTTCGGGCGCGCTGTCGTGCAAGGGTTCACCGCCCACCTCCAGCGTCATATGCGCGGGCCGTTCGTCGATATCGACGATTACCGCCTCTGCGGCGTCGCGGGCGTTGTTCAGCGTGTCGGCCAGCACGATGGCGATCGGTTCACCCACATGGCGCACGCGGTCCAGTGCCAGAATCGGGCGCGATGTATGCGCGCCCTTGGACCCGTCACGGTTTTTGACCTGCACGCCGGCCATGTCCATGACCACACCCGCAGCCTGCATGTCAGCCCCCGTGATGACGCCCGCAACACCCGGCATCGCCAGTGCATCCGACACGTCGATCCCGGTGATGGTCCCGTGCGCCACCTGTGCGCGCACAAAAACCGCCCGCAGCGCATCTGCGGGGGCAATATCGTCGACATAGCGTCCCTCGCCTGTCAGGAACCGCAGGTCCTCGACCCGTTTGACCGACTGGCTTTTGCCGAATTTTTCCACTGCGCCACCCCTCGTGTTTTCGCGGCAAACCCTCAGACAATCGCGACCGGGTGTCCAGCCCCCGGCATTGCCCCTTTTCGCCGCAACCCGCTTTGGGGTATTGGGGCGACAACAAAGCTGAAGGACAAGACCCATGGCCCTGCCCAAATCGTTCGACCCCGCCACCCGCGAAGCGGAACTCTACCGGATGTGGGAAGAGTCCGGCGCGTTCAAGGCCGGCGCGGGCAAGCGCCGGGACGAGACATTCACCATCATGCTGCCGCCACCGAACGTCACGGGCGTTTTGCATGTTGGCCATGCGTTCAACCACACGCTGATGGACATTCTGACCCGTTGGAAACGGATGCAGGGCTACGATACGCTCTGGCAGCCCGGTCTGGACCACGCGGGCATCGCCACCCAGCTGGTCGTGGAAAAGGACATGGCCGCCAAGGGCGAGACCCGCAAACGCTCGGAAATGGACCGTGAAGAGTTTCTGGCAAAGGTCTGGGACTGGAAAAAATCATCCGGGGGCACGATCGAGGATCAGGCCCGCCGGTTGGGCGACAGCTTGGACTGGTCACGCTCAGCCTTTACCATGTCGGGGGCACCCAACGCGCCTGCGGGTGAAAAGGACGGCAATTTCCACGATGCCGTGCTCAAGGTGTTCGTCGAGATGTACAACAAGGGTCTGATCTACCGCGGCAAGCGGCTGGTGAACTGGGACCCGCATTTCGAGACCGCGATTTCCGACCTCGAGGTCGAGAATATCGAGGTCGACGGCCACATGTGGCACTTCAAATACCCGCTGGCCGGGGGCGAAACCTATACCTACGTGGAAAAGGACGAGGACGGGAACGTGCTCTTCGAGGAAGAGCGCGACTATATCTCGATCGCGACCACCCGGCCCGAAACCATGCTGGGCGACGGTGCCGTGGCCGTGCACAAGGACGACGCACGCTATGCGCCCATCGTCGGCAAACTGTGCGAAATCCCGGTGGGGCCCAAAGAGTCCCGCCGCCTGATCCCGATCATCACTGACCCCTACCCGGACATGACTTTCGGCTCTGGTGCGGTGAAAATCACCGGGGCGCATGATTTCAACGACTACGAGGTCGCCAAACGCGGCGGCATCCCGATGTATGCGCTGATGGATACGCGCGGGGCGATGCGCGCCGACGGCAAACCCTACGCCGAAGAGGCCGCGACCGCGCAGGCCATCGCAAACGGCGAACAGACATTTGACGAGGCGATGATCGCCGCGATGAACCTCGTGCCAGAGGACTATCGTGGTCTTGACCGGTTCGAGGCGCGCAAGCGCGTCGTGGACGACATCACCGCAGAAGGTCTGGCCGTGATGGTCGCGCCCAATGATCCGCGTCTGGGTGCTGCCGCCGAAAAACTGGTCGCACCCGAAGAAGGCGGCGAGGACCGGCTGGACCAGCTGACCCCCCTGGTCGAGCCCAAGAAAATCATGCAGCCCTTCGGCGACCGCTCCAAGGTCGTGATCGAGCCGATGCTGACCGACCAGTGGTTTGTGGACACCGCGCAGATCGTCCAGCCCGCGCTGGAGGCGGTCAAGGACGGGCGCACGACGATCATCCCCGAGTCCGGCCGCAAGGTGTACGATCACTGGCTGGAAAACATCGAGCCGTGGTGCATTTCCCGCCAGCTGTGGTGGGGCCACCAGATCCCGGTGTGGTTCGATGATGATGGCAATCAATTCTGTGCTGCGAGCGAGGCCGAGGCGCGTGCGCAGGCAGGCGACGACCGCACGCTCACACGCGATCCCGATGTCCTCGACACATGGTTCTCCTCGGGCCTTTGGCCTTTTGGCACCCTCGGCTGGCCGGATCAGACCGAGGAACTCGACCGCTACTTCCCAGGCGACGTGCTGATCACCGGGCAGGACATCCTGTTTTTCTGGGTCGCCCGCATGATGATGATGTCGCTGGCCGTCATGGACGACGTGCCGTTCCACACGATCTACCTGCACCAGCTGGTCCGCGACGCCAAGGGCGAGAAAATGTCCAAGACCAAGGGCAACGTCATCGACCCGCTGACCATGGTGGACACCTACGGTGCCGACGCGCTGCGCATGTCCAATGCCGCGATGGCGTCCATCGGCGGTGTGCTGAAAATCAGCGAGGACCGCATCGGCGGCTACGCCAAGTTCGTCAACAAGCTGTGGAATGCCGCGAAACTGGCGGAAATGAACGGCGCGTTTGACGCACCGGCAGAGCGGCCCGCACCCCGCCAGACCGTCAACCGCTGGATCATGGCAGAGGTCGGACAGTTGCGCGCGGACGTGGACGCCGCATTGACCGACTACCGGTTCAACGACGCGGCCAGCGCGCTTTATGCCTTTATCTGGGGCCGATTCTGCGACTGGTATCTGGAATTTTCAAAACCCCTGCTGATGGACGGCAGCGACGCGGACAAGGCGGAAACGCAGGCGACCTTGGCCTGGACGCTGGACCAGTGTCTGATCCTGCTGCACCCGATCATGCCGTTCGTAACCGAAGAGTTGTGGCAGCAATCGCGCCCGCGCGACCAGATGCTGGCGCTGACCCCCTGGCCCGAATACAACGACCTGGCAGACGCCGACGCGGTGGCCGAAATGAACTGGGTGATTTCCCTGATCGAAGGCATCCGGTCCGCCCGCGCGCAACTGAACGTGCCCGCCGGTCTGAAAATCCCAGTCCTGCAGATCGAGGCGGACGATGCCGCGAAAACCGCGCAGGCCAACAACATCGCGATGATCATGCGCATGGCACGGGTCGACAGCATCGACACCGCCGACACGCCACCCAAGGGATCGCTGACCGTGGCGACCAAGGGCGCGACCTTTGCCCTGCCGCTGGCGGGCCTGATCGACGTGGCCGCCGAAAAGGCGCGTCTGGGCAAATCGCTGGTCAAGCTGGAAAAGGAAATCAAGGGTCTGGCTGGGCGCGCAAACAACCCCAAATTCGCCGAATCCGCCCCGCCAGAGGTCGTCGCCGAAACCAAGGCCAACCTTGCAGAGCGCGAGGCAGAGGCCGCACAGCTGACGACGGCGCTTGATCGTCTGGCGGAACTCGACTGATGACCGACCCACGACTGACACGGCTGGCACAGGGGCTACCCGCCTCTGTGCCGTTTGTGGGGCCTGAACGGCTGGAACGGATGCGCGGTGCACCCTTTGTCGCGCGGCTGGGGGCAAACGAATCCGGCTTTGGGCCCTCGCCGCGTGTCGCAGAGGCGATCCGGGCCGCCGCCGATGAGGCGTGGATGTATCCCGATCCGGACATGCACGCGTTGCGCAACGCCATCGCCGCACACAATGAGGTCGCCCCCGAAAACGTCATGATCGGCGAAGGCATCGACGGATTGCTGGGCAATCTGGTGCGCCTGCTGGTGGCACCGGGCGATAGTGTCGTGACCTCGGTTGGGGCCTATCCGACGTTCAATTACCATGTCACAGGCTTTGGCGGTGTGCTGCACACCGTGCCCTATACCGGCAATTTCGAAGATCCAGAGCGTCTGGTTGCCAAGGCCCGCGAAACCGGTGCCAAGCTGATCTACCTCGCCAACCCCGACAACCCGATGGGCAGCCATCACAGCGCGCACATGATGCGCAATCTGGTCACAAATGTACCGGCAGGCTGTCTGCTGATCGTGGACGAGGCCTATATCGAACTGGCACCACAGGGCACGGCGCTGGCCGTCGCCCCCGATGATGCGCGCGTGATCCGCATGCGCACCTTTTCCAAGGGGTACGGGTTGGCAGGTCTGCGGGTCGGCTATGCACTGGGCGCGCGCGACCTGATCGCGGCCTTTGACAGGGTGCGCAACCATTTCGGGGTTGGCCGCGTGGCACAGGCTGCCGCGCTGGCGGCACTCGGGGATCAGGACTGGCTGGCGCAGATCAACGCGCGTGTCGCGGACAGCCGCGACAGGCTGGCGGCGATCGCGCTCGAAAACGGGCTGGTGCCACTGGCCTCGGCCACCAATTTCGTCGCGATCGACTGCGGGGCCGACGGGACCTTTGCGCGTGCGGTGCTGGATGTACTGGCGACACGCGGTATTTTCGTGAGAATGCCCGGTGTCGCTCCGCTGGATCGCTGCATCCGCGTCACATGCGGCCCGGACAACCAGATCGACGCCTTCGCAAAAGCGTTACCGGATGCATTGGCTGCGGCGCGTCGCCACGCTTGACCGCCGCACGATCCTGACCGCAGGATGGCACAGCGGACAGAGGAAGGGCGATGCAGCACAAGGTTGGACGGGTCCAGGACTATACCAACGCGTTCCTCGGGACGCTTGGCCTGATCCTGTTCATGGCGTTCTGGTGCATCGGTGCGTTGTTCGGTTTTTTCTGGGTGGTCCTGACTGCGGCCTGCCTGGACCATCTGCGGGTGCGGTTCATCCGCGTAAATGCCTGCGACGGCGACGATCACCCCTCTGTAAAATGACTTGCACATGTCCAGGCCCCGTGCTGACTGGATCACAAGGCGTGCAATCTGCGCGTCACCTTCTGACATGATTGGAAATTGAGATGTCGACACGCATTGGTGCGCTTGCCGGGTTGGTTGTGGGGGCTGGTCTGGGGATCGGAGGCATGATGATCTTGCAACAGGATTCCATGATGGATCACGGTACCATGGCGGGGATGGGCGACATGCCGATGACCGGAAACCCCGACCACGATTTCATGGCCGGCATGGTTCCCCATCATCAGGCTGCCGTCGACATGGCAAACGACGTGCTGGCGAACGGCACGGACCCAGAGGTCCGCGCCCTCGCGCAGACTATCTTGCAAAGTCAGCAGGCCGAGATCGACGAAATGAACGACTGGCTGGCCGCCAATCCTGTGCAGAACTAGCCGGCGGCGATCACGGCGGCGGCGGCATCCAGCGCCCCCGGCCCGTGGGCCACACCGGTGGCCATCAGCCCCGCCTGAATGGTGCCCAGCGCGCCCATCATCATCTGCGCGTTGATATGGCCCATGTGACCGACGCGGAAATAGGCGCTTTCCGGTTGGCGGCCCAGGCCGATGCCCAGCGTCAGACCGGCGGTATGTTCGCACCAATGGCGCAGCGCATCGGCCTGTCCCTCTGCCATGCACAGCGATGTCACCGCATGACTGCGGTGCGCTGCATCCGACACGTTCAGATGCAGCGGACCCTGCGCGCCCCAGGCCTCGAACGCAGCCCACAGTGCGCGCGCAAGCACCGTATGCCGGGCAAAAACCGCATCCAGCCCCTCGGCCTTGATCAGATCGAGCGCCGCGCGCAAACCGTACAGATGATGGGTCGGTGCCGTGCCGCAGAAATACTGGTAGAATTGCGCAGGCCGCGCCCGTGGCCGCCAGTTCCAATAGGTCGACACCTGTGCAGGCTGACGCGCGTCGGCACGTGCGTTGAACCAGACAAAGCTGATGCCCGCAGGCGTCATCAGACCCTTTTGGCAGGCGGCGACCATCACGTCGACGCCCCAGTCGTCCATGCGGAAATCATCGCATCCCAACGACGCGATGCAGTCAATCATCAGCAAGGCGTCATGCCCGCTGGCCGTCAGGGCCGCCCGCATCGCCGCCACGTCGGATTTCACACCGGTCGAGGTATCGACGTGACAGGCCAGAACGGCCTTGATCCGACCATCGGTATCCGCGCGCAACCGCGCCTCCAGCCTTGCGGCATCCACCGGGGCCTGCTGTCCGAATTCCAGGATCTCAACATCCAGCCCCAGCCCCTTGGCCATTTCACCCCAGCCGTGCCCGAACCGGCCGGTGGCGCAGACCAGCACCAGATCGCCCGGCGCACAGATATTGACCAATGCGGCCTCCCATGCGGCGTGGCCGTTGCCGATGTAGATCGCCACGTCAGCCGTGGTCCGCGCCACCATCTGCAGATCGGGGATCAGGCTGGCGGTCAGGTCGTGCAGTTCGCCTTCGTAGATATTGGGGGACGCGCGGTGCATCGCCCGCAGAACCGCATCGGGAATGACCGAAGGGCCGGGAATGGCGAGATAGGACCGACCGTGTGACAACGACATGGGAATTGACCTTTGCGGATTGAATTGCGCGAACCCTATGCCTGTCCCGCGCGGCGTCAACACCCCCTGTGCCTTGCCTGACTTGGGGCGGTCGACTAGGTGTCTGTGATGAACACAACACCCGCACCAGTCACCGACACCGCCGCAGGCCAGCCTGCCGCCGACCGGCCCGACATCACACCGATGTTCCGGTGGCTGTGGCGCACCTATCTGCGCCGCCACCGCAAACTGCTGATCGCCGCCGTTCTGCTGATGTCGATGGAAGGCGCGATGCTGGGCCTTCTGTCCTATCTGATCAAACCGATGTTCGACGACGTGTTCATCGCGGGTCAGACCACGGCGCTGTGGGGCGTGGGCATCGCGATCATGCTGATCTTTGTCGTGCGCGCCGTCACCAGTGCGGGACAAAAGATCCTGATGATGCGCGCCAGCCAACGCGCTGCCGCCGCGATGCGCACCGACCTGCTAGACCATCTGATGACGCTGGACAGTGCCTATCATCAGGTCAACCCGCCGGGTCAGCTGATCGAACGGGTGCAATCCGACGTCACTGTGGTGAACAACAGCTGGGCCGACATCCTGGTGTCCATCGGACGCGACACCGTGACCGTGATCGTGCTGTTCGGCGTGGCCGTTTCGGTCGATCTGCAATGGACGCTTGTGACCCTCGTCGGTGTGCCGTTCCTGGTCCTGCCTGCCCTGCTGGCGCAACGCTACGTGCGCCGCCGGTCGGTTTCCGCGCGCGAGTTGGCAGGCCGCATGGCAACGCGCCTGGACGAGGTGTTCCACGGCATCAACCCGATCAAGCTGAACGCGCTCGAATCCTACCAATCCGTGCGCTACCGCAAGCTGACCGGTGATCGCGCGCGCGCCGAAATCAAAGCGACCACGGGTCAGGCCACGGTCCCGGCACTTGTCGATATCGTCACCGGCATAGGGTTTCTGGCCGTGATGATCTACGGCGGCGGCGAAATCATCGCTGGCACGAAAACCGTGGGCGAATTCATGTCGTTCTTTACCGCGATCGCACTGGTGTTCGACCCGCTGCGCCGGATCGCGAACACTTCGGGCAAATGGCAGATTGCGGCAGCCAGCATCGACCGGCTGCGCAGCGTTTTTGACGAACGTCCTACCCTGCTGTCGCCGGCACACCCCAAACCCGCACCGCAGGGCGCACCCGAAATCCGGTTCCGCGATGTCGAAATGCGTTACGGCGACCTTCCCGTTCTGCGGGGGGCCACATTTACGGCCAAGGCTGGCCAGACCACGGCGCTGGTGGGCGCATCCGGCGCAGGCAAGAGTACCGTGTTCAATGTGCTGACCCGTCTGGTCGAACCGAACGGCGGCGAGGTCAGCATCGACGGCACCGCTGTGTCCGACATCGACCTGGGCCAGTTGCGCGCACTGTTTTCGGTCGTGACACAGGATGCCGCCTTGTTTGACGAAAGCCTGCGCGAAAACATCCTGCTCGGCCGCGATGACATCACCGAGGACCGCCTGCGCGAAGTCCTTGACGCAGCCCATGTCACTGATTTTCTGCCGCAGCTGTCGCACGGCCTGGACAGCGCCGCTGGCCCGCGCGGATCGAACCTGTCGGGTGGTCAGCGTCAGCGCGTGGCCATTGCCCGCGCCGTGTTGCGCGACACGCCGATCCTGCTGCTGGACGAGGCAACCAGCGCGCTGGACACCAAATCAGAAGCCGTGGTCCAGCAGGCGCTGGAACGGCTGAGCGTGGGACGCACGACCTTGGTGATCGCGCACCGCCTGTCCACGATCCAGAATGCCGACAGCATCGTGGTGATGGACCAAGGACGCGTTGCGGATCAGGGCACGCATGACGAACTTCTGGCGCGGGGCGGCATCTATGCCGATCTCTACCGGATGCAATTCAAATCAAAGGCGGCTGAAAACAATGACTGATCGCATCGTCCTGGCGCTGACCGGCACTGACCGCGTTGAATTCCTGCAGGGTCTGGTGACCAACGACGTGACCCGCGCTGACGGCGGGATCGTCTACACGGCCCTGCTGACGCCGCAGGGCAAGTTTCTGGCCGATTTCTTTGTTCTCGGTCAGCCTGACCGCCTGCTGATCGACGTGGCCGCCAGCCATGCGCAGGGGTTGGGTCAGCGCCTGAACATGTACCGTTTGCGGGCGGACGTGCAGATCGAAACAACGGACCTGATCGTATCGCGCGGGACAGGGGATGCGCCGGACGGGGCGCTGGCCGATCCCCGACACCCTGCCTTGGGCTGGCGCGCCTATGCCATGACCGACCAGTCGGATGCGACCGATTGGGATGCGCTGCGCGTGGCCCATGTCATTCCCGAGACAGGCATCGAACTGACGCCCGAAACCTATATCCTCGAGGCGGGATTCGAACGTCTGAACGGCGTCGATTTCCGCAAGGGATGTTTCGTCGGACAGGAAATCGTGGCGCGCATGAAACACAAGACGACCCTGCGCAAGGGGCTGGTCCGCGTCACGTTGGACGGTGATGCCGCGGCCGGCACAGCGCTGTCGCAGGATGGCAAGGATGCGGGCGTCTTGCACACGGTGGCGGGCCATCAGGCCATCGCCTACATGCGTTTCGATCGCAGCGACACTGTGTTCGCGGATGAAACGCGGGTTTTCGTCGATTTGGACGCGCAGTCCTGACGACGGTAAGCTTCTGTTAAGACCTCTGCGCCACAACCTCCCCAGATCGGTAACCTGGGGAGGTTGAATGACACACTTGCCGAAACCACCTTAGGCGCGTTCGACGTATTCCATAAGTTCGGTGTTCACGACGATATCCTCGTCGGTGCCCACGAACGGCGGGATCATGACGCGCACGCCATTGTCCAGGATAGCAGGCTTGAAACTGTTTGCAGCGGTCTGACCTTTGACGACCGGCTCGGTCTCGACGACCTTGCAGGTGACGCGCAGCGGCAGGGTCACGTTCAGCGCTTCTTCGCCGTAGTATTCGATCTTGACGATCATGCCGTCCTGTAGAAACGGGCGACGGTCGCCCAGAATATCGGCGGGCAGCGCGATCTGGTCGTAGGTTTCGCTATCCATGAAGGTCAGCATATCGTCGGATTCGAACAGGAATTGCTGGTCCTTTTGTTCCAGACGCACCTGCTCGACCTTGTCTGCGGACCGGAAACGTTCGTTCAGTTTGCGACCGTCGCGCAGGTTTTTCAGCTCGACTTGCGCAAAGGCACCGCCTTTGCCGGGCTTGACGTGATCGACCTTGACCGCAGCCCACAGGCCGTTTTCGTGGTCCAGCACATTGCCGGGGCGAATTTCATTACCGTTGATTTTTGGCATGGGTCACTTCGTGTCAAAATTGTGGCGAAAACTTGATGATTTCTTAACCGGCTCTATATCTGGCAGGCAGTTGCGCCGCAAGACAACTAGATCGGCTGATTTCGACTGATAGCCATGCATTTCGCGCATGGCAGTCATTCCAAATCAGGCGCCCTCCTGAAGGGTGATTCAGAGCATACAAAGCGTCACCGTAACTGCGATGACCGAAACAAGCGAGAAGGACCACACATGAGAGATTTCGTTGACGGGACCGCATTCAACAACGAGCAAGGCAACCGCGCACGCAAACTGTTTGCAGCAGTTGTACTCGCTGCGCTGGACGATGCAATTGCCGACGACAAGAAATATGGCAACGGACCAGAGCAGATCGCACGCTGGGCCCGCTCTCGTGATGGTCGTGAAGTCTTGTCCTGCGCAGGCATCGACCCCAACGAACGTGTCGTTGCCGGCCTGATGGATTTTGTGGGCAAAGGTGTGCGCACCTCGGTCGCGCTGTCCCGCGAAGAAAGCGAACGCCGCCATGCCGCAGAGCAGGACGCCAAGGCCGCCTGATCCGATTGATTGAATGACGTATTTGACGCGGTGCCCTCGGGTGCCGCGTTTTGCGTTTCAGCCCAGGCTCATCAGACCGAACATCAACGGCGGCGTCACCTCGAGCACCAGCAGCACAGCCAGCAGCGTGCGCATCACGCGCCCCGGATATTGCCGCCACAGCCACAGCGTTGCGGCGACAACTGTCGCAACCTCAACGCCCGCGACGATCCGGCCATGATGCGCGGGATCCCAATAGCTGACAGGACTGATGAATTTCCAGTCTGTCAGGGGCCAGAAATGCGCGCGCGCATCTTCTCGGTGGAACGGGAAATCCAACACCAGATGCAACAGTGCCGCCGCGCACAGCGCCACGACCACCCGGGATTTCAGTGCGATGCCTGCGGCCAGGGCCATGCTCCACAGGATGAAGGAATTATCGATCCTGAAAACGGCCTGCCAGGCGTCCGAATAGTACAGCTCTCCGAAAACGACCTGACCCGGAATGCGCTGCACCAGCAACGCCCAGCCGGCCAACAGGTACAGCGACAGATCGGGTAACAGCGCCCCCGTGATCGCGGCACCGGTGACACGACGATCCTTTGGGTCGGCAAAGGCAAACAGCCCGAAAACCACGTGCGCTGGCGTGTTCATGTCTTTTCCTGTCGCTGCCCGTCACCTAAGACTACGGCAAAGGAGCCGCGATGACACGTGCGATCATGATCCAGGGGGCCGGGTCCAATGTCGGCAAATCGTTGCTTGTCGCAGGAATTGCGCGGGCAGCGGTGCGCCGCGGCCTCTCTGTCGCACCGTTCAAACCGCAAAACATGTCCAACAACGCAGCCGTCACTGTTGATGGCGGTGAAATCGGGCGGGCGCAGGCGCTTCAGGCGCTGGCTTGTGGGCGCGATCCGGTGGTCGACATGAATCCGGTCCTGCTCAAGCCCGAAACGGATGTCGGTGCACAGGTCGTGGTGCAGGGCCAGCGCCTGACCACCGTGCGCGCCCGTGACTACGCAGCACTCAAACCGACACTCCTGCCCCGTGTTCTGGACAGCTTTTACAGGCTTTCGCAGTCCTGCGACCTGATCGTCGTCGAAGGTGCAGGCAGCCCGGCCGAGGTCAACCTGCGCGCAGGCGATATCGCCAACATGGGTTTTGCCGCGGCAGCCGATGTGCCGGTTGTTCTGATCGGTGACATAGACCGGGGCGGTGTCATCGCCCAAATGGTGGGCACCCGCGCCGTGCTGGACCCTGCGGATGCCGCCCTGATCAAGGGATTCGCTATCAACAAGTTCCGCGGCGATGTCAGCCTGTTCGATGAGGGCATGGTCACCATTGCCGACAGCACAGGATGGGCACCGCTGGGCGTCTTGCCCTGGTTCGCCGATGCCTGGAAATTGCCTGCCGAGGATGTCATGGACATCGCCAGCCGGGGCGGCGGCGATATTCGCATCGTCGTGCCCCGGCTGAATCGCATCGCGAATTTCGACGATCTGGACCCGCTGTCTGCGACACCGGGCGTCAGCGTCGACATCATCCCCGAAGGCCGCCCCCTGCCCCTGGACGCCGATCTGATCATCCTGCCGGGATCGAAATCCACCATCGCAGATCTCGATCATTTCCGCGCACAGGGATGGGATATTGACCTGGCGGCCCATATCCGGCGCGGCGGCCACGTGCTGGGGATCTGCGGTGGTTACCAGATGCTTGGCACCCGTATCAGCGACCCTGACGGGCTCGAAGGGCCTGCACGCAGCGTGCCGGGGCTGGGTCATCTTGATGTGCAGACCACGCTGCACCCCAGCAAACGGTTGGCACTGTCGCAGGCCAGTTATCTGCCCAGTGGTGACCCCGTGTCGGGGTATGAAATCCATCTGGGTGCCACGACGGGGCCAGACACCGACCGAGCCTGGCTGTCACTGGATGGCAGGCCCGAAGGGGCCGCCAGCCCATCGCAACGTGTGCGCGGCTGCTACCTGCACGGGTTATTTGCCAAGGACCGGTTTCGCGCGGCCTATCTGTCCGACCTTGGAAAACCCGTGGCAGCGGGTGACTACGGCGGTCAAGTACAGGCCACGCTCGACGCACTCGCCGATCATGTCGAAAATCATCTTGATGTAGATGCAGTCCTTGCGATGGCAGCAGAGGTGCAGCGACCGTCCGATTGATGCTCAGGTCAGGTCAGAACTGGACAGGACACGCTGAATTTCGCGGCGGACCAGTTTGCGCACGTTGCGCGTGATGCGCTCACCCATTGTACCCTGCAATTCCTCGCGCACGATCTGGCGCACGATTTCCTGCAACTGATCGTTCTTGACCGTCAGCCCGCCTTCCAGAAACATATGCAGCGCGGCCTCTGCCTCTGGGTCGCGCTCGTCCAGTGCCTCGATCAGGTCGTCATTATAGTCTTGATCAACAGCCTCATGGTCTGCCGCGGCACGGTGACGATGATGGCGAAACAGGACCTGCGCTGAATCGTCTTCATCCTCGTCCTGGATACGGTACAGGCGGGCGGCCTCTGACAATGTGGCGGGCCAGGCCTCTGGCCCTTGCGGCACACCCAGCGGGCGATCGGCGCTGTCCAGCTCGATCGCATCCTCGACGGGCACATCGCCACGGAAACCGGCGCTGGACCAGCTTTTGTCCAGTTCAGTGCCCGTGCCGTCGTCTTCCCAGTCCTCGGCCTGGTCACTGACAGCCGCCTCAAGTTCCGCGATGGTCGAGAGGAGTGACGCGGGGCCGGACGTGTCCTCGGCTGGTGTCACCGCATGCGATGCCTCCAGCACAAATGGCGCGTCTGATTCTGCATCCGAGTCGCGTGCGTCTTCTTCGTGATCCACACGCAAGGCGGGGGTCAGAACAAACTTTTCGATTCTCGCACTTGGGCGCGGTGCCTCACGTTCGGCGGCGTTGTCTTCCGCGACAAGCCTGCGAATGGACGACAGCACATCCTCAATTCTGGCGTTACTCATCGGTTCGGCCATTCTGCATCCTCAACGTCTGTCCCTGACCCTAGACCGAAGCGTCTTGCCAAACAACAAATGTATCCAGGTTACTGACCGATTGCGCGCAAAACACGGTCCAATGCGCGCCCCTGCTCGGACAGTGCCGGCGGCGCGTCCTTCACCAGCTCGTAATAGGCGTTGGGATCGTATTGCTGCACCGGCAGACGCAGATGATCCGTGGTCAACAGTCCCATCGCGGACAAAACCGCATAAGAGGCATTCACCTCGGCTTGCTGTGCGGTGATCACGTTGGCACGCGCATCCAGCAGGTCCTGTTCAGCGTTCAGCACGTCCAGTGTCGTGCGGGCCCCCAGTGTCGCTTCTTCGCGGACACCGTCGAACGCCAGACGCGCGGCGCGCACCTGTTCGGCGGTGGATGACAATTGCGACCGTGCGACCTGATAAACCGCATAGGCATTTGCAACCTGCTGACGAATCCCAAGGGTCGTGATGTGCAACCCTGCACGCGACTGGTCACGCTGCGCCATCGCTTGACGCACCACGGACGCAAGCGCCCCGCCCTGATAGATCGGCCCACCAATGCTGAGGCCGACGCTGTTGCCGACGTTCAGATCGGGATCGACGCCGATCTGTGCATCCAGCGTCGCACGCGGGCCATAGGCCGCCTCGGCGCGTGCGATTCCCAGCTCTGCGGCAGACACGCCGAATTGCGCCTGAAGGATGTCGGGATGACTGCGCACTGCAACAGCGACCGCATCGGCCTCGGACTGCGCAACCGGCGCTGGCTGCGCCGTCGTGAGGTTGCCGGGCGCGCGCCCGATGGCCGCAGCGAATTCCGCTACGGCCTGTTCGCGATCACCGCGCGCGGATTCGAGCAGGGTACGCGCCTCGGCCAGACGCGCCTGGGCCAGTGCGACGTCCGTGCGCGTGACCTCGCCGACCTCGAACCGGTCCTGGGCGGCACCCAGTTCCTGGTTCAGCAGCCGCAGATTGTTTTCACGCAACGAAATAAAGGCGTTGGCGGCGATCACGCCCATATAGGCCTGAACACCGCGCAGCAGGACCTGTTGTTCGGCAGACCGCAGCGCCTGCCGCGTGCCCAGCACCAGTTCCTTTTGTGCCGCAATCGCCAGACGGTTTGCACCGCCGTCATACAGCGTCAGCTGGCCGGTCAGGGACAAAGACCCGGTAAAGCGGTCCGCTCCCACGGGGCGCGGGCTTTGGGTATTCACCGACGCGGCCCAGTTGATCACGGGCAGCAGGCGAGCGGTCGCCTGTGCGACGTCCTCGTCCGCGGCACGCAAGACAGCACGGTTCTGCGCAAGCAATCCGGAATTCGCGTAGGCATCCGTCAGCGCCTGGCTCAGTGTATCCGCATGGGCCAGTTGACCGATCACCGATACGCACAGCACCGCGGCCCCACGACGCAACGTTTCCAGAACGCTCACAAGGCAAACTCCTTGGGCTTGCGAAAGCCACCCAGGATCGGGGCCCCTGCATTGAAGGCATAGCGCCAGCTGACACGACCATGCGCCTTGATGCCGATCCGTACGGTCCCCAACGCGCCGTCGGCAAAGATCGCCGCGATGCGCCCGCCATCCTTGAGCTGGTCAAGCAGGCTGTCGGGGACGACTTCCACAGCACCGTGGATCATCATCAGGTCATAGGGCGCAGATTTGGCACAGCCATCTTCCAGCGGGTTGACCATGACGGCGGCATTGTCGATCCCGTGGTCCGACAAATTTGTCTGCGCGTCATCCGCCAGATCCGCGTCGGATTCGACGGCCACGACGAAATCGGCCAGCCGGGCAGCTACGGCAGCGGAATATCCCAGACCACAGCCCAGATCCAACATCACCTCGTGCGGTTGCACGTCGAGGGCATCAAGCATCTTTGCCAAGGTGCGTGGTTCCAGCATCACGCGCTCTGGGGACAGCATCAGGTTCTCGCCCACATAGGCTGCCTCGCGCAGCGATGACGGCACGAACGCCTCGCGCGGGATGGACAGCATTGCGTCGATGATGGGGAATTTGGTCACGTCTGATGGCCGCACTTGCGTATCGACCATCATCGTGCGGCGTGCTTGAAAATCTGCCACGGTCTGATTTGTCCGTCTGAATTGTTTATCCATCACCAATGCCATAGCTGGCGGTCGCGAGCAACGCATTGATCTGCGTTTGTGAGATAGCGCCGGCACGCGATTGCGCAATCCCCGTTGACCCCGCCCGCGTTCCGTCCTATCCGGGCGACGGATGGCGAGTGGGCAGGTAGGTTATGCAGCGGATTGCAAATCCGTGTAGACCGGTTCGATTCCGGTACTCGCCTCCATCACCCCTTTTTCGATAGATTTCTGGCCGACGCGATGCCTGCGATCAGCCCAGACTGCGGGATGGCGGGCGGGGCGCGTTTGCCCGGAACGGGCCAAACAGCGCCGTCCCGACATCGTCAGGCCACCATCTGTTCCGCTTTTTTCAGATCAACCGACACCAGCTGGCTGACGCCCTGTTCCGCCATCGTCACACCAAACAGGCGGTCCATCCGGCTCATGGTGACAGCGTGGTGCGTGATGATCAGGAACCGGGTCTGTGTCCGGCGTGTCATCTCGTCCAGCAGATCACAGAATCGGGTGACGTTTGCATCGTCCAGCGGCGCATCTACCTCGTCCAGAACACAGATCGGCGCGGGGTTCGCCAAGAACACCGCGAATATCAGCGCCATGGCCGTCAGCGTCTGTTCACCACCCGACAACAGGCTCAGCGTCGACAACTTCTTACCCGGTGGCTGGCACATGATTTCCAGCCCGGCATCCAGAGGATCATCGCTTTCGACCAGTTCAAGCCGCGCCTCACCACCACCGAACAGATGCGCAAACAGGGTACCAAAGCTTTCGTTGACCTGCTCGAATGCCGTCAGCAGCCGTTCGCGCCCCTCGCGGTTCAGGCTCGCGATTCCCGACCGCAGTGCTGCAATCGCCTCTTCGAGGTCGCGCTTTTCCTCGACCAGCGACGCATGTTCGGACTGCACCGCGCGGCTGTCCTCCTCGGCCCGCAGATTGACGGACCCCAAGGCGTCGCGCTGACGCCGGTGACCTGCGACCTCGGCTTCGATCCGGTCAACGGGCGGGATCGTGTCCGGATCAATGGCCAGCACCTCGATCAATGCGGCCGGTGTCAGGTCACGTGCGTCACGGATGCTCATGACAGCCGCCGCAACGGTCTCGCCTGCAGCTTCTGCACGGGCATCCGCCGCGGCACGGGCCTCGCGCGCCTCGGATGCGGCGCGTTCGGCATCGCGTTCCGCCAGGGTCGCCGTCCGCAGATCGCCCTCCCCGACCGAAAGCGCATCACGCGCGGCGGCATGACGCCGTTCCGCCGCCTGCAAGGACCCGGCCAATGTTTCACGCTGTGTTGCCAACGTGGCGGGCGTATCGTGCGCAGCGGTCAATTCTGCCTCGGACGCGGCCTTGCGCGCTTCCAGTTCGGCCAGCCGCCCGGTGGCGGTGTCCAGCCGCGTGCGCCAGCCCGTCAGATCCTTGGCAATGGTGCGTAGTCGCGCCGCGCGCGTGTCACCGGCACTGCGCAACTCATCCGCGGCAGCGCGGCGGTCCATCAGCGTCATGCGCGCTGCTTCGACCGTGACGCGCAGATCGTCGACGGCTGCGCGGGCCGCGGTCAGGTCCTCCAGCTGTGCGACTGCGGCGGTGGCCTGCTGCAATTCAGTCCGGGCCGCCGTTGCCTCATCCGCGTGCCGCGTCTGCGCAAGCGCGGAGGCATCCAGTTTGCTTTGTGCCAGATCACGATCCGCCTCGGCGCGCGAGGCGGCGCGCCGTGCGTCCGTGACCTGTGCATCGGCCGCGCGCCGGGCCGCGCGGGCAGATGTGTCGGCCTCGGTCAACTCCTTCAGCCGTGTGGCAAGCTTGTCGTGCGCCGCCTGCGCGTCACCGGCAACCGTTTCGGCCTGCGCCAGATCGGCACGCAGACGCGCCAGCCGGTTGACCTGTTCCAGACGCAAGGCCGCAGCCGAAGGCGCATCCGCCGCCCCTGCCCGCAATCCGTCCCAGCGCCACAGATCACCCTCGACCGATACCAGCCTTTGGCCCGGCTGCAGATCCCGCTGCATTGCAGCCCCCCGGTCTGCCGCGACCACCCCGACCTGCGACAGGCGGCGCGTCAGGGCCGTGGCCCCCGTCACCGTGTCGGCCAGCGGACGTGCGTCACCCGGCAGTGGCGGCACTGTCGGATAGGCCTCCAGCGCGACCCAGCCTGTCGCGGCATCATCCGTCACCACCGGTGCCTTGAGGTCGTCGGACAATGCGGCCCCCAACGCCCGCTCAAATCCCGGTGCCACGGTCAATGCATCCAGCAGCGCGGTTGCATCACCCCGGTCGCGGTCCACCAGCCGGGTCAGCGCCGCGACCTCTGCACGCAACGCGCTGGCCTCGCCTTCGGCTGCGGACCGCGCGGCGCGCGCCTCGGATTCGCTGGCCTGCGTTTTTGCGCGTGCCGCCTCGGCCATGGCGAGCGTTTCCTCGGCACGACGCGCCGTTTCGGTTGCAGCTTCTTCGGCCTGCCGCGCCGCATCAGAGGTCTGCGCAAGTGTCGCAAGCGTGGCCACGGCAGCAGCATTCGCATCGCGTGCCTGTTGTTCCTGCTGTTCGGCCCGCGCCACCCGTTTGGCGCTGTCCTCGGCCAGTCGCTGTGCGGATTGATGCCGCGCCGCAAGGCGTGCCGCATCCTCGGTCGCCTGCCCCAGATCGGCCTCACGGGTGCCCAGCACCTCGGCTGCGGCGACAGCCTCGCCCATCGCCGATTGCAAGGCAGCCTCATGACCGGCCTGTGCTGCCTCCAGCGCGGTCTGTTCGGCCTCCAGTGCGGCGATGCTCTCGCCTGCATCGGCATTCAGCGCGACCTCGCGGCTGATGTCGCGGGACAGCTGGGCAATGCGTGCGGTCAGGGTTTCGATGGCCTTGACCGCGCGTGTCTCTGCCGATTCCAGTTGGTCGCGTTCCACGATCAGGCGCTGGATCACGGCGGCGGCGATGGCGTCCTCGTCGCGCAGCGCCGGCAGTGCGTCCTCGGCCATCTGCCGCGCCGAGGCTGCCGCGCGGGCAGCGGCCTCGGCCCGCACGGCCTGTGTCGTGCAGTCGCGCACGGCAGCCTGTGCGGTAGCATAGGCCGCGTCCGCATCCCGCCAGCGCCGGTACAACAAAACACCCTCGGCCTGACGCAGTGCAGTTCCGATTTCGCGGTAGCGAGCAGCCTGCCGCGCCTGCCGCGCCAGCGTGCCCAGCTGTGCCGCCAGTTGCGCGATCACGTCATCGACGCGGGTCAGGTTGCCTTCTGCGCCGCGCAGTTTCAGCTCTGCCTCGTGGCGGCGCTGATACAGCCCCGAAATGCCAGCCGCCTCTTCCAGGATGCGACGGCGGGATTTGGGTTTGGCGTTGATCAACTCGCTGATCTGCCCCTGCCGGACCAGCGCCGGCGAATGCGCCCCGGTCGAGGCATCGGCAAACAGCATCTGCACATCGCGGGCGCGCACATCCTTTGCACCGACCTTGTAGGCAGACCCTGCATCACGGGTGATGCGCCGCGTGATATCCAGCGAATCGCTGTCATTGAACGCCGCAGGTGCCAGCCGTTCGCCGTTGTCGATCTGCAGCACGACCTCGGCGAAATTGCGTGCAGGGCGCGTCGCCGTGCCCGCAAAGATCACGTCCTCCATGCCGCCGCCGCGCATGGCAGAGGCGCGGTTTTCGCCCATGACCCAGCGCAACGCCTCGAGAAGGTTGGATTTTCCGCAACCGTTGGGTCCCACGACACCGGTCAGCCCGTCCGCGATCACCAGATCGGTCGGGTCGACAAAGCTCTTGAAGCCATTCAGGCGGAGCTTGGTGAACTGCATTGCGCGCGCTATCCTTGAACTGGCGGGCAGGATGCGTCACGGCAAAGCCCCGAGTCAACGCGCACAGCACCGCATCTGCGCTGATGCGCCCAGTTATCCACAAGATATTGCGCAGCTCCAGCCAGCCCCTCACGTCGGGAAAGCCTGACAGAACGCCGCAGTCCGCCCTTGACGCTGGACACCCCCGAAGCGCACAAAGGGCAGGCAAGGTTCCCCACACAGACGCAAAGCGTTGGGGATGAAACTGGGAATGCGGAACGGGCCGATCCGATCAAGGAGGCCCCCAGCCGCAGCCGCCCCCGCGACTGTAAGCGGAGAGTGCGTCGTCGATATGCCACTGGGGCCAGCCCCGGGAAGGTGACGCCGCACCTTGACCCGCAAGCCAGGAGACCGGCCCTGCACATTGAAACACCACCCGCCGGGGATGGCGGGCAAAGGAGACGACATTATGCATATCGAACCGGGCCTTGTGACAGGCGCAAAAATGGCATTGGGCGCAGTGACCGCAGCAGGCGCTGCCACCGTCAGCGCAAAACTGGTATGGGAAAGCGCCGCAGAGCGCGGGCTGGTCAGCCTCGGCGCACGCGCCGCGATGGCCACCATGGCCACCGTGGTCTTCTTCGAGGTCCTGCCCCACTTTGTCGCAGGTCCGTCCGAGGTCCACCTGATCCTGGGTTCAACCCTGCTGCTGATGCTTGGCACGGCCCCCGCCGCGATCGGTCTGGCAATGGGCCTGCTTGTTCAGGCGTTGTTCCTGTCCCCCAGCGACCTGCCGCAATACGCGATGAACGTGACCACGCTGCTGGTGCCCCTGCTCGGGCTGCACTTTGTCGCGCGCAAGGTGATCGCGTCCGACACGGCCTACGTCGATCTGACCTACACGCAGGCCCTGAAACTGTCCGCCACCTATCAGGCCGGCATCGTGGCCTGGGTTGCCTTCTGGGTGATGTGGGGTCAGGGCATGGGTGCCGAAACGATGGTGTCGCTGGCAACATTCGGTGCGGCCTACATGACCGTGTTGCTGCTGGAGCCGCTGGTCGATCTGGTCGTGCTGGCGGGTGCCAAGGCACTGCGCGCGAACGGCTCTTCGCTGCTGAACAGCCGCGTCTACAACGCCGCCTGAACAACACCCCATTGACTTGAAATCAACGGGCCGAGGGGTATCCCCTTGGCCCGATCCCTATTCCGCGCAGGAGCGTTCCCATGGCTAGCAAAATTCCCGCCACCGTCGTCACAGGATTTCTGGGCGCGGGCAAAACCACACTGATCCGCCACATGCTGCAAAACGCCAACGGCAAGCGCATCGCGTTGATCATCAATGAATTCGGCGATCTGGGCGTGGACGGCGACATTCTGAAAGGCTGCGATCAGGACGCCTGCGACAAGGACGACGTGGTCGAACTGTCGAACGGTTGCATCTGCTGCACCGTGGCCGATGATTTCATCCCCTCGATGGAGGCCCTGCTGGCCCGCGACCCTGCGCCCGATCACATCGTGATCGAAACCAGCGGTCTGGCCCTGCCGCAACCGCTGGTGCGGGCGTTCAACTGGCCGGGCCTCGCCAGCCGCGTGACGGTGGACGGCGTGGTGACCGTCGTGGACGGCGTCGCTGTCGACGAAGGCCGGTTTGCCCATAACGTCGATGCCGTGGACGCCCAGCGCCGCGCCGACGAAGGTCTTGATCACGAAACGCCACTGTCCGAACTGTTCGAGGATCAGATCGCCTGTGCCGACATGATCGTCATCAACAAGACCGACCTGATGAAACCAGAGGCCGCCGCCGCCCTCGCGGCCCGCCTCAAATCCGAATCCCGCGATGGTGTTCAGGTGGTTCGCACCGCGATGGGTGCCCTGCCCGTCGATGTGCTGCTGGGTCAGGGGATCGGTGCCGAAAACGATCTGGAATCGCGGCACGAGGTGCACCACCATCATCACGATGATGACGATGACCATGATCACGACGACGATGATGATCACGACCACCACCATCATCATGCCCATGAACACGGCCACGACGAATTTGATTCCTTTGTGGTCGAGCGGGCGGAAATCGATGATCCGGCGGCCTTTGCGACCCAGCTTGCCGACGTGATCCGCGCCCACGATATCCTGCGGCTCAAGGGGTTCACGTCGGTCGCTGGCAAGCCGATGCGCCTGACGGTGCAGGCGGTCGGCCCGCGGGTTGATCACTACTACGATCAGCCGCTGGGTCAGACCCCGCGCGGTGCACGCCTCGTGGTGATCGGTCAGGCCGGTCTTGACCGCGCCGCGATCACGGCGGCCTTGTCCGCCTGATGCTGACCGTCGCGCCAGCCGATCCGCGCGACCCCGACGGTCGCCGCCTGCTGACGGCCAGCCACGCATTTCTGCTGTCGAAATATCCGCCAGAGTTCAGCTTTGCCCTGTCGGTCGACGAACTGGCCGCACCGCACATCCGGTTTTTCATCGCCAACCAGGACGGCGATGCCCTGGGCTGTGTCGCACTCGCGAACAAGGGAGACTACGGCGAGGTGAAATCGATGTTCGTGGATCCCGCTGCACGCGGATCTGGGGTAGGTGCGGCTCTTATGCAGGCCCTGATCGCCGAGGCGCGCACCCAAGGCCTCGCCCTTTTGCGCCTTGAGAGTGGCGATGACCTCTACGCCGCGCACAGGCTTTATGCACGGCATGGGTTCACGCCATGCGGCCCATTCGGCGACTACGTCGAGGGACCGCATTCGGTGTTCATGGAATGCCGGCTATGACAGCGTTACTTGTCCAGCTTTTCCGGACCGCGCACGGTCTTGGGACCCATCTCGTCGATGGCGATCTTGTCGGCGCCTTCATTGGGACGGTCCAGCGGCAGGCCGCCGGTTTCCGCCAGCTTGGCAGCGCGACTGGCTTTCATCCGCTCCAAAAGGGCGGCCTTGTCGTTGCGCGCATCGCCGGTCTGCGGATTGCGCCCCTTGCCGTCGCGGGTCTTGGGCGCGTTGCGGCCCGGCTTTGCGGCGCCGGATTTGCTGTAGTCCATGGGATTGCCTCATGTATCAATGGTTGGCATGCGACCTACGCTGACCTGTCGAAAGGTCAAGCATAATGCATCTGTTGGCCGCCAGTGCGGGCGCGATATCCGACGGGACGGAACCCGTCGATCTGGGCCAGACACCCGCCGATGTGGTTGTCATCTCGGCCGCCGATACAGAACTCGCCGCCCTGTCAGAGGCGCGCGCCGCGATGGACGCGCCCCCCGGCCTGCGGCTGGCCAGCCTCATGCATTTGCAACACCCGATGTCGGTCGACCTGCATCTGGACGCCTGTGCCGCGAAATCGCGGCTGGTCATCGCCCGCGTGCTGGGCGGTGCCGGATACTGGCGCTATGGCCTGACGCAATACGCAGCCCAGCTGCGGACCGCTGGCGTGCCTGTCGCGTTCCTGCCCGGCGACGACCGAGAGGACCCCGACCTGCGCGGCCTGTCCACCGTCACCGACGCCGACTACGACGCCTTGTGGAGCTACCTTGTCGAAGGCGGACCGCAGAACGCCGTCCGGTTTCTGGCCTGCGCGAAATCCATCGTGGACGATACCGACCGCCCTGCCCCCGCCAGCCCGCTGCTGCGGGCGGGCGTCTACTGGCCCGGCGCGGGTGTGGCCGACCTGGATGCAGCGCAAGAGGGTTGGACCGACGGTGCCCCCGTCGTGCCCATCGTGTTCTACCGCGCGCTGGTGCAAGGCGGCGGGCTTGCCCCGATCAACCGGCTCGTCCGCGCATTGTCACGCAAGGGGCTCAACCCGCTGCCCGTCTTTGTGGCGTCGCTCAAGGACCCGCTGTCGACGGCCACCCTGACCGAACTTTTTCGACAGGCCCCGCCATCGGTGATCCTGAACGCCACCGCCTTTGCCGTCGGCAGCCCGCATGACGGTGACGACAGCCCCGACAACCCACTGGCCGGTCCGCAGGCACAGGGCGCGCCCGTGTTCCAGGTCGTGCTGTCAGGCGGCACCGAACAGGCCTGGCGCGACAGCCCACAGGGGTTGTCCGCCCGCGACATCGCCATGAACGTCGCCCTGCCAGAGGTCGATGGGCGCATCCTGACCCGCGCCATCAGCTTCAAGGGCGAGGCCTTCTTCGACGCCGCCACCGAATGTCCCATCGCTACTTATCAGGCGCAGGGTGATCGGATCACATGGGTGGCCGATCTTGTCGCCAACTGGACACGGCTTCAGCGCACCCCCGCAGCCGACCGCAACGTCGCCCTGATCCTCGCCAATTACCCCAACAAGGACGGCCGCCTCGCCAATGGTGTCGGCCTCGACACCCCCGCCGCCACGGTCCACGCGTTGGGGCTGCTGCAAGACGCAGGCTATGCCACGGCACCGCCCGCCAGCGCACAGGCGCTGATGGACCAGATGATGGCGGGGCCCACCAACTGGCTGACCGACCGCGCGGACACCGAAGGCGGTGAATTCCTGCCGCTCGACATCTACCGACAGCACTTCGACGCTCTCCCGTGGGAGGTCCGCGAACAGATCACCACGCGCTGGGGCGCACCTGACGACGACCCCTTCATCATCTTGCCGGAAATACTCCCGCCGGAGGCACCCGCCACCGAAATCAGCGCAGGTTTCAAATTGTCGATCCATCGTTTCGGCAATGCGGTCGTGGCCCTGCAACCCGCGCGCGGCTATAATATCGACCCGACCGAGACCTACCATTCCCCCGACCTGGTGCCGCCGCATAACTACCTGGCCTTCTATTTCTGGCTGCGCCACCACTGGGGTGCGCATGCGCTCTTGCACATGGGCAAACACGGCAACCTCGAATGGCTGCCGGGCAAGGCGCTGGCCCTCTCGGGCACCTGCTGGCCAGAGGTCACGCTGGGCCCGGTGCCACATATCTATCCCTTCATCGTCAATGACCCGGGCGAGGGCACGCAAGCCAAACGCCGCGCGGCGGCTGTGATCATCGACCACCTGACCCCACCACTGACCCGCGCCGAAAGCTATGGCCCCATGCGCGACCTCGAGGCGCTGGTCGACGAATACTACGAGGCGGCAGGCCTCGATCCCCGCCGTCTCGACCACCTGCGCCGCGAAATCCTGTCCCTGTCAGAGGTCACGGGCCTCAGCCAGGATGCAGGCTTCAAGGGCGACGCCGACGGCGATCTTGCGAAACTCGACGCCTACCTGTGCGAGTTGAAAGAGGCACAGATCCGCGACGGATTGCATGTCTTTGGTGTCAGCCCCACGGGCCAGCAGGAAATTGACCTCAGCATCGCGCTTGCCCGCGTGCCACGTGGTGATGGCAAGGGCGCGAATGCCTCGCTGCTGCGCGCGCTCGCGCTGGATTTCGGCCTGTCCATCGACCCGCTCGACTGCGACCTGGCGGCCCCCGCGCCAGAGAAACCCGGCGCACTTGGCGACGCAAAGGGCTGGCGGACCAATGGCGATACGGTCGAGCGGCTTGAGGCGCTGTCACAAGAACTTTTGACAGGCGGCACTCTTCCCGAAACGTTGCGCGCCGCCTCAGGGGACGGTGGGCGGGGCGCATTGGGCGTCAGCCCAACAGCGTCGGCCGCCGTCATATCGGAAATCGAGGCGCGTATCCGCCCTGCCGTCGCCACCTGTGGTCCGGACGAGGGGGCGGCCCTGCTGCGTGCCTTGGATGGCCGCGCGATCCCGCCGGGGCCATCGGGCGCGCCGACACGCGGCCGGCTGGATACCCTGCCGACAGGGCGCAACTTCTATTCCGTCGACAGCCGCGCGGTGCCGACACCGACCGCCTGGGCGCTCGGCTGGAAATCCGCCAACCTGCTGATCGACACGCATTTGCAAACCCACGGGGATTGGCCGCGCAGCCTGCTGCTGACCGCATGGGGCACCGCGAACATGCGCACGGGTGGCGACGACATCGCGCAGGCGCTGGCATTGATGGGGTGCAAACCCAAGTGGGACGCCGCCAACCGCCGGGTGACCGGTTTCGAGATCATCCCGTCCTCTGCCCTCGGTCGCCCGCGCGTCGACGTCACACTGCGCATATCGGGTTTTTTCCGGGACGCCTTTCCGCAGTTGATCGCGCTTGTCGACAGTGCCGCCCGCGCGATCCAGGCGCTGGACGAACCACAGGACATCAACCCTGCCGCAGCCCGCGCGCGCGCGGGCGAGGACGCATCCCGTGTCTTTGGATCAAAACCCGGGGCTTACGGTGCGGGCCTGCAAGCGCTGATCGACGAACGCATCTGGTCGGACCGCAGCGATTTCGCCGAGGCCTATCTGACCTGGGGCTCTTATGCCTACGGGGCCGACGCACAGGGCACCGCCGCGCGCCCCGCATTCGAGCAACGTCTGACCCAGACCGATGCGATCGTTCAGAACCAGGACAACCGTGAACACGACGTGCTGGACAGCGACGACTACTACCAGTTCGAGGGTGGCGCCGCCGCAGCCGTCGCCACGCTTCAGGGGCAGGATCGCCCGATCTATCACAACGACCATTCGCGTCCCGAACGCCCCCTGATCCGCACGCTCGAGGATGAAATCGGCCGCGTCGTGCGGTCCCGCGTCGTGAACCCCAAATGGATCGCGGGTGTAAAACGCCACGGCTACAAGGGTGCGTTCGAGATCGCGGCGACGGTTGACTATCTCTTTGCCTTTGCTGCCACAACCGGGGCCGTGCGCAACCATCATTTCGATCTGGTCGAAGAGGCCGTTCTGGCAGACGACGACACGCGCCAGTTCATCGCCGATACCAACGCGCCCGCGCTGGCCGAAATCGCGGCTCGCCTGCAAGAGGCCATCGACCGTGGCCTGTGGTCACCCAAATCGAATTCGGCCCGCGCGCGCATCGCGGGATTACTGTAGCGCGCAAACATGCGGCGCAATCTTGATACAGGATCGCATCAGGTCGCAGGCATGCTGCAACGGCCCGTTGCGGCAGGGGCTGTCCTGACTACAGCCCGACAGCCAGCGCCGCCGTACCCAGATAAAGCGCAAAGAGGGTCAGGACAAAAATGCGCATTTCAAGGGATTCCAACTCGTGCTGTTCTGGCGCTTCTCTTGGCAAGCCGCGCCATGCCGCGCCACATCTTTTTTGGCTCCCGATCATGCAGCCGTGAAAATCGTTTCTTTCCTGCCACAACTTCTGCGCTTAGACCGGTGACATGATACAACATCTGACCATTCTCTTGGGGTTTCAGCTCTTGGGCGAGGCAATCAGCCGTGGCGCAGCCCTCCCCCTGCCCGGCCCTGTTCTTGGCATGGCGCTGCTGTTCGTGGCCCTGATGGCTGTGCCACGTCTCGCCGCGATCACCACCACGGCACAAGGGTTGCTGGCACATCTGTCGTTGCTGTTCGTGCCGGCAGGCGTTGGTGTGGTGGGCCAGCTCGATCGCCTGGGCGACGACGGCTTGGGTCTGGCGCTGGCCATCCTGGGGTCGACCGCGCTGGCGATCATTGCGGCGGTCTACACCTTCATCGGCGTGGCACGGGTGCTGGGCCGATGACCGATGTGACCGATATCTGGATCTATCTTTCACAGGGGCCGCTGCTGTGGCTGACCTTGACGCTGATTGCCTACGGCATCGGTGACGCGGCCTTTCGCGCCTCGGGGCGCAAACCCATCGTCAATCCCGTCCTGCTGGCCGTGGCGATCCTGTCGGTCGTCCTGACCCTGACGAACACCAGCTACGCCACCTATTTCGAAGGTGCACAGTTCGTCCACTTCATGCTCGGGCCTGCGACCGTCGCCCTGGCCGTCCCGCTTTATACCAATCTCGCGCTGATCAGGCGCAGTTTTCTGCCGATGCTGGCCGCTCTGATCGTCGGCGCAGCCACCGCGATGGTGTCCGCCGTGGTGATCGCGCGCCTGGCAGGCGTCGGTCCCGACACCCTGCTCAGCCTTGTTCCGAAATCGGTCACCGCCCCCGTCGCCATCGGCATCACCGAGGCACTGGGCGGCCAGCCTGCACTGACCGCCGTGCTGGTCATCGTCACCGGTGTCACGGGCGCCATCATCGGCACACCCATTTTCAACGCACTGCGCATCACCGACTACCGCGCACGCGGTTTCGCCATGGGCGTGGCCAGCCACGGCATCGGCACCGCCCGCGCATTTCAGGTCAATGAAACCGCAGGCGCATTCGCAGGCATCGGCATGGGCTTGAATGCGCTGCTGACGGCACTGATCGCGCCCTTGCTTGCGCCCTATCTGGTCGCCGCCTACTAATACCCCAATCAAAACCGGAGCGCGCCATGACCGACGACACCGAACGCCACAACGCCAAGATGGCCAAGAAAAAGGCCGCCCGCGACAAGATCATGGCGACAAAAACCGACGAAAAAGGCCTGATCATCGTCCACACCGGCAAGGGCAAGGGCAAATCATCTGCCGCCTTCGGCATGATTTTTCGCTGCATCGCGCATGACATGCAATGCGCCGTTGTCCAGTTCATCAAGGGCGGGATGAGCACGGGTGAACGCGACCTGATCTTGTCGAAATTTTCCGACACCTGCGCGTTTCACACCATGGGCGAGGGGTTCACATGGGAAACCCAGGACAAGAGCCGTGACACGGAAATGGCGCAGGCCGCCTGGGCCAAGGCCCGCGACCTGATCCGCGACCCGGCCAACAAGATGGTCCTGCTGGACGAAATCAACATCGCGATCCGCTATGACTATGTCGATGCAGCCGAGGTGGTGGCCTTTCTGCGCGCCGAAAAACCACCCATGACCCACGTGGTCCTGACCGGCCGCAACGCCCATGCCTACCTGATCGAGGCGGCGGACCTGGTAACGGAAATGGAACTGGTCAAACATCCCTTCCGCGCTGGCATCAAGGCGCAGATCGGTGTCGAATACTGACCCATCATGCAGCTGACCAAGGCACATGCAGCCGCATTGCAAGACATCCTGACATGGCGCCGCGACGTGCGCCATTTCCGCACCGATCCGATTGCGCCAGACCGTATCGCGCGCCTGCGCGCGGCGATGGACCTTGCGCCATCGGTCGGCAATGCCCGCCCCTGGCGCGTGATGCAGGTGGACACGCCTGCAACCCGCGCCGCGGTCATCGCCAATTTCGAACGCGCCAACGCCGCAGCAGCAAAGGCCTATACCGACGACCGACGACGCGCCTATGACGCCCTCAAACTCGCGGGCCTGCGCGAAGCACCGGTCCACCTGGCCGTATTCACGGCCGATAATCCGGACGAGGGACACGGTCTGGGTCGCCAGACCATGCCGGAGATGCTCAGCTTTTCCACGGTCTGTGCGATCCACAGCCTCTGGCTGGCGGCACGTGCGGACAATATTGGCACTGGCTGGGTCTCTATCCTCGACCCCGTCGCATTGCATGCCACGCTGGCGGCCCCGCCACACTGGCAGCTGACAGCCTATCTCTGCCTCGGCCTGCCTGCCCGATCGGACGACACACCGCTTTTGCATCGCACCGACTGGCAGGAAAACACCGCAACCCCCTGGCAGGTGGTCTAGCTTTCTTCTGGGCAAAAATATCCCGGGGGAGGCGCAGCCGGGGGCAGCGCCCCCACCCGAATTTTCGCGAAAATTCGGCTATCCGCCCAGTGATGCACCGGGTGCCAGAACAGCAGGGTCCAGCACACATTCGATGATCGCGACGGTGCCGGCGGCGCGCGCCGCGGCAAAGGCCTCCGCGAACTGGTCCTGCGTCGTGACCGTCGCACCGAACCCGCCATAGGCGCGCGCCAGGGCCGCGTAGTCCGGATTGGCCAGCACGGTGCCCGACACACGCCCGGGATAATGCCGTTCCTGATGCATCCGGATCGTGCCGTAGCGCCCATTGTTCATCACGATCACGATCGGGGTGGCACCGTGCTGAATGGCCGTCGACATCTCGTTGCAGGTCATCTGGAAACACCCGTCCCCCGCAAGGCAGACCACCGGCCGGTCCGGATGTCGCAACGACGCGGCAATCGCTGCGGGAAATCCATATCCCATCGACCCCGAGGTCGGCGCCAACTGTGTCCCGTACTGCTTGTAGCTGAAATAGCGGTGCAGCCAGGCGGCATAATTGCCCGCCCCATTGGTCAGGATTGCATCGCCAGGCAGATGATCGGACAGCCAACGGATGATCTGTTCTTGCTTGACCGCGCCCGGCGTCTCGCGCGGCTTGATCCAGTCGAGGTAGTCCGCACGCGCGGCGGCGGTCCACGCGGACCAGCGCGATTCCGCGACAGGCTTTTCGACCAGTCCCACCAGCGTCATGATCGCATGATCCGCTGGGCAGACTGCCTGTGCATCAGCGCCGTAGACGCGTCCGATTTCGTCCGCATCGGCGTGGATGTGCAGAATCGTCTTGGCCGGCGCCGCAGGATCGACCAGCGTATAACCCTGCGTTTCGATATCGCCGAACCGCGTTCCCAGCAGCAGCAGGCAATCCGCATCCCGAACCCGTTGCGCCAGCGCAGGGTTGACCCCGACATTCAGGTCACCGGCAAAACCGTCGTGCCGGTTGTCCATGTAATCCTGCCTGCGAAAACTGGTCACGACGGGCACGCCCGTGGCCGTGGCAAAGCGTTTCAGCGCCTGTTGCGCGGCCGGGGACCAATGCGGCCCACCGACCACGACCAGGGGACGCGCCGCCTGCATCAGCTGATCCAGAATATTGGGCAGCGCACCTACGTCAGCTGCAGGTTGCGCCACGAGTCCCTGAAAATCGGGCACATCCGACGCGGCACTCAGCATATTTTCGGGCAGGGCGAGCACCACGGGACCGGGTCTGCCGGACTGTGCCAGCCGAAAGGCGCGCGCGATGTATTCCGGCAGACGATCCGTATCGTCCACTTGGGCCACCCATTTCGCCAGCCCGCCGAACATCTGTTTGTAATCGACCTCCTGGAACGTTTCGCGGTCCGTGTGGCCATTGTCGATCTGGCCTATGAACAGGACCATCGGCGTGCTGTCCTGCATCGCCACATGCACGCCCGCGCTGGCGTTGCAGGCCCCCGGCCCGCGGGTGACGAAACACACGCCCGGCCTGCCGGTCAGCTTGCCGTGCGCCTCGGCCATCATCGCGGCCCCGCCTTCGTGACGACAGACGACGTTCTGGATACCGCTGTCGTACAAACCGTCCAATGCCGCGAGAAAGCTTTCGCCCGGCACCGAAAACACGCGGTCCACCCCCAGTTTCACCAGCTGATCGGACAGAATTTTACCGCCGTGTCTCATTGCACACCCCTTTCGCGCATTCGCACATTGGCCTTTTGCCACCGCGCCTTACCTCAGCTTCGACTAATTCAAAGGAGGCTTCCATGGCCAAACTTCTCGGCATTTCAGGATCGTTGCGCAAGGCGTCACATAATCGGCTGCTCATCGCAGAAGCAGGGCGGTTGTTCGGCGCGGACACGCTGACATTTGGCGACATTGACCTGCCCCTGTACAACGGAGACCTGGAAGAGGCGTCGGGCATTCCCGCCGCGGTGCAGACCCTTTCCGACCAGATCGCAGCGGCAGACGCGGTCGTCATTTCCACGCCCGAATACAACAAGGCCCCTTCAGGCGCGTTGAAAAACGCATTGGACTGGATCAGCCGCACCGATGGTGCCGTGTTCAAGAACAAGCCCGTCGCAATCATGTCGGCCACCGCTGGCCGGTCGGGTGGCGAACGTGCCCAGTTTTCCCTGCGCCTGATGCTGACGGCATTCGATGCGCGCGTGCTGAACGGACCAGAGGTTCTGGTCGGTGCCAGCTACGAGCAATTCGACGAAAACGGACGTCTGATCGCTGACAGCTATCAGGATTTCCTCAAGGCACAGATGGATGCGCTGCGCGCCCTGATCTGACAGGGCGGCGGCGGCCTGCACGATTGCCCTGCGCTGCCCGTTGCGGCACTTTGTCGACATGGACAGCCGCGAAACCCTGACCCTGACCGATACGATGGACCCCGCCCGTGCCACGGCACTGGCGGCGACGATGGGCGTGGATCGCAGCTATGGTGTTGGCGATCCATTGCCGCCGTTTGGGCACCGTGTCTATTTCTGGACGCCTGAACCGCCCCAGGGATTGGCCGACAATGGCCACCCGGCTCAGGATGCAGGATTGCCCGATCTGGGGTTGCCGCGCCGCATGTGGGCCGCTGGTCGGCTGGTGTTGCACTGCGACCTGCTGGCCGGCGTGCGCGCCGAACGACACACCCGGATCGAGACGATCACGCAAAAGGAAGGGCGGTCCGGTCGGCTGGCCTTTGTCAGGCTGCGGCATGACATCCGACAGCGCCAGACCCTCGCGCTGACCGAATGGCAGGACATCGTCTATCGCGCGGCAGACGCGGACACCCTTGCACCAGCGCAGGCACCGACCGACCAGTCCGAGACACGCATCCATCATTTCGACAGCGTGACGCTGTTTCGCTATTCCGCGCTGACCTTCAACGGACACCGAATCCACTATGACGACCCCTATGCCCGCGCGCAGGGCTACCGCGGCTTGGTCGTCCATGCGCCGCTGCTGGCACATCTGCTGATAGATTTCGCCACGGATGCACTGGGGCCATTGCGCAGTTTCGACTACCGCGCGACGGCGCCGCTGCTGGTGCACGAGGCCGCAACACTCTGCCGGCGCGGCAACGATCTGTGGGTGCGCGCCCCGGACGGACGCCTGTGCCTGACGGCGGCGGCGACATGACCGACCGCCCGTTTCATCCCCGCGCACTGGGCGAAATCGCCATCCGCTGCCGCGACTACACCGCAATGCGTGATTTCTACGGCCGCATCCTGGGGCTGACGCCCATCACCGGCGGCGTGCGCGGCGGCTACCGCGACGGAATCACCTTTTATCAATTGGGCGAAAGCCACGCAGGCCATGTGGCGGTGCTCGCCCTGTTCGCGGATGAGAGGCCTGTGACCACCGGTGCGGGGTCAGCGTTGCACCATCTGGCGCTGGCGCTGCCTTGGGATGAGCAGGTCGCCGCCCGCGATTGGCTGCTTGCAGCGGGACATCCAGCGGAATTCACCGATTTCGACTGGGCTGGCTGGCGCGGGCTGTTTACCCGTGATCCCGATGGCAACACGGTCGAACTGGTCGCCGCATCGCCCGACTGGCATATTACCGCGGATTAGAGGTTCGCCGCGGCCCGGAAATCATCGGGGATCGCATCACGATCGTCGAGCATCAGATCGGCCATGACCTGCGCCACCTTGGGGGCCATGCCGAACCCGATCTTGAACCCGCCGTTGGCGACGAATTGGCCCGGCCTGAACG
Organism: Loktanella gaetbuli; assembly: GCF_020531945.1. Lineage (NCBI taxonomy): Bacteria > Pseudomonadati > Pseudomonadota > Alphaproteobacteria > Rhodobacterales > Roseobacteraceae > Loktanella > Loktanella gaetbuli. The sequence goes on from NZ_JAJATZ010000005.1 coordinate 45,619, forward strand.
GATGCGCGCCCAGCATCGGCGCACGACTGCGGCTGCGCGGACGCACCCCGGCCCAGCGTGCGATCACGGCAGCGTCGCGCAACGCAGGCACCGCCGCGCGCGCCGCCGCGATCACCGCATCCAGCTGGTCGTCCGTTGTGCCGGGATCGTCAAAATCGCGTTCGGTGGTCGAGCCGACCGCTGTGGTGCCGTCATGGTGTGGCACGACATGCACACCACCGGCAAAAGCTTGCGCCTGTCCGCGCGCATCGACGTCCAGCAGCGCCGCCTGCCCCTTGACCCCTGTGCCCACCATCCGGCTATGGGCGGCGGTCATGTCTTGCAGACCCTGCCAGCCCGTGGCCCAGACCACCGCGCCGCTGTCCGGCCCTTCGGACAGGATCGGCACGCCCGCGCGGGTCAGCGCCTGCGCGAGGGCGCGGGTCGCGTCGCGTGGCTGGATCAGACCCGACAGGGTGTCATGCACCCACAACCCCGTGGGACTGTCGGGGATCAGGTCCCCGGGGGGCGCATCGGTCACCTGCCAGATGGCATGGCCCTGCCACAGATCCCGCGCGCCCTGCGCCCGCGACCGGGCCAGCGCCACCGCAGCATCATCGGCGAGGGGCTGAACCCGCCCGCTGCGGGCATATCCCGTCGGCAAACCCGAGGCCAAGGCCACGTCCGACCAGAAATCCTCCGCCAGCAGCAGGCTTTCGAATTGAAACGCCTTTTTCGGGTTCCATTGTTCCGGCACATGCGGGGCAAGGGCGCCGACGATGCCGCCGCTGGCCCCCGACGCCGGCCCATGCGGGTCGATGACCTGCACCGATGCACCGCGTTGCAGACAGGCCCAAGCGATGCCGAGACCGAAAACACCTGCGCCACGCACCGTCACATCACTTGCCATCGCGCCCTCTCCGGTTCAGACCTGACCCGACGCTTAAGGCAAACGACAATGACCGACCAGCCCGCCATCCTCAGTTGGAAAGACACGCCACACGGCCCGGTTCCGGTGTCCGACCTGTTCGACGATCCGTATTATTCGCTGAACGGTGGCGTCGATGAAACCGACCATGTCTTTCTGGGGGGCAACGGCCTGCCGGAACGGTTTCGTGACGGGTTCCACATTGCCGAACTGGGGTTCGGGACAGGGCTGAATTTTCTGTGCGCCCTGCGCGCATTTCGCGCCTCCGGCGTGGCGGGACGCCTGATGTTCACCAGTTTCGAACTGCACCCGATGACACAGGCAGACCGCGCACGCGCACTGGCCCCGTTGGACGGCCTGCCGGTGGGCACACTGGACGCGACCGATCTGACGCATGTCGCAGGTCCCGATTTCACGTTGCGGGTGATCGCGGGGGACGCAAACGTCACCCTGCCCGCTTGGGACGGCATGGCCGACGCATGGTTCCTTGACGGGTTTTCGCCGGCCAAGAACCCCGCACTGTGGCGGCCGGAACTGCTGCAACAGGTGGCTGACCACTGCCGCACGGGCGGCACCTGCGCGACCTATTCGGCGGCAGGCCATGTGCGCGCCTCACTGGCTGCAGCCGGTTTCACCGTCACGCGTCAGCCCGGCTACGGGCGCAAACGGCACATGACCACCGGGATCAAGGAATAACCCATGCAAAGTTCCAACACCCGGTTGGGTATCGGCCTGATGACGGCGACCACATTCGTCTTTGCCGTGCAGGACGGGCTGTCGCGGCATCTGGCGACGGATTACAACGTGATGATGGTGGTGATGATCCGCTACTGGTTCTTTGCCGCCTTTGTCATCACCCTTGCGCGGTTGCGCACCGGATCGGTGCGTCAGGCCGCCCGCACCAACCAGCCCAAGGTGCAGATCCTGCGCGGTCTGCTGCTGGCGACGGAAATCATGGTGATGGTCGCGGGTTTCGTGGCGCTGGGATTGGTCGAAAGTCATGCCGTCTTTGCCTGCTATCCGCTGCTGATCGCGGCCCTGTCCGGTCCCGTGCTGGGCGAAGGCGTGGGGCCGCGCCGCTGGATCGCCATTGGCGTGGGGTTCGTCGGCGTGCTCATCATTCTGGAACCCGGATTCGCTGTCTTTGCCCCCGCGGCCATCATCCCGTTGATCGCGGCAGTGATGTTCGCGCTATATGGCTTGTTGACGCGATACGTGGCGAAACTGGACACCGCCGCCACCAGCTTTTTCTGGACGGGCGTCGCGGGGGCGGTGGCGTCCACCGCCGCAGGCATCTGGTTCTGGGAACCCATGACCGGCCCCGACTGGGCGATCATGGCCGTGCTCTGCGTCACGGGCGTCAGCGGCCACTGGCTGCTGATCAAGACCTACGAGGTCGCAGAGGCAGGATCGGTCCAGCCGTTTGCCTATCTGCAACTGGTCTTTGCGACAGCGATCGGGCTGACATTCTTTGGCGAGGTGTTGGAATGGAACGTGGCGCTGGGGGCCGCGATTGTCGTCGCCGCCGGCGTATTCACGCTGATCCGCAGCCGCGCACGCAGTTGAAAACCAAGATTAGTTTAATACCACGACTCTTGCGTCAATTTTTAGCAGATCCTAAAAAAAAGACGCGCTGAACCTACAAAGATTGCACGTGATGCCGCCACCTGATGGATTATTCGATCTGCCCGTCGCCGGACAACCGGATGTGTCGGCTGCATTGCTGCAACTGGGCGTTCAGGTTGCAGGGCTTGGCCTTGGCACCGTGGATTATGTGAACGACACGATCACGCTGGATGCCCGTGCCGCCGAACTGTTCGATCTGCCAGCCTTGCGCCCCGTGTCCCGCGATGAATTGCACGCGCGCATTCACCCCGAAGACCAGCCTCATGTTCAGCACGAGGTCGACGCCCTGCTGGCACCCGGTCAACCTGACATCGTGGATGTGGTGCACCGCGTCCCGCGACCGGACGGGGGCCATCGGTGGCTGAGCGCGCGCAAACAGGTCACGTTCAAACAGGACGCAGATGGCAACGCGCGGCCCGTGTCCGGTCTGGTGGCGATCATGGATATTTCCGCACTCAAGAGCCACGAGGACCATGTCGTGGCCCTGATGGGGGAAATGAATCATCGCCTGAAAAACGTGCTGACCATTGTGCAAAGCATCGCACGTCTGACGGCACGCACCACCGAACCGCAGGATTTTCTGGCCAGTTTCAATGCACGGATGGCGGCACTGGGGCAGAACCAGAACCTGCTGATGCAGCAGGCCGCCGTGGGTGTGCAACTGGGCGATCTGGTGCGCGAGCAACTGAGCCCCTTTGCCAGCAAGACCGACCCGCGGATCACCGTCGACGGCCCCGCGCTGATCCTGCGGGAAAGTGCAATGCAGTCCATCGGGCTGACGCTGCACGAACTGGCCACGAATGCGACCAAATACGGTGCGCTGTCGGTGTCAGAGGGTCGCTTGACCGTCAGCTGGACGGTCACGGACGAAACACTCAGCCTCTCCTGGCGCGAGGATGGTGGCCCCTCGGTCAAGGCACCAGAGCATCGGGGTTTCGGGACATCCGTGCTGCAAACCATGACCGAAGCGGCGCTGAATGCCACCGTCACCCAGGACTTCGATCCCAAGGGGCTGCGCTGGTCGATGACCTGCCCGGTTCAGGCGATCCGCGACACCAACCCGCCCCGTTAGTCAGGGGCGCGGTATCGGGCGCAGGGTTTCCGGCGGGGCGCTGCCTTCGGGAATGACAATCAGCTCGACCACGTCCGGCGGTGCCGATGACGTTGCCACACGCGCCTCGGCATCCAACGCGGCAGGACGCAATTCAGGCCGCGGTGCCGCCAGCACCTCGGCGGGGACCGGTTGTTCCACCGACCCATCGGGGCGCAATCGTGGCCGCACAGATGCCATGCTGCCCGTGATCATGTTCAGAAAATCGACCTCGCCCGTCGTGCCCGTCAGACGCGCACGGTAGATGGGCAGCGATTCACTGACCCGCTGAACGTAGTTCCGCGTCTCGCGGAACGGGATATGTTCGATCCAGTCGACGACATCCACCTCACCCTGACGTGGGTCACCGCGTTCGTCCATCCAGGTTGCGGGGCGGCTGGGACCGGCGTTGTATCCCGCTGCGACCTGAATGACGGAATCACCAAATCTCTCGCGCAGGCCTGCCAGATAGGCCGCACCCAGCTGCGCGTTATAGCGCCAGTCGCGCGTCAGATTGGCCTCGGAATAGCTCAGGCCCAGTTCACGGCTGACCTCGCGCGCTGTGGCAGGCATCAGCTGCATCAGACCCTGTGCGCCCACCGGGCTGCCTGCACCGATGTAGAATTCGCTTTCGCGGCGGGCGATCGCCAGGGTCAAATCGGCCGGCACCGGCAGATCCATGTCCGCCACGGGGTGCAGCGGAAAATACGCCGAGGGCACGATGACGCCGCGTTCGGCAGCGGCCTTGCCCAGCAGGACCGTCAGATATGTTTCATCCCGCGCGGCAAAGGCCCGGCCCAGACGTGCGATATCCGCAGCCCCCAGCGTCTGGCCCAGATTGTTGACGAATGCGATGGCCTTGCCGCGCTGACCCGCCTCCAGCAAGGCGATGGCGGCCCGCACGCGATCATCCTCGATGATCGGTGCACTTTGCCAGTCCAGCCCCTCGTCCGCGCCGATCAGCGCAGAATCCAGTGGCAGGTCCAGCCGGTCGGCGGCCAGCAGACCGTAGAAACTGGTCTGGTGCACCGCCGCACGGGCAAAGGCCGCCTCGGCCTCGGCCGTCCGGCCCAAGGCAGACAGGGCGCGTCCCTGCCAGTATCCCGCACGTCCCTCGCTGATTGGCGTATCGACCGTGGCGGCAAAGGTGTCGAAATGCGTCAGCGCCAGTTCCGCATCGTCCAGATAGGTCAGCGCCAGATAACCCGACAGCCATTCCAGATCGGCATAGTTGTAGCCATCACCGGGGGTCATGAAATGCTGTGATGCCATACGGTAGGCCCGTTCGGGGTCGCCGTTACGCATCTCGTACCGCGCGAGGATACGCCGCCAGCCGGACCAGCGAAAGGGTTCGCCCAGTGCAGCGGCACTTGTGGATTGCGCCAGCAGCAGGTCCATCGCATCACTGCGACGCCCCCGGTCAGCTGCCCAGTTATAACGATCATAGAGCAACCCCGGCGTGTCGCGCAGATCCTCGGGGACCGCGGCCAGTGCTGCATCGACGCCGGAGGCATCGCGGATCAGCCGCGACCGGGCGGTCAGCAACGCCTGCTGGCCCTCGTCCAGCAGGGGGCGCATTTTCTCGGCCGCGTCAGTGCGCCAGGCCCATAGCAGCTGATCGGTTCTCTCTTCGTGCAGATCGGCCAGATCATCACCGAAACTGTCCAGCAACAACTGCTGGCTGAAATCCGACAGTTCCAGATCGATCCATGCCGTGCGCACGACGTTGCGCGCACGATCAATCTGGCCCGTAGCCACCAGCGCCTGCGCCAGTCGCACGGCCCCCAGACCCGTCTGCGGGGGCAAACCGTCGAACCATAGTATGACTTGCGCCGCACTTGCGTCCTCGGGGATCACCTGCTCTCCGGCGGCGCGCACGACGTTTTCACCGGGCCAGTTCGGGCGCCGCGCCTCGAAATCGATGTAATCCACGAATGGCGCATCGCCGAACCGCAGGCGTTGCCATGTCACCAGATCGGTCATCACCGGGTCGTCGCGCCCGGCTGCGGCATAGGCTGCATCATAGTCGCGGTCATTGGACAAACGGACCGCCCTGATGTCGTCATCGGTCACGGTCTGCGCTGTCGCCAAGGCAGGCCAGAACAGGACACTGGCAACACGCATGAAACCGGGGATCGAAAATCGCATAGGGGCACCTGTGGCGCGGAACAGAACTGTCACTCGAATATGGTCTATCATGCTGACGGGGCAACGCACATTCTTGGCATTCGGGGGAAACCCCGCTAGGGTCCGCGCGATTTCGCCGATGGCCCGCAGCCCGGCCCCAACATCAGGACAACACCCCATGTTCAAAGGTTCATTCGTCGCCCTCGTCACGCCGTTCAGCGGCGGCAAGGTGGACCTCGCAACGCTGAAAAACCTTGTCGACTGGCATGTCGCGCAAGGCACGCACGGGCTGGTCCCAGTCGGCACAACGGGCGAGAGCCCGACACTGACCCACGACGAACACGATCTGGTCGTCCAGACCGTCGTTGATCATGCGGCAGGCCGCATCCCGGTCATCGCAGGGGCCGGGTCGAACAACACCATGGAAACCGTTCGGCTGGTCAAGGCCGCCAAGGCCGCAGGGGCCGATGCCGCACTGGTCGTGACCCCCTATTACAACAAACCCACACAGGCCGGTCTGATCGCGCATTTCACCGCCGCTGCCGATTGCGGCCTGCCCATCGTGATCTACAACATTCCCGGTCGGTCCGCCGTCGACATGACCGTCGCCACCATGGCAGAACTGGCCAAGCTGCCGATGATCGTCGGGGTCAAGGATGCCACCGGCGATTTGTCCCGCGTGCCCAAACAGCGCATGACCTGTGGGGTGGATTTCGTGCAGATGTCGGGCGAGGACGCGACAGCACTCGGGTTCAACGCCCACGGCGGCACGGGCTGCATCTCGGTCACGGCGAACGTGGCACCCGCGCTGTGCGCACAGATGCAGGACGCCACGCTGGCCGGCGATTTCGCGACCGCGTTGTCGATCACCGACCGCCTGATGCCCCTGCACGAGGCGATCTTTCTCGAACCGGGGCTGGTCGGCGCGAAATACGGCCTGTCGTTGCTGGGCCTCGGCAACGAAGAGGTACGCGCGCCGTTGGTCGGCCTGACCGACGGCGTCAAGGACCGCATCCGCGCCGGTATGGTTCACGCGGGCCTTCTGAACTGACGGGACGGCGGGCGGGGCGCATTTGCGGGCAGCGCCCGCAAACAGCGGCGTCAGGCGTCCCGCATCCAATCCGGGTCATAATCAATCCGACCACAACCGCCAAAAACGGCCGCGCGCGCCAGCTCTGATTGCAGGCGCGACAACCGCCCCTTGCCCATCGTGACGCCCGGTTCGGGCCAAAAGGCGCGCACCGCCAGCACATCACCCTGCCGTGCCATGTCGATACGCCCGATCGCCCGGTCCCCTTCCCACACCGGAAAGACATAGTAGCCATAGCGCCGCTGCGGCGCTGGTACGAAAATCTCGATCCGGTAGTGAAAACCGAACAGCCATTCCGCCCGCTTGCGGTCGCGCAGCGCGGGATCGAACGGTGACAGGATGCGCACCCGTCCCGGCAGGTCCGGCACCGTCGCATCCAGCAGATCGGGACGCGCAAGGCAGCGACGAATCCGACCATCGGCACCGGATACGTCCACCGGCACGGCACGGCCTGCGGCCATCTCGGTGTCACACCAGACCCGCGCTTCTGCCGGGGTGACATGCGCCCAGAACGCCGCGATCTCGCCGCTTGTGGCGAACCCCAGCTTGTCCAGCGCCAGTGCGCACAGCCGGTCGATGGCGTCTGCATCGCTGATCTTTGTCTCGCGCACCGCCTGCGGGATCACCCGTTCGGTCAGGTCATAGACCTTGCGGAACCCCTCGCGCCGCACGACCGACAGCGCACCGCTGCGCCACAGGTATTCCAGCGCCGTCTTGCTGGGGTGCCAGTCCCACCAACCGCCCTTGCCCCGCGCCTCGCCCTGCCCCACGTCGCCAGAGGTGCAGGGCCCATGATCGGCGATCTGGCGCATGACCCCGTCAACCTGCGCGGCGAATCCGGCAGGCCGGTGACGCGCCCAGCGGCGTTCCAGCATCATGCGGTCGCGTGCGAACCGCATCCGCCACAGTGGCCACAGGTCCATGGGAATCGCGGCTGCGTCATGGGTCCAGTGTTCGAACACCGCGCGTTCGCGCGCCAGCAGACGGTTCAGGACCGGCGGACGATAGGGCCGATGCCGTGACCACAGGATCAGATCGTGCGCCCGCGCGAATGTGTTCACACTGTCCAACTGCACGAACCCCAGCGCATCGATCGCGGCCATGGCACTGCCCACGCCTGCGGCGCCCAGCCCGTGCCGGTCCAGAAACACCGCCCGCGCAAGGGCATTTTCCAGTCGCTCTACCTGCATCATACCCCCTGTCGCGACCAGTCTGGCGCATCAAGTCCGCCCGGGCCAGCCTTGCCCTGCCCCGCACTGTCGCCTATCTGCTGTGCATGGCCAAGAAACCGGACAACAAGAATTACAAGGTGATCGCCGAAAACCGGCGTGCACGCTATGATTACGAAATCCAGGAGGACCTGGAGGTCGGGATCATCCTGCACGGGTCAGAGGTGAAATCCCTGCGCATCGGCCAATCCAGCATCGCCGACAGCTATGCCTCGGTTGACGACGGCGAGCTGTGGCTGACCAACGGCTATATCGCCCCCTATGAACAGGCGATGTTTGGCCACGAGGCCCGGCGCAAACGCAAACTGCTGGTCAGCCGCCGAGAATTGGCGCGTCTGTGGAACGCGACCAAGCGTGAGGGCATGACGCTGGTGCCGCTGGTGATGTATTTCAACGACCGCGGACTGGTGAAACTGAAAATCGCCACGGCCAAGGGCAAGAAAAACCACGACAAGCGTCAGACCGACGCGAAACGTGACTGGGCAAGGCAAAAACAGCGATTACTGCGTCACGACACCTGACGTAGCCCCGCGCCAGTATTGCCGATTGCACTGGCCGCGCCAGTTATGCGACAGCCGCCCGCGATATCGTTCAAAACCGGCACCACGCCGCGATCCTTTCGATGCACCACGGTGCAATCCAACAGAAAGCCTCTGCCGTGCAAACTCCCTATTACCTGATCGACAAATCCCGCCTGTTGCCCAACATGGAAAAAATCGCATGGCTGCGTGCGGAATCCGGGGCGAAATGCCTGTTGGCGCTGAAATGCTTTGCCACATGGTCGGTGTTCGATTTCATGTCAGAATACATGGACGGTTCCACCTCGTCCTCGCTCTATGAGGTGCGTCTGGGCCGTGAGAAGTTTCCGGGCGAAACGCACGCCTATTCCGTGGCCTACGCCGACCACGAAATCGCCGAGGTCCTGGCCCATTCAGACAAGATCATTTTCAACTCCATCGGTCAGCTGAAGAAATTTGCGCCCCAGTCTGCCGGTCACATCCGTGGTCTGCGGGTCAATCCAGGTGTCTCGACCTCGGAATTCGACCTGGCCGATCCCGCCCGCCCCTTCAGCCGGTTGGGCGAACACGACCCCGACGAAATTGACGCCATCGCTGACCAGATCACCGGGCTGATGTTCCACAACAACTGCGAAAACGACAGTTTTGACCGCTTTGACGAGATGCTGACCCTGATCGAGGATCGGTTCGGCAAGGTCATTCACAAGATGGACTGGATCAGCCTGGGCGGCGGCATCCATTTCACGGGTGCGGATTATCCGCTGGACCGCTTTGCCGCCCGGCTCAAGGGCTTTGCCGAACGCTATGGCGTGCAGGTCTACCTCGAACCCGGCGAGGCCGCGATCAGCGGTGCCGCCACGCTCGAGGTGACGGTGCTGGACACGATGCACAACGGCAAAAACCTGGCCATCGTCGACAGTTCGATCGAGGCCCATCTGCTGGATCTGCTGATCTACCGCGAACCTGCCAAAATCACGCCCAACACCGGCGATCACGCCTGGATGGTCTGCGGCAAATCCTGTCTGGCCGGGGATATTTTCGGTGAATTCCGGTTCGATGCCCCGCTCAAGGCGGGTGACCGGCTTTCGTTTCAGGACACGGCAGGCTACACAATGGTCAAGAAAAACTGGTTCAACGGCGTCAAGATGCCCAGCATCGCGATCCGTGAACTTGATGGCAGCACCCGGTTGGTGCGCGATTTCGACTACGACGATTTCGCAGCCGCACTTTCGTAATTCACGGCAAAGGGGTTTTTTGGATAAATGAAACGCAATGTTCTGATCATCGGTGCTGGCGGCGTCGCACAGGTCGTCGCGCATAAATGCGCGCAAAACAACGACGTTCTGGGTGACCTCCATCTGGCCAGCCGCACCATCGCGAAATGTGACGCCATCATTGCCAGCGTCCACGACAAAGGCGCGATGAAACAGGACGGCGTTTTCCAATCCCATGCCATCGACGCGATGGACAGCGACGCGGTCGCAGCCCTGATCAATGCGACCGGTGCGCAGATCGTGATCAACGTCGGCTCGCCCTTTGTGAACATGACCGTGCTCGAGGCCTGCATCCAGACCGGTGCAGCCTATATCGACACGGCCATCCATGAGGACCCGGGCAAGATTTGCGAAACCCCGCCGTGGTACGCCAACTATGAATGGAAACGCCGCGACGCCTGCGCCGCCGCAGGGGTGACCGCCATTCTGGGCGCGGGTTTCGATCCGGGCATGGTCAATGCCTTTGCGCGCCATGCAGCCGATGCCTACATGGACAAGGTGACGTCCATCGATATCGTCGACATCAATGCCGGCAACCACGGACGTTATTTTTCGACCAATTTCGATCCCGAAATCAACTTTCGCGAATTCACCGGCACGGTCTACAGCTGGCAGGACGGCGCATGGCAGACGAACAAGATGTTCGAGGTCGGGCGCGAATGGGATCTGCCCGTCGTGGGCAAGCAAAAGGCCTATCTGTCTGGCCATGACGAGGTGCATTCGCTGTCCGCCAACTATCCCGATGCCGACGTGCGGTTCTGGATGGGCTTTGGCGATCACTACATCAACGTCTTTACGGTGCTGCAAAACCTCGGGCTGTTGTCCGAACAGCCCGTCACCACCGCCGAAGGGCTGGAGGTCGTCCCGCTCAAGGTGGTCAAGGCGGTGCTGCCCGATCCGTCCAGCCTGGCACCTGACTATACCGGCAAGACCTGCATCGGCGATCTGGTCAAGGGGACCAAGGACGGCGAGGAGGTCGAGGTGTTCGTCTACAACATGGCTGACCACAAGGACGCCTACAACGAGGTCGGCAGCCAGGGCATTTCCTACACGGCTGGCGTGCCGCCCGTTGCCTTTGCCATGCTGATCGCGGATGGCACCTACGACAAGGGCACCATGATGAATGTCGAAGAGCTGGACCCGAAACCGCTGTTCACCCTGCTGGACACCATCGGCCTGCCGACACGGGTGCGCGACGCAGACGGCGACCGCGCCTGGAACGCCAACTGACATGGCCGGGGGGCACTGCGGCGCGGTGCCCCCTGCCGATGTCGTCCCGGTCCCGCTTGCCTTGACGCCCCCCGTGGTTTAGCACTCGCCGCGACCCTCGCCCCTACAGGAGAGCGCCATGGCGACCCCGGACGATCCGCGCACCCTCGTCAGTGCTGACTGGCTCAAGGCGCATCTGCGCGACCCCGACATGCGTATCCTCGACGCCAGCTGGCACATGCCCGACGCGGGCCGCGATGCCCGTGCGGAATACGCAGCCAGCCACATTCCGGGGGCGCGGTTTTTCGACATCGACGATATTTCGGACAGCCGGTCCGAACTGCCCCACATGGTGCCAGAGGTCGAAAAATTCATGTCCCGCCTGCGGGCGATGGGTGTGGGCGACGGCCACCAGGTCGTGGTCTATGACAGCACGGGGCTGTTTTCCGCCGCCCGCGTCTGGTGGATGTTCCGGCTGATGGGCAAACGCGACGTGGCCGTGCTGGACGGTGGCCTGCCCGCATGGATCGCCGCCGGAGGTGCGACCGAAGATATGCCGCCCGTGATCCGCGACCGCCACATGACGGTCAGCCGCCAGAACCAGATGATCAAGGACGTGACCCAGGTTGCCCGTGCCGCGAAACTCGGTGACCACACCACGCTGGATGCCCGCGCCCCCGCCCGTTTCAACGGCGAAGTGCCGGAACCGCGCGCAGGTCTGCGCAGCGGCCATATCCCCGGATCGCGCAATCTGCCTTACACCGCGTTGCTGAACGCCGATGGCACGATGAAGGACGCCCCCGCCCTACAACAGGCCTTTGCCGACGCCGGTGCGGATCTGACGAAACCCGTGATCACGACCTGCGGGTCGGGTGTGACCGCCGCCATCATCAACCTTGCGCTGGAACGCATCGGCAAGACCGACCACGCGCTCTATGACGGGTCATGGTCCGAATGGGGCATGTATCCCGACCTGCCCATCGCCACCGGCCCCGCCACCTCTTAAGGACCTACAGATGTTCGAGACGCTCAAGGCGCAACCCGCCGACAAGATCCTGTCACTCATGGCCGCCTACCGCGCCGATCCCCGCGACACCAAGGTCGATCTGGGCGTCGGCGTCTACAAGGACGCCAGCGGCAACACGCCCGTCATGCGCGCCGTCAAAGAGGCCGAGCGCCGCATCGTCGCGGACCAGACGACCAAGGCCTACACGGGTCTGGCGGGTGATCCGGCCTTTGCCGACGCGATGATCGATCTGGTGCTGGCCGACACCGTGCAGCGCGACCGCATCGCGGCCATCGCCACACCGGGCGGCACCGGTGCCATCCGACAGGCGCTGGAACTGATCCGCATCGCATCCCCCGACGCAACCGTCTGGCTGTCGAACCCCACATGGCCGAACCACCCGTCGATCATCAAATTCCTCGGCATGAAAATGCAGGAATACCGTTATTTCAACGACAGCACCCGTGGCGTTGATTTCGACGGTCTGATTGCTGATCTGGGTACGGTCGCACCCGGCGACGTGGTGCTGCTGCACGGCTGCTGCCACAATCCCACGGGGGCCAACCCCACGGCGGACCAGTGGGACCAGATCATTGCGGTGATCAAGGACCGGGGTGCCGTGCCGCTGGTGGACATCGCCTATCAGGGTTTTGGCGACGGTCTGCAGGACGACGCCGCAGCCACCCGCAAGGTGGCCGCCGCATTCGACAACGTGCTCATCGCCGCCAGCTGTTCAAAGAACTTTGGCATCTACCGCGAACGCACCGGGATCCTGATGGGCATCGCCCGTGAGGCCGAAGAAGCCAAGCTGACACAGGCCAACCTCAACTTTCTCAACCGCCAGAACTATTCCTTTCCGCCCGATCACGGCGCGCGGGTCGTCAGCACGATCCTGACGGACCCCGCGTTGCGCGCCGACTGGGAAGCAGAGCTGGAGGAAACCCGCAACACCATGCTGGCCCTGCGTCAGCAGCTGGCCGATGAGTTGCGCCAGCGGGCGAACGACGACCGGTTTGACTTTGTGGCACAGCACCGCGGCATGTTCAGCCGGATCGGTGCTTCGCCGGCAGAGGTCGAAACGATGCGGGATAAAAACGGCATCTACATGGTGGGCGACAGCCGCATGAACATTGCCGGTCTGAACGCAGATACCGTGCCGCTGCTGGCGCAGGCCATCGTCGATGCCGGCGTCTAAGGCGCCCGCCGACTGCACCAATATGGCGGAACTGCGCGAGCAGATCGACGCGCTGGATACCGCACTGATCGATTTGCTGGCGCAGCGCGTGGGCTATATCGACCGCGCCGTCGACCTCAAAAAGGTCGAAGGCCTGCCTGCGCGCACCGTCGACCGCGTGGCCGAGGTCAAGGCGCGCGTGCGCGCCCTGGCCGACGCGCGCGACCTTGACCCCGATCTGGCAGAGGCGCTGTGGCATACCCTGATCGAATGGTCGATCGCGCGTGAGGCGGTGCATTTAGGCTGATTGCGGGACGGCGGGCGGGGCGGCTTCGCGGGGCTTGCCCCGTCGAACAGCGCCGCGCGCCGTGCTGCACGTGCGAAAGAAACTTGCGCGCCGCAGCGTAACATTATACGCGGGACACCTATTCAAACGAAATAAAGTGTCCCGCCCATGTCATTCCGCTTGCAACCGACCCCACCTGCCCGCCCGAACCGCTGCCAGTTGTTCGGGCCAGGTTCGAACACCAAACTGTTTGCGAAAATGGCGGCCTCTGCTGCGGACGTCATCAACCTCGACCTCGAGGACAGCGTATCGCCAACAGACAAGGATGCAGCCCGCGCCAATGTAATCGCGGCGATCGGCGCGCACGACTGGGGCACCAAGACATTGTCTGTGCGGATCAATTCGCTCGACACACCATTCTGGTATCGTGACGTGGTGGATCTGCTGGAACAGGCGGGTGACCGGCTGGACCAGATCATGATCCCCAAGGTCGGCTGTGCGGCCGACGTCTATGCCGTCGATGCGCTGGTGACGGCGATTGAAACTGCCAAAGGCCGGACCAAACCCATCGCGTTCGAGGTCATAATCGAATCTGCCTCCGGTCTGGTGAATGTGAACGAAATCGCGGCGTCCTCCCCCCGGATGCAGGCGATGAGCCTCGGTGCCGCCGACTACGCGGCCTCGATGGGGATGCAGACGACGGGGATCGGTGGCACGCAGGACAATTACTACATGCTGCACGGTGAGACGCGGCATTATTCCGACCCGTGGCACTGGGCGCAGACCGCCATCGTCGCCGCCTGCCGCACCCACGGAATCCTGCCTGTCGATGGTCCCTTTGGCGATTTTTCCGATGACGAAGGTTACTGCGCGCAGGCCCGGCGGTCCGCCACGCTGGGCATGGTCGGCAAATGGGCCATCCACCCCAAGCAGATCGCGCTGGCCAACGAGGTCTTTACCCCGTCAGAGGCAGCCGTTGCCGAGGCGCGCGAAATCCTTGCCGCGATGGAAACCGCCAAGGCAAATGGCGAGGGTGCAACCGTCTACAAGGGCCGTCTGGTCGACATCGCATCCATCAAACAGGCCGAAGTCATCGTCAGACAGTCCGAAATGATCGCGGGCACCTGACGCCTCGCGGCATTGCAATTCCCGGTCTCACGCGCCTATATCGGCACCAGTTCCAGTAAAGGTGCGTGATGACCCAATATCTCGAATTCGAAAAACCCCTCGCCGAAATCGAAGGCAAGGCCGAAGAGCTGCGCGCGATGGCCCGCGAAAACGAGGAAATGGACATCGAAAAAGAGGCCGCCGCATTGGATCGCAAGGCGGCCGACCTGCTGAAACAACTGTATTCCGGGCTGACGCCTTGGCGCAAATGTCTGGTTGCCCGTCATCCCGAACGCCCCCATTGCAAGGACTACATCGAGGCGCTGTTCGACGAATTCACGCCGCTGGCCGGTGACCGGAACTTTGCCGACGATCATGCCGTCATGGGCGGCCTCGCGCGTCTGGACGGTCGCCCCGTCATGGTGATCGGCCATGAAAAGGGCAACGACACCAAATCCCGCATCGCGCGTAATTTCGGCATGGCCCGCCCCGAAGGGTATCGCAAGGCGATCCGTCTGATGCGCATGGCCGACCGGTTCGGCCTGCCCGTCATCACGCTGGTCGACACCCCCGGTGCTTACCCCGGCAAGGGGGCCGAGGAACGTGGCCAATCCGAGGCGATTGCTCGTTCGACCGAAGCCTGTCTGGACCTGAAGGTGCCGATCATTTCCGTGGTCATCGGTGAAGGCGGGTCCGGCGGCGCTGTGGCATTCGCCACCGCCGACCGCGTGGCCATGCTGGAACATTCCGTCTATTCGGTCATCAGCCCCGAAGGCTGCGCATCCATTCTGTGGAAGGACGCAGGCAAAACCCAAGAGGCCGCCGCCGCCCTGCGCCTGACGGCACAGAACCTCAAGGAGTTGGGCGTCTGCGACCGGATCATTCCGGAACCCGCAGGCGGGGCCCACCGCGACGCTGCCGCCGCAATCAAGTCCGTGGGTACCGCGATCAACGAGCTGCTGACATCCTTTGACGGCATGAAACCCGCCAAGATCATGGCAGGTCGCCGCAAGAAATACCTCGATCTGGGGAAAAAGGGCCTCGCGGCCTAAACGTCGCGGTGCAGGGTGACATAGCTGTCACCCCCCTGCACCGCGCGCAGACAGGCCCACAAGGCTGCGTGATCGTCATCCACCTCGCAGGTGGCCTGCGTCCAGCCGCTGGCCACGGCGCGGCGCAGGACGGCCCCCAGAACGGCAGGCACATGGCCTGGGCCGGCACGTGTTGCGTCCAGCCAGCCCAATTCCATATCAGCGCGCAGACTGCCGAACGCCACCAACGCGCCTTGTGCGTCAGTGACGAACAGCGCATCGGTCAGGTCATCCCCACCGAATATCAGCGCCCGCCCCTCTGGTCCCGGATCGCGTGGCGGATTGCTGCGATGGGTGCGCGCGTAATGATCCCAATGGGCCGCGAACCAGCCGGTCCAATCGGCTGGATCGCCCGGCGATACCCATTGCGCCGCCCAATCCGCGGGCAAGTCAGGCAAGGTCAGCGGCAACGTGTTCAGGTCGATTGCGACCAGTTGCGTGCGCCGCACACTGCGAAACCCAAGGGCGAAAAATGCGGTCAGGTCCATGTCAGCGGGGGCCACGACGCGCAAGCGATGGATGAAATCCGGCAGATTCAGACCCGCAATCGCCAGTGTCAACGCGGCGGGGTCACAGGCGGCATCCAGGCTGTCGTCGTCCAGCGTCAACGCATTGGGATGCAGCGCTGATTTGAACCAGCGGATCGCTGCTACCACATCTTGGCCTCGGCCGCTGCGGCATAGCCCGCATCATAGGCGGCACCGTCGAAATCCGGCTCGACTTCTTGCAGCAGGTCCCCCGCCTTGGGCAGGGCTGCGCTGTGATCCTCACCCGACCACAATGCGGACCGCATGATCGCCTTGGCGCATTGGAAATATACCTCGGTCACGCTGATGACGACGACGCTGCGGGGGTGTTTGCCGCGCTGTTCGAATTGCTGCGTCACATCCGCATCGACCGTCACGATGGCATGGCCGTTCACGCGCACGACATTGTTGCTGCCGGGCACCATGAACATCAGGCTGACGCGGGGGTCACGCACAATGTTGCGCAGCGTGTCGATGCGGTTGTTACCCATCCAGTCAGGCATCAACAGCCTGCGATCATCCGCGATGCGCACCACTGGCCCGACATCGCCGCGAGGCGATCCGTCCGTGCCTTCTGGCCCGACGGTGGACACCACGACGAAGCGGGCCGCGTTGATCCACGTCCGGTAGGCCGGGGTCAGACGGTCGCGCACCTTGGTCAGGGACCGAGGCACGGCAGGGCCATAGATCGCGGCCAGTTCGTCGACGGATGATACGGGGGTCATACGGGGGCTCCGGGTTCGACAGGCGGGATTGTCTTGCGCTGCGGCACGTCCAGTCCTGCCTCGCGCGCCAGCGCATTGGACCGCTCCTCTATCGCGTTTTCCAGCACGACCATGAATTCCCGCAGGGGCAGGCCCGCCGGAATCGGATTGAGGAACTCGAACACCGCCACACCCGGCTTGCGATAAATCCCGCGTTTCGGCCAGAACACGCCAACATTGGTCGCCACCGGCACGCAAGGCTGCTGCAACTGCCCATACAGGGCAGCCGTGCCTTTTTTGTAGGGGGCCACAACGCCCGCCGCGACCCGGGTGCCCTGCGGATAGATGCACAGTTGTCCCGGTTTCTGGTCGCCGGCCTTGACCCGCGCCAGCATGTCCTTGATCGCCTGACCCTTTTTGCCCCGATCAACGGGGATGCAGCCCGCACGATAGGCATACAGGCCCAGGATCGGTGCCCAAAGCAGCAATCGCTTCATGATGAAACGCGGGCGCGGCATGGTCTGGTAGATCGCCATCACGTCCATGAAACTTTGGTGTTTGGCCGCGACCATGCAACCATAGGTCGGCGCCGTGCCCCGAAATTCGAACCGCAGGCCAATCATCCAACCGGCCAGCCACATCACTGTCCGGGAGTAGGACATGCAGGCGGTGCGCCCGCCCATTGGCGACACCAGCACATAGGGCAGAAAGACGATACCGTAGATTGCCATCAGAATGTACATCGTGACGGTGAACAGCAGCGACCGCAGCCATTGGATTGCGTAACTCATGCTTGGGTCCTCAGGGTGCGCAACGCCGCGGCACGGGTTGCCAGAAACGCGACGACCGCCGCAAGGGGCGGGATGAAGAGGGGCAGGAACCAGCCAGCGCCGGAAAATCCGAGACCTGTCAGAAATCCACCGTCGTCACCGTTTGGCAGGGCGGCAACCGCCAGCAGTCCCAGGATCGTGCCGACCAGCGCACCCAACCCGGCCCGCAGCGTAAAACGGCGGACGAACGCGCGCGCGATATAGGCGTCGCGCGCACCCACCAGCCGCATCACGCGAATGACCTGCGCATTGGCCGACAGCGCCGATTGCGCCGCCAGCGTGATCATCGCAGCCACCGCACCGCCGATCAGCAACAAGGCGATCCATCCCAGTGTGCGCAGCCTGTTGGCCGCATCGACAAGCGGCGCGCGCCAGCGCGTATGATCGTCCAGCACGGCGGCCGGGACCTCGGCCTGTAGCCGCGCGCGCAGTCCGGTCGCGTCATAGCCATCGGCATCCGCCGTCACTTCAATCAGCCGGGGGATGGGCAGCGTTTCCAGCGGCAGATCGGGGCCGAACCAGGGTTCCAGCAAAACGGCCTGTTCCTCGGGGGTCAGTGCACGGGCCGATGCCACGCCGGGGGTTGTTTCCAACACCTGCAAGGCCGCCCGCACCTGCGCCTCGCCCTCGCCTGCGGGGGCCGATATGCGCAAGGTCGCCGTACGCGCCAGCTCTGCCGACCAGCGATCCGCCAGCCGCCCCGTCGCCACCGACAGCGCCAGCGCAAAGACCGCAAGAAAGGCCATCGCCGCTGCGGTGAAAACCGTCAGCCGCGCCGTGAAACCGGTGGGGGGGACAGCGCGGTCAGCCTCGCGGTCACCCTGCAGCAGACCCAGGATTTGCGTGACCCGCGGATTCAAAGCGTCACCCCGGTTTCCAGTTGGCCGCCCCGGATGCGCAGCACGTTGGCCACCACCTGCGATTTGGCAAAACGGATCAGGTTCAGGTCATGGGTCGCGATCAGCACCGTCTTGCCCATCCGGTTCAGCTCGATCAGCAAGGTCAACAGGCGTTGCGACATGTCCCAGTCGACGTTGCCCGTCGGTTCATCCGCCACGATCACGTCCGGCGAGGTGATGACCGCACGGGCCAGCGCCGCGCGCTGGCGTTCACCGCCCGACAACTGCGGGGGCGTCTGGGCTGCCTGCCGTGACAGGCCGACCCAGCCCAGCAGATCGCCAAGGTTGTCCTGCGCCTCCTTGCTGCGGCCGGATACCTGCAACGGCAGCGCCACGTTTTCAGACAACGGCAGATGGTCCAGAAACTGGCAATCCTGATGCACGACCCCGATGCGGCGGCGCACCAGCGCCACATCATCGCGTGTCAGCCCTGCGGCATCCTTGCCGAACAGCGTCACACGCCCGGATGTCGCCAGCAGATCGCCGTAGCACAGTTTCAGCAGTGTGGTCTTGCCCGCGCCCGACGGTCCCGTCAGAAACTGGAACGATCCCGGTGCCAGCTGCATTGACAGCCCCGCGAACAGGGAATCCCCGCCATAGCTGTAGGCCACATTCTCCAGCTCGATCACGCGGATTTCTCCTCCAGCAGCGTTGCAAGTGTTTTGCCCAAATTTGCAACAGGTTACAATGCAAAGCCTCTGACCCGTGCCGGACGTCTTGGCTTTATCTGTGGGGACGTTAACTATCCCGTGAAACTTCTGTGTCGTAACTTCGGCAAGCCGACGAAGGACTTGGTATGGCGACGATCCGACTGATCTGCCCGAATTGTGGCGCGACCTACGAGGTCGACGCCGACGTGATCCCCGCAGGCGGGCGCGATGTGCAATGTTCGAACTGCGCACATACCTGGTTCGAATCGACCGATGCCCCCTCTGATGCCGCCGAAAGCATGGGCGCGGTCGAACCACCGCGCGCGCCAGAACCGCGCGAGGCGGACCCTGATCCGATGGATGATCCATTCGCCGCGGACGACGACGGCAATGCCCCGGATGATGACGCCGACATGCAGGACGACCCCGCTGACGCTGCAACCGACGACAACAGCGTCGTGGTCGATGATGCACCGGCCGTCCCGCCGCAGGCGCAGGATGTGCCCGCTGCCGCAGCCGCGCCCGCCCAGCGTCGCCCGCTGGAGGCGTCGATTGCGGAAATCCTGCGCGAAGAGGCCGCCCACGAAGAAGCCGCGCGCAAGGCCGAAGCCGGCGATCCCTTTGCCGGGCAGGCCGATATGGCGCTGCGTGATCCCGAACCGCAGCCCGCCGCAGTCAAACCGCGCCGCCCCCTCCCGCCCGAGGACGAAGGCCGCGAACGTCTGGCCCGGCTCAAGGGCGAAACGCCAAGCCCGGTATCCAAGTCTGCCATTCGCCGCGAACAATTCCCCGACATCGAGGAAATCAATTCGACCCTGCGGTCAGACGCAGAACGCGACCCGCTGGGCCCCATTCCGACCGAACAGGCTGAAAATGATCGCAAGAGCGGGCGTGCCGGTTTCCTGACCGTCATCGGTCTGATCCTGATTGCCGTTGCCATCTACACGCTGGCCGACACGATCGCGGCAACGGTGCCCGCGCTGGCCGATCCACTGGCCGCATATGTGGCCGCCGTCGACGCGGGCCGCCTGTGGCTGGACAATCAGGTTCAGGCCCTCGTCCGCGCGATGGGTGGCGACATCTGATCACACCGGCCCACCGGCCGAAGACCCCCGGTCCGCCGGATCAGAACCGGTCGAGAAGCCGGTTCAGGTAATCGCGTTCGACCTGAGGTCTGTTCTGTTCGCCTGACCGGCGGCGCAATTCGTCCAGCAATTCCTCGGCGCGGCGGTAGGTGTCTTCTCCCTGCAACATGTTTTCATCGCTGCCGAACTGACCCGAATTCCCCAGCTGACGGCCCAGCGGATCACGGCGCGAAGGTTGCACCTGACCATTCGTCTCTCCTTGCGCCTGACCTTGACCGGGTTCTTGCTGTTCGTTCTGCGCCAGCGCCTCGCCCAGCGCCTGCATGCCGCCGCGCAGTGCGTCCAGCGCCTCGGCCTGCTGGTCGATGGCCCGGCCCAGATCACCGTCGCGCAGGGCCTGTTCGGCCCCGTCCATCGCACCTTCGGCACGGTCCAACTGCTGTGCGGCACGGTCGCCCGCATCGCCGGGCAGGCCCGGCAACTGACCACGCTGGCGGTTCAATTCGTCGCGCAGCGCCTGCTGCCGTTGTGCAAGGCTCTCGCCGCCCTGACCACCCTGGCCTTGCTGGTTCTGCGCCTGACCCTGCCCTTGCTGGTTGCCGGGTTCGTTGCCCTGTCCTTGTTGCTGACCCTGCCCCTGTTGCTGACCTTGGCCTTGTTGCTGGCCCTGCCCCTGCTGCTGGCCTTCTTGCCCTTGCTGGCCTTGCTGACCCTGCTCTTGCAAATCACGGAACGCGTCGTCGGACAGCTCTTGCTGTTCGCGCAAGGTATCCGCCAGATCCTGCATCGACTGCTGACCGGGCGTGCGCGGACCATCGCCCTGCCCCTCGCCTTGGGTAATGCGCATGTTTTCCAGCATCTGGTTCAGCTGTTCCATCAGCGCCTGCGCCTCGGCCATCCGGCCTTCCTGCATCAGCTCTTCGATACGATCCATCATCGCCTGTAGCTGATCCTGGCTCATTTCCTGTGAATTCTGGGCCATATCAGGCTGGTCCGTGCCGCTTTCGCCCGGTTCCATCTGGTCGGCCAGCATCTGCATGTAATCGCGGGTGGCCTCGCGCAATTCGTTCATCAGTTCGGCGATTTCCTCGTCAGAGGCACCGTTGCGCATCGCCTCTTCCAGCCGTTCCTGCGCGCGGCGCAGACGCTCGCGAGCGTCGGCCAGCGTGCCTTCTTCCAGCTGGATCGCAAGTTCCCACAGCGCCGTGGTCAGTTCCAGCTCCTGATCCTCGGTCAGACCCTCGGTGTTGTAACTCTCCAGATTGCGGACGATCTGGCGCAGACGCAGGTAGGTGGTCTGATTGGTGAACAGATCCTCGGGCGTATAGCTGATCGCACGCAGCACCTGCGCGATGCGCCGCCCGTTGCCATGGCTCCACATCAGGTCGCGGCGCTGTTCGATTACGGCCCGCGCCACCGGCTGGAAAAACCGCCGCCCCGGCAGCGTCATCGGCACCGTTTCGCTACTGCCGTCCTGTCCTGCGGCATCCGTCACCGTCAGCGTCATGGTGACCGGCAGATTGGCCAGCGGATGTTCCGACAGGTTTTCGATCAGCACCTCTTCAAAATCAGCGCGATCGCCGCTGAACGGCATCGGCAGGTCAATGACCAGCGGATCAATCGGATCAGGGTCCACCGCCAGCCCGTAACGGCGGTCCACTGCGTCCAAATCCAGCGCGATGGTCACGAACCCGGTCTCGACACCGTAATCGTCCGTCGCGGCAAAGGGTTGCTGCAGCTCGCCCATCGCGTCGGAATCGATTTCGCCATTGAACGATACGCTGGGGGCCGCATCCGCCTGTGCGGTCACATCCCAGGCCGCGCCTCGTTCACCGCTGATCGCAAGCCGGCCCGATTGCGTCACGACAAAGCGTTGTTCGGGGTCAGAGGCGGGCGCGATATCAGTCGTGCGCCCGGACACGGTTTCATCCACCGTCAATGCGCCGACCTCGCCGTAGAGGCGCAGGGTGATTTCGGATCCCGCCGGAACACGCAACGGGCCCGGCGGAATATCGTTCAGATACAATGTCGGACGCCCGGTATAGGCGGGGGGCGTGACCCAGCCTTCCCAGACGGGACCGGTGGCAAGGGTCTGTGTGCCGCCTTGTGCGATTTCGGAGACCGACCCGACCCGCAGGACCGACCCGAACATCAGGGCACAGACGAAAAACAGCAGCGCGATGAACCGCAGACCATAGGGGTCGCGGTCGCTGACCCGCAGGTCCGGTTGTACGGCACGGGCATTTTCAGATGCGCGGCGCATCCGCGCGACATGGGCCTGCCAGACGGCTTCTGATGCGGCATCGCCGGTGCCGATGGCCTGCGTGTCGCGCACTGCGGCAATGGGTCGCCCCGGCAGGCTGGCATCCAGACGGGCCACGGCGTCGGATTCGGTCGGCCATGTAAACCGGCGGATACCCCAGACAAGGGCGATGCCAATCCCCAGCACGGCCAGCACCGACAGCCCCCAGAATGCCTCCAGCGTCAGGCGGTCCTGCCACCCGAACATCAGGGGCGCGAGGATGACGAAACACATGCTCCACAAGGGCCAAAAGGCCCGCGTCGCCCGTTCGGCGAGCAACCCCAGACGCGTCAGCAAGACGGGTCGTTTCAGATGCGGCAGGTCGTTGTGCGTGCGGCTCAGCTTCCCTCTCCTCGGACGGGGTGACGGGCTGCTGTCGCTACAGCCACGCAGGAATGGTATCGCGCGCAATCATTTCGTCAAAGGTGGGACGTGCGCGAATAACCGCAAATTGATCGCGCTGGACCAGAACCTCGGGGATCATGGGGCGCGAATTGTATTCGCTGCTCATGACTGCGCCATAGGCACCGGCAGACCGGAACGCGACCAGATCACCTGGACCAACCTGCGCCATCTGACGTCCCTTGGCAAATGTGTCGCCGCTTTCGCAGATCGGACCAACCACGTCATAGGTAGCGCGATCAGCCGCCACCGCAGGTTCGATCACCGGGACAATGTCGTGGTGCGCGTCATACATCGCAGGACGGATCAGATCGTTCATCGCGGCATCGATGATCAGGAACTGACGGTCGGCCCCCTCCTTGACATAGATGACCTCGCTGACCAGCAGGCCTGCGTTCCCGGAAATGAGGCGGCCTGGCTCGATCTCGATCTCGCAACCCAGATGGCCGACGCTGTCCTTGATCAGCTGACCATAGTCACTCGGCAGCGGCGGGTTCGCGTTGCCGGTCGAATAGGGGATGCCCAGACCGCCCCCCAGATCCAGTCTGCGGATGTCATGACCGTCCGCGCGCAGCACCTCGGTCAGTTCAGCGACCTTGGCATAGGCAGCGCGGAACGGTTCCAGATCGGTCAGTTGGCTGCCGATGTGGACGTCGATGCCGATCACCTCGATCCCCGACAAAGATGCCGCAAGCGCATAGACCTCGCGCGCACGCGCAATCGGAATACCGAACTTGTTTTCGGATTTGCCGGTCGCGATCTTGGCGTGCGTCTTGGCGTCCACATCCGGATTCACCCGGATCGTGATCGGTGCGACCTTGCCCATCGCCGTGGCGACCTCGCTCAGCGTTTCCATCTCGGGCTCGCTCTCGACGTTGAACTGGCGAATGCCGCCGTCCAGCGCGGTGCGCATCTCGGTGCGTGTCTTGCCCACGCCAGAGAACACGATGCGGTCGCTGGGAATGCCTGCCGCACGGGCCCGGCGGTATTCTCCTTCGGACACGACATCCATGCCGGCCCCGGCCTCGCCCAGCAGATGGATCACCGCCTGATTTGACAGCGATTTCATGGCAAAGCAGACGAGGTGGTCCATGCCCGCCAGCGCATCATCGAACAACTGGAAGTGCCGCAGCAACGTGGCGCTGGAATAGACGTAGAACGGCGTGCCGACAGCCGCCGCGATATCGCGCAGCGGCACATCCTCGGCAAAGAGTTCGCCATTCTTGTAATTGAAATGATCCACCACAGACTCCCGCGCCAAACGACGCGGCCCTCATACCACGGCGGACGCGCTGCGCAATGGGACGGCGGGCGGGGCCCCTTTGCGCCGCAGGCGCGAACAGCGCCGGACGGCGTCAGCGGATCGGTTTGGCGCGCAAGAACAGATAGAGCGGCAAACCGCAGCTGACACCAATGCAGAACGTCGCCGGGATCGCCAGCAGCGCCACCCAGTTGCGCCGCACAGCGACCTCGGCCAGCACCCAGATCGTCAGGGTCACGGCCGCAATCGTCAGATCCCAGGTCAGGCCCGTCGTGGCATCGTTCACATACCAGGCGTCGATCATCGCCCCCAGCGACCAGCCCTCGGCCCGGAACCAGGACACGAACCAATACATCGGATGCACGGCCCCCCACACGGCGAGTGCGGCCCAGACCCAGCGCAGCGGTGACATGTCCTTCATGATGCAGACCCTCCTAGTGTGACAAGGTGGCGGGGATCCCCGCTGCCCCCAAACGTAGACCGCCCGGCCCCAAGGTCACGCGCCCCACGCCGTCCGCCAGCACCACCGGCGGTGCTGCGACCACAGGCCCGTCGCCTGCGGTCTGCGCCGCCTGCGGCGCGACCGGGTCGCCCTGCACACCGCAGCCCATCAGCGCCAGCGCCGCAATCAGCCCAAATGCTTTTGCCATTGCGCAATCGCCTCTCTGACACGCACGGGTGAGGTGCCCCCAAAACTTGTGCGCGACGCGACAGAGTTTTCGACCCCCAGCACGTCGAACACGTCCTGACGGATACCGTCGTGCACGGATTGCATCTGCGCAAGCGTCAGGTCAGGCAGATCGCAGCCCGCGTCCTCTGCCATGGCGACCAGCGATCCGGTGACGTGGTGCGCCTCGCGGAACGGCAGGCCCAACTCGCGTACCAACCAGTCGGCCAGGTCCGTCGCCGTGCTGAATCCTGTCGCTGCAGCCGCGCGCAGGGATTCGCGATTGGCCGTCATGTCAGCGACCATCCCCGCCATCGCGGCGAGTGCCAGCATCAGGTTGTCGGCGGCGTCGAATACCTGCTCCTTGTCCTCTTGCATATCCTTGGAATAGGTCAGCGGCAGGCCCTTCATCACCGTCATCAGCGCGACATTCGCCCCGAAAATCCGACCGATCTTGGCCCGGATCAGCTCTGCGGCATCGGGATTACGCTTTTGCGGCATGATGCTGGACCCGGTGGACCACTTGTCCGACATCTTGACGAACCGGAACTGCGCAGACGACCAGATCACCAATTCCTCTGCCAGACGGCTGAGGTGCATCGCGCAGATGCTGGCCGCCGACAAAAATTCCAGCGCGAAATCGCGGTCCGACACGGCATCCAGACTGTTCGCCATCGGCCCGTCAAAACCCAGCGCCGCGGCGGTCATCTCACGATCGATCGGGAAGGACGTGCCTGCCAGTGCGGCTGCCCCCAGCGGCGACAGGTTCATCCGCTTGCGCGCATCCGCAAACCGGGAACGATCACGGCCCAGCATTTCCACATAGGCCAGCATATGGTGGCCCCAGGTCACGGGCTGTGCGACCTGCAGGTGGGTAAACCCCGGCATGACCCAATCGGCCCCGGCCTCGGCCTGACCCAACAACGCCTTTTGCACGGCGGCCAGCGCCGCATCTGCGGCGTCGCATTGGTCACGCACCCACAGGCGGAAATCGACAGCCACCTGATCGTTGCGCGACCGTGCCGTGTGCAGACGGCCCGCCGCCTCGCCCACGATCTCTTTCAGCCGCGCCTCCACATTCATGTGGATATCCTCAAGGGCTGCGGAAAACGGAAACGTTCCACCCTCAATTTCTGACAAGACCGTCAGCAGCCCTTTGCGAATTTCCTCCGCATCGCTATTTGTGATGATGCCGGTCGCGGCCAGCATCGCCGCATGCGCGCGGCTGCCCGCGATATCCTGTTGCGCCAAGCGACGGTCAAAGCCGATAGAGGCATTGATCGCCTCCATGATCGCATCGGGTCCGGCGGCAAAGCGGCCGCCCCACATGGTGTTCGCGTGATCGGTCATAACAAAAAGGAGCCGCCCTTTGGCTTTGAAAACATCAACGCTGATCTATACGGGCGCTGCCTGCCTTGCAATCGCAGTGCTGACCGTCGGCTCCGGCGTTCTGACACCCGCCCCCACACCCTCGCCGGTGGATACCCTCGCACTTCAGGACCTCGCAGACGGCGACATGCGCAAACTGACATGGTCCGGCCCCGTCCCGCTGCCCGATGTCACCTTCGTGTCCGAGGACGGCACACAGGCCAGCCTGACGGATTATGCAGGCAAACCGGTCGTGTTGAATTTCTGGGCCACCTGGTGCGCGCCCTGCCGGGTGGAAATGCCGCATCTGTCCGCCCTGCAGACGGCGCTGGGTGATGAGGCCGCGGTTCTGACAGTCGCGACCGGGCGCAACGACCCCGCAGGCATCGACCGGTTTTTCACTGAAATCGGCGTGACCAATCTGCCAAAGGCGACGGACGCCAATCAATCCATGGCCCGCGCCTTTGGCGTGCTGGGCCTGCCGGCCACGATCATCGTGGACGCGCAGGGGCAGGAAATCGCCCGCCTGCTGGGCGAGGCCGACTGGTCCAGCGACAGCGCGCAAAACATCGTCCGCGCCCTCGCTGGCGACTGAACACCGCGCGCCCGCATCATCTTGCCGGAAATACTCCCGCCGGAGGCTCCCGCACTGACCAGCCTGTGCTGCGTTTATTCGTCGCGCGGTTGCAGCGCCATGCCCGTGGTGCGCACGATCTCGTCCACATCGTCACCCCGCGCCGCCATGCGTGATTTCAACTGACCGAAACTCGCCCCGCCCTCGGCAAAGATCTGATCCTGCAACGCGCGCAATGCGCGGGTCTTTTCCACATATTCCGTTGCCATCGGGTTGCCCTCGACCTGCTGGAATACCGGGGCCATCGCGATCAACAGCGCGCGGTCGTCGTCGACATAGCCGCTGGTCATGCGATCAGCGGTTTCAGGCGCTGTTCCCATCGCAACCAGCGCCGACCGCCCCGTGCGCACGGCGCTGTCGAACGTCTCGCGGATGATGTCACGGCATCCGGCAGCATATAATTCATAGACATGATGCCGGTCTCGCGCCCGGGCAACGATATGCACATGAGGATAGTTCTCGTGGACATGCGCCACGATCCGGGTGGCACTGTCGCGGTCGTCGATAGCCACCACCAGCATCCTTGCGTCACGGATGCCGGCGGCCTCCAGCATCTCGGGGCGGCTGGCATCACCGAAATAGGCCCGCATCCCGAAGACGCGCAGCATGTCCAGTTGCCGCGCGCTGTAGTCGATGACGACCGGATGGATGCCGCCGCCCTCGAGGATGCGTTTGACCACACCACCGAACCGCCCGTGGCCTGCAATGATGACCTGCGGGGCCTCGTCCACGGTATCCGCCGCGCGCAGGTCCTGATCCGCGCGCGGCAGGATCACACGTTCGTACAGGATGAACAGCGCGGGCGTCAGCAGCATCGACAGGGTGACCACCAACAAGAGCGTGTCCGCGATGTCCTGCGGCAGAATCCGGCCAGCGGTGACGAATGACAGCAGCACGAACCCGAATTCGCCCGCCTGCGCCAATCCCAGCGCAAACAGCCAGCGGTCCGTGCGTTCCAGACGGAACGCCAGCGCCAGCACCCAAAGCACGGCACCTTTCAACAGCAGCAACCCCAGCGTCAGTGCAATCACCACCACCGCCTGATCCGCCAGCAATGCAAAGTTGATGCCAGCGCCCACGGTCATGAAAAACAGCCCCAGCAACAGGCCCCGAAACGGGTCGATATCGGCTTCCAGCTCGTGACGCCAATCGCTGCCCGCCAGCACCACACCAGCGATGAAGGTGCCCAGCGCAGGCGACAGCCCGACCAGCGTCATCAGCAGCGCGATCCCCACGACCATCATCAGGGCCGCGGCGACGAACAATTCGCGCAGGTCCGCCTTGGCGATGAACCGGAATACCGGGCCGGTCAGGGTATAGCCCACCACGATCACCGCGATCACCGCCAGCGCGTTGACCAATGCCGTCTGCCAGCCCGACAGCTCCGCGACGAGGCTCAGATCATGGGTCGCATCGGCTGCCTGCTCTGCCCCGATCCCCGTGGCCAGCAAGGGCAGCAGCGCCAGCATAGGGATCACCGCAATGTCCTGCATCAGCAGCACCGAAAACATCGACTGGCCGCCGTCGCTGCGCATCAGGCCCTTTTCGTTCAGCGTTTGCAGTACGATGGCGGTGGATGACAACGCCAGCACCGCACCGATGGCCAGACCAACCTGCCAGGTTTGTCCCAATGCCATCGCGGCCCCGGTCACGGCCAGCATGGTCAGCACCACCTGCCCGCCGCCCAGCCCCAGCAGACGCGCGCGCATGTCCCACAGCTTGGCCGGGTCAAGTTCGAGCCCGACCAGAAACAGCATCATCACGATCCCGAATTCGGCAAAATGCTGGATCGATTCCACATCGACGGCCATCAACCCAAGCAACGGGCTGATGAGCACCCCGGCGATCAGATAGCCCAGCACGGACCCCAGCCCGAACCGCGTCGCGATCGGAACCGAGGCAACCCCCGCCACAAGAAAAACAAAGGCGAGCATCAGCACATCGGTCATCGGTGGTTCCTTGGGCTTGGGGTCTCAGGCATGACCGCCCGCAGCCGACAGCAGCAGCGGGTCGATGCCAATCGCCCTGAGCGCACCCGTCCATTTGTGTTCATGCGCCCGACCGAACAGCAGTTGCGGCGTGGCCTCACCGGTCAACCAGGCGTTCTGCGTGATTTCGGATTCCAGCTGCCCCGGCGACCAACCCGCGTAACCCAGCGCCATCAGACAAGAGGTCGGACCCTGACCCTGGGCAAGTGCTTCCAGCACGTCGCGGGTGCCTGTCATGCAGACGTCATCGGTCACTGGCACCGTGTTGTCACCGCTGCGGTATGCCCCGTCATGCAGGACGAATCCGCGCTGTTTTTCCACCGGCCCGCCGAAATGCACCGCCATGTCCCGCGCATCGGCGCTTGTTGGAATCGACATCTGTTCCAGCAGGGCCTTGAGGCGCAGTTGCGGAATAGGCTTGTTCACGATCAACCCCATGGCCCCCTCGTCAGAGTGGTCGCAGATATAGATCACGGACCCCGAAAACCGGGGGTCGCCCATGTCGGGCATCGCGATCAGCAACTTGCCGCACAGATTGTCAAAGACGTCCATTTGCCGATGATGCGCCCCCGCCCGCAACTGTGCAAGACGGTCACGGTTGAGAGAGGTCTTCTTTCATGCCTTTTCCATGACACATGGTCCGGGGCATTGATGTGGCATGAAAACATTGTCCGCCCTCGCGCTGTCCGTCTGCCTGTCCGCATTGTCCGCACAGGCGCAACCCGTCGATGTCGAACTGTCGGTCCTGCCAGGCCATGCCACCGCACAGGGCACCCGCATGACGGCCCTGCGCGTGACGCTGCCTGCGGGATGGAAAACCTATTGGCGGGCACCCGGCGACGCCGGCATTCCGCCGCTTTTGTCGCTCCAGGACACGCCGGATGCGCAACTGCACTGGCCGACGCCGATCGTGTTCCACCAGAACGGGATGCGGTCGGTCGGTTATTCCGAAAACCTCGTCCTGCCGATCGAGGTGCCTGCCGGAACCGACCATCTGACCGGATCGCTGGACATCGGCGTATGCCTCGATATCTGCGTGCCGATCAGCCTGCGTTTTGATGCACCACTTGGCCCTGCCGGTGCGCCGACACCCGCGATCATCGCGGCCCTGCTGGACCAGCCGCAACCCGGTGGCCATGCCACCTGCCGACTGACCCAAGCCGATGACGGGCTGATCCTGACCGCGACATTGCATCTGCCGCCCACCGGCACCCAAGAGGCCGTCGTGATCGAAACGGCCGATCCACAGGTCTGGGTGTCGGAACCACAAGTGATGCGTGCAGGCGACAGTCTGACGGCAACGGCACGGCTGGTGCGCGACGGTCAGGCCTTTGCACTGGATCGCAGCAAACTGCGGTTCACCGTTCTGGGGTCGGATCGTGCCGTTGACGTGACAGGTTGCACGGCAGGCTAGACCCTGCGCCGCAGCCCCGCGGCAATCAGCCCGACCGCATAGACCGCCAGCAGTGCGACAGCCAGCAGCACGAGGTATGCGCCCAGCGCCGCACCAAGGTTGCCCAAGGCAGGCAGAAATGCCGTCACCGCGGCCCATCCCTGACCAAACAGCAGCAACGGGGCGACCAAGGCCGCAAACAGCCCAAGCGCCAGCAGTGCGCCCAGCCCCACGGGCAACCACATCGCCATACGCCGCCCGCGCAACGCACGGCGTGCGGCCATGATCTGTCGGTTGAAATCGGCCTGCATCGCCATCAGCGACGGCACCACGATCAGCACCAGCACCATGCCGAACCCCAGACCATAGACCAGCGTGACCACGGTGGGTTTCAGGAATTCGGCCTGAACCGATCCCTCGTACAGCAGGGGCGACAGACCCAGCACCGTTGTCAGGGTGGTCAGCAATACGGGACGCAGCCGGTTGACCGTACCATCGATGATCGCAGGCACCAGCCCGCGGTCCTGTGCGTATTCGTCAATCGTCGTCACCAGCACGATGGAATCGTTGATGATGATGCCCACCATCCCGATCATGCCGATCACGGTAAACAGGCTCATCGGGATGCCCCACGCATTGTGCCCGTAGATCGTCCCGATCAGACCGAATGGAATGATCGCCATCACGACCAGCGGCCGCGTCCAGCTACCGAAAATCCAGGCAAGGCTCAGGAAAATTCCAGCCAGCACGAGGATCAGCGCGTTGCGCGCATCATTGAGGAAATCAGCCTCTTGCTGTGACAGACCCGACAACTGCGTTTCGATGCCGAAACGTTCCTCGATGTCGGGCAGGATCGTGTCGTTGATGATCTGGTTGATCTCGGCCGCGCGGTCGGGGTTGTCGTCAGACAGGTCGCCGACGACAGACAACAGCGGGATGCCGTTTTCGCGCTGTACGGTCGAAAATCCCGTGCGACTGGTCACGCTGACCACATCCGCCAGCGGCACGTAGTCGCCGGTGTCGGTCCGCACCAGCGTCCGTTCCAGGAAATCGGCCTCCAGCTCACCCTCTGGCAGTTCCACGCGAATGGTGGCTGACCGGGTTCCGTCTGGAAAGCTGGCCGCCTCGATCCCGCCCAGCCGGTCGCGCAGCGTGCGACCAAGGGCGTCGATGTTCAGACCCAGCGCCTGCCCCTGCGCGGTCAGTTCCAGCGACAGTTCTTCCTTGTCATAAGGCAACGTATCCTCAAGCCCGCTGATTTCGGCGAATTGCGCCAGTTCGGATTTCAGCGCCTCTGCCGCCTGTTTCAGCGTGATCGCATCGGCCCCGAACATCTGCACATCCAGACTGTCACCGCCCGGGCCGCCCCCCCAGCGGCGGAAACTGACGGTTTCGGCCAGCGGATGCTGCACGACCTCATCCTGCAGGCGCGTCACGAAATCAGAAGAGCTGTAGGGCCGCAGGTCCGCGTCGATCAGGGTGACGCTGACCGCACCCAGCTGATCGGGGTCCTTTTCATCGGCCCCCGAAATGCCCCGGCCCGCGTTGCCACCGATTTCGGACACCACATAGGTCGTGGCATAGACGCCGGTTTCCTGTTCGAACGCCTGCGATGTCGCATCCACGGCGCGCTGCATCTCGCGCATCATTTCCAGCGTGTCGGACCGGGTCGCACCGGGCAGCATCGCAAAATTGCCCGTCACCTCACCCTGTTCGGGTGACGAAAAGAACTGCCAGCGCACATCGCCCTGAATGAACAGCGTCACCTGCGTCGCAAGGATCAGCACGATCCCGGCGAACACGGGATAACGCGCCCGGATCACCAGCGCCATGAACGGCCGGAACAGACGCTCGCTGAACCAACGGAATCCGCGATTCACGAAACGCGACGGCGCATCATACCAGGCCTGCCCGTTATTCGGGCCGATCGAATGGCTCAGGTGATGCGGCAGGATCAGGAAACATTCGACTAGGGACGCCAGCAGAACGACAATCACCGTGAACGGAATATCCGCGATCAGGTCACCGAAACGCCCCCCGACCACCACGAGCCCGAAAAACGCAATCACCGTCGTCAAGGTTGCGGAAAAGACCGGACTGAACATGCGCCGGGCTGCGTTTTCGGCCGCGACCTTGGGCGATTCGCCCAGCTCGCGCGCGCGATAATCGGCGTGTTCACCC
The DNA here is from genome assembly GCF_020531945.1 of Loktanella gaetbuli. Taxonomy (NCBI): domain Bacteria; kingdom Pseudomonadati; phylum Pseudomonadota; class Alphaproteobacteria; order Rhodobacterales; family Roseobacteraceae; genus Loktanella; species Loktanella gaetbuli. The sequence goes on from NZ_JAJATZ010000005.1 coordinate 78,244, forward strand.
ACAACGATGGCATCGTCCACGACGATGCCCAGCGTCAGGATCAGCGCAAACAGACTGATCATGTTGATGGTGACCCCGGTCAGATACATCAAACCGATGGCTGCCAGCATGGCGGCAGGAATGCCCATCGCCACCCAAAAGGCCGTGCGCGCATTCAAGAACAGGAACAAGAGGATGACGACCAGCGCCAGCCCCATCAGACCGTTTTCGAACAGCAGATTGAGACGTCCCGTGATCTGTTCGGCCCGGCCGTTCACCAGATCGATCGTCGTCCCGGCGGGCAGGGTTGCGGCCAGTTCCGCCGCGACCTCTTCGACGCTTTCCTGCAATCCGATGGCGTCCCCGGCGGCAGAGCGGACGACGCTGATCAGCACCGCAGGATTTTCACCGACGAAATAGGCCCGGCTTCGGTCAGCGCCTTCGACCCTGACGGTCGCCACGTCGCCCACCGTCAGCGACGACCCGTCAGGATTGGACCGCAGCGCAATGTCGGAGATTTCATCGGCGGTCCGTTTGGCGACGCCAGTGCGCACGCGGGCAGAGCCCGACACATCGCCCGCAGGGCTGCCGGTCGCCTCTTCGTTGATGCGCGCGGCGATATCGGCAAGCCCGATATCGTATTCGATCAGGCTGATCTGCGGCACCTCGACGATGGTCGAAGGTGCGGCGATCCCGCGCACGGTGGCTTGCGTCACGCCCTCTTCGAACAGACGGATGACCATTTCGTCGGCAAAACGCCCCAGCTGATCGACGCTGACAGGCCCGGTGATGACGACATCGGTCACGCGGTCCGACCAGCCGCCTCGGCGTATCTCGGGATCATCGGCGTCCTCTGGCAGGTTGGTCGCGGTATCGATCGCCGCCTGCACATCCTCGGCCGCGCGGTCGATATCCGTGCCCGGCATGAATTCCAGTTCGATCCGGGCGCGACCCTCGCTGGAAGAGGATTCAGAGGCCTCGACCCCCTCGACCGCCAATAGCGCGGGGCCAAGCACCTGCACGATACCCTCGTCCACGGCCTCGGCACCCGCACCGTCCCATGTCACCGTGACATCGATGCCGCCGGCCACGACATCGGGGAAATACTGCGCGCGCATGTTCGGCCAGGCCAGCAGGCCCGCCCCGATCATCACGAACAGCAGCAGGTTGGCGATGGTCCGATGCCGCACGAAATAGGACAGGATACCGCCTGCCCCGGCCGCCAGCCTGTCGCCCCCCGCAGCCATCAGCTGCCCATCCGGCGTTCGAGGTTCGCCACCGTTTCGGCGTCGACCTCTGGGGCGTCCAGCTGCGCAAGGATACGGGTCTTCACCGCGTCGGGCATCTGGCTGGTTTCAACATAATCCTTGAGACGCGCGCGCCGATCGTCATCCAGTGCGATCGGCGGATCAGGTTCGGGCATCGTGCCATCGGGCGACAGCGGCCGCACACCGATACCCGCCCCCAGCAAGGGCGATCGTTCGGACACGATCCGCGCACCGTCCAGCCCCGCTGCGGCGATGATGACATCATCCCCTTGACGACGCAGAATTTCGGTTTGCGCGCTATCCAACCGGTCTTCGCCATTGACCACCAGAACGGTGCCATCGGCGGCCACCGCCGTCGCTGGCACGAGCGCCACATCCGTCAGTTCCGGCTCGGTCACGCTGACCGTGACAAAATCGCCGGGACGAAACGCCCGGCCCGCGTCCAGTGCCGCGAACAGCAGGCGGCCCGTCTGACCTTCGCCGACCGCGCCGCCCACACGGTCCACCTGACCGCGCGCTGTGACGGGCGTGCCTTGCGCATCCAGCGTCACCTGCACGGGCAAACCCGTCACGCGACCGGTTTCGTCCAGCAGGCGCGTGTATTGATCGGTCGACACGCGAAAGGACACATCCAGCAAATCAGGATCCAGCAACGTCGCCACCTGTTCGTTCGCCGTCACCCGCGCGCCCGGCGTGATCGTCACATCCGCCAGAACACCCGCAAAGGGTGCAGTCACCGTCGTATCCACCAGCGTCCGTTCGGCCTCGGCAAGGTCAATCTCGGCCCGATCCAGCGCGGTCCGAGAGGCATCGATGCGCGCTTCGGCGTTGGCCAGCGCCTGCCTGCGGGTCAAAACCGTGCTCTGTGCGCTGGATAATGCGAGGTCGGCCTCTTCAACAGCTTGCTGTGTGCCGATCCCCCGCGTGGCCAGATCGCGCGCGCGGTCCAGCGCCGTCTGGCGCAAAGCAACCTGACGCTCGGCCGCGACCAATTCATCCTGTGCCAATGTCAGGCCCCGATCCGCGTCGCGCACCTCGGCCTCGGCGTCGCGCAATCCGGCGGCAACCCGGTCGCGGGCCGCCTGTGCCGTCGCCGGGTCGATCCGCATCAAAACGTCGCCAGCGGCAACCCGGCCACCATCGACCAGAGCATCGGAAACCTCCAGCACGGTGCCCCCGGCGGCGGCCCGCACCTGCAGGCTGCGCCTGCTGCGCAATTCGCCAAAGGTCCGCAGTTCCGGCGCGATGGTGCCTGCGGTCACCTGCGTGACGTTCACGGCAAAGACACGTTCGCGCTGGGGAAAACTGCGCGGCTCTTCGTTCATGCGTGCAACGATGGCGCCCCGCACCGTGTTGCCGGCCACCACGAGCAGGGCGAGGGTTGCCGCCAGCAGGAACAGACCCGTCAGACTCCGCCTCAGAAAACGCATGCACTATCCCTCTGCTACAGTGTTCAAACTTAGACCAGTTTGACCCCAAGGCCAGCGACATGACGTCACAAGGCCGTGCTGATCACTTGCGCCGTTGATGTTCGTCCAACCGAGGCATGATTTCCACGAAATTGCAGGGCCGGTGACGGTAATCCAGCTGTTTGCACAGAATTTCATCCCAGGCATCGCGGCACGCACCGGGCGAGCCGGGCAAGGCGAACAGATAGGTGCCCTGCGCCACGCCCCCAGTGGCGCGCGACTGCACGGCCGATGTTCCGATCTTGGCCATGCTGACATGGGTGAACACCGTGCCAAAGGCGTCGATTTCCTTTTCATAGACGTCGCGATGTGCCTCGACCGTGACATCGCGCCCGGTCAGGCCGGTTCCCCCGGTGGAAATGATGACATCAATACCCGCATCGGCGCACCAGTCGCGCAACTGATCTGCAATCGCGGCCCGGTCATCCCGCAGGATGGTCCGTGCAACCAACATGTGCCCCGCTTGGGTCAGTCTCTCCACCAATGTATCCCCGGACCGATCATCCTGCGGACGGCGCGTGTCGCTGACGGTCAGCACGGCAATCCGAACGGGAATGAAATCGCGGGTTTCGTCGATGCGGCTCATGCAGGGTCCTTCAGTCTGGATTTCAGCGCAAGCAGATCGGCCCATGCTTCACGCTTGGCGATCGTGTTGCGCAACAGATAGGCGGGGTGGAACATGGGCAAGGCCGGACGACCCAGCACCTCGGCCCAGGCCCCGCGCAAACGCGTAATCCCCTGCCGCCCCAGCAGCGCACCGCATGGCGTATTGCCCATCAGCACGATCAGGTCAGGGTTCGCCAGCGCGATATGCCGTTCCAGGAACGGCACCATCATCGCGACATCTTCAGCCCCCGGCGTGGCATTGCCCGGCGGCCGCCACGGCAGCACGTTGGTGATATAGACAGCGCGGTCTGCATCCGTGGCCCCGCGATCCAGTCCAATCGCCGCCAGCATCCGGTCCAGAAGCTGGCCCGCCTCACCGACAAAGGGCCGCCCCTCGCGGTCCTCGTGCCGTCCCGGTGCCTCGCCGACAATCATCACCCGTGCACCCGCATGTCCGTCCGCAAAGACAAAATTGCGCGCGCCCCGCTTCAGCTCGCACAACTCGAACGCCTGTTGCGCTGCGGCCAGCGCCGGCAGATCGGCTGCGGCCTCTGCCGCATCGCGCGCCAGCGCAACGGGGTCCAGATCCGCGACCCTTGCCACCGGTGGTGGCCCCTTGGGTGCCGGTGCGGGCTGGCGCTTGGGTTGTTTCACCTCCAGCGCATAGCGGTCGACCGGCACGTCGCCTACGGCATCTACAGCCCCCAGCTCGACCTGCCAATCCAGCAGCGCCAGATCCGACCAATATGTATCCACCGATTCCATCCGCGCGATCATAGGCCGCCTGCCGCCGAATGGGCAGACCCCCAGCAAGGGCAATCGCTGTTTTCGAAATATCCCGGGGGAGTCCGGCACGGACGGGGGCTGGCCCCCCTGCCCGGCCCGCACTATAACGCCGCCATCACACCCGGAGGATCCCGATGACATTCCGCGCCCGTCACCTGCTTGGCATCGAACACCTTCACCCGACCGAGATCACGACGCTGCTCGACCTTGCCGACACCTACGCCGAGGCGAACCGCGCCGGCACCGCGCCGCGCGACAGGCTGGCGGGTCTGACCCAGATCAACATGTTCTTTGAAAACTCGACCCGCACGCAGGCCAGTTTCGAGATGGCCGGAAAAAAGCTGGGCGCCGACGTGATGAACATGTCGATGCAGACCTCCAGCGTCAAAAAGGGCGAAACCCTGATCGACACGGCCCTGACCCTGAACGCCATGCATCCCGACCTGCTGGTGGTGCGCCACCCGTCATCCGGTGCTGTGGACCTGCTGGCGCAAAAGGTGAATTGCGCCGTTCTGAACGCCGGTGACGGACGGCATGAACATCCCACGCAGGCGCTGCTGGACGCGTTGACGATCCGCAGGGCCAAGGGACGGCTGCACCGTTTGTCCATCGCGATCTGCGGCGATATCGCGCACAGCCGCGTCGCCCGGTCCAACATCATGCTGCTGGGCAAGATGGAAAACCGAATCCGCCTGATTGCCCCGCCCACGCTGATGCCCACGGGCATCGCTGATTTCGGGGCCGAGGTGTTCACCGACATGCGCAAGGGCCTGGAGGGGGTCGACGTGGTGATGATGCTCCGCCTGCAAAAAGAACGGATGGACGGTGGCTTTATTCCGTCCGAACGCGAATATTTCCACCGCTACGGGCTGGATGCGGAAAAACTGAGCCATGCCAAACCCGATGCCATCGTCATGCACCCCGGCCCGATGAACCGTGGTGTGGAAATCGACGGCACGATTGCCGACGACATCAACCGCAGCGTGATCCAGACGCAGGTGGAAATGGGCGTCGCCGTGCGCATGGCCGCGATGGACCTGCTGGCGCAGAACCTGCGCGCCGCACGGGCTGCCTGACGCACAGGGCTGGCCACCGGGGGCCCAAGCGTCTAGCCTGCCCCCATGAAACATGTGCCAAAACAAACCACCGATGATGCTTTGATCCAGGAATTCCTGAACAAGGGCGGCAAGGTCAGCAAGGGTAAAACCAAACCGCTGCCCGCCGAACTGGGCCTGAGCAACAACACCTGGAACAACAAACCCACGCGCGAGGAACGCGCGGCCCGCGACAAAAAATAATGTCGCGCCACGCCAAAGGCGGAACCGGGGCCGCCCCCTGCGGTTAGCCCTCGACCACCGCAACATGCAGGCAGCCATGACACTGACAATTCCCGACGACGACCACGGCCAGATTCGCATCTTCGCGGTCACTCCGCCTGCCGACCCCGCCCTGCTGGAGGCGGACCCGGCCGCCATTGCCAAGGCACTTGGAACGGATGCGCTGAACCTCGATTTCGTGGACGTCGTCGATACCCGCAACCTGGCGGGGCTGTCGCTGCTGGACTACCTCCATCAGGGCTACGACGTGCCGTCCGATCTGGCCGATGACGCGGCGCTGCGCGATATATCAGGTCCGGTCATTCTGGTGATGTCACGCGCATCATGGGGACAAAAGGTCACACTCGTTCCTGCACCCGGCGTCCGCCATGTCACGACCTTGGGTGAGCCCGCACGCTTGCGCCCGCCCGTATCGCCGATTGCCAGCGCCGGTGCCACGGGTGCGATCCCACCGGGCAAGGGTCCGCCGTCCAACGCCGCCATGTCAGGCCGTGTTGCGACGCTGGCGCTGCTGGTGCTGTTCGCGCTGGTGGGGGTGATGATCTGGGTCGCCAGCTGACGGCCAGGCCCATCTGCGGACACGAGCAAAGATTGACCCTATCCATCCCGGTCCCTAAACCTGCGACGAACAGACAGGACCGGCCCGCATGACCCTGACCCATTTCACCAACGCAACGCTGATCGATCCTGTCGCCCTGACAGAGGAAACCGGCAGCCTGACAATTCGTGACGGGCTGATCATCGCCATCGACGGTGCCGCCCCCAAGGACGCGCAGGTCATCGACGCAGGCGGTGCCTGTCTGGCACCCGGCATCATCGACATCGGCGTCAAGGTTTCGGAACCGGGCGAACGTCACAAGGAATCCTTTCGCTCTGCCGGGCGGGCCGCAGCGGCCGGTGGTGTCACCACGATCGTCACCCGCCCCGACACCCTGCCCGCCATCGACACGCCGGAAACACTGGAATTCGTCGCACGTCGCGCTGCCGCTGACGCGCAGGTCCACGTCCTGCCCATGGCGGCCCTGACCAAGGGCCGCATGGGCCAGGAAATGACCGAAATCGGCCTGCTGCTGGACGGTGGTGCGGTTGCGTTTTCCGACTGCGACCGTGTCGTCACGAATACCAAGGTCTATGCCCGCGCCCTGACCTATGCGGCCAGCCTCGATGCGCTTGTCGTCGGTCACGTGCAGGATCCGGTGCTGTCGGACGGGGCCTCTGTCACCGCGGGCAAATTCGCCTCGCTGCGGGGATTGTCCGGCGTGTCACCCATGGCCGAACGCATGGCGCTGGACCGCGATATCGCATTGCTGGAAATGACGGGCGCGAAATACCACGCCGACCAGATCACCACCGCCCGCGCGCTGCCCGCGCTGGAACGGGCCAAACGCAACGGTCTGGACATCACGGCAGGCGTCAGCATCCACCACCTGACGCTGAACGAACTCGACGTGGCCGACTACCGGACGTTCTTCAAACTCAAACCACCCCTGCGGTCCGAGGACGATCGCCGCGCCGTGATTGCTGCGGTGGCCGAGGGACTGATCGACATCATCAGTTCCATGCACACCCCACAGGACGAGGAATCCAAACGCCTACCGTTCGAGGACGCCGCATCCGGTGCCGTCGGTCTGGAAACCCTGCTGCCCGCCGCCCTGCGGCTGGTGCACGAGGATCAGATCAGCCTGCCGCGCCTGTTCCGCGCCATGTCGTTGAACCCTGCGCGCCGTCTGGGACTGGACGCAGGCCGGTTGCGCATCGGCGCACCCGCTGACCTGATCCTGTTCGACCCACATATGCCGTTCCAGCTGGACCGCAGCACGCTGCTGTCGAAATCGAAAAACACACCCTTTGACGGCGCGCGCCTACAGGGCCGTGTGCTGGGCACATGGGTCGACGGCACCCGCATATTCGGAGACGTCGATGCCTGAATTCGTCAGTCCAACCGGCGTTCTGATCCTCTGGGCCGTGATCGGCTATCTGCTGGGGTCGATCCCCACTGGCGTGATCGCCGCCCGCCTGATGGGTCTGGGCAACCTGCGCGACATCGGGTCCGGCAATATCGGGGCCACCAACGTGTTGCGCACCGGCAATAAAAAGGCCGCCGCGATCACCCTGATCGGTGACGCACTCAAAGGCGTCGTGGCCGTGATTCTCGCGCGCGCGTTCGCAGGTCCCGACGCCGTGCAGCTGGCTGCGCTGATGGCCTTTGTCGGGCATTGCTATCCCGTCTGGTTGGGCTTCAAGGGCGGCAAGGGTGTCGCAACCTTTCTCGGCCTGATCCTCATCCTTGCGCCCATCGCGGGCCTGATCGCCTGCGCCGTCTGGGCTGGCACCGCCAAATTGGCCAAGATTTCATCCCTCGCAGCCCTCGTCGCAGCAGCCGTCACACCACTGGTTTTGCTGGTTCTGGGTGCCGGACAGTTCTTTGCCCTCGCCTTTGTGCTGGCGGCGCTGATTTTCTGGCGGCACCGCGCGAACATCGCGCGCCTGCGCGACGGTACCGAACCGCGGATCGGATCAAAGGGCTAAATCACGCCCAGCCCTGCCCGAATACCCTGCGCCACACGCGTGCCCCTATCGCCGCAAGAAGACGCGCAACAGCATCAACGGCCAGCCAAAGAGGCTGCGCAACGGCAAAACCCGCAGCGCGATCGCCAGCGGCAACACCAGCGCAAGTCCGACCAAGGCACCGCCCGCCGCCGCGATCCCGGCCCCCGGCGGCAAGCCGATGAACACCGGCCCCGCGAGGATGACCGGAAACGTCGCGCGTCTGATGAATGAGCCAAAGATCATGCACCGACCCTGACATAAAAAACGGCGCCGAACATCTGCCCGACGCCGCTGACTTTGGTTTTCAGACGCGCTGTGTCAGCCGCGCCATGCGCGAAATTGCGTCAATATGCGTAGGCGCTGTAAATCGGGTCCAGCTTTTCGTTCCACGGCCCGTGGTATTGCGCCAACAGTTCGTCAGCAGGAACCATGCCGGTTTCCACACTGTCCTTGAGAGCATTCAGGAAATGGGTCTCGTCCGGGATCAACCCGCCGCTGCCTGGACGTGCGCGCGCCCTCAGGCCCGCCTCTGCAATCGCCACACATTCGCGCGCAAGGCTGTGCATGTCGATCCCGTCAACCTTTGCCTGCAACCCGTCGACAGATGCGGCAACCCGCAGCGCCTCGCGCTGTTCAGCGGTCCAGTCCTTGCACAGGTCCCACGCGGCATCGAGCGCCGTCTGGTCATACATCAGGCCAACCCAAAACGCAGGAAGGGCACACAGGCGTCGCCAAGGGCCGCCGTCCGCGCCGCGCATCTCGATGAATTGCTTGACCCGCGCCTCGGGAAACACGGTTGTCAAATGGTCTGCCCAGTCGGACAACAACGGCTTTTCCCCCGGCAACGCAGGCAGTTCGCCGCGCAGAAAATCGCGGAACGACTGGCCCAGCGCGTCGATATATTTGCCGTCGCGGTAGACGAAATACATCGGTACATCCAGCACCCACTGCACCCAGGCCTCGAACCCGAAACCGTCGTCAAAGATGAATGGCAGTGTGCCCGTGCGGCTATCGTCCAGCCCACGCCAGACCCGGCTGCGCCAGGATTTGTGACCGTTCGGCTGCCCCTCGAAGAACGGCGAATTGGCAAACAGTGCCGTCGCAACCGGCTGAAGCGCCACAGCCGTGCGCATCTTCTGCACCATGTCGGCCTCGGTGCTGAAATCGAGGTTCACCTGCACGGTGCAGGTCCGCCGCATCATCTGTTTGCCGTGGGTGCCGACCTTGTCCATATAGGCGTCCATCAGCTTGTAACGGCCCTTGGGCATCAGCGGCATCTGGTCGTGCGTCCATTCCGGTGCCGCGCCAAGCCCGATGAACCCCGCTCCGATCTCGTCCGCGATTTCCTTGACCTGCGCCAGATGGTCGTTCACCTCGTCACAGGTCTGGTGGATCGTCTCCAGCGGTGCGCCCGACAGTTCCAGCTGCCCGCCGGGTTCAAGCGAGATGTTCGCGCCATCCTTGGTCAATCCGATGATGTGACCACCCTCTTCGACACGGTCCCAGCCAAAACGCCCCTCAAGGCCCTCCAGCATCGCCTTGATCCCGCAGTCCCCGTCGTAGGGCAGCGGCATATGCGTCGCGGTGTCATAGCCAAATTTCTCGTGCTCGGTCCCGATCCGCCAGGCGTCCTTGGGCTTGCAGCCCTTTTCCAGCATCTCGGCGAGTTGATCGTGGTTTTCGATGGGCCCGCCACCGGATTGAGGAATAGACATGTCGGGCGCCTTCGCTTGGAACAATTTGGTCACTAATTGGAGTGACCCACACCCTTCGTCAATGCAAGAGAGGACGGCGCGCCTGCCAAACAACAACACGCGCATCCGGTGTGCGTGCCAGCACATCCAGCATCGCCTGCGTTTTGATCCCCGGCAGGGCGGCAAAGACGTCGAACAACTGCTCTGACCCATCCGCATTCACGGGGATTTCAAGCCGCTGTCCACCTGCGCCCGTCAGGATCCAGTGCGGGGCCGGCAATGCCTGCGGCTCAAGTTCCAGCCGTATCAGGTCAGCCACATCCATGGCCCCACCGGTCAGTGGCCCCATGTAGACCAAACGCCCCTCGTCCAGTGCGACAATGCCGGGCCCCTGCCCGTCCTGACGAAAACGCGCACGCTGCACGCCCGCCACGGCCAGCGCCGCCCCGATCAGAACCAATGCCCAACCCAACCAGCGGACCACACCGAAACTCTGCGCCCACCACAGCCCCAAAAGAGCGAGCCCCAGTGCCAGAAACACTTCACGCCAGCGCCAGAGCGCAGCACGGGCCTGCGGCCTAATGAACTGTGCCATGGCCCAGCCCTCCACGTTGCGGCCCGTCAAACAATGACAGGGTCCAATCCCCGACGGCTGTAAATCCAATGCTCCGGTAGGCCCGCGCGGCAGCAGGACCAGAGGCAAACAGCGTCGCCCGTTTCAGTCCCCGGTCACGCAGGCGGGCAAGGTCCATCGCCACGGCGCGCCGCGCATGGCCCCGGCCGCGCAGCGCTGGCGGCACATAGACGCCACCGACCTGCACCATGTCCGCGACTTGGGCGTTCACGTCGGTCAATGCGACAGGTGCATCATCCACACACAGCACATGGTGCGACCGTGCCGCGATATACGTGTTGATGCTGATCTCGGCCTGTGCCTGCGCACGGACCGGGTCAACGTTCAGGGCCTCGACGGTGTAGGCCGCGATCCACCCCGTCAATCGCGTCTGATCCACATCCGCCAACGGCACAATCTGACTCGGTCCCGGCGGTACGACCATCGCCGCGAGGTCCAGCAAGAATTGTGGCTCATCCCGGTCAAGCGTCGCAGCAACGCCCGTTAGACCCGCCGCCGCCAGCAGCGCGCGCGCCACCCGTCGTTCGCCGATCACACCGACCAGATCACGATCCACGATGGCTGCCGCCATCCCTGGTGCCGCCGCAGGGTCGCCAAAGGGCAATACCATGCCTGACCGCGTCACACCGACCACGGATGCCCCGTCCCACCACAGCGACATCGCCAGATCATCCACACCGTCCAGTCCGAGTCGCTCGAGGTTGGACAGCGGAAACATCGCCAGATGCGCGCGCGCAGCCATGACGCCAGTGACCGCCCCAACCGCATCGGGCGTCACGCGGCGCAAGGTGCCACCTCGCTATTCTTCTGGTCAAAAATATCCCCGGGGGAGGTGCACCGCACCGGGGGCAGCGCCCCCACCCGAATTTTCGCGAAAATTCGGGTATCCCTCATGTCCAGTCGCCCAGCGTCGATTGCCACAGCGTCAGGGCCGCGACTGCCGCGGTATCGGCCCGCAGGATACGCGGGCCGAGGCTTATGGCATGGGCCTGTGACATCGCCCGCAGCAGGTCCCGTTCACGCGCGGAAAAACCACCCTCAGGTCCGATAAAGATCGCCCAGGCCCCAGCGGTCAGCGACGTCAGGTCCAGCGCCTCACCGACCAGCTCTTCATCACAGAACAAAATCTGCCTGTCACCCCACCCGCCCAGAAGCGTGTCCAGTTTCACCTGATCATCGACGGGCGGCACAAACAGACCGCCGCATTGCTCTGCGGCCTCGACCGCATGGGACTGCAATTTGTCCGCGCGCATGCGTTCGTTCGTGAAATCGGTCTGTACCGGCACCAGCCGCGCCACCCCCAGTTCGACCGCTTTCTCGACCATGAAATCGGTGCGCGCCTTCTTGATCGGGGCGAAAACCAGCCACAGGTCCGGCGGCAGTCGCATCGCCTGTGTCTGCTCCAGACAGGTCAGCACGCCGCCGCGCTTGTTGCCCTGGGACACCTGCGCATCCCATTCCCCATCGCGCCCGTTGATCAGGCTCAGCACGGCACCCGGTTCCAGTCGCATGACCGCGAACAGGTAATTGGCCTGCGCGCGGTCCAGCGGGACCGGTTGCCCTTTGGACAGGGGGTGATCTACATACAGTCGAACTTTGGACGCCATAGGTGGATACATATGACCCAGCCGTCGACAACGCCAGAGGCTGACGCCGTCGCCGATTCTGCTGGCAACTGGGTCGATACCCGCGCACCACAGGCGTGGCGTCCCTACCTGCGGCTGTCACGTTTCGACCGCCCCATCGGGACATGGCTGCTGCTGCTGCCCTGCTGGTGGGCCATTCTTCTCGCCAGCCTCTACACCGACAGTTTCACGCGGTTCGATGTCTGGCTGCTCATCGCCAGCGCCATCGGTGCGGCGCTGATGCGCGGTGCGGGCTGCACCTGGAACGACATCACCGACCGCCATATCGACGGCAGCGTGGCGCGCACGCGGTCACGGCCGATCCCGTCGGGGCAGGTATCGGTCAAGGGCGCGCTGGCCTGGATGATCGCACAGGCGCTGGTGTCATTCGCCATCCTGCTGACGTTTCCACCGATCGCCATTCTCGTGGGGCTGGCGTCACTGGTGCCGGTCGCCATCTACCCCTTTGCCAAGCGTTTCACCTGGTGGCCGCAGGTGTTCCTCGGCCTCGCGTTCAACTGGGGCGCGCTGCTGCTGTGGACGGCGCATGCGGGCGCACTGCATTGGCCGGCCGTGGTGCTCTATGTCGCGGGGATAGCATGGACCCTGTTCTACGACACGATCTATGCCCACCAGGACGCCGAGGACGACGCCCTGATCGGGGTGAAATCCACCGCCCGCCTGTTCGGCGACCGCACCCCCGCGTGGTTGCGCGGTTTTCTGGTCGCAACCGTGATCGGCGTGCTGTTCGCAACCCTGGGCGCTGTGGCGCAGCAATCGTTCCTCGTTCTGGTCGTGGCCATCGGCGGTCCCTGGGCCATGGGCTGGCATCTGGCCTGGCAACTGGCCCGGTTCGATGCGTCAAACGACGCGGTGCTGCTGCGTCTGTTCCGATCGAACCGGGACGCCGGCCTGCTGCCCTTGCCGTTTTTCGCCGTCGCGCTTCTGCTTTGATTGCGCCCATGACAGTCAGCGCCTAAACCCGTCGATACGACAACAGACAGGATTCTGGCCACATGCGGCTATCCCACATCTTTCTGCGCGCCGGTGTCTTCGTTCTTGCCGCGGGGGTCTGCGTTCTGGCAGCCCGCGCCACGGTCGCCGTGGTCGAGGACGTCTCGGTGATGTCGGTCCAAGAAAATCTGGTCGACGCGGAAATGCCCTGGGCGTCGGTCATCGGTGACGGACTTCAGGTCATCATCGAGGGCAACGCCCCGTCAGAGGCAGCACGGTTTCGCGCAATGTCATCCGCCGGACGTGTCGTGGATGCCAGCCGTGTCATCGACAACATGACGGTGACCGATTCCGACGCGATGGCCGCACCGGACTTTGCGGTGGAAATCCTGCGCAACGATCAGGGCGTGTCGCTGATCGGCCTGATCCCCACAGCCTCGGACCGCGAGGCCCTGACCGCACGGATCGAACGGATCGCCGATGGCGCGGATGTCACCGATTTTCTGGAAACGGCAAATTATCCGGTCCCGCCCGAGTGGCGTGCCGCGATGAACTATGCCCTTCTGGCCTTGGATCTGCTGCCGCGTTCGAAAATCTCGGTCACTGCGGAACGAGTCGAGATCAAGGCCATCGCCGACAGCGCGACCGAAAAGGCGCGACTGGAATCCGCACTGGCGCGCAATGCGCCGCAGACTGTCGCCCGCACCGTGACCATCACCGCACCGCGCCCGGTCATTTCACCCTATACCGTGCGGTTCACCAAGGATGCGGACGGCACCCGGTTTGATGCCTGTGCCGCCGACAGCGTCGAATCCGAGGACCGGATCATCGCTGCGGCCAGCGCCTTGGGCTTTGACGCCAACTCGCCTTGCGTGCAGGCACTGGGCGCGCCGACCTCGCAATGGGGCGATGCGGTGGTCACGGCCATTGCCGCACTGACCGATCTTGACGGCGGCACCGTGACCCTGTCCGACACGGCCGTCACGCTGCAAGGGCTCGAGACCACGGACCAGGCCGCATTCGAACGCGCTGCAGGAGAGCTGGAAAACGCCCTGCCCGACGTGTTCGAGCTGACCACCGATTTGCCGCGCCCGGCCGAGGTCACCGTCGAAGGTCCGCCGACATTCAGCGCGACACGCAGCCCGGAGGGTGCCGTGCAACTGCGTGGCCGGATCGAGAACGATCTGGCGAACGTGACCGCCGAAAACTACGCCGCTGCCAAATTCGGTGCCGCGAATGTCACGATGGGCACCCGCATCACCGAAGGTCTGCCAGCGGATTGGTCCGTGCGCGTTCTGGCGGGTCTGGAATCGCTGGCACAGCTGACCAACGGCGCGGTGACCGTCACGCCCGAAACAGTGCGTGTGTCGGGCAACACCGGCAACGCAAACGCGGCTGCAACCATCACGACGCTACTGATCGACAAACTGGGCCCCACCGCAGAGGCCGATCTGGACATCACCTACGTCGAGGCGCTGGACCCCGTTGCGGGCCTGCCCACGCCGGACGAATGCATCGCCCAGATCGCCGTGGTGACGGAGAACCGCAAGATCCTGTTCGACCCTGGTTCCGCATCGCTGACCGGGCCATCGCAGGACATCATGGATGACATCGCCGAAATCCTGCAAAACTGTCTGGATATCGAACTGCGGATCACCGGCTATACCGACAGCCAGGGCGGCGAAGAGATGAACCAGCAGTTGTCACAACAGCGCGCCGAGGCCGTGTTGGACGCACTGCGGCTGCGGCGCGTGCCGATCGGATCTTTCGTCGCCGAGGGTCTTGGCGAAGCCAACCCGATTGCCGATAACGACACCGCCGATGGCCGCGAGGCGAATCGACGGATCGAATTTTCGCTGATCCAACCCGAACCCACCGTCGAAGAACCCTCGACGCTCGAACAGATGGAACAGGACGCCGACGCCACCGACGCCGACCAGTAATCGCAGGAAACCCACTTGAACCGCATTGAATTCATCGTCGCAACCGCCATCATTCTGTTCATCGCATTTGCGCTTGGGTGGTTTGCCAACTGGCTGGTCACCCGTGCCACCCGCGTGACCAAGGCCGAGATCGGTGAACTGGACCGCATGGCCCAGGCCCTGCACGAGGCCGAGGAAACCCGCGATCAGGCGATCACCTACCTGCAACAGCGCGAAGCTGAAATCACCAACCAGCTGTCCCAGACCGAGGCCGAACTGCGCGCCGCCATGGACGGCCTGCGCGACGCCCGCCGCGAGGCCGAAGAACTGCGCAGCCAGCTGCGCGGCTAGGCGCAGACCCCCGCAACCACACCCGGCTTTGCGTCATGCGGGCCGATGAAGCGTTGCTGACTGCGGTCAGATGCCGCAGCATTGCAAAACCCCTGAAAAACAGGCGCTTTGAGTGCCTGAATTTATGCGTTTCAGATGAAACCCTGCGGCCTGTTTTCCCGTGTGTCCAAGCGACCAGAACGTGGTCGACAACAACAGGGAGAATGACATGAACCTCAAACCACTTCTGATCGGTGCAATGATGGCCGGATTGCCTGCCACCGTCATGGCACAGGACGTGACGGGTGCCTACTTCGGCATCGCCGCCGGTGGGTCCGACATCGACGTCAATTCAGGCGCTCTTGATGGGGACGGCCCCTCTGTGGGTATCTACGCAGGCTATAATTTTGCCGCGAACGGGGTCATCTACGGCGGTGAATTCGACTTTGATTCCAACCAGTACGAAGTCCCCGCAGCCGGTGCCACCGTCGACTACGCGACCCGCCTCAAGGCACGTGTCGGTGTGCCCGTGGGACCGGGTGTCGCCTATGGTGTCGGCGGTTTCATCCTTGCCACATCCGATCAGCTCGATGATGGCCGTGGTTACCTCTACGGTGTGGCCTACGACATGCCCTTTGGCGATTCCTACCATGTTGGTGCTGAAATTCTGCAGCATGAATTCGACGATGACGTCCTCGAAGTGGGTGTGACCACGTTCAAGGTCCGCGTCGGCTTCAACTTTTGATTGACGCCTGCCGGGAACGAGACGTTCCGGCAGACCCCTGCTCGACAAAAGACCGCGGCCCCTCGGGGCTGCGGTCATCATTTCATCGGGGCTCACCCGGCACTGTCACCGTGCCGGGCTATTTGTGTCGTCAGCCGACCAGCGCGCCGTCATCACGCTTGACCACGACGATGGCAGACCGGGGCAGCGATCCTTCGCCGTCCGGGAAACTTCCACCCGGATGCTGGATGCCGACGAACATCGACCGCTTGTCTGCCGACCATGTCAGGCCCGTGACCTCGGACCCCTTGGGGCCGGTCAGGAACCGGCGGATCTCGCCCGTCACCGGATCACCCACCAGCATCTGGTTGTTGCCCATGCCGGCAAAGTCGCCCTCGTTGTCGTCGTCGCCGTCGGTCTGGATCCACATCATGCCCGTCGTGTCGAACATCATCCCGTCGGGCGAGTTGAACATGTTCCCGGCGTTGATGTTGGCCGTTCCAGCATAGGGGCCTTCGGTGTGAACCGACGGGTTGCCCGCCATCACGTACAGATCCCAGTCAAAGGTGGATGCGGCATGGTCGTCGCCATGCGGACGCCAGCGCACGATCTGACCATAGTTGTTGACCTCGCGCGGGTTGGGCGCGTTCACGGTCATCGGTTCCCCTGCGGCATTGGTGCGGATCGCACCCGTGTCGTCGGTGGCACCGCGCCGCGAGTTGTTGGTCAGGCAGCAATAGCCTTCGATCGCGGTGGGGTTGACGGCGATCCACTCGGGCCGGTCCATCGTGGTGGCACTGACCGCAGTGCCCGCCATACGGGTAAAAATCGCGATCTCGGCCTCGGACATGCCGGTGTCCTCTGGCGTCAGCGCCAGCCAGATACCTGTGCCGTCGTCATTGAACTTGGCCACATGCAGCTGACCCTCGCTCAGCAGGGTCGAGGTATCGCCACCGGGAACATAGACGTCGCGGCTGACCCATTTGTACATGTATTCGCCACGCTCGTCGTCACCCATGTAGACGACGACCCGACCATCGGGTGCCAGCGCATAAGCGGCGTTTTCATGTTTGAAACGGCCCAGTGCGGTATGTTTCACCGGTGTCGCATCCGTGTTCCAAGGGTCGATTTCCACGACATAGCCCGCGCGATGCGGCTCGTTCGGGTTCTGCGACAGATCGAAACGCGCGTCGAAACCGTGATAGTTGTAGCGACCGGGATCGACCTCGGTCGACACGCCGTAGCGTTCGAACCCGTTGGCATGGACCTCGTCCAGCGACAGCTCTGCGGTGGTGCCAAAGTAGCCGTTGAAGTTTTCTTCGCAGGTCAGATAGGTGCCCCAGGGGGTGCGCCCCGAACCACAGTTGTTGAACGTGCCCAGCGATTGCGTGCCGGTCGGATCGGCCGCCGTCTTGAGCAGGTCATGACCTGCGGCGGGTCCGTCGATCGCCATCGGGGTGCGGTGGTGGATGCGGCGGTTGTAGGGGCTGTCGACCACGACCTGCCAGCCATCATCGCCTTCGGTCACTTCCATCACGGTCACGCCCTGGAAATTCTGCAGACGGATCACGTCATCGGCAGAGGCGGGCTGACCCTCTTGTTCGGCAGGCAGGTTGATGCCGCCGTTCACATATTCGGAATTCACGACCAGCAGTTCGGTGCCACCCTTGTGGAACAACTCCATGCCGTCGGTATTTTCGCCGAACACGCGGTCAGATCCTTCGGTCGGAATACCCGTTGCGGGGTCGAATGCGGGCGCGTCGCTGAACAGGGCATCACCCCAGCGCACCAGAACGTCCCATGTATAGCCGGCGGGCACATGCACCGTGCCATCGGTCTGCGGGGCCAGCTGATCAAAGGCAAAGCGCGACGCCTGCTGCGCCATCGCAGAAGTGCCGTTCAGCAGCCCGGTGCCCATCACGGCTGCACCGGATCCGAACGCCAGCACGCCGCCCAGAAAACCGCGACGTGAAATTGCACGTTCGACCACGCGGTCAAAATCCTGAACTTCGTCGCGCGGAAATTTCAGCTCGTCTTCGTCGTCGAATGACAGCTCGTCGTAATTGATCTGATCCATGTCCCGTCCTGTCTTTGCAGAAAACCATCTCCCTCGCCTGAACGCGAGGTGTGATTCTGACGCTAGGGAATGCACGTAACAGATGAATGTCATGGCACGGGTGATTGCCACGGATGGGACCGGTGCCTGCGATGCCGCAACGTTATCGCCCATTGGTGGAACATTCGCCAATGGCTGCGCATTGGGACAGTGAATGCCGCGGCAACCGTCCGCGGCTTTGTGCATTTGTTTCCTAGAAAGGATACTCCATGAAAATTCTGATGGTTCTGACCTCGCACGATCAACTGGGCGACACCGGCAAGAAAACCGGCTTCTGGCTCGAGGAATTTGCAGCACCCTACTACGTATTCAAGGACGCCGGTGCCGACATCACGCTGGCATCGCCCAAGGGTGGCCAGCCGCCGCTGGACCCCGGTTCGGATACCGAGGATGCGCAGACCCCCGCCACTGACCGTTTCAAGGCCGACGACGACGCGCAGAAGGTTCTGGCCAACACGCATGTGCTGTCCACGATCGACGCCAGCGAATACGACGCCGTGTTCTACCCGGGCGGCCACGGGCCATTGTGGGATCTGAGCCAGGATGCCGACAGCATCAAGCTGATCGAAACCGTTGTCGCGTCAGACCGCCCGCTGGGTGCCGTCTGCCACGCCCCCGCCGTGTTCCAGAACACCAAGGGCGCCGACGGCAAGCCGCTGGTTTCGGGTCGCAAGGTGACGGGTTTCACCAACACCGAAGAAGAGGCCGTGGGCCTGACCGATGTGGTGCCGTTTCTGGTCGAGGACATGCTCAAGGCGAACGGCGGTCACTATGAAAAGGCCGACGATTGGGCGTCCTTTGTTGTGACCGACGGCAAACTGGTGACGGGTCAGAACCCGGCATCGTCTGAAGAAGCCGCCAAGGAACTGCTCAAACTGGTCTGAATGAAAAAGCCGGGGCGCATTTCGCGCCCCGGCTCTCGGACATGCGGCGGGCGGCATGCAGGCCGCCCGCAATTTCATGGATCAGAACGTATAGGTGACGGACGCCTGCACCCGGTCCACATCATAGGACTGGCCACCAAAGGTCTCGCGCGAGCCGTAGAAATACTCGATCCCGACGCTGGTATTTTCCACGATGTCATAGTTCGCATTCACGTGGATCGTTTCCAGCTTTTCGGTGCTGTCAGCCGTCGCACCCGTATCGTTTTCACGCACACCATACATCGCCCGCAGCGTCAGCTTGTCTCCGACGGCCTGCGTGAGTGAAATGTAGGCGGCCTGCATTTCGATGGCATCACCGTTGGAATCCAGATCCTCGCCCAGGAAAACCATATAAGAATTGATACCCTCGCCGATGGTATAGGCGGCATCAATCGTGGTGTTCCGAAAGGTCGCCGTCCCGGACAGGTTGACGCCGTAGGTATCGACCTCGCCGCCCGCGCCGTCATTGATTTCGCCGCTCAGGACAGAAGCACGCAACAGAAGCGGGTCCGTGTCATAGGCCAGTGCCGCGATGAATACCGGGCTGTCGCTGTCACCGTTCGATTCCTCGATCGCGGCCTCCGCCACGAAATTTCCACCAAACTCCGCCGTATAGCGCAACTGGGTCTGCCGGGCGAAGGGGATCGCGGCGAGGCCCTGGAAATCCAGTGTCGCCGGATAGGACGAGAGCGGCATGAAGGTCGTCCAGTACTTGCCGACCCGAATACCGCCCAGCGTTGCTGTCGCATGGCGCAAACGAAAGGTTTCACCCTCGCCGTAGAAATCACCTTCGACCTGTGTGCCCAGCTCGCCCATCGGGGTCTGGGTCGTGGTGCGGAAACCCAACCGGGTCTGACGTGCCGTCGCGTTAAAGAAATCGCCTTCTTCGCTGGCCGCGCCGATGGCGTTCAGCCCAAAGGTGGTGTTCCCCAACTCGTACCCAAAATCGTAGATGAAGTCGGCCTTGATGTAGCCATAGAGGTCAAGTTCCGTCCCGCTTCCGAAACTCAGGGGGGCCGTACGCGGTGCTGCCTCCAGTTCGGCGACTCGTGCCTCGAGTGCGGCAACGCGGTCAGTATGGGCCTCTGCGTGGGCGGCGGTCGCACCGACCGACGCAAGTGCAATGATCAGTCTGGTCTTCATAGCCGTCGTCTCCATCTCTTATTTGCAATTTTGGGTGTGCAGTAACACCTAGACCACGATCATGTGAGGTCGAGGAACCAAGATCTAAGATATTGATATCAAACACACATGAATGGTGGTCAGCCCCAAACCGCAGGCCAGAGCGTATGCGGCCGGCCCTGCCCGGTTCAGTCGCGCGGGGCCGCCGCGCGCTTGAGCCGATCATTGATTGCGCGACCCAGCCCGTGGTCCGGCACCGGTGCCACGGCGATCGCGCTGGCCTCCATCGCGTCCAGACGGTGCAGGCAGTCGAACAATCGCGCAGCGGCCTCTTGCAGGTCGCCGCTTGCGGATAGGGTCAGATCGCCCGCGATCGCCCCGAACCCCAACAGGGTCTCCCCCGGCAAGGCCTGCACCGCGTTCAGCCGCACCCGGCCACGCGGCGCATAATGGCTGGCCAATTGCCCGGGTGCTGTCGGTGCTGCTGCGTCATCTTCCCCCGCAGTCAGCGCACGGCCCAGCGCCGCCTCGATCGCCTCAGCCGGCACACCACCGGCGCGCAACAAGCGCGGTGTTCCCGCCACGCTGACAATCGTTGACTCCAGCCCCACGCCGCAGGCCCCACCGTCCACGACCGCCGCGATCCGCCCGGCGAGTCCCGCCAGCACATGCGCTGCCGTCGTCGGTGAAATCCGGCCCGATGGATTGGCAGAGGGTGCCGCCACCGGCCCGCCAAAGGCACGCAATACCCCCTGCGCCACGGGATGATCGGGCACCCGCACCGCCAGCGTATCCAGTCCGGCCGTCACCAGTGAAGAAATACCGGCATCCGCCCGCATCCGCCCGACCAGCGTCAACGCCCCCGGCCAGAACGCCTGCGCCAGAACCTGCCCATCTGCACCGAGGTCAATCAAGCCGGCGGCATCGGCCAGACTGGCGACATGGACGATCAACGGATTGAAACTGGGCCGCCCCTTGGCGGCATAGATCCCCGCAACAGCATCGGCATTGCGTGCATCCGCGCCCAGCCCGTAGACCGTCTCGGTCGGAAAGGCGACGCAGGCCCCTTGGGTCAGCAGCGCAGCCGCCCGCGACAGACCTGCTGCATCCGGTCGCAGGTGTTCTGACGTGGCGTTTGCGTTGCGCGGTTGCATGCTTTGGCTACCTTCGGGCAAAGTTCGCACCGACATACCGATCACGCTGGCCGCTGCCAAGCGTGACCGATTAGCAAAGAGGCCGTAATCTGATGCCATACCGCGCACCCGCCGCCGACTACCAGTTCATCCTCGATCACGTTGCGGGCTTTGCCGAGGTCACCGCGACCGACCGCTTTGCCGAGGCGACATCCGATGTCACCAGTGCAATCCTGTCAGAAGCCGCCAAGATGTGCGACGACATTCTTGCCCCGCTGCAACGCGCCGGTGATCTGCACCCCGCGCGTCTGGAAAACGGTGTGGTGCGCACCTCGCCGGGCTATGCCGACGGCTACAAGGCCATCGCCGAGGGCGGCTGGATCGGCATGAGCGCCTCCGAAACCTACGGCGGCATGGGCCTGCCCTTTGCGCTGTCGATCGCGGTCAACGACCTGATGTCGGGCGCGTGCCTGTCCTTGCAGCTCAAGCCGCTGATGGCCCAGGGCCAGATCGAGGCGCTGGAACACCACGCGTCCGACGCGATCAAGGATCTGTACCTGCCCAAACTCATCAGCGGCGAATGGTCCGGCACCATGAACCTGACCGAACCGCAGGCCGGGTCCGACGTCGGTGCCCTCTCAACAAAGGCCGAACCCAACGGCGACGGCACCTACGCGATCACCGGACAGAAGATCTACATCAGCTGGGGGGACAATGATTTCACCCAGAACGTCTGCCACCTCGTGCTGGCCCGTCTGCCCGACAGCGTGCCGGGCACCAAGGGGATCAGCCTGTTCCTTGTCCCGAAATATATCCCCGATGCCGACGGCAACCCTGGCAAACAGAACGATCTGCGCGTCGTGTCGCTGGAACATAAAATGGGCCTGCACGGATCGCCCACAGCCGTGATGGAATATTCCGGTGCGACCGGCTGGATGGTCGGCCCCGAAAACGGCGGCATGGCCGCGATGTTCACCATGATGAACAACGCCCGCGTCGGCGTCAGCACCCAGGGCATCGGTGCGGCCGAGGGTGCCTATCAGCACGCGCTGGCCTATGCGCTGGACCGCAAACAGGGCCGCGTCGGTGGCACCGGCACCATCGTCGAACATGCCGACGTGCGCCGGATGCTGGCCGAAATGAAGGCCGAGGTCTTTGCCGCGCGGTCGATTTCCGCGATGTGCGCTGTGGCCCTCGACATGACGACCGCAACGGGTGACGCCACCCACCGCGCCCGCGCGGCCCTGCTGACGCCGATTGCAAAATCGTTCGGGTCGGATACGGGCATCAAGGTCGCCTCAATGGGGATTCAGGTCCACGGCGGCATGGGCGTGATCGAGGAAACGGGTGCCGCGCAATACGTCCGCGACGTGCGCGTCACCGCCATCTACGAAGGCACCAACGGCATTCAGGCGATGGACCTCGTGGGGCGCAAGATGATGGACGGCGGCGAAGCCGCACAGGCCCTGCTGGACGAAATCCAGTCCGGTGCCGATGCGGCCAAGGGCACCTTTCCCGATCTGGCAGAGGCCGTCTGGCAAGCCGCCGCCGATATGTCAGAGGCGACGGATTGGCTGGTCTCGCGGACCGATATGCAGGACCGTTTTGCGGGGGCCGTGCCGTATCAATCCGCCTTTGCCCGCGTGCTGGGGGCCCATGCCCACCTGCGTGCCGCAATGCAGGACGACCCCGCGCGTCAGCGTCTGGCAAGGTTCTACATCACCCGCCTGCTGCCAGAGGTGACGGGATTGCTGGCCCATGTGCGCACCGGTGCCACGGACCTGATGGCCGTCACACCCGAGGATCTGGCCGTCGCTTGATCCGCATGACGGCGGGTTGCCTTTGCGACCCGCCGCAAAGCCTGCCACAAGGTCAGGCATGAAGATTGCAACACCCTTTCCTGACCCACCCGCACCCGGCACCGCCATCACGGTGGCCCCCGGCATCCTGTGGATGCGACTGCCCCTGCCGATGGCGCTGGATCACGTCAATGTCTATGCGCTGGACGACGGGGATGGCTGGACGATCGTCGATACCGGGTTCGACACGCGCAAGACCCGCGCGATCTGGCAGGATCTTCTGGATGGACCGCTGGCAGGCAAACCCGTCACCCGTGTTCTGGTCACCCACCACCACCCCGATCACATCGGGCTGGCTGGTTGGTTCATGGCCCAGGGCGCGGAACTGCTGACCACGCGCACGGCCTATCTTCAGGCGCGGATGCTGATTTTGGACGAACAATCCGAACCTCTGCCGGAACAGATCGCATTCTGGACGCGCGCCGGCATGGATGGCCCCACGCTGGCCAGGCGCAGCGCTGAACGTCCCTTCAATTTTGCCGATTGCGTGCATGCCTTGCCGCTGGGTTTTACCCGCCTGATCGAAGGCGGCACCCTGACCGCAGCAGGCCGCACCTGGGACATCCGCATGGGTGACGGCCATGCGCCGGAACACGCGACCCTTTGGTCGCGCGACGGCGACGTCGTGTTGGGTGGGGATCAACTGCTGTTGTCGATCAGCCCGAACCTTGGCGTTTATCCCACAGAACCCGACGCGGACCCCGTTGCCGACTGGATCGAATCCTGTGAACGGTTCCTGCCGCATGCCCACCCGGATCAACTGATCCTCGGCGGCCACAAATTGCCCTATACGGGCCTGCCGTTGCGTCTGCGGCAGATGATCGACAATCACCACAACGCTCTGGCGCGGTTGGCCGCCTACCTCGACGCCCCCCGCACGGCGGCCCAATGCTTTCCCGTTCTGTTCAAACGCACCATCGACGCAGGCACCTACGGGCTCGCGCTGGTGGAATCGGTTGCCCATCTGAATCACCTGCATCAGGCCGGGCGCGCGACACGCGAACTGGCCGATGACGGCGCGTGGTATTTCACGGCAGCACCTGACGGCATTGCGACCGAATAGACCATCCGCAGGGCGTGACAGCCCCGCCCGAATGGGCTATTTCAGCGCCAAAGCACACCCAGGGGACACAGACATGTCAGACCACAAGCACGGCGAAATGGACACCACCGAACACGAAAAGACCTTTGACTGGTTCATGTGGTTCATTTCGCGCGGAGCCGTCGCGATCATCGTCCTGCTGATCTTCCTCGCGCTCGTCAACGGCTGATGCTGACCCGGCGTCTTGTCCTGCTTGGCGGGGCTGCCGCGCTTGCAAGCTGTTCCGCACCGCAGACATCGTCACCGCCCGACCTGATCGCCCAGCGCCAGTTCGCAGGCCCCGGTCCGCGCGTGCTGACGCTGTACACGATGCGCAGCATTTCCAACGACAGCGGCGCGCATACCGCCCTGCTGATCGACGCGCCCAGCCAGAGGATCATGTTCGACCCCGCCGGATCGTTCCGCCACAGTTTTGTCGCGGAACGCAACGACGTGCTCTTCGGCATGACCCCCGAGGTCGAGGCCTATTACGTCTCGTACCACGCGCGAGAGACGTTCTATGTCATCGCCCAGACGATCCCCGTCAGTGATGCCGTGGCAGAACGGGCCGCGACCCTCGCGCTGACGAACGGCCCCGTGCCGCAGGCCTTCTGTGCGCGTGCCACATCCGGCATCCTGCGCGCCTTGCCAGGGTTTGAGCGGCTGCCAAGCACGTTCTCGCCCAACCGGTTGTCGGATGCGTTCGGCGCACTGCCGGGTGTCACGACACGCGAATGGCGCGAAAACGATCCCGACAACAAGGCGCTGGCGCTGGCCGAAATCGAAATGCAGATGCGCTAGAACGCGCCCGTCAGCCATAGCCCCAGATACAGCGTCGCAAACCCTGCCAACACGGCGGGGATCACGCTGCGCGTCCACAACCCCACCGCCAGCGCCACCGCAGCGGCGCACAGACGCGCGGGTTCCGGTGCGCCCCCCGTTGCCGCAGGCCACACCACCAAGGGTGCCACCAGCCCCGGCAGCACCGCAACAGGCGTATACCGCAGCAGGCGCAACACCAGCGGCGGCATCGGCCGCGTCCCGATCAGCCCCAGAAACGAGAACCGGATCAGAAACGTCCCCACGCCCAGCGCCAGGATCACCGTCCAGATCACTGCATCAGTCATGCCCGCCTCCCCTCGACAATCACACCTGCCGCCATCGCACAGGCAGCCGCGATCAACAGCCCCGTGCCCGACGGCAACCCGACCAGCGCCAACCCCACGACAACCGACACCAGCGCCGCCGCCACATGCGCCAGCGTCCGAAGCATCGGCCCCACCATCGCGATAAATGTGATCGGCAGCGCGAAATCCAGCGCCGCCGCATCCGGGATGCGCGCCCCCAAGAGCGCGCCCGCCAGCGTCGCCAGCACCCAGGTCGGCGCGATCGGCGTCGCCACACCAAAGAAAAACGCGACCCGGTCACGCAGGGGCATCGTGCCATCGGCCTCGTAGCGCGCGACAGCAGCGACATAACTCTGATCGAACAGCAGATAGGACACGCAGGCGCGTTTCCACAGCGGGGCCTCACCCAGATAGGGCACCAGCGACGCGCTATACATCGCCATGCGCAGGTTGACCGCCAGCGCCGCCAGCAAGGTCAGCGCAACGCCCGCATTGTCCACGATCATCTGCAACGCGGCAAATTGCGACGCTCCGGCGATCACCAGCACGCTGAACCCCATGGCCTGCCCGATGCTCAACCCCGCCTCGACAGCCGACACGCCAAACAGGGCAGCAAAGGGTACGGCAACCAGCAAAAATGGCATCCCGTCGCGGACACCTTGCAGATAGGCTGATTTCCCGGTGGCAAGGGCCATGGTTTCCCCCTAAGTTTCAGTCCTCACCCGGTTACGCCTGACCCACAGGAACTGCAATTGGCCAATCTCATCCCCCCCGGCATCCGGATCGCTCCCGCGCCGGATGACCCGCACCTGACCCGCAGCGTCACAGGCACCGATCACACGGGTGCGCCCATAGACCTCGCCGTGGTCGAGGAACGCCCCCTCACGATCTACCTCAACGCACGTGAAATCGTCACCGCCATGACGATCGGCGATCATCCCGAATACCTCGCCTTGGGGTTTCTGCTCAATCAGGGCATGCTGAAACGCAGCGATCAGGTGACCCGCGTGGACTATGACGAAGAGGTCGAAACCGTCGTCGTCCGCACCGCGCAGCAAACCAACCACGAGGACAAACTCGCCCGCAAGACCCGGACCTCCGGTTGCGCTGTCGGCACCGTATTCGGCGACATGATGGAAGGTCTGGATGGTCTGACCCTGCCGGATACGCCTGTCCGGACATCGCACCTCTACGCGCTGTCGCACCAGATCAACCGCACACCCAGCCTGTATCTTGCGGCAGGTGCAATCCACGGCACCGTCCTGTGCCGTGATGCCCAGCCGCTGATCTACATGGAGGACGTGGGCCGCCACAATGCCGTCGACAAGATCGCTGGCTGGATGTTTTCCGAAACCGAAACACCGGGCGACAAGATCCTCTACACGACAGGCCGCCTGACCTCCGAAATGGTGATCAAGACCGCACTGATGGGCATCCCGACACTGGTGTCCCGGTCGGGCTTTACCGCCTGGGGTGTCGAAATTGCGCGACAGGTCGGCCTGACCCTGATCGGTCGCATGAAAGGGCAGCGCTTCGTCTGCCTGTCAGGCGAACACCGCCTGATACGCGACGCCGACCCCGCAGCGCAGGCTGACGAGCCGCGCAAATCGGCCCGCAAGGGCAGTGCCTGACATGTATGCCATCCTCAATAGGCCTAGCCGCATGGCGGTCTTCTTCTGGTCGGAAATATCCCGGGGTCCGGGGCAGCGCCCCGGGAACACACACCCTCGCCAGGCGCAACCGGAACAGCCCACGGCTACGGGTCGGCGGGCGGGGCGCCTTTCGCGTCAGCGAAACAGCGGCGCGGGCCGACCATGAGGGCACCACTTGGCATCATCCTTGCAGGCGGTCAGGCCACCCGCATGGGCGGCGGCGACAAGGGACTCTTGCGCCTCGACACCAGCCGCATCATCGACCACGTCATCGCACGACTGGACCCGCAATGCGACGGGCTGGCGCTGAACGCCAACGGCGATCCGGCACGCTTTGCACCTCTTGGTCTGACCGTGATCGCGGATAGCATCGCAGATCACCCCGGACCGCTGGCAGGCGTGCTGGCAGGCCTCGACCATGCGGCTACGACCGGCCACAGCCACATCGTCACCGCCGCCGCCGACACGCCGTTCCTGCCCTGCGATCTGGTCCCGCAACTCCAGCTGGCGGGCGGCGCGACAGGCCTGGCGCTCGCCGCGTCACCGGGCGGGCGGCAGCCGACCTTTGGCCTCTGGCCCGTCAGCTTGCGCAACGCGCTGCGACAGGCCCTGCAAGACGGCACCCGCAAGGTCGTCCAGTTCACCCGCGCCCATGATGCCGGCACGGCGGAATTTCCCGACGATGCTGCGTTTTTCAACGTAAACACCCCTGACGATCTTGCCACTGCACAGGCCATGTTATGAAAATCTACGGCATCACCGGCTGGAAAAACGCAGGCAAGACCGGACTGATGGAACGCCTCGTCGCCGAAATCACCGCGCGCGGTTTTACCGTGTCCACGATCAAACACGCCCACCACAGCGTCGATGTCGATCAACCCGGCAAGGACAGCTACCGCCACCGTCAGGCGGGCGCGCAGCAGGTGGTGCTCGCCTCCGCCAACCGCTGGGCGCTCATGACCGAGTTGCGTGGCGCGGATGAACCGCCTCTCGCGGATCTGCTGGCGCAACTCGCCCCCGTCGATCTGGTCCTGATCGAAGGCTACAAACGCGACACCCATCCCAAGGTCGAGGCCTTTCGCGCTGTCACCGAAAATCCCCTGATTGCCACCAATGACCCCACCATCCGCGCAGTCGCCACCGACAGCCCGCTCGACATCGACCGCCCGTTGCTGGACCTGAACGATACGGCCGCCATCGCCGATTTTATCCTGACAGAGGTGGGACTGGCATGACCCATGATCCCCGCTTTGACACGGTCATCGCCGTGGATTGCTCCAGCGGCAACGATCGCGGCCCGCGTCCGACCGCCGATGCCATCTGGACCTGTATCGCCCGCGCCGGTCAGGCACAGACCCCAGTCTATCACCGCAACCGCGCCTTGGCAGAGGCTTATCTGATCGACACGCTCGCCGATGAACTGGCCGCAGGTCGCCGCACCCTCGCGGCCTTTGATCTGTGTTTCGCCTATCCCAGCGGCTTTGCGCAGGCACTGACGGGCCATGCCGACCCCCTCGCCCTGTGGGACTGGTTCGCAGCACGCGTCCAGGACGCACCCAAATCCAACAACCGATTTGCCCTCGCAGGCCAGATCAACGCGCGATTCCCCGGCACTGGCCCGTTCTGGTTCAATGGTCTGAAATCCGACATCCCGGATCTGCCCCGGACCAAGGCGGACTACGGCGACCATGGCCTGCCCGAATTTCGCGGTGCCGACATGGCGGCAAAAGGTGCGCAATCCCCGTTCAAACTGGGCGGTGTTGGCGCCGTGGGTGGTCAGGTCATCATGGGCCTGCCGACCCTGTCACGCCTCCGGGCGCGCTTTGGTGCGGATATCGCCGTCTGGCCGTTCCAACCCGCCGACCGCGCGATCACACTGGCCGAAACCTACTTTTCGCTCCTGCCCGCAGCCCTCGCGGCAGAGGCACACGACATCAAGGACGCCGCCCAGACCGCCCTTTACGCGCGCAGCTTTTCGGCCCTGCCGCCCGCGCAGATGGCCCGCTGCCTCGACGTGCCCGCAAGTGACGAAGGCTGGGTGCTGGGCGTCGGGTCAGAGGACATCCTCGCCGCCGCGCAACTGACCCCGCCGCCCCTGCGCAACGATTGTTTCGCCATGCCACAAGGCGCGCATTGGACGCCGGTGGAAACAGCCCTGGCCCATCTGCGCGACCGGCTCAGCCCGGTCACGGCAACACAGACGATCCCGCTGGTAAAGGCCGCCGGACGCATCCTTGCCGCCGCCGTGGCAGCCACACGCAGCCATCCTCCTCATGCCAATGCCGCCGTCGACGGCTACGCCTTTGCCGGACCGCTGCCCGCTGGCCCCCACACCTTGCCGCTGCACCCGGGTCGCGCCGCCGCTGGCGTACCATTCGACGGCACGGTGCCGCCCGGTCACGCACTGCGCATCCTGACCGGCGCGAACATCCCGGACGGCACCGATACCGTGGTGCTGCAAGAGGACGTCAGTGCCAACGCCACCCACATTGCCCTGCATGGCCCGCTGAAACAGCGCGCCAATGCCCGCCGCGCGGGCGAGGACATGATGGCGGGCGACGCCGTCCTGCCTGCGGGCCGCCGCCTGACCGCCGCCGATCTGGCAACCCTCGCCGCCTGCGGTACGGGTCAGGTCAGCGTCCGCGCGACCCTGCGCGTGGGCGTCCTGTCCACGGGTGACGAATTGCGCGACCCCGGCACGCCCGCGACCGACGGGCAGATCTATGACGCCAACCGCGCCATGCTGCTGGCCGATGTTGCGGGGTGGGGTCACACGCCCGTCGATCTTGGCCGCGCGCCCGATGACCGCGACAAGCTCCGCACCATCCTGACCGGGGCCGCCACCCGTTGCGACGCGATCCTGACATCCGGCGGGGCATCGGCGGGCGACGAGGATCATGTGTCTGCACTTCTTGCGACCACCGGCAGCTTTGCCCTGTGGCGTATCGCCGTGAAACCGGGCCGGCCGCTGGCGATGGGGCTCTGGGACGACACGCCCGTGTTTGGCCTGCCGGGCAACCCCGTCGCCGCCCAGGTCTGCGCGCTGATCTTTGCCCACCCCGCACTTGCCGTGCTCGCAGGGGCCGACTGGCCCGCGCGCCAATCCTTCACCGTGCCCGCAGCCTTTGCGAAATCCAAGAAGCCCGGCCGCCGCGAATACCTGCGCGCCCGCATCACGGACGGTGCGGCAGAGGTTTTCCCGTCCGAAGGGTCAGGCCGTGTCTCGGGTCTGTCATGGGCGACCGGGCTCGTTGAACTGCCGGACGATGCCGCCGACATCACGCCGGGCACGCCCGTGACCTACCTGCCCTTCACGGGCTTCGCATGATCATCCGCGCAGGCCTGCCCGCATCCGACCGCGACGCGGCGGCGACCCTCTACTGGCAGGCCTTCGGCCAGAAACTGGCCCGCGTCATGGGCCCCGACGCCAAAGCTATGCGCTACATCATCCGCGTGATGCGCACCGACCACGTCATCGCCGCCCATGCAAACGACGGCACACTCCTGGGCGTGGTCGGGTTCAAATCACGCGATGGCGCATTCGTCGACGGCACGTTCCACGACCTGCGCGCCGTCTATGGCTGGGCCGGTGCCCTCTGGCGCGCAGCACTGCTGTCACTGCTGGAACGCGACATCGACAACACCCGCTTTTTGCTGGACGGCCTCTGCGTCGCTCCCACCGCGCGGGGGCAAGGCATCGGCTCCGCCCTACTGGACGCCATCTGCACAGAGGCCCGCACACGCGGCTATGCCAAGGTGCGCCTGGATGTCATCGACACGAACCCCCGCGCCCGCGCACTCTATACGCGCTACGGTTTCAGGGCCACGAACACCCAGACCATCGGCCCGCTCAGCTACATCTTTGGTTTCACCAGCAGCACCACGATGGTCAAAACCCTCTGACCGCACCCATCGCTGTTTTCAAAATATCCCGGGGGAGGTGCGACAGCACCGGGGGCAGCGCCCCCCTGACCACACCATCCGCCCTTTCCCTTTGCAGCGTTTCAGCGTAACAGCCCAACGTCATTCAAGGAGCAGACCATGGGCTACAGAATCGCCATCGTCGGGGCCACGGGCAACGTGGGCCACGAAATGCTGAACATCCTCGCCGAACGGGCGTTCCCCGTTGACGAGATCGTCGCACTTGCCAGCCGCCGTTCGCTCGGCACCGAAGTCAGCTTTGGTGAGAAAACTCTGAAAACCAAGGACCTCGATGCCTTCGATTTCACCGGCTGGGACATGGCCCTGTTTGCCGTGGGGTCCGAGGCGACCGCGAAATATGCACCCATTGCCGCCAAGGCCGGCTGCGTCGTCATCGATAACTCC
The DNA here is from genome assembly GCF_020531945.1 of Loktanella gaetbuli. NCBI lineage: Bacteria > Pseudomonadati > Pseudomonadota > Alphaproteobacteria > Rhodobacterales > Roseobacteraceae > Loktanella > Loktanella gaetbuli. The sequence goes on from NZ_JAJATZ010000005.1 coordinate 109,461, forward strand.
TCGCTCTACCGTTACGACAGCCAGATCCCGCTGATCGTTCCCGAGGTGAACCCCGAGGCGATCCACGACTACAAGAACAAGATGATCATCGCGAACCCCAACTGCTCGACCGCGCAGATGGTTGTCGCGCTCAAGCCGCTGCACGATCGCGCCCGGATCAAACGCGTCGTCGTCAGCACCTACCAGTCCGTGTCCGGCGCGGGCAAGGAAGGCATGGATGCGCTGTGGGACCAGACCAAGGCGGTGTATAACCCCACCGACAACACCGGCGTGACCAAGTTCACCAAACAGATCGCGTTCAACGTCATCCCCCATATCGACGTGTTCATGGAAGACGGGTCCACCAAGGAAGAGTGGAAAATGGTCGTCGAAACCAAAAAGATCGTCGACCCCAAGATCAAGGTCACGGCAACCTGCGTGCGCGTGCCCGTGTTCGTCGGCCATTCGGAATCGATCAACATCGAATTCGAGGATTTCCTTGACGAAGAAGAGGCCCGCGACATCCTGCGCGAGGCACCCGGCGTCATGGTGATCGACAAGCGCGAGGACGGTGGCTACGTCACGCCGATCGAATGTGTCGGCGATTTCGCAACCTTCATCAGCCGCATCCGTCAGGACAGCACGATCGACAACGGCATCAACCTGTGGTGCGTGTCCGATAACCTGCGCAAGGGTGCGGCCCTGAATGCTGTGCAGATCGCCGAACTTCTGGGCCGCGAGTGCCTGAAGAAAGGCTGATCCGCCCCGTTATCTGACCGTTTCACGGGCGGGCCAACAGGTCCGCCCGTTTGCTTTTGCAGGGGGGATCACGCGATTTGACGCAGATCAACGATCGGTCCCGCCGGCTCTGAAAACCGCCAGCAATCTCGCCCAGCACGCTTGGCCTGATAGAGTGCGGCATCCGCATCCGACATCAGCACCGCGCGGTCGAACGGGTCAGCGGCGGATGACACGGCCAACCCGATACTGATCGTGACCCGGTTCACGCCGTCCAGCCGGCCCGGATGCGGATCGGCCATGCCGCGGATTTCGCGGATGATTTCGGTGGCAAGCGCCTTGGACCCGCTGGATGTCGCGCCCCGCATCACCACGGCAAATTCCTCGCCGCCGATACGGGCGATCTGCACATGGGGTCCCAATGCAACCGCTGACAGGGTTGCCGCGACCCGGCGCAGGCAACCGTCGCCTGCCGGATGCCCCATCGTGTCGTTGTACAACTTGAAATGATCGATATCGATCATCATCAACCCGACAGCATCGTGGCCAGCCACCCAGTCGGACATCATCCATTCGAAACTGCGGCGGTTGGGAATCCCTGTCAGCGCGTCGGTCAGCGACAGCATGGTCATGCGGCGTTCGGAGTTTTCAGCGGTTCGCGCCCGATCCGCAGCCCTGTAGGCACGCATGTAATCCTCGCAACGTCGCCGTTCGCTGTGATGGTTTGCATACAGGCAGAACACCGCGGCAAGGATCATCTGCAACGTCAGTGGCCAGATCAGCGTGGTCGCGATGGCCGGGTTGGTCCAGATCACGGCCAGCGTCAGACCCAGCACGACCGCCGTATAGATGATCGCATGCCGAAACCGCAGGGTAATCAGGGTCGTGGCGAAAACGATCATCAGGATCATCTCGTTTGTCAGCAACAACGCCCATTGCGACCGGGACGACCACAACACAAAGACCGGCACCAGATAGGCATTGATCATGCCGACCAGCAGGATGCGTTCCCGCCAGATCGCATTCACCCGCTGCAGGACCATCATCATGGCAAAGGACAACGGTGTCACCACAGCAAGCCGCATGACCAGCCCATGCCAGAAGACGTCGCCGGCCAGCACATATGCGGTCAGGTTGTAGGCATTGTACATGACCAGACCAAACACGACCATCCGGTTGACCAGCCGCAGTCGGACCGCCTCATGCTCTGCCTCATAGGCGGCATCAATATCCGGGGCGAACCGCAGCAGGATGTCATATCCTGCATCAGTTCCGTTCCAACCGCGCAACAAGGTGGGCCACCGCATCATCCGTGCAGCGTGCCGCCAAGAGATTAACAAATGCTTTAGATCGACGCCCCAACCGCACGACGTCGTGCGTGTCCAGCCGCTAGATCGGGTGGAATGCCCCACTGGGGGGGTCATAAACCTCGAGCGAGCCATTGCCGATATGGTTCCAGACGCCGTGCAAGGTCAGCTCACCCGACTCGACGGCTGCCCGCACGAATGGAAAGCTCATCAGGTTTTCGAGGCTGATCAGCACGCCTTCCTTTTCCAGCGCGCGTTTGCGCGTCGCATCATCCCCCTGCGGCAAGCGGTCGTATCCGGGACGCAGAATATCCATCCACCGCCCGACGAAACTGGTTTTCTCCTCCAGCGCGGGGGCATGGCCCTCGCACATCTCGTAACAGCCTTCGACACCGCCACAGCCTGAATGACCCATCACGACCAGATGCGACACATGCAGTGACGTAACCGCGTATTCCACGGCCGCAGAGGTGCCGTGATGTTCACCATCCGAAACAAAGGCCGGCACCAGATTGGCGATATTCCGGTGAATAAAGAATTCGCCCTGATCCGCCCCGAACATCGCGGTGACATGCACCCGGCTGTCGCAGCAGGAGATGATCATCGCGCGCGGGCGCTGTCCTTCGTCGGCCAGACGCCGATACCAGCCCTTGTTCTGTGAATATGTGGTCGCCTGCCAGCCATGAAACCGTGTGATCAGGTATTCGGGAAGAGGTCTTGCGAAGTCCATGATCGCGCTTTCCGTAATTTTTACCCCTGAAACCTATCGCGCATTTTAGGGGAATTCGAGGCATTAAAATCAGCTTGTTCAACGAATTGGGAACCCTGTTGCGCGCAGGTTGGGCCGAACCCCAGCCCTGAGAAACACCTAAAATGACCCAAGTGACCGTTCTCGAATGCCTTCTGGATTGCGCCATCGACCATGGCCTTTTGCAGGACCTCTATGCCCGGCAGGGGGCCGCCCGCGCGGACCGCACCATCGCCACCTCGCTCGAGGATCTGGCCACCCGCCTGGGAATCATGCGCGACGGGCGTGACCATGGGGGTTTTGACGACCTGCCCGGTCAGGCCAGACGCATGGCGACAATCGCCGCCCGGATCGGCCTGACCGAGGTCGCGACAGCCGCAGGCCACGTGGCGGACAGCGCCAGACAGCGCGACGGCATCGCGGTCGAGGCGACGATGGCCCGTCTTGAACGCAGCTTTGATTTGGCCATCGGCCAGGTCTGGATGCTGCGCGGGGGCTAGGCACTGGGCCTTGTCGCGGCTGACCAGACGGTTAGGTTGGATCTGATCCCAAATCATAGGCCCCCCAATGTCCGCGACCTTTGCCAGCCCCGACAGCTCTGCCGTGCCTCTCTACATCATCGAACAGGACGTCCCTGATACGATACCGGACAGCGCCCGCACCTGGGCCGATGCGGCGGATTTCACCGGCGGTGCCGGTGCCACACTGGCTGTGCCGGGGCCCGAGGGGGGCATCGCCATGGCCCTCGTCGGTGCCGGGTCCGAGGCCAGCCGCAAGCGCAGCCGTTTTGATGTCGGATCGGCGGCCCGCAGTTTGCCCGCCGGCACCTATGCGATCCAGACCGATCTGTCCCCCGCCCGGATGCAAGAGGCCGCATTGGGCTGGTTGCTCGCCTCTTATGACTTTGACCGCTATCGCAAACCGGCCAAGCCACCCGCCCAACTGATCGCGCCCGCCAGCATCGACGCCGCCCGGATCGAGGCGATCGCCGCTGGCGAGTTTCTGACACGCGACCTGATCAACACCCCCGCATCCGACATGGGCCCGGACGAGCTTGAACAACAGGCGCGCGACCTCGCGCGTCAGCACGGCGCCGATATCACCGTCACCACAGGCGACGACCTGCTGGCGGCGAATTTCCCGATGATCCACACCGTCGGCCGCGCCAGCACCCGCGCACCGCGCCTGATTGACCTGCGTTGGGGCAACACGGGCCCGACCCTGACACTGGTTGGCAAGGGCGTGTGTTTCGACACCGGCGGCCTGAACATCAAACCCGCAGGGTCCATGGGCCTGATGAAAAAGGACATGGGCGGGGCCGCCACCACCCTGGGCCTTGCGCATATGATCATGGCACTAGGGCTGAATATCCGTCTGCGCCTGCTGATCCCGGCCGTGGAAAACAGTATTTCTGGCAATGCCTTTCGCCCGCAGGACATCCTGACCAGCCGCAAGGGGCTGACGGTCGAAATCAACAATACCGACGCAGAGGGACGTCTGGTGCTGGCCGACGCGCTGGCCCTTGCATCCGAGGAATCGCCCGATCTGATCGTATCGATGGCCACTCTGACCGGGGCCGCGCGTGTGGCGGTCGGGCCGGACCTGTCGCCATTTTTCACCGATGACGATACCCATGCCGAGGCCCTAACCGCATCCGCACGCGCCGTGGCCGATCCCGTCTGGCGTCTACCGTTCCACGACCCCTACGAGACGATGATCGAACCCGGTATTGCCGATCTGGACAACGCGCCCTCAGGCGGCATGGCCGGGGCCACCACCGCAGCCCTGTTCCTGCGCCGTTTCGTCGACGCGCCTTACATTCATTTCGACATCTACGGCTGGAATCCGAGCGCGAAACCCGCCCGCCCCAAGGGCGGTGTCGGGATGGGTGCGCGCGCGCTGCTGGACGCCCTGCCGAAACTGTTGAACCTGTGACCGATCGCAGGCTTTGGCCCGCCAACGACCGGGTTGCCCTGCGCAGCCTCGGTCTGACCGACCGCGTTGCGGTTGACGGCACGCCAGCACGTTTGTCGCGTCCGGTGACGGACCTGTGCCGCAGTCCCGGCGGCGCACGTGAACGGCAGCTGCTACTGGGTGAAAACGTCACGACGCTGGAATTTCAGAATGGTTGGGCCTTCGTCCAGACGGAAAACGGCTATTGCGGATATGTCGCCGCCGACCGGCTGGACAATATCCATTGGCCGACCCACCGGGTCAGCACATTCGGAACCCATGCCTACACGTCAGAGACCATGAAATCCGAACCCACCATGGCCCTGCCGTTCGGCGCACGCCTGCGCGTGATCGACGAACGGCCCAAATTCTTTGAGACCCCACAGGGGTTTGTCCCGAAAAAGCACCTGCGCCCGCTGGATCGTCCCTTTGCCGATCCGGTCAACGTGGCACAGCTGCATTTCAACGTCCCTTACCTGTGGGGCGGCAATTCCACGCGCGGCATCGACTGTTCCGGGTTGATCCATGCAGCCTTGACCGCCTGCGACATCCCCTGCCCCGGTGACGCCGACCTGCAAGAGGCAGCCCTTGGCGATGCGTTGTCCCCCGACGCCCCGTTGCAGCGCGGCGACCTGATATTCTGGCCGGGCCACGTAGGCATGATGGTCGATGAACAGGTAATGATCCATGCCAACGCCCACGCCATGGCTTGCGTCTATGAACCCATCGACAATGCAATCCTGCGCATCAAAACCCAAGGCGACGGTGACGTCTCCTCTCGCCGCCGCCTGACCGAACGGGCCGGTTAACATACTGTTAAATATGACATAATATGTTTCGCATGCGAAACATGTCGAAACCGTGATATAATATCAGTCGACGATGCGGATCAGCTTGCGTTCCAGCACGCTCAATACCTGGCGCAGGTCGTGACCGCGTTTCAGGACCTGCCCATCCATGCCAACGACGGCATATTGGCCTTGCTTCAACCGCAGTTTGGGACGCTTTTCGATCCGGTAAACGGGGTTTTCAGCGGTTCTGCGAAACACCGAAAACACGGCAACGTCACGCAGGGCGCTGATCCCGTAATCGCGCCATTCGCCCGCCGCGACGAACCGACCGTAAACCGTCAGGATGGGGGCCATTTCGGTACGATGAAACGACACGCGATCATCGCGATAGGGTTTGAACGGGATCGGGCTTTGATCTGTCATTCACCCAAGATCATGGCAATGCAGCAATAAATCAACCCTGCCTTGATGCTGACACGAAAACACGCGGGATTCATCACGGTCTGTCCGTCTTTGCGCCCAGCTTTGATGTCAACGAACTGGTATCGAAGGACTGCCCCGGCACCGCGCCATGAGCCCCCACCCAGTGCGTGGTGTCGGTGGCAGGCTTCGATACGGATCAGCCGCAGGTGATCTGCGTAATCGTCCCGTCACCACCCACGATGAAATTGATCCGGTCCGGCTGATAGTCCTGTGCCGTGATCCCGCCAGGGCGGATGACCTGCACGGGCCCCAGGATCAGGACCGTTTCCAGCACCGTGGCGTCCTTGCCCACCAGGCTGCCGTAACGCCGCCCGCCGCAGGAATTGTCGACGCCCATCGGTACGGGGTTGTGGACGGCTGTCTGCGCCTGGGGTGCCACGCCGCGCGGTGATCCTCCGCAGGCCATCAAAGCCAGCAGCGGCAGGGTCCAGATTATCCGCATGTCACCCTCATGATCGTGCCGACGATATCGGTTTCGAAATTGACCCGGCTTTCGACATAATCCATCGTCACCATCTGGTTGGGACCGATGACACGGTGGTTCAGATCCGCCGGCAGGGTCACTGCCGCGATGTTCTGGCCCAGCAGGCCCGCGTAACCCGCGGCACCGCATCCGTCGTCCGAAGGAACCGGTGCAGGTCCGGTGACGCAGGCCGCGAGCAGCGGCAAAAGAAACAAGATTTTCATGAGGCCCACCCTGACAAGCTAAGTCGGTCTTTGACAAGTGGGCGCGGGTTGAATTCCGGCCGCAATTCGCAGACCATTGCCGCAAATCAACAAAGGACCGATCATATGCGTACTCGTGCCGCCGTCGCCCTCAAGGCAGGTCAGCCCCTCGAAGTCATGGAGGTCAATCTCGAAGGCCCCAAGGCCGGTGAGGTTCTGGTCGAGATTAAGGCCACCGGCCTGTGCCACACCGATGAATTCACCCGGTCAGGTGACGACCCCGAAGGCGCGTTTCCCGCGATCCTGGGCCATGAAGGTGCAGGCGTCGTGGTCGAGGTCGGCCCCGGCGTCACCAGCCTGGAGGTCGGCGATCACGTGATCCCCCTCTACACGCCCGAATGCCGCGAGTGTGATTACTGCCTGAACCCGAAAACCAACCTGTGCCAGTCGATCCGCAGCACGCAGGGCCAAGGGCTGATGCCCGACGGGACCAGCCGTTTCTCGATGCTGGATGGGACGCCGATCCTGCATTACATGGGCTGCTCGACCTTTGCCAATCACACGGTCCTGCCGGAAATCGCGCTGGCCAAAGTGCGCAAGGACGCACCGTTCGACAAGATCTGCTACATCGGCTGCGGTGTGACCACGGGCATCGGTGCGGTGATCAACACGGCCAAGGTGGAAATCGGATCAACGGCCGTTGTCTTTGGCCTGGGCGGGATCGGGTTGAACGTCATTCAGGGCCTGCGTCTGGCGGGGGCAAGCCAGATCGTCGGCGTCGACATCAACCCCGAGAAAAAGAAGATGGCCGACCATTTCGGCATGACCCATTTCGTGAACCCCAAAGAGGTCAAGGGCGATCTGGTCGGGCACCTGGTGGAGCTGACGGGCGGCGGCGCAGATTACACCTTTGACGCGACAGGCAACGTGGGCGTGATGCGCACCGCACTGGAATGCGCGCACAAGGGCTGGGGCGAGAGCATCATCATCGGCGTGGCCCCCGCAGGTGCCGAGATCAGCACGCGTCCGTTCCAACTGGTCACGGGCCGCAGCTGGCGCGGGACTGCGTTCGGCGGGGCGCGGGGCCGCACGGATGTGCCCAAGATCGTGGATTGGTACATGGACGGCAAGATCGAGATCGACCCGATGATCACCCACACGATGCCGCTGGACGACATCAACAAGGGGTTCGATCTGATGCACAGCGGCGAAAGCATCCGTGGCGTCGTCATCTACTGACGACAGCTTTGCGTTGAGAAGAGGTGAAAAGCCCGGTCGGTCGGACCGGGCTTTTTTTGGTGGGTGCGTTTGGGCGGAAAGCCGACATCCTCTGCAATTGCGAATAGACCTGAGACACTGCACGAAACCGGACGTTCACATCATGGTATCGGAGATGTCGTAGGAGGAGGGTGAACCCGTGCAGTCAACAGCGCGAGCCTCATGAGGCCGCACCAGTTGCCAGTTGCGGCGGAGAGAGGCCGTTCGACGCCTTGTCGGCCGTATCAGCGGCGACGGTGCATCAGGCTCATCAGCCGCGCCTGGCGGTCGAATGGCCCCTCCGGAGCGGGCGCACCGGCATCAGCTTTCATCATGCGCCGCACCATCACGGCGGCGATGCCGGCAAAGAACACGCCGCCCACCGCTTGCCCGATCAGCACCCCAGCCGCACCAAACATCGCGCCACCCACCAGTACGAAAGGCACAGTTCCCAGCGTATGCCGCCCCCAGTTGATCCAGGTGGACCGGAATGGATGGCCCATGTTGTTGAAGGCCGCGTTGGCAACGAAGATCACGCCGTTAAAGAAGAACGCCAGCGCCAGCGGGCCGCAGAACAGCAAGATCAGGTCCCGCGTCACCCCCTCGGCCCCGAACAGCGCGATGATGGGCCCGCGCAGGGCGACGAGGATCGCGGTCATGGCAAGGGTGAACAGCCCGCAAAAGATCAGGCCGTTGCGGTAGGCCTGCCGGACCCGGTCCATGCGCCCCGCGCCGAAGTTCTGGCCGATGACCGGCCCGATGGCCCCCGAAAGGGCGAAGATGACGCAAAAGGCCACGGGTGTCATTCGGCTGGCGATCGCCATGCCCGCCACCGCCGCCTCGCCGAAACCGGCCATGGCGCGGGTCACGACAGCTTGTCCCAACGGTGTGGCCAGTTGGGTCAGGATCGCGGGCCCGGCGATAGTCAGGATGGGCACGAAGGCGACGCGCATCTCGGACACTCCTGGCCGCACCAGCCCGCCGTGGTGGCGGAAAATCGGGATCAGCGCCGTGCCCGCGATCACCAGCCGCGCCGCCACGCTGGCCAGTGCCGCACCCGTGAGGTCGAGTCCCAGTCCGAAGATCAGGATCGGGTCGAGGATTGCATTGACCAGCGCGCCCCAGACCGTCGCCATCATTGCGCGGCGTGCGTCGCCATGCGCGCGCAGGATCGCGCCACCCACCATCCCGACGATCAGGAACGGCAGGCTGGGCACGATGATCCGCAGGTAGCGCACTGCAAGGTCCAAGGTTTCGCCCGTGGCCCCCATGAGCGCCGCAAGCGGCGCAAGGTTGAACCAGACGGCAGCCGCGAAGATGCTGCCAAAGACGACACCCCAGACAAGCGCTGCTGCGGCCTGGGCGCGGGCCAGTTCCTCGTCGCCCTGTCCCAGCGCCCGGGCCACCAGTGCGCCCGCCGCAATCGCCATGCCGATACCGAAAGATGTGGTAAAGAACAGGATCGCGCCCGCATAGCCCACCGCCGCGGCCAGTTCCGCATTTCCCAGCATCGCGATGAAGACCATGTCGATGAAGTCGACCGCGAAGACCGCCATCAGCCCCACCGACGAGGTCAGCGCCATCACCGTGATGTGGCGAAAGAGGTTTCCCTCGAGGAAAACGGCGCGGGCTTCGGTCATGGGGTCTCCGGTCATTTTTCCGTGCGATCTGGTCCGGCAAGTTGCGAACGGCGGACCTCGCGGGTGATACGGTCGAACTCGCCGATGCTGCGCTGAATGGTGCAGGCGTTGCAGTCAGATGACAAGGAAAGCAAAGGGCAAGACGCCGAACAGTCCGTAGAGCCCTATCTGCGCGCTTGGCGAGTAGGATTTACCGCGCGTGAAAAGAAAGACGCAAAGGACACCCAGGGCCGCCTCGAATGTCAGTGCCGCGGTCAGGTTCAGGTGGTACCAGTCCGTGCCGATCGGATGACTGTCGGGGCCGAACACGAAATGACCGTAGCCTGCCACGAGGTCGCACAGCCAGTGGCCCAATGACAAAGCCATGGCGATCAGCGCGAACAGGCGCCGCCCCGAAACCACGAAGGCGATCGCACCCGCCAGCAGCGTCCAGCCGATCTGGGGGACAAGATCGTGGCTGAACGTCATGTCGACGATGGCGTTGGACAGGCTTGGTGATCCGCCCGTCGGTTCCATCGTTTCGATCCCGAGCCCGACGAAAGTGAACATCGCGATGTCGATCAGGAAGGCACTGACCAAGAGAAGCCACCAAGGCATGTCGGGTGCCGCGCGCTTTGCGACCAGCGTCGTCGCCGCATGCCCGAGGATCATGCCGCGTCCTTTGCGCCAAGTTGCGCCATTACCTCCGCCGTTGTCAGGATGGCGTGGGCATAGGTCGGGCCGTTGATCTCGTGGGCGGCGTGCATCGCCTCAGGCGACATGGCCGCCGTGGCATCTCGGACCAACGTCACGTGGTAGCCAAGTTCGGCGGCCTGGCGCGCCGACGTTTCCACACAGGTGTTAGCGATCAGGCCGATGAAGATCACATGGGTGATCCCGCGCTGACGCAGTTGCATGTCAAGGTCGGTATTGGCAAAGCTTGACGCCCCCCAGTGTTCCTTGACGACGATGTCGCCTTCATCCGGGCCGAAACCATCATACCATTTACCGCCCCAACTGCCTTCGGCAAACAACTGGTATTCGTGTGCGGCGGCCTGCGAAGGCGTCAGATGCGCCCATCCCGAAAAATCCGTGGCCTCGTGCCGGTGGTGCGGCAGGATGAAGATCGGCAGGCCCACCCCGCGCGCTGTCGCCCTTATCTTGGCCAGGTTGTCATGAAGGCCGACCGATGTGGCGACCTCGCTCAAAGCCGACCACATCTTGCCGCCTTCGGCGAGGAAGTCGTTGTAGGGGTCGATGCACAAAAGCGCGGTTGCGCCCTGGGGGTAGGTGGTCGCGGTCATTGGTCCGTCCTTTCAGGTGGGTTGAGGAAAGAAGACTGCGCCAGATCGGTAGACGGCGCATGGTCCGGGGTGGCACCTGCGGTCGTCATGGTTCCGGGCACGGCATGCCTGCCGCCGTCCAGATCGCCATATCCTCCAGATGTGCCTGCATGTTGCCGGGTGCCGGATCGCGGTCTGCGCCGGGATCGAAGCTCCATGTGATGAAACCGATCAATTCCGCATCGTGCAGGATGTGGTCGATCAGTCTGGCCGCGTCGCGGCCGCCGTTGCGGTCGGGGTCGCGCAGTTGGGCGCAGATTTCGGCGCTCGTGCGGTCCGTCCACTGGAATGCGACCGGGGCAAGACGCCAGTCCATGCCGGTGTGCGGCGGCGCATGCGGCACCGCGTTCGGCCGCGTCGAGGTCTGGTGACAGGCATTGCAGGACAGGCCTTCGGCACCGATCCGGCTGTCGCCGGCATTGATCGCCATGCCGTGAATGCGGTCGGGGGCCGCGACCGTGCCCCACAGCGGCACGTTGTCGTCGCCGACATGGCAATTCAGGCAGCGCGGGTGGGACAGGACGGCATGGATGCTGTCCCAGGCCGCCAGTCCTTCTGCGGGCGCGATACTGCCAGCCTCCGGCAGGGCGGACAGATCAAGGGCATGCTCACCTTCGGCGAACGTTGGCGAGGCGAAGCCAAGGCAACCCAAAGCGATGACGGCGATGTGAATGCTGCTTGTCATGCGAATGCGACCTTCTTGCCAAGGGGAAGCTCTCGCAGGCGTTGCCCGGTCAGGGCGAAGACTGCGTTCGCGAGTGCCGGCGCGGCGGCCGGTGTGCCCGGCTCGCCGATGCCGCGGATGTGCCGCTGGTTTTCGAGGATGCGGGTGTGAATCCGCGGGGACTGATACATCCGCAACACCGGGTAGTCGTGGAAGTTGGACTGGTCCACCGCAGCACCCGTCAGGGTGATCTCCTCACCGATGGCGGCGCTGAGGCCATAGTTCACGCCCGAGATAAGCTGCGCATCGAGGTTGCGCGGGTCGAGCGCCACGCCGACATCGGCGGCGACCCAGACATCGCGCACCATGATGCCGCCGTCGGTCTGTTCGATTTCGACGATCTGGGCCGTCGGCACGCCGAAGGCCAGCGCAAAGGCCACGCCCCGCGCCCGCCCGGCTGCGGGCGCAGCCCCCCAGCCTGCCATCTCGGCGACCGCCTCCAGCACGGCGCGGCTTGGCGCGTCGGTCATCAGCGCAAGGCGCATCTCGACCGGATCGCGGTCAACGGCGATGGCCAACTCATCCATCATGCATTCGTGGAAGAAGCTGTTCTGCGACGCACCGACAGAGCGCCAGAAGCCGACCGGCAGCAGCGGCGTGGTCTTGTATCCGCTGACGCGGTAATTTTCGATCCCGTAGGGCTGGTCCCACAGCGCCTGGTTGAGCGTGAAGTCCGACACGAAACCGGGGATCGGCGCGGGGGAGCCGCCACGGGCATCGATGCCGGCCATGATCGATGGCGAAGCGGTTTCGATGTCGACGGCGAACGGCATGCCGTCGGCGACCGTTGCACGGAACCGGCCGATCGCTGCGGGTCGGTAGGGGCCACGCGACATGTCGTCCTCGCGCGGGTAGGTCAGAAGGACCGGCGTGCCCTGCATCTGGACCGCCACCCGCGCCGCGATCTGGACAAAGTCCATCTCGCCGCGCCGCCCGAATGCGCCGCCCAGAAGGGTGGTGGTGATCGTCACTGCGTCCTCCGCCAGACCGGCCGCAAGGGCGGCCTCGCGTCGGGCCACTGTCGGGCCTTGGGTGCCCGCCCAGATTTGCAGCTTGCCGTCGTGCATCAGGGTAGCGGCGCTCATCGGCTCCATCGTGGCATGCGCGAGGTAGGGGGCGCGGTATTCCCCGCTGATGACGGTCGCCCTTGCCAGCGCCGTTTCGACGTCGCCGTCATCGCGCTGGCGGCTGTCGCGTTGATCCGGAGTGAAAGCGGCGGCGATGGCGTCAAAATGCCCGGCGGTGTCCGCGGGATAGGCGGCCGGCGTCCAGTCATACGTCACAGCATCAAGTGCGCGCATCGCCGTCCACGTGTCACGTGCCACGGCTACGACGCCCGTCCCGACATCAAGCACCGCATCGACGCCTGGCATGGCAAGGGCATCGCTTGCATCGAAGCCGGCAAGTGTGCCGCCGAGATGCGGGCTGCGTCGCAGCGCGCCGAAGCGGATGCCGGGAAGCCTGATGTCGCTGGCATAGATTGCCCGGCCCGTCGACTTGTCGACTACGTCAAACCGGTCCTGCGACTTACCCAGGATGCGCCATGCGCTGCGGGGGCGCAAAGCGGGGGCATCGGCAAGGTCAATGGCGGCGGCCTCTGCCGCCAGATCGGTATAGGGAATGCGCGTGCCGTCGGGCAGGACGACGGTGCCTGACTGCGTGGTTAATTGTGTGACCGGGAGACCCGCCCGCGCGGCCGCGGCGGCCTTGAGGGTCTCACGGGCCACGGCGCCTGCGCGGCGCATCTTGTCATAGGCGTCATGGGTCGACGTTGATCCGCCCGTGATCTGGTAGCTCAGGAACACCGCTGGAATGTCGCGTTGCGCGCGTGCAAACTCTGCGATGGCCCCGTTGTCGGTAGCGGGGAACGGATAGCCTTCCTCGACTACGCCGCCGTTGAAATAGGCGGACGATGGCGGCCCATGCTCGACCCTGATCTGGTCCAGGTCCACGTCGAGTTCCTCCGCCACCAGCGCGGCAAGCGTCGTGTGGATGCCCTGGCCCATCTCGGCGCGCGGGGTAATGATCGTGATGCCGTCGCCGTTGATCTTGACATAGGGCGTCAGCGCCGCCTCACCGGGGGCCAATGCCGCCAGAAGGGGGTTTTCCAGCCGGGCGTTGTAGGCGCGCACAGCAAAGACGACGCCGCCCGCAGCCGCGACCGAAGCGAAGAGGAAGCCGCGTCGCGTATATTTACCCAAACGGCTCATCTTACGCCTCCTTCATCGCGCTGGCGGCAGCGTGGACAGCCGCGCGAATGCGGGGATAGGTCCCGCAGCGGCACAGGTTGCCCGACATCGCGGCATCGATGTCCGCATCCGTCGGCTCCGGGTTTCGGGCCAGAAGGTCGGCGGCCTGCATGATCTGGCCGGACTGGCAGTAGCCGCATTGTGCCACTTGTTGGGCGATCCATGCCGCCTGCACCGCGTGCAGCGCATCGGGGGAACCAAGCCCTTCGATCGTCGTGATCTCGCCCCAGACATCCGCCAGCGCCACCTGACAGGACCGCACCGCCGCGCCGTCGATATGCACGGTGCAGGCACCACATTGCGCGATGCCGCAGCCGTATTTGACGCCGGTGATGTTCAGTCCGTCCCGCAGCACCCAAAGCAGCGGCATGTCATCTGGCAGATCCACCGTGTGGCTGGTGCCGTTTATCGTAAGGTTCATGGCTTTCTCCGGGTAGGCTGATGGACGGGGGCTCTGGCCTGCCAATGTTTTCAGGTTAGGCGCGACGAGGCTGTGCTGCGATATGCATATGCGGTCACAAGCATGCAGATCGGGTCAGTTGGTATTCCGGGGCTGGTCCTGCCCAACCGCCCGTGGCAGGCAAACAACGAAATAAAGAGGATTGGCGCATGGACACTTCACAGACCTATTCCCTGTTCATGGCAACCGACGTGGCGTGCCGTATCCTCGGAGTCGATCCGCAGGTGATGCTCGACACCGCGGGCCTTGGCGCGCTGCCATATGGCCAGACCGAGATGCGCGGCACCGCGCAGCAGTATTTCGATTGCTGGAACACGATGGAAGTGTTGTCGCCGCGCCCCGACTACGTGCCTCACCTTGGCGTTGCGATCTCTCGCGGACCGGTCATTCCGGTCTTTTTCACGCTGTCCTGCGCGCCCGACATGGAAACCGGGCTGATGCGACTGGCGCAGTTCAAGTCCCTGCTTGGTCCGACGCTGATGCGCGTCTTCTGGGAGGGCGGGCAGTTGCGAGTGGAATTCGACAGCGTCGACGCCCGCGTGCCCATGCCGCCGAGCCTTGGCGCCCTGCAACTTGTGGTCGCGGTCGAGCATATGCGCGGGGCGGCGGCCCATCTGATATGCCCGGTCGCAGCGGGGTTCGATGGAACCGAGGAGGAGCGGCGCATGATTGCCGGTCATCTCGGCATCATGCCCGAGCGTTCGCATGCCGCATATGTGGCCTTCTCGCCCGATGATGCGAAACGACGATTCATTTCCGAGAATCCTGCTCTCTGGGCCGATATCGAGGCCGACCTGAGGCTTCAGCTCGTCGCGCAGAACGATCGATGGCCCATGGCCGACCGGGTGCGGGGGGCGTTGGTCGATCTGATGCCCGCAGGGCGCACGGGTGCCGAGGATGTAGCCCTCGCGCTCGACATCAGCCGCAGCACTTTGCAGCGGCGGTTGCGTGCCGAAGGCACGTCGTATCAGGACGTCCTGGACTCCACGCGGCGCGACATCGCGATCCGGTATCTGACCAAGACCACCCTGCGCGCCGATGCGATCGCCCAAGTCCTCGGCTACCGCGACGCCAACAGCTTTTCGCGCAGCTTCCGCCGGTGGACGGGACAAGCGCCCGTCGCCTTTCGAGAGGACCAGGCCCGCCCGGTCCGGCGGCACGGCGACACCGCGTAGCGCCCCGGTCATGACGCCGCGCCTTGCGCGGATCGCGGGTATGCCCGTGGCGCAACCTCCGCCCGGCGGATTGCCGCGAGACAGGCCATCACCGGCAGGGCAAAGGCGATGATGACCCGCAGGATATGCAGCACCAGCCAGGTCGCCCGGACCTGCGACGCGGCATCGGCCGTGTAGCTGTCCCGTATCAGAAGGATGTTCTGCGGAATGAAATAGCCCAGCGTGAACAAGGTGTTGGCTGCGTAAAGCCAGATCGCGACCATCCAGACCCGCCTTGTGGGACGGTCCTGCCAATCAAGCCGCACCGACAGCACGAGCCCGACCAGCGTGATCATGTTGAGCGGAATGATGGTGATCGCGAAGTTCAGGAATTCATCCCAGAACCCCGCCCGCCAGACCAGCGGATCAGTGGCCAGCCACCGGATTCCGTAGGACAGAAGGATCAGCAGGCCACCACCGGCAAACGCGGCAGACGCCACGATTGCGACAATGTTGACCGTCTTGCGATAGGTTTCGTCGGCCACGGGCTCTGCCTCACGGTTTGGGGACGACAAAGGGATGAGTGCCGTGCAACGCCACATCCTGCACGGCACTAACCGTGAAGGCACCGAGATCGGCAAAGGTGATGGCGGCGAAACTGGGCGTCTGGCTGGCGACCAGCGGGGTGCCTCCTGGTTTGTCCACGATCTTGCCGGGGCGCGTGACGATGGTGTCGAATGAGACGTCGCGATGGGCCGCAATGAAGGTCGTGACGGCCGTGTTGTCCCGCAGCATCTCGGTCGCACCGGTGACATAAGCCGCCACAGGCGCGAGCAGCTTCAGGATCACGGGATTGGACCCATCGGGTTCGGGGACGAAAAACACCGATTGGAACAGGAAGGTCCTGACTGAAACCTCCGCATCAAGGACTGGCCAAAGCCGCGCGATAAAGCGCGTCATCATGCCCGTGTCGTAGCCCTTGCCGTAGGTCCCGCCTGCGCAGCAGATCACATGGGTGGCACCCCTGACCGTCTCCCGCAGGGCCGCGATGTTGTCAAAATCGCCTGGAATGACTTTCAGTCTGTCCGCCTCGATATGCAGCTTGCTTGGGTCGCGCACCAAGGCCCGCACCGCGTGACCCTGATGAAGCGCACGGTTCAGAACATGCCGACCGGTCTGGCCGGTGGCGCCGAACACTGCGATTGTCACGTCTGCCTTCGGTTCATTGGTCATGGGGAAATCTTCCTGCAAACGGGTATCGACAAAACGTGTGAAAGGGGGCGCATTCGCATCAGCCCCGCCCCATGAAAGCGGCGATCACGTCGCGGCGGAACAACAGCCCCAGTGCCGCGATCTGGGCCGTCATGAACAGGCCGATCCCCAGATAGACTGTGACGGCCGAGGCCATCTGGGCCGGCATGGGGCTGATCATCTGGGTGATCAGGCCTTGTGAATAATCGAAGGCCCCCACGGCGTTGTAGGCGATAAGCACGCCCCAGACCGTTGCCCCGCGCCGGGTCCAGAACAGAAAAATCATCACGGGCAGGGCAAAGCCGATGATCGTGTCGCTCAGCCAGGGGCCGAACCAGCCATCGGGTGCGGGGCCGCCGAACATTTCAACCTGCGGCAGGAACAGGATTGTTTGGGCGCGAAAGATCGTGACCCCCATCAGCACGGCGATGGCCCATCGGATGCGCGGTGTCATAAGAACTCCTGTGGCATCGGCTTTGGCCTACTGAACCGGCGTGAAATCTGCGGACTCGTCGAAGACGACGAAGACTTGGCAAACCTCTGGCCCGAGGCAATCCTCGGCATGGGGCACACCACCGGGTTGGAACCAGTAGGCACCGGGTAGCAGGTCGGGTCCTCGGTCTGGCTCGGACAGTTGCCAATGCTGCATCCGGCCCTTGACGACCATCGCCCAGTAGCCGTGCGTGTGGGTATGCGGCAGCACCGCGTAGGTGGCCGGGTCGAGCAGCGACGTCATTGCCGTGGGCTGCCCTGTCCCAACCCCGCCATAAAGTGCGA
The DNA here is from genome assembly GCF_020531945.1 of Loktanella gaetbuli. Lineage (NCBI taxonomy): Bacteria > Pseudomonadati > Pseudomonadota > Alphaproteobacteria > Rhodobacterales > Roseobacteraceae > Loktanella > Loktanella gaetbuli. Next base: position 126,960 of record NZ_JAJATZ010000005.1, read on the forward strand.
CGCTGCGAACGCCGGGTGCCGGAAACGGGGCGAAAGCGACTTGATCTGCCGGAACACGGACCTGGGCGTCGGGTTCCTGCGCCTGTTGCGCCTGTGCAGGCAGACCAAGGGTTGAAATCAGTAGGATGGCCGTGAAACCAAGAGACCGGAGGCGGGTGCGACTGTTGTGTTGCATCGTGGGAAGCCTTTTTCAGGTTGGGACAAATCGGTTCAACGGGCGGGTCCGGCGTTCATCGCGCGCAGTGCATAGACGGGAATGGCAACGGTGATCAGAACTCGGGGGATGTGGCCCAGCAGCCAGGCCGTCCGGATCGTGGCAGCGTTTTCCTCTGTCACCAGGCCGACCACTGCAATGGCCTTGTAGAAGCTTAGTGCGTCGCCCACGGGCGATCCGACCGCCGCCGCCAGCCGCACGTTCAGCGGCATGTGGTAGAGAACGGTGATCAGTGACAGGGCAAGGTAGAGCCACAGCGCGATCCGCCAGTTGCGCCGTGCCTGAGGCACATCGCGGTCCAGTCTTGCCGACAGGATGAGACCCAGCAGCATGGCCAGGAAGAGCGGCATGATCGTGAAGAGGAAGTTGCTGAACTGCGGAAAGAACTGCACGATGAACTCCGACGAAGGCAGGCCCAGCCAGAAAGCCCCCATCGACAGCCCGATGAAGGCATTGGCCCCAAAGAACGCGGCCGAGGTGATGACCGTGAATGCGTTGACGCGGTAGCGATACGGATCGGCTGTCATGTCGCAATTCCTTCATGTGCAAAACATGCCAGGACTTCCGCGAGGGACCGCGGCAATTGGCGTGTCTTACTCAAAAGCTAAGTCCGAACGCGACCCAGTTTCCACAGGTCAGGGCTTGCCGATCGTTCCATTGACTTGCGGATCGGCCCAAGGCCATTGCGGCATACCCCGAAAGAACGTCTGGTGTGGAGCAAGACAATTTTCTCTGAGAGGCCTTTGGTCATGCAAACGTCGGAGCACCACCCGATCTACACCTCCGCTGTTCTGTCAGGTCCGATTTGCGGAATGCTGGGCATCGACTGGAGCAATGTTCTGGCCCGCGCGAATATCATCGCTACCGATCGCAACGATCATGCGTTTCTTGTCTCAGCCGACGAATACCTGCGCCTCTGGTCGGCGCTGATCGACCTGTCCGGCGCGCAGGATGTCTCAAGGCTTCTGGGACTGCGGATGGCGGGCGGTCCGGCAATTCCAGTTCTTTTCGCGCTCTCAACCGCGCCGGATTTCGAAACTGGCGTTACGCGCATGGCTGCGTTCAAAAGCTTGTTCGGGCCGATGCAGTTCGTCATATCGCGGAGCGCAACTGAATTCACCGTGCGCATCGCGCCGGACGTCGCCTCCGCCCCGTTGCCTGGATCGTTCAGCAGCCCCCAGATCATCTATTTGCACGCGCAGGCCAATGCGCTCGCGCGTCATGCAGTCCGCCCGCTGCGGGTGTGCCTGCCGCTGCCGCTGGACGAGCGCGCGCGTCTCGAAGAAACGTTCGGGCAGATCCCTGACTATGGTGACGCGACGCTCACCTATTCCCGTGCCGACGCGGGCACGTCTTTCGTCTCGGACAACCCCGCGCTCTGGGCGGCCACCGAGGCCGACCTTCAGGCACAGGCGATGATCCAGTCCAAGGGCTTGCCCCTGTCAGACCGGGTTCGGGCAACCATGCTGGAGGCGTTTTCGATCACCGAACCGACAATCGCCCATGTCTGCGGGCGTCTGAAACTCAGCCGAAGCACTTTGCTCCGGCGTTTGAATGAAGACGGCATCACGTTCCAGTCCCTGCTGGACGAAACGAGAAAAGACCTGGCGATTCGCTATCTGGTCAAAAGCAGTCTCAACAACCAGCAGATCGCGCACCTCGTGGGGTATCGCGATCCGAATGCCTTCCAGCGCGCTTTCCGGAAATGGACAGGCGTAACCCCTCAAGCGCTGCGCGAAAATCATATTTGAGGAAGCTGGAAGCTTCTCAGGAGATTGCCGGTTCTCGAAGTTGTGCAGGCGGTCTGGCTTCGTGAAGGACGAGAATGTCTGCAATATGGTTTGCAGGCGCAGAATTCGACTTCGACAGGCAAAGTCGGCAATGGGCCGGCCACGACAGCCGGCCCGCCCTGTTCAGATTTCTACCGCCTCGGCAATCGCGAGCGCATCTTCCAACTCGACGCCCAGGTAACGCACCGTGCTGTCCATCTTCGTGTGTCCAAGGAGGAGTTGCACCGCCCGCAGGTTGCCGGTCTTTCGGTAAATCTGCGCGACTTTTGTGCGCCGCATAGAATGGGTGCCATACGCGCTCGGCTCAAGGCCGATGGATGTCACCCAGTCTCGGACGAGGCGAGCATACTGGCGCGTCGAGATGTGCCGCCGCTCATGGAACCGTCCGGGCCAGAGATGCTCCGATCCGACCATCAGCGGCGCCTCGAGCCATGCTCTGATTGCTTTTCGAGTCCCTTCGGTGATCTCGAAGCTGACCGGCCGCCTTGTCTTGCTCTGAACGATCGCGGCGCGATGCTTGACCTGACCCGCCGCATAGACGTCAGCGACCTTGAGGCGCACCAAATCGCAGCCTCGCAACTTGCTATCGATGGCGAGGTTGAAGAGCGCCAGCTCGCGAGTCCGCTCCGCGATCTCGAGGCGGACCCGGATCGCCCAGACATGCTTCGGTTGTAGCGGACGTTTCTGGCCGACGATGCGTCCCTTGTTCCAAGCGGAACGGCAGGCGCGGATTGCTGGTAGGTTGGCGGTAGACATGGTGGTTCCTCCACTCCACCGGTCCCGCCACGTCTTCGGCACTTCGCCGACGCCTCACCATACCACAATTCCGCGGCGAAAGTCGGCTTCGAGCCCTCTTTGCCAAATGCTGTCACACAGCATCTCACATGTGCAGAAAATCCTGCTTGTTATGATCGGCACAGAGGGGACCTTAGCCAAGTGGTCTGACGAGGCATCGCAGCTTAGCCGCCCGCCCACCCCATTGACTCAGATGTTCGAGGCGGGCGCCTGAGGGGCCGCGGTCCCCTAAATAGGCATAGCCTGTGTATCACTTGTCAAACAAACGCCATGCACCAAACGGCGTATCCGAGTGCAAGGATCGTCGGTAGGATCGACAAGTTGAACCCATAGGACCGGTAGAAAGGATGCCGAAGGTATCCGGCAACATACACGATCCGCGCAACCAACCAGATCAATGCAAGTATTCTTGTCGCGAAGACCTGATCCAACGGCATGGCACTTGCGAGCGCCAACTGGGCGAAGGCAAATAGCACAGCCTGCTCCGCAGTGTTCAAAGTGACACGCTGCGCAAGATCCAACTTTGACCCGGCAGATGGCCGCCCGCCTTCTTGCCACTTTTCCGCTGTCGGCGTGGCGCGTGTCAATGACACCCACATTATATGTGCAGCAAAGACAAGACCCGCTACCGTAAGGTTTTGCCCAACAAAAGCGATTGCATCACCTCGGGTGGTAATCCAGTCGACCGCAAAAAGGCCCGTCGCGGCGGCAAGCCACAGAAACCCCGCGGCAGGGATCATCACGATCAGCATAGCCTTGCTGAAGCCTTTCATGATGATCTTCATTCCCTCGGGCGTGGCTGCATCGGCATCAAGAAATTTTGTCATCTGGTTCTTCACCTTAAAGGGGGGAGGCAGGCCATTCAGTCGATCCGAAGACCTGCCCATTCATCATCGGATTCAGGCCCGTGTGCTTGCAAAATAGGCGTAGAAGCTCAGGAGAATGGCCGAGGCAGATACATAGGTCATCAGACCACCGGGCAGGAACAGGGCGAAGCCGCCAAGGTCAATGAACAGCAAATACGCCAGATCAAACAGACCGCCGACCAATGCCGTAACAAAGATTGCGGCCGCATTCCTGCGCCAGATAAAGACGGCGCCTACAAGGGTGACGATCCCCGCCCAACCGATATTGAAACCAAGCTGTTTGACGATGGCACTGACTGCCGCCGGATATGCAATATCGAACTGCGCTGGGTCCATTGCGTCGGCAATGCCCGCAACGGCTGCCGGCGTTTCGGACCCGACGATAAAGATACCCGCACCGACGTGAACAATTCCCCAGATGACCCAGAGAACGGCGGAGATTTTAAGAAGAAGAGCGTGTTTTTGCATGGCGTGTTCCAAATGATTGACAGTTTTTCGGAAACTGCCATGTTTAAATTATGTAATAAAGATGTCATAAAGCGCACCGAACGCGCGTCTATGTGGCAAGGGGCCAATGGATCACTGGGCAGAAATGAGAACGGCATTGCAAGTCGCGCGTCTGGGCACCGTCAGCGCCGCCGCCGAGGTCTTGGGCGTTCATCGGGCTACCGTCGTCCGACATATCGATCTGATTGAGACGGCACTTGGGGCCCCGATCTTCTTTCGCAATCGATCAGGCTTTGTGCCGACCGAGGCAGGGCGGGATATGATGCAGGTTGCGCAGGCAACCGAGGACCAGTTCAAACACTTGGCGCAGCGCACGCGGGACAGCACATCGGATTTGACGGGGGATCTGATCGTCACGGCCCATGAACAGGTCGCTCGGTCCATACTACCAGCCATACGCAAAGTTCAAAACGACCATCCGCAACTCGGCATCAAGTTCATAGCAAGCGGTGCTCTGCTCAAGCTGGAATATGGCCAGGCTCACGTCGCCATCCGCACTGGTCCGAAGCCCGAGCAACCCGATAATGTCGTTCAGCCGTTTCGCAACATTGATTTCGGTCTCTTTGCGCATGATAGCTATCTGTTGCGCTTTGGCCGCCCGGATACGCCACGCGATCTGACGGGACATACATTCATTTGTTGGGACGCCGGAAACCCAAATCTACCTTTTGCCGATTGGCTGCGGACGCATGTCCCTAGGGCGCAGATTAAATTTGTCACGGCCAGCCAACACGTGGCCGAATGTGCTGTCGCCGAAGGTATCGGGATCGGATTCTGTGCGCGGCCACTTTCTGCACGGCGCGCGGAACTGTCCGAGGTTTACCCACCTTTACCTGAATGGTCTGTGCCCTTGTGGCTGGTTACGCATGTTGATCTTCATCGCACAGCAAAGGTTCAGGCATTCTTGTCTGCGCTCAAGTCGCCAATGCTTCCTTTGTGAACCGGCCTCGCCTGCCTAAGAAGTTGAAGCGCAACTATTTCTTTGCGATGCAGCGAATTCACACTTTGTTCCGCATCTTTCATATTGGCGAAGCGTGCGGCGAAAGTTCGGTCTTGGTTCAGGCACAATCGGGGCCCCTGAACGACCGGTCTGGCGACATCCGCTGCGACACAGCGATGAACGTGCCGCGCGTGCGAACGAATGCTGCGTCAGCGAAGCCCGAAAATTGAATGACCGAAAAGTCCGCTCAGCCGCCGTCAGCCGTCGAGAAAATGCTGCGCTACGCCTGAACGACCGCTTCGGTAAAGCCGCGCCGCAGCGTAGTCGCCCAGTCCGAAGATCGGCAATGGGCCGAAAGCCCCCCAAACCAAAAACGCCCCCGGCCAGTCTGGCCGAGGGCGTCTTTGCATCCGATGGACGGTCCGGGAAAATCCGTCTGTCGGAGATTACATGCCTTTGGAGGCCGCAAACCCGGTGAACCCACCCATGCCGAGGTCGGCGAGGTTGGTCAGGGCACCCGAGGTCAGGTCCACGAGGTAGAGGCCTGCGGTCTCGGACCCTTCGGTCTGCAGCACGGCGTAGGCCATGTCGTCGCCCTCGGTCGCGGAGACGATGTCAAAGCCGCCCATTGCGGTGACGTCGACGGGCTCTCCGTCCAGGGTCAGTGCGCCGACGGTAGCCAGCTCACCCGCGTTGTTGGCCAGTGTGACCAGCGCGTCGGTGCCCGCATCGATGGCGTATTGTGCTGTCGACTCTGCCGTCGCGCCGGGGATCGCGTTGGTGTAGGCGTTCGCAAAGATGGCGGGCGTCGTGCCGGCGTTTGCGTCACCGTCCAGGTAGAACGCATCGGTAAAGCGCAGGACGGAATTCGCACGTTCGTCCGCGTCACCGAAACCTTCGGGGAAATAGACGAGGTTCGCACCGTCCTCACCCACCAGGCGCACGGCGTCGATCTGGTTGTTGAAGTCGAATGCGACCGCACCCTCGCCGATCATGGCGTCGTCCGCAAATGTGGCACCCAGATCGGTCAGCGCGCCCGTTGTGGCGTCGATGTCATAGATCGTGCCGTCTGCGAAACCCAGCAGCTGGCCCGTGACCGGGCGGTAGGCGATGGCTCGCAGCGGTGTTTCCAGCGCAAAGGTCTGCACCTCGCCAGGGGCTGCGATATCGGCCATGGTGACCAGCGTCGCGCCGTCCTCGGCCAGGGCATAGCCCATGGTGCCGGCGTGGGCCGCGGCAAAGGCCGGACCTGCGAGTGTTGCGGCTGCGATGGTGGCGATGGCTGTCGTTTTCATGGTCATGGTGTTCTTCCCAAAGTTTATGCCGACGGTTGTGCCGGCGATTGGAGAAACCACGTCAGGGTGCCGGAAAGAGTTTCAGAGAGTACGGGAATTTTTCTGTTTCATTGCGTTTTGCGGATGGCTGGCGGGTTTTGCACGCCTGCGCTAAGTCTGGGGTGAAACACGAGGATGACCCAATGCCCGACAAACGCCCGCTGCTGGCCGTGCTGATCGATGCCGACAACACCAGCCCCAAACATGCCGCCGCGATATTCGAGGAGGTGGCGCGCTTTGGCGAGGCATCGGTGCGGCGGATCTACGGGGATTTTGCCAGTAACCAGCTGGCCGGATGGAACCGGGTGTTGCTGGAACACGGGCTGAACCCGCAGCAGTCGCCGGCCTATACCACGGGCAAGAATTCCAGCGATATCGCGCTGGTGATCGATGCCATGGATCTGTTGCACACCGACCGGTTCCAGGGGTTCGTGCTGGTCAGTTCGGACAGTGATTTCACGTCGCTGGCCGCGCGGATCCGCGAACAGGGGGTGGATGTTTACGGGATCGGGCAAAAGAAGACGCCGGATGCGTTCCGGCGCGCGTGCAAGCGGTTCATCTTTGTCGAGAACCTGGGCGATACGGCAGAGACCACCCCCACCCCCAGCGACGGCCCCAAAGGTGAAACCAAGGAGGCCCCGCAGGATGTGATCCCGCTGGTGCTGGCTGCGATGCGGTCGATCGATCCGGATGCGGATTGGTACACGCTGGGGCAGCTGGGCCAATATCTGGTCAGCGCGACACCCGAATTCGATCCCCGCACCTATGGCAGCGCAAAGCTGTCCGACCTGCTACGCAAATCGGGGCGGTTCGAGGTGGCGCAGCGACAGGGCAACCACCTGGAGGTGCGCCGGCTGGACTGAGGGCTTGTGCAGGCGCGGATTTCGGCTATTTTAGAATTATTCTAAATAAGGGGCCGCCATGATACCCGGTTTCAACCAGCGCCGCCGTTTTGCCGATCTGACCGAACAGGAAGTGCTGGCGCTTGCCATCTCCTCTGAGGAGGATGACGGGCGGATCTACCGCAGCTACGCCGAGATGCTGCGCGCCGATTATCCGGCCAGCGCGGCCGTGTTCGACGGAATGGCAGCTGAAGAGGATGGACATCGCCGGCGGCTGATTGATCTGCACCGCGACCGGTTCGGCGAGGTGATCCCCCTGATCCGGCGCGAACATGTATCCGGGTTCTACGCGCGCCGTCCGGTGTGGCTGACGGCCAATCTGCCACTGGAAACGATCCGTGCGCAGGCCAGCCAGATGGAACGGGATGCCGCACGGTTTTACACGCACGCGGCGCAGGCGACGACGGATGCGGCGACCCGGCGGCTGCTGGGCGATCTGGCCGCCGCAGAGAGTGGCCATATCGAAACCGCCGACCAACTGACACGCGACAATCTGGGTGCCACGGCCCTGAACGAGGAAGACGCCGCAGCCCACCGGCAATTCGTGCTGACATGGGTGCAGCCGGGGCTGGCCGGCCTGATGGACGGATCGGTCAGCACGCTGGCCCCGATCTTTGCCACCGCCTTTGCGACGCAGGATACGCATACGACATTTCTGGTTGGACTTGCCGCGAGTATCGGTGCCGGTATTTCCATGGGCTTTACCGAGGCTGCGTCCGACGATGGCCAGATTTCGGGGCGGGGATCACCGCTGAAGCGTGGAATCGCGGCGGGCGTCATGACGACTGTGGGCGGACTGGGTCACGCCCTGCCCTATCTGATCCCGGATTTCTGGACGGCCACGATCATCGCGATGATCGTTGTGTTTGTCGAACTCTGGGCGATCGCCTGGATCCAGAACCGCTATATGCAGACGCCGTTCCTGCGCGCGGCGTTCCAGGTGGTTCTGGGCGGCGCGCTGGTGTTCGGTGCGGGTGCGTTGATCGGGGCGGGATAGCCGATTTTTCGCGAAAAATCGGGCGGTTCCGCATTTTCGCGAAAATGCGGGGGCGCTGCGCGCCCTGTGAGTATTTTCAGCAAGATGATGCTGAGCGGCTTTCAACTTGGCCCGGCGCGGGGCAAGGTTTGCGGATGGACATGACGCCCGACACCCTGCGCGATGCCGCGCCCCGCAGCCTGTGCACCGATTGCGGGGTCAGTCGGATGGCCGATCCCGGCGCCTGCGGGGCGGCCTGCCAGTTCATCGCACCCGATTATCCACGCCTGGAACGGCAGGTTCACGGGCGTGATGCGGCACATTCGGGGGACGAGGCGTTTTTTGGGGTGACGCAGGCGATGTATCGTGCCGCAATGGTGCATCCGCGAGATGGGGCGCAATGGACCGGGATTACCACCTCACTGGCGGCTGATCTGTTGCGGCGCGGCATAGTGGACGCGGTGCTGGCCTGTGTCCCGGACGCAGAGGATCGCTGGGCACCGGTGCCCGCAATCCTGACCGAACCGGACGACTTGATACGCGCGCGCGGGATGCGCATGGGCTATGCGCCGCTGCTGGCCGCACTGGAGCCCGCGATTGCGGCAGGTCACAGGCGAATCGCGGTCGTAGGCATTCCCTGTCAGGTCTATGCCCTGCGCGCGATCGAGGCGCGGCTGGGGCTGGAGAGGCTGTATGTCATCGGCACGCCCTGTTCGGACAACACGACAACCGCCAATTTCCATGATTTCCTGGGCAGGCTGACGGACCGGCCGGACGAGGTGACCTATCTGGAATTTCGCGCGGATTTCCATGTGGAGCTGCGGTTTCGTGACCACAGCCGTCGCTTGATCCCGTTTCTGAAGCTGCCGATTTCGGATCTGCCGGATGATTTTTTCCCGCTGACCTGCCGGACCTGCGTCGACTACACGAACCGTCTGGCGGATATCACCGTCGGCTACATGGCGGGTGAAGGCGAACAATGGCTGATCGTGCGCAACGCGCGCGGGGCAGAGATGCTGGCGGGTCTGGGCGATGCCGTGCAATTGGCGGCACCGGGGTCGCGGGGCAAGCGTCGCAGTTCCGTGGCGGGGTTCATCGCGAATACGCGGCTGGCTGCGGGCGGTTTGCCACTGCGCCGGATGCCGGACTGGTTGCGCCCCGTCATGGGCTGGCTGATGCCGCGCATCGGACCCAAGGGGCTGGAATTCGCCCGCGCGCGGCTCGAGATGAAGGCCGCAGAATCGATCCTGCATCTGCGACGGGCCGCACCGGCCAAGATGAAGAACATGATCCCCGGTCACGTCTGGCGGATCGCCGCCCCCTACGACCTGACACCCCAGGCGGGGGAACAAAAGGATGACGGCACGCCTTGATCCCGCAACACAGGAGAATGGCATGTCATCAAAATCCAAGGAAACGATCTGGGACGAGTGGTGCGATCTGGTCAATATGGCGCCGCAAGAGCTGGAAGACTGGCTGAAGACAGACGAGAGCAAATCAGTCGGTGACAGCGATAGCGGCGAGAGCACCGGCCACGCATCCGGTCGTCGCATCGTCGAGATCAAACGTACCAACAAGGACGCGCTGACGGACGACCAGTGGGACCACATGGCCAAGGTCGTGGGCTACGTCAAACGTCACCTCTCCCAGGGGGGGCCGGACAATGATGTCGCACATTCCGATTGGCGCTATAGCCTGATGAATTGGGGGCACGATCCGCTGGAAGACTAAGGCTCTGACAGCATGGCCGAAAGGACGCGTGGCAGCGCATCGGGCAGGTCCTCTGAAACCAGGCCTGGACCCACGACGGCGGCACACTGCAAGTGCAGGTGCGCGCCGAGAGCCGCAGCACAGGCTGGCGCAAACCCACGTGCGAGCAAACCCGTGATGAACCCGGCCAGCACATCGCCAGCGCCAGCGGTTGCCAGCCATGCGGCATGCGGGATCCCGTCAGAGCTGACGACGACACAGGTGCCGTCCGGCTGTGCAACCAGCGTGTCCGGACCTTTGAACAGGACGACACAGCCAAGGTCACGCGCAGCGGTCCGGGCCAGCGTCACCCGGCAATCGGTCCGGTCAAACGCGCCGGGGATCAGTCGGCGCAGTTCCCCGGCGTGGGGTGTGAGCACGACCCGATCCGAGGCGCGCGCCGAAAACGCCTGACGATCCTGGGCGATCATGGTGATCGCATCCGCATCAAGGCAAAGCGGAACGCTCTGCGCCAGGACCACGTTGAGTTTCTCGCGCGCCGTGACCGACGTCCCGAAATTGGGACCAACGCAGATTGCATCAGGCGAAAGGACCGCCAATTGCCCTGCGAAACGTGGCGTTTGATCGTAGGTCTGCAGCATGATCGCGTTCAGCTGCGCCGCATGCGCATCGGCAGCATCCCGGTGTGCCAGCACAGTCACCAGCCCTGCCCCGATCCGCAGCGCGGCGCGCGCTGCCAGCCGCGCAGCCCCGCCCTGTAACGCAGGGCCAGCGCCGACGACCACATGACCATAATCGAACTTGTGGCGATGGCCCGACTTTGCCAGCCGGTCGCGATGATCGGCCGTGACCCGGAATGTCTCAAGGTCAGGCAAACCTGCCGTCATCAATGGCCGCCGGTCATGCGCTGCAGCGTGTGATCCTTTTGGATGATCCCGTGCCAGACGATCGCCATGGCGATGTGCCCTGCGATGAGGGCAAGCAGCAGCCAACCCATTTCACCGTGCCAATTGGCCGGAATTTGCATCCAGGCGATTTCGGTTTCGCGCGCCGGGAAAATCGGGATGCCGAAATAGCTGAAGCCACGTTCGCTGCCGGCCGATGCCAGCAGGCGCGTGAACGGCACCAGAAACATCAGCACATAGATCGCGACGTGACCAGCCAGCGCAGCGGTGCCGACCGCACCGCTGTGCGGCGGACGGTTGGGTATGTTCAGCAGACCCCATATGCCGCGCAGCGCGACCAGGACAAAAAGCGTCGCACCAAGGTTGGTGTGATAGCTCCAGAGGGTTTCGCGCAGTGCATTTTCGCGTTCCAGCAGGGCGCGGGCCGCAGCCGAAGCGAATTGTGCCGCAAAGAGCAGGGCCATGCCCCAGTGCAGAACGCGGGAAATGACGCCGTAGCGGGTCGGTGTATCCTTGATCGTCGCCATCTTGGCCTCCTTGCTCTGGATCAAGGATAGTGGGCAAGGACCATTCGACAATGCACGATTTGGAACCGTCCGTCGTGTCGGCAAAAATCAGACGGCGGCCTTGCGGCTTTCTTCCAGATAGATTTCGCGCAGACGGGTCGCGACAGGCCCCGGGGTGCCGGTGCCGATCGCCGTGCCGTCCAGTTCCACCACGGGCATGACGAATGTACTGGCCGATGTGATAAAGGCCTCGTCGGCCTCCAGCGCCTCTTGAATCGTGAAACTGCGTTCCTCGACCTTCATCTGGGCCTCGCGGGCGAAACGCAGGACAGCGGCACGGGTGATGCCGTGCAGGATCTCGTTGCCCAAGTGGCGCGTGATGATCGTGTTGCCCTTGACGATATAGGCGTTGTTGGACGTGCCTTCGGTGACGTGACCGTCCTCGACCATCCAGGCGTCATCCGCGCCCGCCGCCTTGGCCATCATCTTGCCCATGGACGGATACAGTAGTTGCACCGTCTTGATGTCGCGGCGCCCCCAGCGCTGGTCGGCGATGCTGATCACCTTCATGCCGGTCTGCGCCATCGGGCTGTCGGCCATGCCGGGTTTCGCCTGCGTGAAAAGCACCAGTGTGGGCGGCGTATCGGCGGGCGGATAGGCAAAGTCGCGGTCGCCGGGATTGCCGCGCGTGATCTGCAGATAGATCATCCCGTCAGTGATCTCGTTGCGGCGCACCAGCTCACGGTGCACCTCCAGCAGGTCATCCTTGGACGACGGATGGGCCATGTCCAGTTCATCCAGTGACCGTTGCAGCCGCACCGCGTGGCCGTCAAAGTCGATCAGCTTGCCGTCCAGCACGCTGGTCACCTCGTAGATGCCGTCAGACATCAGGAACCCGCGGTCAAAGATCGAAACCTTGGCCTCGTGCTCGGGCAGGTAGTCGCCATTCAGGTAAACGGTGCGGGTCATGGGCGGGCCTTTCGCTGGTGCCCGGTGGTTATCCAAAGAGTGGCGGGTCTTGTCCAGAGGGGGCGGTTGTCGCAGCCCGTTTCCTGCGGTTAACATCACCGTGTCAGGGGAAAAGATGAGCCGCACTTTACTTGCCCAGCACGGGACCGAATTTTGCCTTGCCGCAGCGGGGATTGCCGCCGCTGGCGTCGGGGCTGCGACGGTGCCCGCCGCCGTGTTGCTGGCAATGGGCGCCGAAAAATGGTCACTGTCCGACAGGCGCACCCTGAGCAAGGCGCGTGACCGGGCAACAGCGGCGCTGTTTGCCGAAGGCGCGATTACCGATGCCGATGCAGAGGTGGTGTCTGATTATCTGCGCGGCGGACGCGGTGCGGTCGCGCTGGACGCGCACACCATGGTGACAGCTTTTGCCACCGATGATCCTGGCGCGGTGCTGGCACAGGCCGCGTTCGGCAGTGCACTGGCGGCGGAAACGGACGGCGTGCGCCTAGCCCTGCGGCTGACGTTGGAGTCAGCGGCACGGGTGCTGCGCGACGGCAATTCTGCGCAGGCCTTTACGGCAGAGGGCGTCAGCGCGCTGCTGCGCAGTCAGGGTGTTTTGCTCGCGCAAGGCGCTGCAATCAAATCCGACACGGCGGCCCTGCGCGAAGAGACCGCCGCAATGAAGGCGATGATCGCGCAACTGACGGCAGAGGTGCGCGGCGACGCAGGCCTGTCTGACGACATCAAACGTATGGCGCAGAATGAAAAATTGCTGATCGCACTGGCGAAACGCTATGCCGAAGGCTCGCCACAGGATTTCGACGGTGCCCTGCGCGGCCTCGAACGCGCGTTAGAGGTGGCGGCCAACCGCCGTGCCCCGTCGAACCTGCCGTCAGAGGTCGACGCCATCGTGGCAGAGGCGGACCGCCTGTCCGACGCGGGCGAACTGGACGCGGCCCTTGCGCATATGCAAAACGCCCTCGCCGACAGCGCCGACCGCATCGCGCGCGAGGAACAGGCCCGTGCGCAACTGGTGAACAGCGCGATTGCCAAGGCCACGCTGGCCCGCAACGCCGATGTGCTCGCCGATCTGCTGGTCGCACGGATTACGGAAAATGGCGGCACGCAGGCAGAGCAATTTGCGGCGGTGCTGGCGGAGCAGGATATCTGGTACGAACGCGGCCGAGACCAGGGGCTGTCCTTTGATCTGGATGTTGCGATTGCGGTGGCGCATCAATCCATGGCGCTCGCAGAAAACGTAGCTCAGCGTGGCGCTGCTGCTAATTTGCTAGGCAACGCGCTGCAAACCCGCGGCATCCACGCCAGCGACACCGACCTGCTGGAGCAGGCGGTCGCCTCATATCGCACTGCATTAACGGAACGGACGCAGGATCGAGTACCGCTGGAATGGGCCGCAACCCAGAACAATCTGGGTGCAGCGTTGACAATCCTCGGCGAACGCGCCGCCGACACCGATCTGCTGGAACAGGCAGTCACCGCATATCGCGCTGCACTAACGGAGTGGACGCAGGACTGCGTGCCGCTGGACTGGGCCATGACGCAAAACAATCTGGGCAACGCGCTGCAATTCCTCGGCATCCGCGCCAGCGACACCGATCTGCTGGAACAGGCCGTCGTCGCCTTTCGCGCTGCACTGACGGAATGGACGCAGGACCGCGTGCCGTTGAAATGGGCCATGACGCAAAACAATCTGGGCAACGCGCTCAATATCCTCGGCACCCGCACCAGCGACATTGATCTGCTGGAACAGGCCGCAACAGCATTCCGCGCCGCGCTGACGGAAAGGACGCAGGACCGCGTGCCGCTGGACTGGGCCACGACGCAGAACAATCTGGGCAACGCGCTGACGTCCCTCGGCCACTTGGCAAGCGACACCGACCTGCTGGAACAGGCCGTCACAGCATTCCGCGCCGCACTGACGGAACTGAGGCAGGACCGCGTGCCGCTGCAATGGGCCATGACGCAGGAAAATCTAGCGCTGGCATTTGAGGCATGGGCGTCGTTGATCGACGACGCGGAGGCAACCGCCCATCTGCAAACGGCGCTGACACACGTGGACGCGGCCTTGACCGTGTTTTCAAAAAAACAAACGCCCTATAATCACGACAAAGCCACCCGCCTGCGCGACGACATCCGTGCCAAACTGCGCCCCTAGCCCCACAACCCCGCGTCCGGCGCATGCACGCCGTCCCCGTCGAACACCAGCGGCACCGGGCGGTCCTCGGCCAGCAGCAGCGGACCGTCGAGGTCGACGAACGCCGCACCCGGCGTCAGCAGCGTCGCGGGGGCCATGGCCAGCGACGACCCGACCATGCAGCCGACCATCACGCTGAACCCTTGGGCCAGTGCGGCCTCCTTCAGCGCCAGCGCCTCGGTCAGCCCGCCGGTCTTGTCCAGCTTGATGTTCACCATGTCGTATTTGCCCGCCAGCCCCGCCAGCGACGCGCGGTCGTGGCAGCTCTCATCCGCGCAGACGGGCAAGGGGCGCGCGATTTCGCCCAGCATGTCGTCGGCCCCGGCGGGCAGCGGCTGTTCCACCATTGCCACGCCGAGGCGCAGCAGATGCGGTGCGAGGTCGGCATAAACCTCTGCCGTCCACCCCTCGTTCGCGTCGATGATGATCCGCGCGTCGGGCGCGCCACGGCGCACCGCCTCCAGCCGTGGCATGTCATCGGGCGTGCCCAGCTTGATCTTCAGCAGCGGTCGGTGTGCGTTTCTGGCGGCCTGCGCCTGCATCGCATCGGGCGTGTCCAGCGACAGCGTATAAGCGGTGACGGCAGGCGCGGGTGCCCCCTGCCCGATCAGGTCCCAGACCCGCACCCCCGCCTTCTTCGCCGCCTGATCCCACAGCGCACAATCCACCGCGTTCCGCGCGGCCCCGGCGGGCAAGGCGTCCTGCAGGTCCGCGCGGCTGATCCCCTCGGGCAAGCCCGCAATCTGTGCGGTCACACTGTCCAGCGTCTCGTCATACCGCGCGTAGGGCACGCATTCACCCCAGCCGTCGCCCGCGCGCACGGTCAGCACCTGTGCCTCGGTCCGTGACCCGCGCGAGATCGTAAAGACCTGCGCCAACCGGAATGTATCCCGCGTCACCTCAAGCATCATCTTGCCCCAAATACTCCTGCCGGAGGCATGGGATTTGCGCAGCAAATTCCATCACAGCGCCAGCAACGCGTCGACCAGACGATCGGCACCCTGACGGAACGGATCGACAGTCGGCAGGCCCAATTCACGTTCGACACCGGCCAGATAATCCTCGAACACATCGTCGCCCAGACCAGAGGTATTCACCGAAATACCCACCACCTGACAGGCCGGGTTCGCCATCCGCGCCAGTTGCAACGCCAGATCGCGCAGATCCGCCAGCTTCGGCACCGCATAGTCCGGCAGGCCGCGCATGTGGGGTCGGGTGGGTTCGTGGCACAACACCAGCGCGTCGGGCTGGCCGCCGTGGACCAGTGCCATCGTCACACCGGAATAGCTGATATGGAACAGGCTGCCCTGCCCTTCGATATGGTCCCAGTGATCGGGGTCGTTATCTGGCGTCAGCCATTCGACCGCACCGGCCATGAAATCGGCGACCACGGCATCCAGCGGCACACCTTCGCCCGTGATCAGGATTCCGGTCTGACCGGTGGCGCGGAACGACGATTTCAGGCCGCGCGCCTTCATCTCGGCATCCATGGCGAGGCCGGTGTACATCTTGCCCACGGAACAATCGGTACCTACGGCAAGGCAGCGCTTGCCGCTACGTTTTACGCCGTTGGCGATCGGGTAGGCGACGGTTGGCACGCGCACATCATGCAAGGTGCGGCCGTGCGCTGTTGCAGCGGCGACCAGATCGGCGTCGTCGCGCAGCAGGTTATGCAGGCCGGACGCCAGATCATAGCCAGCGGCAAGCGCGTCGAGCAGGACCGATTTCCACAATGGAGAAATCCTGCCACCCCGGTTGGCCACGCCGATCACCAGCGTCTGCGCACCGGCGGCGCGACCCTCGGTCAGTGTCATGTCGGGCAGTTTCATGTCGGCCTGACAGCCGTCCAGGCGCAACTGACCCAGCGCGTATTGCGGACGCCAGTCACGGATGCCCTGTGCGACCTTGGCCGCCAGAGGGTCGGGCGCATCGCCCAGAAACAAGAGGTATGGCGTGTTGATCATGGTGATATCCTGTGGAGGTTGGTCTCTGTCTGACACAGTGCTTGCGGCTTGAAAAACAAAAAACCCGGGCGCGAACGCCCGGGTCAGGAATGCAAGGGTTAGAGGGGAGGGTTAACCCTTTGCAAAATCCGGGTAGGCTTCCATGCCCAGCTCGGAGGTGTCGAGACCGTTGATCTCTGCCTCTTCGCTGACGCGGATGCCGGTCACGGCCTTGAGGATGAACCAGACGATGCCGGCGACCACGAAGGTGAACACACCGTAGGCAATGATGCCCGTGATCTGTGCGCCCCAGTTGCCGGTGTAGAAGGCAACTGCCAGCGTACCCCAGATACCTGCAAACAGGTGGACGGGGATGGCACCGACGACGTCGTCGATCTTCAGCTTGTCCAGCAGCGGCACGGTGAACACGACGATTGCGCCACCCACAGCACCCGTCAGCAGCGAGCCGAACAGGGACGGTGCAAGGGGTTCGGCCGTGATGGACACCAGACCGGCAAGGCAGCCGTTCAGCACCATGGTCAGGTCGACCTTCTTGTACAGGACCTGCGTCAGGATCAGCGCGGTGACGGCACCAGCCGATGCGGCCATGTTGGTGTTGGCAAAGATACGACCCACGTCGGTGATGTCGCCCACGGTGCCAGCAGCCAGCTGCGAACCACCGTTAAAGCCGAACCAACCCAGCCACAGGATGAACGTACCCAGTGTTGCAAGTGCGAGGTTGGAACCGGGCATCGGCACAGTGCGGCCGTCCTTGTACTTGCCGATACGCGGACCCAGGATCAGCGCGCCAGCCAATGCAGCCCAACCACCGACAGAGTGCACGATCGTGGAACCTGCAAAGTCGGAGAAGCCCATTTCGGACAGCCAGCCGCCACCCCACTGCCAGGAACCCGAGATCGGGTACATAAAGCCGGTCAGCACGATCACGAAGATCAGGAAGGGCCACAGTTTGATCCGTTCGGCCAGAGCACCGGACACGATGGATGCGGTGGCGGCAACGAACATCAGCTGAAAGAAGAAGTCGGATGCGACGGATGCGTAATCCAGCGATGCGTCGGCAGCGGCCAGACCAACGGGTTCCAGAACCGTCGGCACAAAGTTGAACGCAAAGTAGCCGTTGAATTCACCGGGATACATCAGGTTGAAACCGACCAGCCAGTACATGATGGCCGCGATGGAAAACAGCGCGATGTTCTTGGTCAGCTGCATCGTCACGTTCTTGGACCGCACGAGACCAGCCTCGAGCATGGCAAAACCTGCTGCCATCCAGAACACCAGAAAGCCGCCCACGAGGAACAGCAATGTGGTCATGATATAGGGGCCGATTTCGTCGAACGACGGCGCGGCGGCGGCTTCTTCGGCGACCTCTTGAGCGAAGGCAACCGCGGGCAGGAATGCCAGTGCGGCCCCGCCCCAAAGTGCTTTGTGAAGTGTGGTTTTCATTTCGGAAAATGTCCCTTTACTGAAGGCCGCTTTACAGCGCGTCGTCGTTCAACTCGCCGGTCCGGACGCGCAGCGCGCCTTCGACGTCGAGGGTGAAAATCTTGCCGTCACCGATCTTGTCGGTCTTGGCGGTGGTTGCGATGGTGCTGACCACCTGTTCGGCCATGTTGTCAGGCACGACGATCTCGAGCTTGACCTTGGGCACGAAGTTCACGGCGTATTCCGCGCCGCGGTAGATTTCGGTGTGACCCGACTGCGAGCCGAAGCCCTTGATCTCGGAGACCATCATGCCGCGCACGCCGATGGTGGTCAGCGCCTCGCGGACCTCCTCCAGCTTGAACGGTTTGATCGTTGCAATGATGAGTTTCACTTAATCGCCCTCATGTAATGGGGCAGGCCACGCAGGGGCCCGCGGTTAGGATGGGACGATCAAGGACTCGCGGTTGCGTGATAGCCAAGTTTTCAAAGGGTAAATAAAACGGCGCTACAGAGCATGCGTTATAGTTTTTGCACAAATTTGTATCTTTGCCCGTTTTTTGTGCACCTCAAAAATATGCGATGCTGGCGGGACAACCGGGTTGCGGACCGCTATGGTAAGCAAAACCAAGAAATGCTGATCGCAGGCCCATGAGCAAGAATCGCAAGACATCGCGCCCTTTGGTGGCGGAACGCCGGGCGGCAAAGCCCAAGCCCGCAAAGCGCAATGCAGCCCCGCGCCCCCGCAAGAAACGCGGTCTGGTGGGCTGGTTGCTGTTTCCATTTACCTGGACGCTGCGGATGGTGTTTCGCATTGGCATCGCTGTCGCAGTGATCGGCGTCATCGCGCTTGCCATCAAAGTGCAGTGGGACGCATCGCGCATGCCCGCGTTCGAGGAAATGGTGGATGGTCGCACACGCGGATCGGTCACGCTGCTGGACCGCGACGGCGATGTCTTTGCATGGCGCGGGGATCAATATGGCGGTATGATCAAGTCGGACGAGGTGTCAGGCTATCTACATGACGCGGTCATCGCGACAGAGGATCGCCGGTTCTACAGCCACTTTGGCGTCAGCCCACGCGGTATAGCCAGTGCTGTTCGCATCAACCTGCGCGAAGGACGCGGCCCGTTGTCCGGCAACGGTGGGTCCACGATCACGCAGCAAACCGCGAAACTGCTGTGTCTCGGCGTCGACTACGATCCTGCGTTTTGGGACAGCGAACGCGCCTACGAGGCAGATTGCCGCGAGTCGACAATCCAGCGCAAGATCGATGAGGCAATTTACGCGCTGGCAATGGAACGCGCCTACTCCAAAGAGGAAATCCTGTCGATCTACATGAACCGCGCCTATCTGGGCGAAGGCGCGCGCGGGTTCGAGGCCGCGGCACAGCGCTATTTCGGCAAATCCGCACGCAGCGTCGACCCGGCAGAGGCCGCGATGTTGGCCGGATTGCTCAAGGCACCGTCGTCCTATGCGCCGACCAACAACATGGGCCGCGCCGTGGACCGCGCGGCGGTCGTCGTCGGCCTGATGGAGGATCAAGGCTATATCACATCCGCGCAGGCGGATGAGGCGCTGGCCAATCCAGCACAGCTGTCGCAGGCGGCACAGGCCCGTGCAGGCGGATATTTCGCCGATTGGGTCATGGGACAGGGGCCGGATTTCTTTACCCGCAACACGACCGAGGACGTGGTGATCCGCACCACGCTGGACCAGGACATCCAGACGGCTGCGGAAACCGCACTGCTGTCGGTCTTTGACACCAAACTGTCAGAAGGGTCAGAAGTCGAAGCAGCCGTGGTCGTCATGTCGGCGGATGGTGCCGTGCGCGCCATGGTCGGTGGACGCGATGTGCGCGCGCAAAGCGCGTTCAACCGCGCGACACAGGCCCGCCGCCAGACCGGATCGGCGTTCAAACCGTTCATCTATGCAACGGCGCTGGACCTTGGGTTTTCGCCCAATGACTTGATCGACGACGTGCCGTTGACCATCACGATCCCCGGATCGGGGCCGTGGCAGCCCGAAAACTATGACCGCCAGTTCAAGGGTCCGGTGACACTGTCACAGGCCCTGTACGAAAGCCGGAACATCCCCGCCGTCGTCCTGTCCGAAGAGGTCGGCCGCGAGCTGGTCAGCAAGATTGCCGAAGGATTCGGGATCGACAGCGAATTGGCCGCGGGGCCTGCGCTGGCGCTGGGTGTATCCGAAAGCACCCTGATCGAGATGTCGGGGGCCTATGCGGGCATCCTGAACGGCGGGTCGGCGGTGGAACCCTACGGGTTGCTGGACCTGCGGTTGCAGGGGGACGATGCCCCGTTGATGGACAACGTAGGCACGGGCATGCAGGAACGGGTGATCCAGGAACGCGCGGCGCGACAGCTGACCTACATGATGAACCAGGTCGTCGTGCGCGGTACGGGCACGCGCGCGCAGATCGACGGCTGGGAACTGGCCGGCAAATCGGGCACGACGAACAGCCAGCGCGACGCCTGGTTCATCGGGTTCAACGCGGATTACGTCGTGGGCGTCTGGATGGGGTTCGATGACAACAGCCCCATGCGGGGCGTCACGGGCGGCGGCATTCCCGCGGACATTTTCCGCGACACGATGCGGCGTGTGGTCGCCGGGCAGCAGCCAAAGCCGCTGCCCATGGACATCCCCGGCCCGGCCCGCAATGGCACCTTGTCCAATTCGGGGATCGCGGCGGATAGCCAGATCCTGAACGTGTTGGACAATATCCTGGGCGGGCTAGGCGGCAATTAACCCAGCGGCTGCAAATGCTGTTCCAGCTGCGCGCGCAAATGCTCGTGCTGGCTGGGCAGCTTGAGCGCGTCGCCAAGGTTTGCCGTGTCCTCGTCGCGGTCAAAGCCGGGTTCATTCGTGGCGATTTCGAACAGCACGCCGCCGGGGGTGCGGAAATAGATCGCCCAGAAATAGTCCCGGTCGATCACGGGCGTGACGGCATAGCCTGTGTCGATCAGTTTCTGCCGGACCGCGACCTGTGCTGCGCGATCCTCGACCGCGAATGCGATGTGGTGGACCGATCCGGCCCCGGCCCGCGCCTCTTGCACACCCGAGGCCTGCACCAGATCAATGGTATCGGCGGGATTGTCGCCCGCGATGACATAGCGGGTCACACCGTCGCGGGTGTCCAGTTTTTCATAGCCCATGTAGGTCAGCAGTTCGGCCATGGCACCCGTGTCGGCCAACCGCATGGACGCACCCCGGAATCCGCGGATCGCATGGTCGGATCCGACGCCGTTCCCGGTCCAGGGGGTCCGGGGATCATCCGCCACCTCTGACAGGGCGAATGCCTCGCCGTCGTCACTGCGAAAGGTCAGGCGGTTTTCACCAAACTGCGTGTCGCGCGCCAGGTTTTCGGCACGCCCCGCCAAACGATCGGCCCAGAAATCGAGCGATCCCGCAGGCACGGCGAACACGGTTTCACCGACCTCGCCCACGCCCGGGGTGCCGCGCGCGGCGCGCTGGAACGGGAAATGGGTCATGACCGTGCCGGGGGTGCCGACCTCGTCGCCGTAATACAGATGATAGACATCCGGCGCGTCGAAATTGACCGTCTTTTTCACGCGGCGCAGGCCTAGCGCGTCGGTAAAGAACGCGTTGTTGCGCGCGGCGTCAGACGCGATGGACGTGACGTGGTGCAGGCCTTTGATCTGGGTCAGCATGGTCGTGCTCCTGTGCTAGGTTGCCAGATAGGTAGCTTGCGATTGCGCATCCGCACAGGTCGATGGGCCCTCAGAAATTGTGCAGGGATGCACAGACGGATCAGGCCCGCGCGGCCGAGAGGCGGTCCATCGTATCAAGGTAGCTGCGTGTCCAATGGGCGACGTCCTTGCGGAACACCCCCCGCGCCAGCGCCTGATGCCGGTCGATCCGTTCCTCCAGCGGCATGGCCAAAGCTTGCCGCAGCGCCCTTGCCATTTCGCCGATGTCATAGGGGTTCACGATCAGCGCAGAGGCCATCTGTTCCACGGCCCCCGCAAACTGCGACAGGATCAGCACGCCGGGGTCATCCGGGTCCTGTGCGGCCACGAATTCCTTGGCCACAAGGTTCATGCCGTCGCAGAACGGCGTGACGAACCCCACGTCGGCGGCACGGTAAACGGCGGCTAGCGTGTCACGCGGCACGCCGCTGTGGATATAGCGGATGGGCGTCCATCCCAGATCGGAATGCAGGCCGTTGACCTTGCCGGCGGTGCGTTCCAGATCCTCGCGGATCTGCTGGTAGGCGTCGACCTCTTCGCGCGTGGGCGGCGCAATCTGTAGCAGCGACGCCTTGGGCGCATCCTCGGCGCGGTCACGCAGGTAACGGCCGAAGGCGCGCAAGCGGTTATCCAGCCCCTTGGAATAATCCAGCCGGTCGACCCCGATTACCAGCCGTTCGTCGGGGGCAAAGTTCAGCAGTGCGCGACCGTCGATCCGGGCGGCCTCTTCGGCAAAGGCCGCGGCGTCGATCCCGATGGGAAAGCTGCGCACCTCGAACCGGCGTTCGCGATAGGAAATCGTGCCGTCGCGCAGCAGCTCGGCCCCCGGCAGGCCACGCAGCATTTCCAGTGCCGCGGCCACGTCGCGCTGCGTTTGCAGGCCGAACAGGTCGAACCCCGCCATCCAGTGCGGAAACAGGTCATGCTGCGGCAGGGCCATCATGTCGTGTGTCGCGGGGAACGGGATGTGATGAAAATAGCCGATGGTCGCGGTGACGCCTTCGGCGCGCAGGCAATCGGCCAGCGGCAGGAAGTGATAGTCGTGAATCCAGATGCGATCATCGGGGCGCAGCTCTGCCGCCATCATCCGCGCCAGTCGCCGGTTCACCTGCATGTAGGTGTCGTAGTCGCCCGCGTTCAGCGCCATCAGGTCCGCCCTGCGGTGACACAGGGGCCAGAGCACCGAATTGGCATAGCCCAGATAATAGCCCTGCTGTTCGGCCGGGCTGAGGTCAAAGGTCCGCATGGTGTAGCCGTCACCTTGCACCTGGGCAAAGCTGTCGTCAGGATCATCAGTGATCCGACCCGAGGTGCCGAACCACAGCCCACCCGTTGCCCGCAGACAATCATGCAGCGCAACAACCAATCCCCCGGACGGCGGCCCGTCAGACGGGACGCGGTTCGAAACGACGACCAGCCGCCCGGTCATGGCTGCACCGCCCAGCGCCGCAACAGCGCGTGAACATCTGACGGCGCATCCAATCGGTGCGGGGCGATGGTGTCACCCTCGCCTACCCTGATACAAATTCCGTTCATGGTCTGGGCGACCTCCATCGCTTCCTCGTCTGTTGTGTCATCACCGATCACGACGGGTCGGACGTCATCGGGCTGCCCGTCCATCAAGGCCTGCACGGCACCGGCCTTGGACGCGTCGGCAGGCCGGATTTCCCACGCCATTTTCGACGCGTGCAGGACCAGATCAGGATGGCCTGCGATCATGTCCGACAGTGCAGCCCGGACCGCCGGCCCCTTGGTCGGGGCCGCGCGGTAGTGCACGACAGCGCCCGTTTTCTTGCGTTCCAGCAGCAGTGCCGGCTCGGTCGCGACCAGATCGGCGGCGGCGGCCTGCACGGCGGCCACGGTCGCGCTGCCCGCCAAAGGATGGGGCCGGTCGATGCCGTCCACCCGGGATTCCGCCCCGTGTGCGCCATAGATTGCACCGGGAAACGTCGGCAGAAAATGCGCGATCTGCGCCACCTCGCGGCCTGACACGATTGCAAGCCGTCCCTGCGTCCGGTCATGCAGACCCGCCAAGAGCGTCGGCAAATCGTCGGGGACATGGATTGCATCAGGTGTCGGCGCAAGGTCGACCAACGTGCCGTCGAAATCAAGAAACAAATAGAGCCTGCGCAGGTCGAGCGTGGCGAGTTCGGTCATGGAATCGGTCACAGTCGCTGGGGATTTGCCCCCACCATGCCCCCCTTGATCCCAGATGACCAGATGCCGCACCCGATCACCAGGGCGTTAACTGCCGCAACGTCAACCATCGATCCTGCAAAAAAGCTAGACCAGTTTAATCTAGTTAATACCGTGACACTTTTGCCCTGCCTACAACACGCTTAAGAGATTGCCCCCGCCAGTCGCCGTTTTCGCGGTGGCCAGCCGATATACTGGATTCGAAAATCATGAAAACTTCTGGACAAAGCGCGTTCCTGACGCGGATGACCCATCTGGCAGAGCTGTCGTTGTCCGACCGTGCGGCACTCGCGGCGCTGGAACAGAACCCGACCCAACTGGCCAAACGTCAGACCGTATTCGCACCCGGATCACCTGACGACCGCATTGCGATCATCCGGTCGGGTCTGGCAATCACACGCATCATGTCGGGTAGCCAGACGACCATCGCGCAGCTGTTCATGGCGGGGGAAGTGGTCGGATTGTCGGAACTGGGTTTCAGCAGCGCGCTGTACCAGACCACGATGCAGACCGATGGCACCGTCAGTCTGATCAGTCGCAAACGACTGGGCGACCTTGCGCGCACGAATCCGCGTATCTTTGCAATGCTGCTGTCGATGGCGAGCCTTGATTCCGTGACGCTGCTGGACCGGCTGCATGCGGTGACCCGCTATTCCGCCGAAGATCGTCTGATGCATTTCCTGCTGACCGTGCAGGCCAAGACCGATCAGGTCAGCGAGCAGGGATCGGACCGATTCCCCATGCCGTTGTCACAAAAAGAGATTGGCGACGTTCTGGGCCTGACGGATATCTATGTGAACCGGCTTTTGCGAAACCTGCAAAAACGCGGTGCATTGGAAATCGCGCGGCCCTATTTCAGGATCATCGACAAGGCGGCGTGGGTTGCGCAACTGGACTACAAAGATCGCTTCTCGGCGGTCGATTTCAGCTGGGCTGGATAAAGAAAAGGGGCGCTGCGGTCATCCGCAGCGCCCCTTTTTTCGCGGCTTAGTGTTTGGCCGCAGATTTTGTCTTGGCCTTGACCTCTTTGGCCGAAGACCGCGCCTTGGTTTCGACCTCGTGTGCGGCATCCTTGGCCGCCTCTGCCGCGTCATCGACGGCGGATCGTGCCGCGCGGGCTGCCGTGTCCGTCACATCGCGTGCCGCTGATGTCATTTCGGTCTGCGCGGTGTCCAGCGCGGCGCGGGCGCGGCTGCTTTCCTCCTGAAAGATGCGCTCGGCCTCGTCCATCAGGGCATCGCGCTGCGCGCCCAGATAGGAATTTTCGGTGCGCGTCTTGGGCAAGAGTGCCGCAACGGCGGCACCCAGCGCAAAGGCCAATGCGCCGATCACCAGCGGTTGCCGGTCGAACAGATCTGTCGCCGCATCCGACCCGTCGTGCATCGCACGGCGCGCGCTGCGTTGGGCGCTGATGGCGCGTTCGCGGGCCGCGATCACGCGGGCGCGGGCCGCCTCGGACAGATGTTCGGTGCCTTCGGCCAGACGGTGCCGCAGATCGTCGATGCGGCTGTTGGTGTCAGATGCGGTGTCGCCGGGGGCGCCGGGCACCATTGCGGGGGTGGGACGTGTATCGGTCATGTCAGTTCCTTTCTGTCGCGCCAGCATTGCTGCGCGTCGTCAGTTCATCATCGGCACGCGCCCAGGACGGGCGCGGATCCTGTATTGGTGTCGGTGCGACACCCAGCGCCGCGGTATCGCGGGCCCAGCGGTCCGCATCGCGTTCCAGTTCAGCCGCCGCCATATCCGCAGGCGACAGGTCATAATCCGTCACGCCGCGCACTGGCGCGGATTTGGTCGGCGCATAGCCGACGCGGCGTTTGGGTTCGGGTTTCAACGCACTGTAGGCGAGCCAGGCAAGGCCAAGTCCCGTCACCGCAAGCGGCCAGGGGTTCTTGCGCGTGGTTCGGGCGACGGTCGTTCCGGCCCGATTCAACTGCGTGCGCAGTTCGGCACCGACCACGCCCGTCACCTCGACCACCTGACCGCGCAGGCTGCGTTGCAGTTCGTCGATCTGGCTGCGGACCTGCTGGCGCACCTCGTCCATCAGGCCATCGACGGTCAGCCGATCCTGCAAGGCGTCCAGATCACGGGTCAGGCGCGCGCGCTCTGCCTCGATTTCCTTTTCGATTTCGCCCGGGGTGCGATTGTCAGCGGTCATTGTAGGCCTCCTTCATCATCGCGGCATCACGTTTGATGTTCCGTGCCGCACGCGAGGGTGCGAGGCTGGACAGCTTCAGACGCTTGACCCCGATCACGGCAAAGATGACCGCAGCCACCAGCGTGATGACACCGATGATCAGCGTCGCCAGTATTTCGGCCACGCCCGCCAGCACCAGGGCACTGACGGCAGTGGTGACCAGAACGGTTAGGGCGATGAACAAAAGCACCAACCCCACGACGATCAGCGCGAGCGCGCGGGCTGCACGCTTGAGGTTTTCGTCGACCTCGGCACGGGCCAGGTCGACCTCTTGGCGCAACAGGTTGCCGATGCTGTTCAATACGTCGGACAGCAGCGAACCTGTGCTGCGCGGGTCCTTGGATGTCTGCATGGGTTACCCCCGACCGACGATATCGTCGGGATCAGTGTCGCGCCCATAGTCGGTCCCGTAGTCGTCGTGACGTTCGGACGCTTTGGCAAAGCGGCTGATGGCGAAACCAGCCAGTGCGGCACCGGCGAGGAATGTCAGCGGATGACGCCGTGCAAAATTGCCGGCGTCGCTGACAACCGTTCCCAGATCCTTGTTGCCGATGGTTTCGGACACATCGGCCAGCGAATTGGCAATCTGTCCAAAGGTGCGTTCCTGCGGGCTGCCGTCGCGACTTTCGTCAGCGGCGCGGCGCAGGGCTGCGGCGACGTTGTTCACCTCGCCTGCGGCCGCACTGCGGGCGGCCTTGGCGCGGGCGGTCACTTCGGACTTGACCGTTTCGCGCGCATCTTCTGCGACGGATTTAGCATGTTCCTTGACGTCCTCTACCACGCTCTTGGCCTGGGCCTTGGCGTCGTTCACGGCGTCGTCGATCTCTGTTTTGGCGTCTGCCATCGTACTATCCTTTCGGCTGCGCGAGCGCATGACCGCCGGGTGGTCACGTCATCCTCACGAAACATTCATTGTGGATACAATGCGCGGGGCGCAGGAATGTTCCTGCGTCCTGCGACCGAATGTCACGATGGCAATACTATGGCAGGTTCAGTCGCCGTAGCCGTCAGGGTTCGCGCTTTGCCAGGCCCAGGTGCTGGCGGCCATGTCGTCCAGCGTGTGCGTGGCCTGCCATCCCAGTTCGGCCTGCGCACGCGACGCATCCGCCTGCATTTTCGCGATATCACCCAGACGACGCGGGGCAATGGCCGTGGGGATCGCCTGCCCAGAGGCGCGGCGAAAGGCGGTCACCATCTGCATCACGCTGTAGGGCTGACCGGTGCCGATGTTGAACGCGCGCGCACCCGTGTGCCCGGCCGCGTAATCAAGTGCTGCGACATGGGCGCGGGCCAGATCGACCACATGGATATAGTCGCGTTCCCCCGTGCCGTCGGCCGTGTCGTAATCATCGCCAAAGACCTGCAACTTATCGCGCTTGCCCACGGCAACCTGTGCGATGAACGGCATCAGGTTGTTGGGATAATCGGCCGGGTCCTCGCCCATCCGGGCCGACGCATGGGCCCCCACGGGGTTGAAATATCGCAGCAGCACGGCGCTGGCCTGGCTGTTGGCCGCTGCCCAGTCGGTCAGCACGTGTTCCGCCATCAGTTTTGTGCGGCCATAGACCGACATCGGGTTGGTGGGGTGCGCCTCGTCGTAGGGCAGGTATTCGGGTTCGCCGTAAACCGTGGCAGAACTGGAAAAGATGATGCGCCGCACACCGTGCCGGTCCATCGCATGCAGCAGGGCCAATGTGCCCGCCACGTTCACGTCGTAGTAGTCGACGGGTTTGCGCCCGCTTTCGCCCACGGCCTTGAGACCCGCGAAATGGATCACCGCCTCGGGCGCGAAATCGGTCATCACCGCATCAAGTGCGGATGCATCCCGGATATCGCCCGTGACGCAGGACACCTTGCCGTTGGTCAGGCTGCGCACCCGGTCGAGGACAACGGGTTTCGCGTTCGTGAAATTGTCCAGCACGCAGACCTCGTGCGTCTGCCCCAGCAGTTCGATCAATGTATGGCTACCGATGTAGCCTGCCCCGCCGGTGACCAATACGCGCATCATGACCCCTCGTGTCGTATGAAGCGTGGTTTAGGCGGTCGCGGGCCGCAGTTCAATCGCGCGGTTCGGGGTGTGCCACCGGGCCACCTACTGCCGTCCAGCCGCCGAACCCTTCGGTGATGTGGGACGCAACGAACCCCATGTCCTGCAAGGTCGCAACCGTCAGCGCCGACCGCCAACCCGAGGCGCAGTAGAAAACGAACCGTTTGTCCTGCGCAAAGATATCCTTGTGATACGGGCTGGTCGGATCAACCCAGAATTCGGCCATGCCACGCGGACAGTGGAAACTGCCGGGGACATAGCCGTTCTTGCGTTCGCGCACATCGCGCAGGTCGACGAACACCACGTCAGGGTCGCCGGTCAAGGTCAGGGCCTCGGTCGCCGGGATCTGCGTGATCCGCGCACGGGCGGCGGCAACCATGTCTGCGACGGGCGTAATGGCCATGTCAGCCCCCTATGGAATGATGTCGTGGCGACGGGCGTAGGCGGCACAGCCCAGCAGGATCAGCGCCACCATCAGCGTGAACAGCATCGTGGCCAACCGTTCCGGCCCCATGACGGCGAACAGGCCGTAGGCGGCATTGCCCGCGATCATCACGCACAGCGCCACGACCGACAGCGCAAACCGAACCACCCCGCCCTGCGCGCGTTGCAGCACGCGGATGCAGCCGATTACGCCGAACAGGACACCCAGCGCAAAGGCCGCCTCGAGCCAGCGTGGCTGGTTCGCCATCAGCGCAGCCTGTGCAGCGGTCATGCCCTGCGACACATAATCATCGGCGGTGCGACCCATGCCGCCCAGAAACTGGATCACGCCAAACACGTTCCACAGCAATCCCAGCATGATCGTCACGCTGAACCACAGCGGTGCCTTTTTCCGTTCCGTCATCATCATCCCTCGTTTTGCAACGTTGTGCTTTCTCGCGCGGTGCCATGCAAGGCAAAGCGGGCGGCGGGCCTTGCGTGGATTTGTGATTGCGCTACCACCGCCCTGACACCACGTTTCATCGGAGGCATTCATGAGCACGCGAGAATGGTGGCGCGACGCCGTCATCTACCAGATCTATCCCCGGTCCTATCAGGACAGCACAGGTGACGGCGTGGGCGACCTGCCCGGCATCACCCGCCGCCTGCCGCATATCGCCTCGCTCGGCGTGGATTGCATCTGGCTGTCGCCGATCTTTACCTCGCCGATGGCCGACATGGGCTATGACGTGTCGAACTATACCGACATCGATCCGCTGTTCGGCACGCTGGACGATTTCGACGAGATGCTGAAAACCGCCCATGATCTGGGGCTGAAGGTGATCGTGGATCAGGTGCTGTCGCATACCTCTGACCAGCACCCGTGGTTCATCGAATCGCGCAAGGATCGCGACAACCCAAAGGCCGACTGGTACGTCTGGGCCGACCCGCTGGAGGACGGCAGCCCGCCCACGAACTGGCACAGCCATTTCGGCGGACCCGCATGGGAATACGACGCGACCCGGCGGCAATATTATCAGCACAATTTCCTGACCAGCCAACCGGACCTGAATTTCAACAACCCCGATGTGCAGCATGCCATTCTGGACACTTGCAAATTCTGGCTGGATCGCGGGTTGGACGGGTTTCGTCTGGATACCGTCAACTACTACGTCCACGACGCACAACTGCGATCCAATCCCCCTGCCCCGCGCCCCGAGGGGATGATCGTCATGTCATCCGACCTGTTCGGCATGCAGGACAACATCTACAACAAGAACCGCCCCGAGAACGTGTTGTTCATCGAACGGCTGCGGGCGCTGGCCGATCAGTATGACGAGATCATGATGGTGGGCGAGGTGGGCGACCACGGCCAGCGCAGCATCGACCTGATGGCCGATTACACCAAGGGCAACGGCAGGCTGCACATGGCCTACAGCTTTGCCATGCTGTCGGATGAATTCACGCCCGCGCATTTCCGCAACTGCATCGAAAGCTTTCAGGCAGGCGCGCCGGATGGTCATCCCGAATGGTCATTCTCGAACCACGACGTCGTGCGCCATGTGTCGCGCTGGTCGAAATACGCGGTATCAGAGGATGCGATGGCCCGTCTGTCGGCCGCGATGCTGTTCAGCTTTGAAGGCACCATCGGGATCTATCAGGGCGAAGAACTCGGCCAGTTGGAAACCGTCATGGAATACCATGAACTGACCGACGCGCAGGCGATCCGCTACTGGCCGGGGATCAAGGGGCGCGACGGCTGCCGCACGCCCATGGTCTGGGAGTCGGATGCCCCCAACGCCGGGTTTACCGATGGCACACCCTGGTTGCCGATCAAGGCACCACAGGCGGCGCATGCGGTCGACCTGCAAGAGGCCGCAAACGACAGCGTGCTGCATTTCTACCGCGACATCATCGCATTCCGCCGGGCACATCCCTGCATGACGCGCGGCAAGACGACGTTCCTCGACCTGCCCGATCCCGTGTTGGGCCTGCGACGCAGCGTGGACGGTCGGCATCTGACCTGCCTGTTCAACCTCCGCACCGATGCGGTGACATTGCAGGTTTCGGGTGCGGCCAGCATCACGGGACCGCATGACGCAACACTGGCGGACGGCACGTTGACCCTGCCGGGCAGCGGGTTTGTATACCTTGATCACGCAGACACGGTGACGATCAGCGCGTAGCGGGTCGGCGGGCGGGGCGTCTTTCGCGTCAGCGAAACAGCGGCGTCCCGCCGTCAGCCTGCGGCGGCGCGAATGGCCTGCATGTTCGCGCCGTAAACCTCCGGCTTGTCGACCGATCCGCCCTTGAACACGGCAGAGCCTGCGACCAGCACATCGGCGCCAGCCGCCCGCACCAACGGAGCGGTCACGGGATCAACACCACCGTCAATCTCGATGTGCACCGCGCGGTCGCCGATCATGGCGCGCAGCTTGGCCACCTTGGCCGTCATGTCGATAAACTTCTGCCCACCGAAACCGGGGTTCACCGTCATCACGCAGATCAGATCGGCCATATCCAGCAGATCGGCCACGGCCTCGGCCGGGGTGCCGGGGTTCAGGGCCACGCCCGCCTTCATCCCCGCCGCGCGGATCGCCTGAAGCGTGCGGTGAATATGAGGTCCGGCCTCGATATGCGCCGTCAAGATATCGGCCCCCGCATCGGCGTAGGCGTCGATATAGGCATCCACCGGCGAGATCATCAGATGCACGTCCATCACCGTTTTCACATGCGGACGGAACGCCTTGACCGCAGGCGGGCCAAAAGTGAGATTCGGCACGAAATGGCCATCCATGACGTCGACATGCACCCAATCGGCGCCCTGCGCCTCGATCGCGCGGAT
The DNA here is from genome assembly GCF_020531945.1 of Loktanella gaetbuli. NCBI lineage: Bacteria > Pseudomonadati > Pseudomonadota > Alphaproteobacteria > Rhodobacterales > Roseobacteraceae > Loktanella > Loktanella gaetbuli. The sequence goes on from NZ_JAJATZ010000005.1 coordinate 158,390, forward strand.
TTCCGCACCGAAATTGGCAAAATCCGCCGACAGGATCGAAGGGGCGATTTTCAGGCTGCGATCAAAACTCATGGGGCGCTCCGGCGTTGTTTGGCCTGCTGTATCGGCAAATGCCCGCCTCGTCACCTCCCTGACGCTGCGTCGACGCCTTTTGACCATTCGGTCAAACCTTGCGCCGCAGGCGTACCCGTGCCACGGTTTCGCAAACAGTTGACGAGGCCGCCCGTGACCCTGCAAGACACGACCACTGCGCACCTGCCGCAGGTGCATCTGCCCCGCAATCCCGGAATGCCGCTGGACATGGACTGGGTGATGCGCGCTCAGGCGAATACCTCCGCAATCGAGCGGCGCGCCGCCAGCCTGCCGGGCCGTCGCAGCGTGAAAAAGGATTATCAAGCCGCTTGGCTGTGCAAGGCCATCAGCCTGATCGACCTCACGACACTCGCGGGTGACGATACTGACGCCCGCGTGCGCCGCCTGTGCGCCAAGGCCCGCAAGCCGGTGTCCGCCCCGCTGCTGGATGCCCTGGGGATGACCGGCCTGACCACGGGGGCGGTCTGCGTCTATCACGACATGGTGCCGGTGGCTGTCGATGCTTTGGCCGGGTCCGGTATCCCGGTCGCTGCTGTGTCCACCGGATTTCCGGCGGGTCTGTCGCCGTTCCACCTGCGGCTGGCCGAAATCGGCGAAAGCGTCGCCGCGGGCGCGCAGGAAATCGACATCGTCATCAGCCGCCGCCATGTGCTGACCGGAAACTGGCAGGCGCTTTACGATGAAATGGCGCAGATGCGCGCCGCCTGCGGCGCGGCCCACGTCAAGGCGATCCTGGCGACGGGCGAGCTGGGCACACTGCGCAACGTCGCCCGCGCCTCGCTGGTGTGCATGATGGCAGGTGCCGATTTCATCAAGACCTCCACCGGCAAGGAAGGCGTCAACGCCACCCTGCCCGTGACCCTCACCATGATCCGCGCGATCCGCGACTATCATGCGGCAACAGGGATCTGCGTCGGCTATAAACCCGCCGGCGGCATTTCCAAGGCTAAGGACGCGCTGGTCTATCTGTCCATGATCAAGGACGAGCTGGGCGACCGCTGGCTGCAACCCGATCTGTTCCGCTTTGGCGCATCGTCCCTGCTGGGCGATATCGAACGGCAATTGGAACATCACGTCAGCGGCAGCTACTCTGCCGGATGGCGTCACGCGATGGCATGACCGTCGTATTTTGAGTATTTTTGGCAAGATGATGACAGGGGTTCAGCGATGACCGTCAAGGAGATCTTTGAGACGATGGACTACGGCCCTGCCCCCGAGAGCGCCAAGGAAGCCTATGCCTGGCTGGCTGAAAAGGGTGATTTCGGTCACTTTATCGGCGGGGCCTGGACGGCACCGGGCGATCTGTTCGCGACGGTGAACCCTGCAACCGGTCAGACGCTGGCACAGGTCTCGCAGGCCACACAGGCGGATGTCGATGCCGCCGTCAAGGCCGCGCGCAAGGCGCAAACCGCATGGGCAAATGATGGTGCGGCCCGCGCGCGGGTGCTCTATGCGCTGGCGCGGCTGTTGCAGAAACATGCGCGGCTCTTTGCGGTGCTGGAAACGCTGGACAACGGCAAGCCGATCCGCGAGGCGCGCGATATCGACGTGCCATTGGCACAACGCCATTTCTATCACCACGCGGGCTACGCCCAGTTGATGGGGACCGAAATGCCGGACCGCGCAGCCCTGGGCGTTTGCGGTCAGGTGATCCCGTGGAATTTCCCGCTGCTGATGCTGGCCTGGAAAATCGCGCCGGCGCTGGCGATGGGCAACACGGTCGTCCTGAAACCAGCCGAATGGACGCCGCTGACGGCCCTGCTGTTTGCGGATATCTGCGGTCAGGCCGACGTGCCGGCAGGCGTCGTGAACATCGTGACGGGCGACGGTGCCGTGGGCGAGATGATCGTGACCGCCGAGGTGGACAAGGTCGCGTTCACCGGGTCCACTGCCGTGGGTCGCCGCATCCGCGAGGCCACCGCCGGTACCGGCAAGGCGCTGTCGCTGGAGCTGGGTGGCAAGGGCCCCTACATCGTGTGCGACGACGCCGACATCGACAGCGCGGTCGAAGGTCTGGTCGATGCCATCTGGTTCAATCAGGGCCAGGTCTGCTGTGCGGGGTCACGCCTGCTGGTCCAGGAGGGCATCGCGGATGTGTTCCACACCAAGCTGCGCGCCCGCATGGACAGCCTGCGCATTGGCGATCCGCTGGACAAATGCATCGACATCGGTGCCATGGTGCATCCTGACCAACTGGCCCGCGTGCGCGACATGGTCGCGGCGAATACCGATGGCGAGGTCTACCAGACGGCCGTACCAGCCGGCTGCTATTACCCGCCGACCCTGATCAGCGGCCTGGCCCCGGCATCACCGCTGATGCAACAGGAAATCTTTGGCCCCGTGCTGGTGTCGACCACGTTCCGCACCCCGGCTGAGGCGGTCGAGATCGCGAACAACACCGCCTACGGTCTTGCCGCGTCGGTCTGGTCGGAGAACGTGAACCTCGCGCTCGATCTCGCACCGAAACTGGTCGCGGGGATTGTCTGGATCAACGGCACCAACATGATGGATGCCGCAGCCCCCTTTGGCGGGGTCCGCGAAAGCGGTTTTGGCCGCGAAGGCGGCTGGGAGGGGCTGGGCGGCTATACCAGACCCGCTAATGCGGCCAAATCGCCAGCGGCTGTCGCAGCCTACACCGGTGACGGCACAGCAGAGGGTCTGGACCGCACGGCCAAGCTGTACATCGGTGGCAAACAGGCGCGACCTGACGGCGGCTATTCCCGTGCGGTCTACGGCCCCAAGGGCAAGCTGCTGGGACATGCGAGCCTGTCGAACCGCAAGGACCTGCGCAATGCGGTCGAGGCGATGAATGCTGCCAGCGGCTGGTCGCGGACCACGGGCCATCTGCGCGCGCAGATTCTGTATTACATCGGCGAAAACCTGTCAGCCCGCGCGGATGAATTCGCCAACCGCATCAAGGATATGACCGGCAAAGACGGCAAGGCAGAGGTCGCGGCCTCCGTTGACCGATTGTTCAGCGCCGCCGCCTGGGCCGACAAATACGACGGGCAGGTCAAAGGCGTCCCGCTACGCGGCGTGGCACTGGCGATGAAGGAACCTGTGGGCAAGATCGGTATCCTGTGCCCGGACGCGCAGCCTTTGCTTGGCTTGGTCAGCCTGATGGCCCCGGCGATTGCGATGGGGAACCGCGTGGCACTGGCTGCGTCAGAGGCGTTTCCTCTGGTTGCCACCGATTTCTACCAGGTGCTGGATACTTCAGACGTGCCGGGCGGCGTGGTGAATATCCTGACAGGTGCCCATGCGGATCTGGCAGAACCCATGGCGCGGCACCTTGATCTGGACGCGGTCTGGGGCCTGTCCGGCAACGCGCAGATGATCGAGGCGGCCAGCGCGGGCAATCTCAAACGCACCTGGACCGGGCCGTTCGATCCGTTGCAGGATCACACGCGCGACATCCTGAACCATGCAACAGAGGTCAAGACGATCTGGGTGCCCTACGGGGCCTGAGGCCCAGGCTTCTTCTGGTCGTAAATATCCCGGGGTCTGGGGCAGCGCCCCAGTCCTGCCCTTATTGGCGGTCCTTGGATTTCCAGCTGTCCAGCCAGCGGCGCAATCCGCTGCGGCGTTGGGCCAACCCTGCGCGGGCCTCGTCGAACTGATGTTCGGCCGCATCGATTGACGGATCGATCATCCTTTCGCGGAATTGCCGCCACATGCCGCGCACCACAAAAAAGGCGACAAAGAGAAAGCTGAAGAAAAAGATATTGAACCACGGCACGATGCCGGGGTTCGGGCCATCAACCGGCGTGATCCGCACCGCGTTGGGATAGATCGACAGCCAACGGTTACGCCAACCATAATGCGTGATGCTGTACCAGCCGTCGGCACGGGCGGCCGCCGATGCCTCGGCCTGCAGATCGGCGCTGTCGAATTTGAAATAGGGCGGCCAGATCCAGCCGGTGTCCTCGTTGCGGTAGACCATGACCTCGGTCCGGTCGGTCGGAATGAACCCCAGCAGATAGGTGCGCACCTTGGTCGTGTTGATCAGGCGCAGGTCGCGGGTGGCCTGTTCGACACCGCCATTGTCAGCCTGGGCATAGAATATCCGGTTCAGATTGCTGAAATCCGTGCGGATCACCTCGGTCGAGGTGATCTGGACGGTGTCATGCTGCGGCAGCACGTAGTGCAGGAAACCGCCCAATACCAGAATGGGCAACAGACGCAGAAAGAAGAATATCGCGCGCATGACGCCCCCTTAGTTATTGTTCACCACATAGATGATCACCGACACGACAACAATCGGCACAACATAGACGCCCAGCAGCAGCTTGGGACGCAGTCCCTTGCGATAGGTTGCCATGCCTGCGGCGACATAGGCCTCGCGGGTCTGACCTGGCACCGGGTTGGCGTCATAGTCGTCTTCCAGCCGTTCGCGTCGCAGCGAAGCGGAATACAGCGATAGTGACCAATACACGACCGTCAGGCCGACAAGTGCAAAAACAAGCAATCTGACAAATGCCATTTGGTCCTCACTATCCCCAAGGGCCACGGCGGGCGGGCAGCGGCGGCGGCCCCGACCGGCGTGACGTGTCACCGAACAATTGGTCGCGCACCTGCGCCTTGTTCCCCAGATAATCACGTTCGAGCATGTTTGCCACGTAGTCGCGCATCGGGTCCGGCCAGCCCGCGTAGGCTGCGTAAAACGCGCGTTTATGACAGATGAACAACTGGCGGGCATCCAGCGGCGACAGTTCGGCCAGCATCATGTTCACCAGATCCGCCTGCGGGCCGGGACGGGCACGCATCACATAGAAATAGGCCGGATCGTCGGAAGTGATGCGCGGCCAGGGCCCGCCATCGGCCGCCCAGCGCAAGAGTGCGGCAAGCCCGTGCCAAGCCGCGGGCAAGGCCTGTGCGTGACGCCGCGCCAGGGCATGCATGTCGCGGCTGGTCACGGCATTCAGCGCCTCGCCCGCCATGGCCGCGGTATGGGCCGTGATCTGGTCCATCTTGTACCGCAGGATCGCAATGGTCCGCGCGCTGCGGTCCTGCGCCACAGGCACCGCCAGATCGTTTTCGGACAGGAACTGTGCAATCGCCGCCCGGTCGTTGAAATCCAGCTGACTGAGGATCGGCAGATCGCCCAGTGCCTGATCGGGGTCAACGGCGATCGCGGCGGGATGGGTCACGTCCCGAAACACATAAAGCCCGCCGAAATGTGCAGTCCAGAAATCAGAAGCAACGTATTCGTTCTGGGTCAGGCGCAGCGGATGCCGCGACACGTCCCCGGTCTTTTGCGCCAGATCGATCATCTGCGCGATCAAGACGTCGTCATACCAGCCGTCGGGACGCGTCGTGAACGCGTCGATCAGCGCCCCCAGTGCCTGTGCGTTGGCGATCGTTCCAGCGGTGGTGTCGGCGGTGATGCGGATGCGACGGATATCGAAAAGCTGTGCCGCGGCCTCGGCCGTATAGACGGAATTCAGCAATTCACCCGCCACAGCGTCTTGTGCGGTCAGCGTAAACAGCGTCGCTTGATTGTCGGTGATGAACTGCCGCAGAATCTGCCTGCTGATTGAAAAGGTCGCATCCAGCAGCGGCGCGCGCGCCTGATCGGTGGTCAACAGGATGAACTGACGGTTCACCCCCCGCGGATTGAGGTAGCGCGGGTCGCCCAGCTCTTCGCCGATTTCGGGACTGAACCCGGATATATCGATATGGAACCGGTCCAGCGCAGTTGTCCGCCCTGTCAGTGCCGCCAGCGCGCGGTTGTAGCGCGCCACCAGCACCGGACTGTCAACCGCGACGAGGTTGCCGAACATCAACCCCCGCGCAATCAAGCGATGCATGCCGACACCCCTACCAAACCACATCCACCCAGGTCCGCGGCAAACCCGCCAATGACAGCACCATGATCGGCCCCCAGATCAATGCGGTCGACATGGCCAGCCTGCCGAAAAAGACGACACTTCCCAAGATGCCAAGGTCGAGGATACGGTCGAACGGTATCCCGCTGATCACGTAGAGCGCCATGAAATAGCCCCCCGTGATCACGCACAGGATTACCGAAGACAGCACGCCGTTCAGGACCAGCGGCCTGATGCCCTCGGGCAAGAGCATCGACAACAGTTTCGGCACCAGCCATGCCAGCAGCGCCAGCACCATCGCAGGCAGCAGCAGGCTGTCGATCATGCGGCACCGCCTGCCGCAAATCGGCGGCGTGCCTCGGCCATGCGTTCCATCTCGCGCACGGCGGTGTCGATGGCGACAGCGTCGGATTTGTCGGCATATCGGAATTCGCTGTCGGCGTAGCGGTTGATTTCCTGCAACACCGTTTCCGGCGTGATCGGTTTGCGCAACTCCGAGATCATACCCATTTTCGTGTCATAGTCCTGAAACAGGAAAAGCTCCGGGTCCTCCATCCAGTCGTCGGGCAGCTCAAAGTCCATCGCGCGCACCTTGACCGCATCGGTGATGTTCTTGATCGCGCGACCGGTGAAACGGGCGTCGGCCTCCTGGATCGCCTTGAGGTAGGTGCCGAGTTTCGCAATCGTGTCCAGCGCACCGATCCGGTCCTGTACGCGGTCGAACACGTTTTCCAAGGCCGCCTCCTTGGGCCGCGCATGGCTGGCATAGCTGGCAGCGACGGCGCGCTGGATCGCCTGTGCGGCATAGAGGTCATGGTTGCCCAGGGGAATATCATGTTTTTTCCCCAGCAGCAGATGCAGGATGTCGATGTAATCGTCCTGCGTTTGCGGCCCATCCACCAGAAACCGCGCACCCGCCCGCTGGCGTAGCGCGTCGTCGACGTTTTCAGGAAAATTCGAGAACATCCCGAACGTGCAGTTGCCGCGCACCACGGTGCCCGCACCGGCAAAGGCATCCATCAGCACGGCGGTGATTTCCAGCTGCCCCGCGCTGGACTGGCGGTCACCGCGCTTGCCCGCCAACTGGTCGATATCGTCGATGGTGCCGAACCCGATGACATTGGGGTCGAGGATGTTGTCCACGAAGGCCTTGGCATTCTGACCCGATTTACCCTGATAGCTGTCGATGTTTTCCGTCGACAGGTTCTGATAGCGGAACGGATAACCCGCCGTTTCGCAATAGCCCGAGATCAGCCCGGCCATCATCTGGATCAGCGTGGTTTTCCCCGTGCCCGGCGCACCGTCCCCCATAAAGGTAAAGATGAAACCGCCCAATTCGGCAAAGGGATTGAGCCGCCGGTCAAAGTCATAGGCCATCAGCATCTTGGCCAGCCGCATGGCCTGCGCCTTAGCGATGTGATTGCCGATGACCTCGTGGGGTTTCTTGAACGCCATCGTCAGCGGGGTGCTGCGCCGTGCACGGGCGGGGGTGAAACCGCGCAGGGCGAAATCATCGGCCGCCACGTGCCATGATGCCTGACGAAACGCCTCCAGCCCGGCGGCGCTGCCCGCACGGGCAGTCACCTGATCCTGCAGCGCATCGGCAAAGGCCAGAACCGTCGCCACCAGCGTCGCGTCAGAAGTCGCAAGCTCTGCAATATCGCGGTCCAGCTCCCACAACACACCGTTCAGGGCTAGCGGTGCATTCTCGACCAGCAACTCGTCGATCTGCGACAGATCCACCGTTTCACCGCCTGCGCGATCGGCCAGCAGGTGTGCGGTGGCTGACCCAAATACGAAAAGCACGGCCAGCGCCTCTGCCTCCAGCGATTGGGCGAATGCGACGCGGCGGTCGGCGGACAGGGTTCCGTTCAGATTTGCGGCCTTGAGTGCTGTCAGCCCGGTGCGATCGCCCAGCTGATCCCCAACGGCCAGCGCAATGGCCAGCGCGCGCCGCAGCGCCTGCAGCACCTGCGCCTGCAAGGGCGTGGTCAGTGCGTCGTCACCGACCGCCCCGATCCGGTCCTGCAATGACACCGCCCCCGCAGGTGCGGTACGGCGCGTGACCAGACCCGGCGTCGTGGACCGGAACGCCCGCCGCGTGCCAATGCCCGCCGACCGTTCCGGTGCCGTCGCAGGACCGGCCTGCGCCAGACGCGGCGCGTGATCGAACCCGTCCAGCAACGCAAGTGCTGCGCCGTATTGCGCGCGGATATCGCTTTCGCGCAACTCCACCTGATCGCTGGTCTGGCTCATGTCATGTCCATCATCTTGCCAAAAATACTCCCGCCGGAGGCATCCGCACTCACCGTCTGCGCACCACGCGGCCATCGTCAGAGACCACGTATTTCACCACGTCCGCGAACCCCGCAGGTCGTGCATCAGCCAGGGCCTGATAGGGTCGCGCGGGCAGGATCAGGCTGCGTTCCATCCGACTTGCACCCCGGTCCAGCGCCGCGTCGGCAAAGGGGTCCTGGGCAAATATCTGTCGCTCCACCGTGCCGAACCAGCCGGATTTGACGCTTTCTACCCGGTCGGTCATCAGTTCCTCTTCGGTCCAGACCAGCGCCCAGTCGTCGCCTTCGGGACTGTTGGCCACCGCCAGCACATCGCGCAGGGGCCCCGATTGGCGGGTAAAGGCGTGCGAATACATCGGCCCGATATGGAACCGGCGCAGGCGGACGGGATGCAGGTCATCGAAATCCTGATCGAATCCGGTCGCAATGGTCAGCAGTTTCAAACCCGTCAGGGACTGCGCCATCAGATGCGCGTGGGCCTGCGGCCAGCGGCGGTCGTCCTTGGGCAGGGCTGTGCGGCCACTGTCCTCGACATCCATCAGATAGATGACGGGCAGATTGACCTCGCTGTCATAGACGGCCCAATGGACCAGAAATCGGCGCCGCCCGTTGCTGGCGGTGGCGACATAGACGGATTGCGGATCGTTGCGCGGCAAAAACAGCCGCCCCTTGGCGAGTTCTTCCAGATATAGCCGCCGCGCGAGCGTGAATTGCAGGTCCGTCGGGATGGTCAGATCGCCGGTAATCTGGCGCACCATCGCGCCCTTGAGGTCTGCCACGGAGGGCATGTCGGCAAGGTCAGCTGCCGCACGTGCCGCATCGGCGGCCATGTCCATCAGTTCCGCATGGACGGGAAAACCGCTCTCGATGCGGTCGATGGTCAGCTGACCTGCGTGGGGCACACGGCCTGCCATGTGATAACGGTGCGACAACGCCGTAAAGCTGTAGTTCAGCCCCGCAAGGTAGCTGACGATGGCGCTGATCTCTGCGCGATTCAGCCCGCCTTCGGCCTGCAAGGTTGCGGCGACACGGGTCAGATGCCGCGTGATGCGGTGAAACTTGGCGAAATAGCGCCGGGTGACGCGCGTGTCCTCCAGCTTGAAATGGTCCAGTGGTGCCGTGATCGCCGACATGCCGCCCTAGACGTCCTGCGGCCCGTAACGGTTGGAATCGTGTTTTTCCGCGATCCGGGCAAAGCGGCGCATGAACCGCTCATCGGCCTTGGCCTTTTGTTCCAGAATGTCGCGGGCAAAGACCATGTGATCACCGTGTGCCTCCAGCATGTCGGCCATCCGGTTGTTGGTTGCGGCCCCGATGGCGGCCATGGCGGTCTGCGCCTCTTGGTCGGTTTTCACGCCGATCTCGTTGATTCGGTGCGCCACGTCCTGTTGCTGCGCGGTTTTCAGCGATTTGGACAGGGCGTCATACAGCACGACCCGCTGGCGGGTGTCGGTTTCCAGTTTGTTGATCAGCACCATCTGGGTCGCAGCCTGGTTTTGCAGGCTATCGATCCACGTTTTGCCCTTTTCGATGTAGCGTTCCAGCGTCTGCGACTTGGCCAGCTGGACCTGTTCGGCCTGCACGAGTTCGTTGTAGCGGGTGTTCAGCTGGGCCAGCTCGCTTTCCAGTTTGGTGCGGGCCTGCGTGTCCTGTTCGACCGCAATCTTGTTTTCAAGCGTGATGATCGCGGGATCCATGCCTGCGATTTCCGCGCGGACCGATTCCAGTTCGGCCACGGTCACCTCGCGCTCTGTCAGCGTGCCTTGCAGGTTCCCGTCCACCTTGGTTTTCTGGTCCTCCAACATGGTCAGCTGCCCCTTGAGCAGCCGCGTGATGACGTCGGATTTGGAAATCAGGTCCTGAAGCTTGTCGTCGATCGACGCCTGACGGATGCGTTCCTCGCGCATCGAATCAGCCTTGCCGCGCGAGAAAATGCCGATCAGTTTTTCCGTGGTGGTTTTCGTGCGCATCTCGTCGAAATCGCGACTGAACCCGGCGGTCACATCGTCCAGCCCCATGATCAGTTCCGCGATATTGGCGTTCATCAGGTCGGTCTGGGCGTGGACGTCGTCCAGCGTGGCGTTTTCCAGATCAATCGCCACGTCACTGCCCAGATCGGCGCGCGCGCGTTCGATGCGTGCGGTCATTTCCGCAATCTGCGATTGCGCGGCCGCGACCTGCGCCTGACTGTCCTGGATTTGCTGATCGAAACTCGCCATGCCCTTGTCCCCTGCCTGTGTGCGCCGAAGGGACACCAAGCCCCACCAGTCGGGCATAAGTTAGGCAAAGCATGGGCGCGGACCAAGTGTGCCGCACGGGTCACGCCGTCTTTGTCAGGCGGCGTGACCGAAGGGTCGCAATCAGAAGTTGCTGGCGAGTTCATCCCGCATCGGTTCCCGGTCAGAGGACACGGCCTCTGGTCCCAGCAGTTCGTCCGCACTGATGATCTTGGGCGGCAGTTCCACGCCCCGGTTGAAATACTCGGGGTCGACACGCAGGGATTCCGCCTCGGACCGGATATTGATGGTCATCGGTGTCGTCACGTTGTTGTACAGGTGGATGATGTCCTGGTTGAACATGCGGATACAGCCGGCGGAACCGGAATTGCCGATGCTTTCCAGATCGTTGGTGCCGTGCACACGGTAAAAGGTGTCGCGCCCGTTCCGGTAGATATACAGGGCGCGCGCGCCCAGCGGGCTGCGCAGGCCGCCGGGGATGCCACCGCGGAAATCGCTGTACACCTCGGGTTCGGTGCGGATCATGTTTGCGGTGGGTGTCCAGCCCGGCCAGGCCTTTTTCAGCTGAATCGTGGCCAGCCCGGACAGGGTGCGGCCCTGACGGCCGACGCCCACGGGGTAACGCGTGGCGGTGCCGTCCATTTTCACATGATACAGGAATTTGGCGTAAGGATCGACGTCGATGGACCCGCGCGGTGCCTCGCCGGTATAGACGCCTTCCATCCGGCGATTGATGCCTTGGGTGTATTCGATGGGAATCGCCGGCAGGTCGTAACCCGCATCGCGCAGGGGGGGGTATTCCGGCAGGAATTGCGGTGCGGTAGGCACCGGCATTTCGGGAACGCGCGGGGCACAGGCCGCCGCGGTCGATGCCAGCAGCATGGACCCAAAGGCACGACGAGACAGGGACGAATATGCGCTCATTTTCCAAATCACCAATTTTTAGCTTCTGATCTCTTTAACATCACAATCGGGATAGGCAAATCGCCAAGCCGCCGGGTTTCAATTCCTCACACGTCGTTTACCCGGTGGCTTGCCTTGGATGCGCCTGCGCGGCACTGTCAGGCCATGCAACGCGATTTTTGCCCAAAAAACATGCAACGGTGGATCAGATGACGCTGTCCGGCCTGTTCAATCGACTGCTGCGATACCTGGCCCGCCGCGGGTTGCGGGACGCAACCAGGCTGATCCCATCAGAGAGCACGCGGATCGCGCAACCGACCCGCCCCGCCCCTCCACCGCAAGGTCAGATGCGTTTGCATCTGTTCGGTGCGAATTTCGACAGTCAGGCAGCGGCAGAGGCGTTTTGCCTGTCGCCGCCGGGCACGGAGCTGCCCAGCGCCCTGACCCAGCAACTGTCGGGTGCCTTTGTCGACGACGCACAGGTCGAGGCGGTGCACGACGACATTCCCAACCGATTGGCGGAATTTCTGGACCCCGAGGGCGTGGACGACGTGCTGTTGCGGCTGGCGGGGGACAATACGCTGATCATCCTGACCGAACTGGCGTTCGGCGGACTGCCATACACCCTGGATGACACGGCCGACCTCACCTACCTTGGCGATATCACGGTGGCGGTCTGACGGTGCGCAATCTGCTGACCGATGTGCCCGGGCTGCGGGTCGGACATGCACAGGACGACCGGATCATGTCGGGTGTAACGGTCGTGACCGCCGCCGCACCCTTTGTTTGCGGCGTGCATGTCATGGGCGGTGCCCCCGGCACCCGCGAGACTGATTTGCTGGCCCCTGACAAACTGATCGAACGCGTCGACGCGCTGGTCCTGTCGGGCGGGTCGGCGCTGGGGTTGGATGCGGCATCGGGGGTTGCCAATGCATTGCGCGCAGCGGGGCGCGGGTTCGACGTGGGCGGCCAACGGGTGCCCATCGTGCCGGCAGCGATCCTGTTCGATCTGTTGAACGGCGGGGACAAGGGGTGGGACGTCAACCCCTATGCAGCACTGGGGTTGCGGGCGCTGGAAACCGCAGGCGATGGTGCCGGGCTGGGCAGCGTCGGCGCGGGGGCCGGTGCGACCACGGCCACGCTGAAAGGCGGGCTGGGTCAGGCGTCTGTCAGGCTGGATGACGGCACGACCGTAGCGGCGCTGGTCGCGGTCAACGCCCTGGGATCAGCCACGGTGGGCGAGACCCCGCATTTCTGGGCAGCCCCGTGGGAGGTCAATGCAGAATTCGGAGGCCACGGACCTGCCTTGACCTATCCGCAGGGCCACCCCGCGACAAAAGGGGCCAGCCGCAACACCACGCTTGGGATCATCGCAACCGACGCGGCCCTGACGCAGGCGCAATGCACCCGGCTTGCAACGGCCGCGCATGACGGGTTCGCCCGTGCATTAGTCCCCAGCCATACGCCGATGGACGGCGACCTGATCTTTGCGCTGTCGCAGGGTGACAGACCCGCGCCCGATGCGGCCCTGTTGGGTCATGCGGCCGCGACGGTGATGGCACGCGCCATTGCGCGTGGCATCTATCATGCCACACCTGACCCCCGCGACAGCCTGCCGACCTACGGCCAGCGCCACGGAACATAACCGCCCGATGGGGCGCACCGGATCAGCGCGACGTGCAGAGTTCCGGTTTCCCCCGCCGACCGCGCGCTCTATATGCATGGCAACCGAAACGCGCGTCCGAAAGGAACGACCATGCTTGACCAGACCACCGACCTTGCGTCCCAGCTGAAACGCCCCGACCTGTTGTGCCAAAAGGCCTATGTGGCGGGTGAATGGGTCGATGCCGCATCCGGCAAGACCATCGACGTGGTGAACCCCGCCCGCGGCGACGTGATCGCGACCGTCCCGGACCTGAGCCGGGCCGAAGTTGCAACCGCCATCGCGGCGGCCGACAGCGCACGGCACGCCTGGGCGAAACGCACCGGCAAGGACCGCGCAGGCGTGATGCGCAAATGGTATGACCTGATGATGGCCAACCAAGAGGACCTGGCGATCATCATGACTGCCGAACAGGGCAAACCCCTGACCGAATCCCGAGGCGAGGTCGCCTATGGCGCCGGTTTCGTGGAATGGTTCGGCGAAGAGGCAAAGCGCGTCTATGGCGAAACCATCCCTGCACATCAGGAAAACGCGCGCATCACAGTGATCAAACAGCCGATCGGTGTGGCCGCCGCGATCACGCCCTGGAATTTCCCCAACGCGATGATTGCGCGCAAGGTTGCCCCCGCGCTGGCCGTCGGTTGCGGCTTTGTCGTGCGCCCCGCGTCGCTGACACCGCTGTCGGCGCTGGCGATGGGCAAACTGGCCGAAGAGGCAGGCATCCCCAAGGGTCTGTTCAGCGTCGTGACATCCGACGACAGCTCTGGCGTGGGCAAGGAATTCTGCGAAAACCACGCGGTGCGGAAACTGACCTTTACCGGATCGACCGAGGTGGGGCGCATCCTACTGAAACAGGCCGCCGATCAGGTCATGAAATGTTCGATGGAACTGGGCGGCAACGCGCCGTTCATCGTGTTTGACGACGCCGATATCGACGAAGCGGTCAAAGGGGCCATCGCCTGCAAGTTCCGCAACAATGGTCAGACCTGCGTCTGTGCGAACCGCATCTACGTCCAAAAGGGCGTCTATGATGAATTCGCCAGCAAACTGCGCGACGCGGTCGCGGCAATGAAGGTCGGCGACGGCCTGAAGGACGGGACCGATCTGGGCCCGCTGATCGAACCCAAAGCCATCGACAAGGTCCGCGAGCACATGAAGGACGCGGTCGAAAAGGGCGGCAAGGTCATTCTGGGCGGTGAGCCGCACGCATTGGGTGGCCAATTTTTCCAACCCACCATCGTCACCGGGGCCACGCAGGACATGAAGGTCGCCACCGAGGAAACCTTCGGTCCCTTTGCACCGCTGTTCGCCTTCGAGGACGAGGACGAGGTCATCGCCATGGCCAACGACACGATCTTTGGTCTGGCCAGTTATTTCTACGCCAAGGACCTGAGCCGCGTGATCAAGGTCCAGGAGGCGCTGGAATACGGCATCGTCGGCGTGAATACGGGCATCATCAGCACCGAGGTCGCGCCCTTTGGCGGGGTCAAGCAATCGGGTCTGGGCCGCGAAGGCAGCCATCACGGCATCGAGGACTACCTCGAGATGAAATACATCTGCACGGCCATCTGACGCATGGGTCGAAAGCGGCGCATCGCCGCTTTCGACCTTGCCGGATTGCATGCGACCTTGGGGTCAAATAAAGCTGCCGGGATGGGTACGCTGACCCGGTGGACAGGAATTCAGACAATGCAGGCACCGCTGCACCCGGACGAAGATCAACGCCTGAGCGCGCTTGACGCCTACGACATGATCGAGACGCCGACGGAATCCGATTTCGACGATATCGTCGATCTGGCGTCGCGTATCTGTGAAACGCCGGTTTCCCTGATGTCCCTGCTGGACAAGGACCGTCAGTGGTTCAAGGCCAGCGTCGGCACCGACACCGACAGCACCCCCCGTGAAAACGCGATTTGTGGCCACACCATCCTGCAGGACGACCTGCTGGAGATCGAGGACACGCTGAACGATCCGCGCACATGGGACAATCAGCTGATCGTCGAAGAGCACGGGATGCGATTTTACGCAGGCGTGCAGTTGCGCACACCGCAGGGCCTGCCGATCGGCACGCTGTGCGTTCTGGACGACAAGCCGCGCAAGCTGACCGAATTCCAACGCACCGCTCTGCGCACCCTTGCCAATCAGGTCATGTCGCAGCTGGAATTGCGCCGCACCCTGCGCAATCAGGAAATCCTGCGCGGAGAGATGGACCACAGGGTCAAGAATTCGTTGCAGACCGTGCAGTCACTTATCCGGATCTATGCCAGCAAGGTGTCTGACCCCGTCGCAACCGAAGCCTTTGCCGCCGTGGACCGGCGACTGACCGCCGTGGTGGCCCTGCACCGCGAGTTGCACCAGTCCAGCGCCGTGACCCGTGTCAGGATGCAGCCGTTCCTGTCCGGAATCCTTGCACATCTGTCGCAGACCTGCCCGGAAAACGTGCGCGTCACATCAAAGATCGCCGATTTCGAGCTGTCCTCGGCCGAGGCGACGGCGGTCGCCGTGGTGCTGTCCGAATGTGTCGCCAATGCGATCAAACACGCCTTTCCGGACAATCGCGCGGGCGAAATCAGCATTTCGTTCCAGTACGAACCCGACGGGTCTGTCCGGCTGTCCTGTGCCGACAATGGCGTGGGCAAGACCGACACCCCGTCCGAGGTTGCGGCGATGACCAGCCTGGGTCAGCGGATCATGGATGCATCGGCCCAGCAGATCGCGGCCACGCTGGACCGCGAAGCGCAGAATGACGGTTACCGCGTGACGATGACGTTTACCCCGGTCGCGACAGGCCGTCCGGCCTGAAAACCAGCCGAGGTCCGGGAACGCAGGACCTGTGCAGGTCAATCCAGACCCACAAGCTCCGCCGCCGGCATGAAAGCAAAGAAGACTCCGCCGGAGCGGACACCGAACCAGTCCGCGCCGTCGTGCAAGCTGACCTCGCCCATATCCACAAGGCGGTAGAAACTCTTGCGGTCGATCAGCGCCTCGAGGTTGCGACGGATCAGCACATAGGGTGACGGCTCGCCAGTCTGCGGGTCGCGCG
Organism: Loktanella gaetbuli; assembly: GCF_020531945.1. Classification (NCBI taxonomy): domain Bacteria; kingdom Pseudomonadati; phylum Pseudomonadota; class Alphaproteobacteria; order Rhodobacterales; family Roseobacteraceae; genus Loktanella; species Loktanella gaetbuli. The sequence continues at coordinate 174,454 of NZ_JAJATZ010000005.1, forward strand.
CCATGCGGATCGGATGATCGGGGCCGGCCACCGCACGGTCACCTACGTTTGTAGTGAAAACCAGATCGTCGCCCTGCCGGTCCACATCGATCGCGACGAATGGCGCATCCTCGACCGTGATCCCGACCTTTTCCACCGGAGTCACAAGGAAATAGGCTTCACCCTCGCGTTTCAGGATCGTTGAAAACAGGCGCACCAGCCGGGTTCTGCCGATCGGCGTGCCCTCGTAGAACCAGGTCCCGTCCCGGGCGATCCGCATGTCGATATCGCCGCAGAAATCAGGATTCCATTGATCGACCGGCGGCAGACCGCCTGCTTTTTGCGCCTTGTTCGCGGCCTCTGCCAGACCTTCGGGGCTGGGGGTCACGTTCTTTTGTGGACCGGACTCGTTTGTCATTGGGGTCTTCCGCGATAAGTGCTGTTATGCAGGGATATAGCGGTAAGGGATGAATTGTCATGGCGGATACGGACGACCTGGTGGCGCGGATCGAGGATTTGGGCGACAAGCTGGCGCAGGCCCGCAGTTCGATTGCGGCGCGTTTTCTGGGGCAGGACAGGGTTGTCGACCTGACATTGACCGCGCTGATCTGCGGCGGCCATGCCGTGCTGATCGGCCTGCCCGGACTGGGCAAGACGCGGCTGGTCGATACGCTGTCGACCGTCATGGGGCTGGACGGCAACCGTATCCAGTTCACCCCGGACCTGATGCCAGCCGACATCCTCGGCTCCGAGGTTCTGGAAACCGGCGAAGGCGGTGCCCGCGCGTTCCGCTTCATCGAAGGACCGATTTTCTGCCAACTGCTGATGGCCGACGAAATCAACCGTGCCAGCCCGCGCACGCAATCCGCGCTCTTGCAGGCCATGCAGGAAAAAGAGGTCACGATCGCCGGTGCCCATCGCAAGCTGGGCACGCCGTTTCACGTGCTGGCCACCCAGAACCCGATCGAACAAGAAGGCACCTATCCCCTGCCAGAGGCGCAGCTGGACCGGTTCCTTGTGCAGATCGACGTGCCCTACCCCGACCGGCAGACTGAGCGCGACATCCTGATCGCCACCACCGGGGCCCAAGACGCAAAATCCACCGCCGTGTTCACCGCCTCAGAACTGATTGATGCGCAGGACCTGCTGCGCCGGATGCCTGTGGGCGACGGGATCGTGGAAATGATCCTCGATCTTGTGCGCGCCTGCCGTCCCGGACCTGATGCCGCTGCCGCCGTGAACGACGCGGTCAGCTGGGGCCCCGGCCCGCGCGCATCGCAGGCGCTGATGCTGTGTGTTCGCGCGCAAGCTCTGCTCTCAGGCCGGCTTGCGCCCACACCAGAGGATGTGCGCGCGATGGCAGGACCTGTCCTGAAACACCGCATGGCACTCTCCTTCGCGGCCCGCGCGCGCGGGGTCGATCTGGATGCGCTGATCGACGATGTCACAGCCGGTATCACCCGGACTGCCGCCGCCGCATGAGTGATCCCGTCGTCCTTCGCGCCCGGGCAGAGGCCAGCGCCAGTGCGCTGCCGCCACTGCTGGCCGCGGCAGAGCATCTGGCCAGCACCGTGATCCTGGGCGATCACGGTCGACGCCGCGCAGGCACGGGCGACACCTTCTGGCAATACCGGCCTGCGCAAAGCCACGACAGCGCGCGCAGCATCGACTGGCGCAGGTCCGCCCGGTCCGACGGGGCCTTCGTGCAGGACAAGGAATGGCAGATCGCGCAATCGGTCGTGTTCTGGGTCGATCAGGGCGCGTCGATGCGGTTTTCATCTGCCCCGGCCATTGCGCAGAAATCAACCGTGGCCCGTACATTGGCGCTGGCCTGCGCGATCCTGCTGACCCGCGGCGGTGAACGGGTTGGCTTAACCGGGGCCGCCCTGCCACCCCGTCGGGGCACGGCCCAGATCGCGCAGATGGCGGCGCTGCTGTCGCAGGACGACCCCAGTGACTACGCCATGCCCGAGGCGCGCGGCATGGTTCCGCACAGCCGCGCGGTGTTCGTGTCGGATTTCCTGTCCGATCTGGCCCCGATCGAGGCCGCCTTGACCCGCGCCGCCGACCGCGGCGTGCGCGGTGCCCTGGTGCAGATTCTCGACCCCCAGGAAGAAGCCTTTCCATTCGACGGGCGCACGGTCTTTGAATCCATGACCGGTGGCTTGCGACACGAAACGCTCAAGGCAGGCGATCTGCGCGACCGCTATCTGGACCGCCTGGCCGAACGCAAGGACCGCCTGAACGCTCTCGCACGCACGACTGGTTGGCAGTTTACAACCCAGCATACCGACGCGCCCGCGACACAGGCGCTCCTGTGGCTCTACGCTGCCATGGAGCAGCCCGTATGACACTTCTTCTGGTCGAAAATATCCCGGGGGTCCGGGGGCAGCGCCCCCGGGATTTCACTTATGTTTAGCATCGGCCCCCTCGCCTTCACTGCGCCCTGGCTGCTGCTGGGGTTGATCGCATTGCCGATCCTGTGGGTGTTGCTCCGCGCCGTCCCACCAGCGCCCGTGCGGCGCAGGTTTCCCGGTGTCGCTCTTCTGCTGGGACTGACCGACAAGGATGCACAGTCCGACCGTACGCCCTGGTGGCTGCTGCTGCTGCGATTGCTGGCCGTTGCCGCGATCATCCTGGGCTTTGCTGGCCCCGTTCTGAACCCCCAGGACGATCAGGGCGGCGACGGTCCGCTGCTGGTGGTTTTGGACGGCACATGGGCCGACGCGCGCGACTGGCCCGCGCGGATCGACCGTGCGCGGATCGCATTGGACGACGCAGCCCGGTCAGGCAGGCCTGCCGCCGTGATGACGCTGACCGCACCGCCCGCACAAATGCCCGATTTCCAACCGGCGCAAGCCGTGGCGCAGACCTTGCCCAACCTGCAACCCGCGCCTTGGGAACCTGACGCAGAGGCTCTTGCGGGCTTTGCGCAGACGCTGGACGGCAGCTTTGACACCCTTTGGCTGTCCGACAGTCTGGCACGTGACACACGCAGCGACATGCTGGCCGCGTTCGAGGCGCGCGGCACGGTACGCGTGGTGCAGACGCCGCGCTCCACCATAGCACTGCGGCCTGCCACATTTGCCGACGGCAATATCGCGCTGTCCGCCGCGCGCACGCCTGTCGGCCTGCCGCTGAGCGTGCCGGTGCAGGCCATCGGGCTGGACCCCGCCGGCACCGAACGCGTCCTTGCCACTGTGAACCTGGAGATTCCGCCAGGCGAAGGCGTGGGCGAAACACTTTTGTCCCTGCCGGCAGAGCTGCGCAATCGCGTCACGCGGTTTGCGGTGGCAGGCGTGCGGTCTGCCGGTGCCGTGACGCTGACCGACGACGCCCTGCGCCGCCGCGAGGTCGCGCTGATTGCCGGCGGCGGCGAGGCCGAGGGCCTCGACCTGCTGTCGCCGCTGTATTACCTGCGCGAAGCGCTGGAACCGACAGCGGACCTGATCGACGGCACGCTGGAGGATGTCCTGCTGGCCAACCCGGACGTGATCGTGTTGGCCGATGTGGCGAACCTGTCTGCATCAGAGGCAGACGACATCGCGACATGGGTGGAAAACGGCGGATTGCTGCTGCGCTTTGCCGGACCACGGCTGGCCGCATCCGACGTGGGCCGCATGACCGAGGACCCGCTGCTGCCCGTGCGGCTGCGGGCAGGTGGACGCAGCATCGGCGGTGCCATGAGCTGGGGCGAACCCAAGGCGTTGGCCCCCTTTCCTGAAGGATCACCCTTTTTCGGCCTCGCCATCCCGCAAGACGTGAGCGTGACGGCGCAGGTGGTGGCACAACCCGACCCGACACTGGCCGACCGCGTGATCGCAGGGCTGGCGGATGGCACCCCACTGGTCACGCGCAAGGCGCTGGGACAAGGTCAGGTCGTCTTGATGCATGTCACGGCAAATGCCGAATGGTCGTCATTGCCGTTGTCGGGTCTTTTCGTACAGATGCTGGAACGTCTGGCGGTTTCGACGCGTCCCGCCACACCCGAGGCTGCGGCGCTGGAGGGCACTGTGTGGCTGCCGCAGGCACGGCTTGACGCCTTTGGCCAGTTGACGGATGCCACGACCGAGGCCGGTGTGCCCGGAGAGGCACTCGCCGCAGGCACCGTCGGGCCTGATCTGGCGCCGGGGTTATACGCATTTGACGAAACGCAGATAGCGGTGAATGTGGCAGATGCGGATACAACGCTGGCCACGGCGCAGTGGCCCCCTCGTATCCCCGTCGAAGGGTTGGATATCTCGCAGGAATTGCCGCTGAAGGGCTGGCTGATCGCTGCGGCACTCGCGCTCTTGGCGATTGACGTGATCGCCTCGCTGGCTGTGGGCGGCCGTTTGCGCGGACCGCGCGCCGATGTGGCCGCCGCCGTGTTGCTGGCACTGATGATCGCCACCCCGCAGAATTCGCGCGCACAGGATGCCGATGAATTTGCCATCACGGCCACGCAGGCCGTGTCCCTGGCCTATGTCACGACGGGCGATCCGCGGATCGACGAGGTATCGGAGGCCGGATTGCGGGGATTGTCCGACGTCCTGTTCCGCCGCACCTCGATCGAGCCTGTCGCACCGACGGCACTGAACATCGAGACGGACGAGCTTGCGTTCTTTCCGTTCCTCTATTGGCCGATGACACCCGGCCAGGCGCTCCCCTCGCGCGAGGCCTACGCCAAGTTGAACCGCTATCTGCGGTCCGGCGGGATGATCCTGTTCGACACCCGCGACGCGGATACGGCACGTTTCGGGTCATCCAGCCCCGAGGGGCGGCAATTGCAGTCCATCGCCATGTCGCTGGATATTCCCGCGCTGGAACCGATCCCGGACGATCACGTGCTGACGCGGACATTCTACCTGATCCAGGATTTTCCCGGTCGCACCGCCAGTCGCGATGTCTGGGTCGAGGCTGCCCCCCCGGACGCCGAACAGGCCGAGGGCATGCCGTTTCGCAACCTCAACGACGGTGTGACGCCCGTCGTGATCGGTGGCAACGACTGGGCACGGGCCTGGGCCGTGGACCAGTTCGGTGATCCGATGTTCCCCGTGGGCCGTGGCAGCGCGGGCGACACACAGCGCGAATATGCCTATCGGTTTGGCGTGAACCTGATCATGCATGTGCTGACCGGCAACTATAAATCCGACCAGGTTCATGTGCCCAACCTGTTGGAAAGGCTGGGACAATGAACAACTGGCGCATGTGTTGTAAGGGCAGGATGCCTCCGGCGGGGATATTTTTGACCAGAAGAAGCAGGGTGGATTGATGCAGAGCGTTGTCCTTGATCCACTGTTGCCGATGGTGGCGATTTACGGTGTCGGCGCGCTGGTACTGGCGGCCGTGCTGCTGGCGGTCTGGCGGCGGTTGCCCGGTTGGTGGTTGCGCGGTCTGGCGGGGCTTGCCCTGCTGGGCGCATTGCTGAACCCCGCACTTAGCCAAGAGGACCGGGTGCCGCTGGCCGATATCGTGATGTTGGTCGTGGACGAGAGTGCGAGCCAGCGGATCAGCGACAGACCGGACCAGACGGCTGCGGCCATCGCGAATGTGCAGGCCGAGATTGCCGGTATGGAAAACACCGAACTGCGGATCGTGACCGTCGGCGACGGTGAGGGCGACGCGGGCACGCAGGCCATGACCGCACTGGCCGAAGCACTGGCCGAAGAGCCCCAGGGCCGCATTGCCGGCATCTTGATGATTACGGACGGGCGTGTGCACGACCTGGACCGCACCCCGCCGCTGCCCGCGCCGCTGCACGCGCTGGTGACGGGCCAGCCCGACGACTGGGACCGGCGTCTGGTCGTGGCCAATGCACCGGCCTTTGCCATTCTGGGCGAACCCGTGACGCTGACCGTGCGGATCGAAGATCAGGGGGCCGCCCCCCAGGGGGTCGTGTCGGTGCCGCTGAACATCAGCATCGATGGTGGCGCGCCGTTGCCCTTTGAAGTGCCGATCGGGCGCGACATCGAATTGCCCGTCAACCTGCCGCATGGCGGGATGAATGTTCTCCAGTTCCAGACGCCGACGGTGGATGGCGAATTGACGGATCGTAACAACGCCGCTGTTGTCCAGATCAACGGTGTCCGCGACCGGTTGCGGGTCCTGCTTGTCAGTGGCGAGCCGCATGCGGGTGAACGCACCTGGCGCAACCTGCTCAAGGCGGATGCCAGCGTCGATCTGGTACATTTCACCATTCTGCGCCCGCCGGAAAAGCAGGACGGCGTGCCGGTGGACGAGTTGTCGTTGATCGCCTTTCCCACGCGCGAATTGTTCATGGAGAAGATCGCGGATTTCGACCTGATCGTTTTTGACCGCTATCGCCGGCGGGGCATCCTGCCGTCCCTGTATCTGGAAAACATCGCCAATTACGTGCGCGAGGGCGGTGCCGTGCTGGTGTCCTCTGGTCCGGAATACGGCAGCGTCGACAGTATCTTTCGTTCGCCCTTGCAGACGGTCTTGCCCGGTGCGCCGACGGCGCGGGTCTTTGAGGAAGGCTATGTGCCGCAGGTCACCGACCTGGGCGACCGGCACCCGGTGACTGCCGGGCTGGAAGCGATGTCACCCGGCACCGACAGCGACGGCCCCGGTTGGGGGCGTTGGTTCCGGCTGGTGGATACCACCGTGCCCGAGGGCGCCGAGGTGCTGATGACCGGGCTGGACGACCGCCCGCTGCTGACGCTGGACCGGATCGGCGAGGGGCGCGTGGCGCTGCTGGCAAGCGATCAGAGCTGGCTGTGGGATCGTGGGTATGAAGGCGGCGGTCCGCAGGCCGAACTGTTGCGCCGCCTTGCCCACTGGATGATGAAAGAGCCTGAGCTGGAAGAAGAATCCCTGTGGGTCGAACCCTCTGGCCAGACCATGCGCATCATCCGGCGCACGCTGGAAGATACACCCGGCGATGTCGTGGTGACTGGACCGGACGGGTCAGAGGTGACGCTGACGCTGGACGAGGTCAGCCCCGGACGGTTCGAGACCCTCTGGGACGCACCGGAAACCGGGCTTTATCGTTTGACGGACGGCACGCTGGACACCGTGATCGCGCTGGGGCCGGCGGCACCGCGTGAATTCGAGCAGACCATCGCCACCGGCGACGTGCTGGACGAGACCATCAGCGCCACCAACGGCGGCACGGTGCTGGTGTCTGACGGCGATATCGACATTCGCAGCGTGCGGGTAGGTCGCCCGGCTGCGGGACGCGGCTGGCTGGGAATCACCCCGCGCGAGGCCTACCGCACTGCCGATATTTCCATCGCGCCGATCCTGCCCGCCTGGGCATTCCTGATCCTGGCGGCGCTGTTGGTGATCGGAGCCTGGCTGCTGGAAGGACGCGGCACCAAACGGCGCAAGACCTAGTCCGGCAGGGCGACTGAAACCGTATCCGTGGACCAGCCGTCGACCGCGCATTTCGTGCGGATAAAGACCACTGACAAATTCGTGGGAACGGCGACATTGCCAAGTGACCGGGTAAAGGGCTGTTCGTTGACGTGAGGGTGCAACAACGCTCGGGTGCCGAGGATTGTGCCATCCGCATCCTCGACCCGCCAACCGTCGGCATAGTGATCCCAGCCCGTATCGGGATGGGACAGGGTCACATCGAAACGCCAGGCGGGTCCGTCACGTGCGACCTGCGCTGCGGTGACGACAGGGGCGTCGGCCAGCGCGGGAGTCGCGAGGCCAAGGATCAAAAGCGTGAACATGCGCAAAGGGGCGGTCCTGTGTCGGGGCGGTTGGCCGCAGGTTAGATGATGCAGGCGCGCTTGTCATGGACGTGCGTCGTGCCTTAGGGTTTATCCAAGAGGAGATCATCATGCACATGCCTACACCCGACGCCAAGATTATGGCGCTGAAGGCTGCGCTTGCCGCGCGCCTGCGCGCCATTTTGCCTGCCGACGCCGTGATCGACGATCTGGCGGAGACCCGCGCCTATGAATGCGACGGGCTGTCAGCCTACAAATGCCCGCCGATGCTTGCGGTGTTGCCGGCCACCACGGCAGAGGTTTCGGACGTGCTGCGTATCTGTCACGAGATGGACGTGCCCGTGGTGCCGCGCGGGTCCGGCACATCGCTGGCCGGTGGTGCCATGCCGACGGCGGATTCGGTTGTGCTGGGCGTGGCGCGGCTGAACGCAGTACTGGAAACCGATTATGCCGACCGGATCATCCGCGTGCAGTCGGGCCGCACGAACCTGAGCGTCACCGGCGCTGTCGCGGAAGACGGATTTTTCTACGCGCCAGACCCCAGCAGCCAGCTGGCCTGCGCGATTGCGGGCAACGTGGCGATGAATTCCGGCGGGGCGCATTGCCTGAAATACGGGGTGACGACCAACAACCTGCTGGGCGTGACGCTGGTGTTGATGGACGGCACCGTCGTGGAACTGGGCGGCGGGCATCTTGATGCGGGCGGACTGGATCTGCTGGGGGTCATCTGCGGATCCGAGGGCCAGCTGGGTGTCGTGACCGAGGCAACCCTCCGCATTCTGGCCAAGCCGGAGGGCGCGCGCCCCGTGCTGATCGGATTTGACAGCAACGCCGTCGCGGGGGCCTGCGTGTCCGACATCATCAAGGCGGGCGTGCTTCCCGTCGCGATCGAATTCATGGACCGCCCCTGCATCGTCGCCTGCGAGGCCTTTGCCAAAGCAGGCTATCCCGATTGCGAGGCATTGCTGATCGTCGAGGTCGAAGGATCGGACGCCGAGATCGACCATCAGCTGGGGCTGATCAGTGCGATCGCCCAGCGCCATAACCCGGTCGAGGTGCGCGAGGCCCGCGATGCGGACGAGGCCGCCCGCATCTGGCTGGGGCGCAAATCCGCGTTCGGCGCGATGGGGCAGATCAACGACTACATGTGCCTGGACGGGACGATTCCGGTCACGGAACTGCCGCGCGTGCTGGACCGGATCGGCGCACTGTCGCAAGAATACGGGCTGGACGTCGCCAACGTGTTCCACGCCGGTGATGGCAATATGCATCCGTTGATCCTGTATGACGCCAATACCCCCGGCCAGCTGGAACTGTGCGAGGCACTGGGTGCCGCGATCCTGAAACTCTGTGTCGAGGTCGGCGGCTGTCTGACCGGAGAGCACGGCGTCGGCATCGAGAAACGCGACCTGATGGGGGTGCAGTTCGCCCCCGCCGACCTGACGGCACAGATGGCCGTGAAGGACGTGTTTGACCCCAAGTGGCTGTTGAACGCGGCCAAGGTTTTTCCCCTTGATGCGAGTGCCACGCACCGGGCGGCCTGAGGGCCACCTTGGAGGCGCTGCCTCCAAACCTCCGGGATATTTCTGACCAGAAGAAGACCTATGACCCTGCAAACCGAAGATGATGTTGCTGATTTTGTGCGGGCTGCGAAAGGGCCGGTGGCCGTGCGCGGTGGTGGAACGCGCGCGCAGGGCGGGGTCGATGAGACACTGCCTGTCGCGGGACTGTCGGGGATAACGCTGTATGAACCCGGTGCGCTGACGCTGGTGGCCAAGGCCGGCACACCGATGACCGAGATCGAGACAGCCCTTGCGGCAGAGCGGCAACAACTGGCGTTCGAGCCGATGGATCATCGTACATTGCTGGGGACTGCGGGCGTGCCAACCATTGGCGGTGTGGTGGCGACCAATGCGTCGGGTCCACGCCGGATACAGGTAGGCGCGTGCCGCGATCATCTGCTGGGCGTGCGGTTTGTCGATGGGTCCGGCACCGTGGTGAAAAACGGCGGTCGCGTGATGAAGAACGTCACGGGCTATGATCTGGTCAAGCTGCTGGCGGGCAGCCACGGCACGTTGGGCGTGCTGACCGAAGTGTCGCTGAAGGTGTTGCCACTGCCTGAACGGGTCGCGACACTGACCAAGGTGGTGCCTGATGCGGCGGCGGCTGTCAGGATCCTGTCGGATGCGCTGGGATCGCCCTATGATGTCACGGGTGCCGCCGCTGCGCAGGACGGTGACGGGTTTCGCGTCCATGTAAGGGTCGAAGGATTTGATGACAGCGTCGGTTATCGCGCGGCGCAGTTGCGCGATTTGCTGCATCTTGATGACGGTGCCGATCCTTGGGCGGATTTGCGCGACGTGACCGCCTTGGGCGATTGTCCCTTTGTCGTGCGCGTGTCGGTGCGACCATTGCAAGCGGCAGGGTTGCTGTCACGGATGGATGGCGTGGACAGGGTGCAACTGGACTGGAGCGGTGGTCTGATCTGGCTGGGCGGTGCGCAGGCGGCGCTGTTGGCACAGGCGCAGGCGATCTGCGCCGACATCGGCGGCCATGCGACAGGGATCAAGGGCGACTTTGGCCCCCTGCCCCGGTTCCAGCCGCAACCTGCACCGCTGGCGGCGATCAGCGCGGGCCTGCGGGCCAAATTCGATCCACGCGGAATCCTCAACCCCGGAGTGATGGGCTGATGCAGACGACCTTTACCCCCACGCAGCTGACTGATCCGGCCACGGCGCGGTCCAACCAGATCTTGCGCGCCTGCGTGCACTGCGGGTTTTGCACTGCGACCTGTCCGACCTATCAGGTGCTGGGGGATGAACTGGATAGCCCGCGCGGGCGCATCTACCTGATCAAGGACATGCTGGAAAACGAACGTGTCCCCGATGCCACGACTGTCAAGCACATCGACCGCTGCCTGTCGTGCCTTGCCTGCATGACCACCTGTCCATCGGGCGTGCACTACATGCATCTGGTCGATCATGCGCGCGCCTATATCAATGCCAACTACAAACGCCCATTGTCGGACCGCGCGTTGCGCTGGGTCCTTGCGCGGGTGCTGCCCTATCCGGGGCGTTTCCGACTGGCGCTGCTGGGGGCCAAGATCGCGCGGCCCTTTGCGCGGTTCATGCCTGATCCGCGTCTGCGCGCGATGTTGCGGATGGCCCCTGACGTGATCCCGCCTGTCAGCCGCAACGACGATCCGCAGACCTTTGCCGTGGCGGAACCCCGAATGCGTGTCGCCTTGATGACAGGCTGTGCCCAACGGGCACTGAACACCGATATCAATGACGCGACGATCCGGCTGCTGACGCGGCTGGGGGCCGAGGTGGTGATCGCCGACGGTCAGGGCTGTTGCGGGGCGCTGACGCATCACATGGGCAAAGAGGATGAATCCCACGCCTCTGCTGCGCGCAATATCCGCGCCTGGACCGCATTGGGTGATCTGGATGCAATCGTCGTGAACACCTCTGGTTGCGGGACCACGGTCAAGGATTACGGGCATATGTTCCGCAATGATGCGCTGGCAGAGGATGCGGCGCGCGTCTCGGCGCTGGCGCGCGACGTAAGCGAGGTATTGCTGGACCTGCTGCCCGCCGACAGCCCGCATCTGGACCTGAACGTGGCCAAGGGCGCGATCGCGGGAACCGATGCGGCACGTCTGCCTGCACAGTCCACCGCCACCGGGACCGGGCTGCGCGTCGCCTATCACGCGGCCTGTTCCCTGCAACACGGCCAGCAGATCAAGGCGGCCCCCAAGACACTGCTGAAACGTGCAGGCTTCACCGTGCTGGAACCCGCCGACAGTCACCTGTGCTGTGGATCGGCGGGGACCTATAACCTGATGCAGCCCGAGATCGCGGGGCAACTCAAGCAGCGCAAGGTCGCCACCCTGTCGGCATTGCAGCCCGATATCGTGGCGGCGGGCAACATCGGCTGCATGATGCAGATCGGGACGGCGGCGGGTGCGCCCATCGTGCACACGGTCGAACTGCTGGACTGGGCGACCGGCGGGCCACAGCCGCCCGCGCTTTTGCGGGACCCGGCCACGCCGGTGGTGCCAAAGCTGCGCTGATCTGGTCATAGTGTCGCCATGCGCGGGTGCCACGATTCCCGGCAACCGAAAGGACCGACCGTTGCGCTTGACCCTGCCCCTGATCCTGTCCCTGCTGGCATCACCGCTGTCTGCGCAGGATACTAGCCTGATGGCGCTGGAAACATCCGACACCGGACGCGGTTGGGAGGCGGTCGGCCGGCTGGACGTGGATCGCGGCGGTTTCTGCACGGCCTCGTTGATCGAGGAAAAGCTGATCCTGACAGCGGCGCATTGTCTGTATGACAGCGACGGCAGCCCGATTGCCGCAGAGCGTTTCACCTTTTTGGCAGGCTTGCGCGATGGACGGGCCGAAGCGACGCGCGGCGTTTTGCGCGTCACCCCTCACCCCGACTACGTTCACCGATCCGAACGGCCGCAGAATGATGCGGTCGCGGTCGATATTGCCGTGCTGGAACTGGACCGTCCGATCCGGCAAGGGCGCGTGACGCCGTTCACGCTGGCCACCGAACCGCAGACAGGCGCGCAGGTCGGCGTGGTATCCTATGCCAACGGTCGCGCCAATGTGCCCAGCCTGCAAGAGGTCTGCGAGGTTCTGGACCGCCAAGGCGGGATCGTGGTGATGACCTGTTCCGCCGATTTCGGGGCCAGCGGATCGCCAGTGTTCTGGATGAACGGTGGCACGCCCCGCATCGTATCCGTCATCTCGGCCAAGGGGCGTTCCGGCGCGCGCGACGTTTCACTGGGCACGTCGCTGGCGGACCCGCTTGCGCGTCTGTTGGACGCGCATGCGCGCGGGGTCGGTGCGCTGCCCGTGCCGGTCGCACGCACCATCGGTGTCGGCACCCGCGACGGCACGGGTGCGAAATTCGTCCGTCCCTGAGGACCGTTTCGACAGCCCGCACTCTTGAACGCGGGGCATCTGTTTCCCAAATGTGATGCACCACGATGCCTATCAGGGTCGTGGCACAAACCAATGGCCGGGCCCGCACGGGGCGGCCAGACATCGTTATCGCTTGCACAAAAGGATGACCTGACATGCGAAATTTCGACCTTACCCCCCTGTATCGCGCGACCGTCGGCTTTGACCAGATCGCGGAACTGATGGATCGGGCGCTTGCCTCTGACGTGGGCAGTCAGACCTATCCCCCCTACAATATCGAAAAGACCGACGACGACGCGTGGCGCATTTCCATCGCGGTTGCCGGATTTTCGGACCGCGACCTGTCGATCGAGGTCAACGATCGCAATCTGGTCGTGACCGGCCGCAAGGCTGATGACGACAAGTCGCGCAAATATCTGCACCGGGGCATTGCAACCCGCGCTTTTGATCGCCGATTTCATCTGGCCGACCATGTCCGTGTGACGGGTGCCAGCCATGTGGATGGCATGCTGCACATCGATCTGGTGCGTGAAGTGCCAGAGGCGCTGAAGCCGCGCCGCATTGCAATTGAGACAACCGCCCCGCGCGATGCTGACGTGCTGGATGCAAAATCGGTCAATTAATCACTGACCGTGGATGAGGAAAGGCGGGCCATTGCGGCCCGCCTTTTTTGTGTCTCGACTTGCCCGTCTTAGAACGTCAGATCGGCCTGATAGCCTTGGTCGGGTTCTGCGCCCGTGACGTTCGCCTTGCCGATCTCGTAAAAGAATTTGAGCGGATTTGTTGTGCTGAACCAGCAACCTGCGATCGTTGGGGTCAGGCAGAGCAGACGCACATCTTCGTCTTCCTTGCCGTCTTCGAACCATGCGGCGGCTACGAATGACCAGAGCTCGTCCAGAATGGCGGCGTCCTGAACCTGCTCCAGCTTGCCCTCGATATTGGCATACAGGCCGGATTTCGCATCGGCGATCACGAAACGGGCGGGCTGGTTTGCACTGGTCGTATTTTTCACCAACTCTTCGCCAGCGGCAGCGATGAACCAGATCTTGCCGTCGCGATCCTTGCGCAGTGTCGGGGACATGGGCACCAGTTTACCGTTTTCTGTCAGGCCCAGCATGCCGGCCTGCACATCATCGACCCGGTCCCAAAAGTCTGCTTTTGCGTCACTCATCACGATCTCCTTGCGTATGAAATTCAGTGACGAAACGCGTGGGCGGCAACGGTAGTTCCGCCGCCGCCCACATATCGATCAGGACGTCAGCGCGTGGCCGCTCATGTCCTTGACGTCTTCGTTCTGTTCCTTCCACGTCTGGCGTTCCTCATCCGTCGCCTTGGGTGAGAACAGCCCCGTCAGCGCGTAGAAGATGCCGATAATGGGTGCCATCCAGCAGGCAAAGGCGAGCGGGATATACAGCAGGTTTTGCATGTTGCCGTCCATGATACCCAAACCAAGCGCCGTGATGACAAATGCACCACCCGCATTCCAAGGGATCAGCGGCGACATCATCGTGCCACCCTCTTCGACCGCGCGCGACAGGTTCAGCGTCGAATAGCCGATCCCGCGATAGAGCGGCGCATACATCCGACCCGGCAGCGCGATGCTGATGTATGGGTCGCCCGCGACCACGTTCGTGGCAAAGCTGGTGGCGATGGCGCTGGTCTGCACGGCACCAAAGTTGCTGACGCGTTTGACGATGGAATTGATGATCGATTCCAGACAGCCGGTGCGTTCCAGCGCACCGCCAAAGCCCAGCGCGATGAGGATCAGTGAAATCGTCCACATCATCGACTGAATCCCGCCAGAGTTCAGCAGGCTATCAATGTCCGACACACCGGTATCGATAGAGAAACCTGACTGTGCGTAGGTAAAGACGTCATGAAGCCCCTCACCCTGCCAGAAAATGGCGACAAGACCGCCGGCCAGTACACCCGAAAACAGCGACGGCAGGGGCGGTTGTTTGGTCAGCGCCAGTCCGATGACGATCAGCGCGGGCAGCAGCGGCACGATGCCGATGCTGAATTCATTCTGGAGACCGCCGGTAATGGCATCGATCGCGTCAAAAGACGTCTGGCCATCGCCCATCAGCAGAAATCCCGCCCCGATATAGATTACGAGTGCGATCAGCATCGCAGGCACGGTCGTGGGCAGCATGTTTTGGATATGATCAAAAACCGTGACCCCTGTCACGGCAGGTGCCAGGTTTGTCGTATCAGAGAGTGGAGAAATTTTGTCCCCGAAAAACGCGCCTGACACGACCGCCCCGGCCGTCCAATAGACAGGCACCTCGAACCCGGCACCGATGCCCATCAGTGCCAGACCGATGGTGCCGACAGTGCCCCAACTGGTGCCCAGCGATACAGAGACCACGGCACACAGGATCATCGCCGCAGCGAGGAAGATCGACGGGTTAAGGAGTGTCAGACCGTAATAAATCAACGTCGGCACCGTGCCCGACGCGATCCAGACACCAATGATCATGCCGACGATGATCAAGACGGCCACCGACGGCATAGAGACGTGAATGACGTGAAAAACGCCCTCGCGGATGTCCGGCCAGCCCTGTCCGCGCAACTTGCCCAAAAGGGCCGTGATCGCGAGACCCAAAATGAGCGGAATATGCGGTGTAAAGTCGCCATAGTAGAACAGTTGCAAGGCCAGAAGGCCCAGTGTCAGGACAACGGGTAATAGCGCAAGCCCGAGGCTTGGCAGGTTTTTTTCGTCGCTTGCAGTCTCGCTCATCGCGGCCTCCGGCATTTGTGATCTTATTTGACCTAGTGCGCTGGCAAATTAGTCCAGTTAATGCGCTTCGGACCAGGTCAGGCCCTTGCCGCCGTCGACTGACAGTTTGACGTCCAGATGCACGGCAGGGTCGGCCGCATTTTCCATGACCTCGCGCGCCGTTTCGATCAGCGCGTCGGCGGCATTTTCATCCACCTCGAACAGCAATTCGTCGTGGACCTGCAACAGCATTTTGGCAGGCAAGTCCTTGATCGCATCGGGCATACGGATCATGGCGCGACGGATGACGTCGGCGGCGGTCCCCTGAATCGGCGCGTTGATCGCGGCGCGTTTTGCAAAGCCGGCCTGCGGCCCCTTTGCATTGATTTCGGGCGTGTTGATACGCCGACCGAACAATGTCCGGACGTAGCCGTGATCCTTGGCAAATTTCACAGTGTCGTCCATATAGGCGCGGATGCCCGGGAAACGTTCAAAATAGCGGTCGATGAAACCCTGTGCCTCGGCCCGCGGGATGCGCAGATTACGCGCAAGACCAAATCCGCTAATGCCGTAAATCACGCCAAAGTTGATCGCCTTGGCCTGTCGGCGCACCTCTGGTGTCATCTCGTCCAGGGGCACGTTGAACATTTCGGACGCGGTCAGCGCGTGGATGTCGACGCCGCCGCGAAAGGCCTGTTTCAGCTCTTCGATGCCAGCGACATGGGCTAGGATTCGCAGCTCGATCTGGGAATAGTCGAGGCTGACCAGGACCTTGCCGTCCTCTGCAATGAAGGCCTCGCGGATGCGGCGGCCTTCTTCGCTGCGGACCGGTATGTTTTGCAGGTTCGGATCAGTGGATGCCAGACGCCCGGTGTTGGCACCCGCGATGGAATAGGATGTATGCACCCGGCCCGTATCGGGGTGGATGTGGTCCTGTAGCGCGTCGGTATAGGTCGATTTCAGTTTCGACAGTTGCCGCCAGTCCAGGATGAGGCGCGGCAGGTCGTGCAGCGTCGCCAGATCCTCGAGAACGTCAGCCCCCGTGGAATAGGCCCCCGTCTTGCCCTTGGCCGGGGTTTTCCCGTCGGGCAGCGACAGACCCATTTCGTCGAACATCACCTCGCCCAATTGTTTGGGTGAGCCGACATTGAACTTGCGCCCTGCAAGGGTCTGGATTTCGTCCTCCAGCCCGGCCATTTTCTGGCTGAATGCGTTGGACATGCGCGACAGCGTATCGCGGTCGACCTTGACGCCTGCCATTTCCATCTGCGCCAGCACCGGCACCAGCGGGCGCTCCAGCGTTTCATAGACCGTGGTGACCTTGTTCACATGCAGCTGCGGTTTGAGGTGTTGCCACAGGCGCAGAGTGATGTCCGCATCCTCTGCCGCGTATTTCACCGCCTCGTCGATGCCGACGCGGTCGAATGTGATCGCGGATTTGCCGGTGCCCAGCAATGGTTTGATCGGAATCGGGATATGCCCCAGATAGCGTTCGGACAGCACGTCCATCCCGTGATTATGCAGTCCCGCGTGCATGGCATAGGACAGCAGCATCGTGTCGTCGATCGGGGCCACGTCGATCCCCAACAGGGCAAAGACCTTGGCGTCGTATTTCATGTTCTGACCGATCTTGAGGATGCTATCATCCTCGAGCATCGGTTTCAGGGCCGCCAGACAGGCATCCATGTCCATCTGACCTTCGGCCCGCGCATCGGACCCGAACAGGTCGTCCTGCGTCGCGGCCTTGTGCGCCAATGGAATATAGCAGGCCTGACCTGGCGTCACGCAAAGGCTGATGCCGACGAGATCGGCGCGCATTTCATTCAGCCCGGTGGTTTCGGTGTCCACCGCGACATGACCGTGTTCATAGATCCGGTCGATCCAGACCTGCAGCGCATCCATGTCGCGCACACATTCATAGGCCTCCGCATCAAACGGCTGATCGTCAGGCTGGGCCACGTCCTTCGGGGTCTCGACCTCGATCGCGGGGGCCTCTTGTCCCAGTGAAGCAGCGATGCGTTTCGTGACAGTGCGGAATTCCATCTGTGCGAGGAACCCCAGGAGTGTGTCGGGATCAGGATCACGGATTTCGAGGCTGTCCAGCGTGAACGGCAGGTCCATGTCGCAATCGAGCTGCACAAGGCGTTTGGACAACTCGATCTGGGCCCGGTGGTCGATCAGCGTCTGGCGCCGCTTGGGTTGCTTGATCTCTTCGGCGCGGTCCAGAAGGCTTTCCAGATCGCCGTATTCATTGATCAGCAAGGCGGCAGTCTTGATGCCGATGCCCGGTGCACCGGGCACGTTATCGACCGAATCGCCGGCCAGCGCCTGCACATCGACCACGCGGTTCGGACCGACGCCGAATTTTTCCACCACGCCGTCGCTGTCGATGCGTTTGTTTTTCATCGGGTCGAGCATTTCGACACCGTCACCGACCAGCTGCATCAGGTCCTTGTCCGACGACAGGATGGTCACCCGCCCGCCCGCATCGCGGGCCTGATGTGCAAGGGTCGCGATGATGTCGTCGGCCTCGAACCCTTCGATTTCCTCGCAGGCGATGTTGAACGCGCGGGTGGCATCACGGGTCAGCGGGATCTGCGGGCGCAGATCCTCTGGCATGGCGTCACGGTTCGCCTTGTATTGATCATACATGTCGTTGCGGAACGTGTGGCTGCCCTTGTCGAAAATCACCGCCACATGGGTCGCCGCATCCGGGCCGGTGTTCCCCTCGATGTAGCGTTGCAGCATGTTCACGAAACCGGACACGGCACCGACAGGCAACCCATCAGAGGCGCGCGTCAGCGGTGGCAGTGCGTGATATGCGCGAAAGATGAACGCAGAGCCGTCGATCAGGTGCAGGTGGCAGCCTTTGCCAAAGGCCATCAGACCTTGTCCTTGAACTCTTCGTGGATGAACCGCGCGTCACAATAGCCGCATTCGACCCAGCCTTTGTCATGCGGAATCGCCAGCCAGACCCGCGGATGACCCAGGCCCGGGCCGCTGCCATCGCATGCAATGCGCCATTGGTCGACGATCTTGGTTTCCGGTGCGGGACGTGTCATGGACTGGCCTGTGCGTTGTCGCGGGACCTGCCCGCCTTATATCGCCCCGAACCTATCCCAGCCCAGCAAAGGGTGAAAGACCCATGTCAGACAATGCCATCGAAATTTCCGGACTCAGGAAAACCTATGCCGCCACAGGGCGCAGTGCGGCCAAGGACGCGCTGAAAGGCATCGACCTGACCATTCCGCGGGGGTCAATCTTTGGCCTGCTGGGTCCGAACGGTGCCGGCAAATCCACACTGATCAACATTCTGGCCGGTCTGGTCCTGAAAACCGAAGGCACGGTGAAAATCTGGGGATTCGATCAGGACGTGAACGCGCGCCAGTCGCGAGCGTCAATCGGGATCATGCCGCAGGAACCCAACCTTGACCCGTTTTTCACCCCGCGCGGGTCGCTGGATGTGCAAGCGGGCCTATACGGTGTGCCCAGATCGCAGCGCCGCACGGACGAAATTCTGGATCTGATCGGCCTGTCCGACAAGGCCGACGCCTATGCCCGGTCCTTGTCGGGTGGTATGCGGCGGCGGCTCTTGCTGGGCAAGGCGCTGGTGCATTCGCCGCAGATTCTTGTGCTGGACGAACCCACCGCCGGCGTCGATATCGAGCTGCGCAACCTGTTGTGGCAGAACGTGCGGCAGTTGAACGAACAGGGCATGACCATCATCCTGACGACCCATTACCTCGAAGAAGCCGAGGCGATGTGCGACGAAATCGCCATCATCAACCACGGTGAGATGATCGTGCGCGACACCACAGCGAACCTGCTGGGCACGCTGGACCAGAAAACGCTGGTGATCACGCCGGACGCGGACCATCCGGACCTGCCCGCACTGCCGGATGGTGTGACGGGGGAAAAGCGTGCGAACGGCACGCTGGCCTTTACCTATCAATCCAGCAAAACGCCTGCCGGTCAGATCATCGACACGGTGCGCAATGCAGGCGTCACGATCCGCGATGTCACGTCGGAACAACCCGACCTCGAGGACGTGTTCCTGTCGCTGACGTCCAGCCGCTGACGGGACGGTGGGCGGGGCGCCTTTGCGGGCGCAGCCCGTCAAACAGCGCCGCCGACCGTCATTTGGGCAGCATGCGCCCCAGATGTCTGCCACCGATGATATGCAAGTGGAAATGCGGCACATCCTGCACACCATGCGCGCGGGTGTTGGCAATGGCGCGGAATCCGTCATCGACTCCCGTGATCCGGCAGACCTCTGCCACGGCCTGCATGAAACCCGCCTGTTCCTCTGGCGTGGCCGCACCCGCGAAATGATCCAGCGACACATAGGCCCCCTTGGGGATCACCAGCACATGCACCGGGGCCTGCGGCTCGATATCGTGAAATGCCAGCGCGTGATCATTCTCGAACACGGTCTTGTTGGGGATTTCACCGCGCAGAATGCGGGCAAAGATGTTCTGGTCGTCGTAGCTGAATTCCATGTCTGTCCTCAATCAACGAATAGGTAGGGCGTTTCCGCCAGCGTCTTGGCCACTTCATCCGACACGCTCAGGAAACTGGCAAGCGCCGGCGCATTCTCGATCGGTGTCGCCCGTTCCCTGATCCGGTAGAGATGACTGAAATTGGCGTCCCGGATCCGGTCGCTTTCGAATGTCACATCCTGCTTGATCGTGGGCAGGATCTGGTTGATCGCGTCCAGCGGGGTCTGATCCCCCGCAAGGCCCACCCGCTTGGCATGGCCGATCAGATAGTCTTCGGTAAATTCGCACTGGATTTCCAGCAGGCGCGTTGTGGACCGGTCGGAAAAGAAATCCTGCATCAGGTCGATGTTGGATGTGTCCAGACAGATGATCATCCGGTCGCTTTCGTAATAGTCGAACAGCATCCGCATCAGGGCCCGCCTGTGACGTGTGCGTTTTTCGAGGCTGGCCTGAATGCCGCCCAGATCCGGCATCACGGTGTTTTCCTCGTTGAACAGATAGGCCACGGCGGGAATGTTGGTGTTGTGTTCTATCGCGGCCAGCAGGCGTTTGGCGACGTGCCATTTCTTGCAGGCGATGATCAGCAATTCGCGTTCACGGCCCAGCGTGCTCTCTGTTTCCCAGAAACGGTCTGCAAACCTGCGGCCGATCCGTCCGCGTCCCGTCAGGAATCGGAACAGGTTGCGTCCTTCGTTCGATATCTGGAAATCGGACCTGTCTGACGCATAAAGCCGTCCCAACCTGGCCTTCAGGTCAGTGGCCTCGGGGCTGATCTTGCGCGCAAACAGCGCGTCCTGATTGAGCAGCAGATCAAAGTGGTCGTTGTAGAATGTCACCGGCAT
The DNA here is from genome assembly GCF_020531945.1 of Loktanella gaetbuli. Classification (NCBI taxonomy): domain Bacteria; kingdom Pseudomonadati; phylum Pseudomonadota; class Alphaproteobacteria; order Rhodobacterales; family Roseobacteraceae; genus Loktanella; species Loktanella gaetbuli. The sequence continues at coordinate 195,112 of NZ_JAJATZ010000005.1, forward strand.
CCCGTAGTCGGTGAACATCAGGAATGTCAGCGTGCGCGCCTCGATTTCCTTGCCCGGCACCAGATGCCGCACGAGTGTCTGAAAAAACGTCTCGTCCGGAATCCAGGTGGTCCGAAAGAACCGCATCACGTCGCGCCGCTGGCGTGCGAAATCCAGAATCATTTCGATGGTCTGACGCCTCAGGCACCACCATTGGCTGCCGATCATGATTTGCAGATCGTCAGGCACCTTTCGGGTCAGGCCCAGACGGCGCTGTGTCCAGAAACTCCAGTAGAACCGCCGCTTCTGCGTGCGTTCATTGAACCAGTGGCGATAGATCAGACGTTCTTGCTTGAAACCCGTCTTGATCCAGTCGCTGTCAAAGAAATCAAAGCTTTCGATATAGTCGCGGTCGTTGCGGTCCAGAAAGGCGTGGGCATAGGCCGCCGATTTGATCGCTAGGCAATCGCCGGACACCATGTAGAAATGCGTGGCACGTGGAAAGGCATCGACCGCCGCCTCGACCGCGGACAGGGTCGCGTCAACCAGGCTCCACTCGCCCCAGCCGCATTTTAGTCGCCGCTTGGCGAATGTCACGTTGGGATTCCCCGCCAGGGCCGTGCGGATCCGGTCGAAGCTTGCGCGCGGGGCACGGGCGTCGAAATGAATGGCGATGCAATCACCCACGGCCGTCAATTGCCGGGCCTGCTGGATGATGGCGTCCGGGTCCTTGTGACAGAGCAGGATAAAGGCGATGGTAGCCATCGGTCAGAGAATGTCCTGTTTACGACTGTTGTAAGGTGTCCTCATATCAACAACACTCGGCCATAAGACAGGGTTTCTTTGTCATGATACCTCCAATAAGACATTATTGGATCATATACAGGCCCAGACTTAAACCGACGAGGTAGTGACCCATGGGGTTTCCCGGAACATGGATGACCGAAAGCGAGAGCATGGTCTACCGCGTGGTGCCCAAATGCGCCTGTTCGACCATCGGGCAGATCATGTTCTATTCGGATCATGGCACGTTCTTTGACGGCGATATCCATGACGCGCAGGCCGGTCTGCACAAATGGGCGATGGATGACAGCCAGCCGCTGATCACGGACAACGTCAAATCGCACCGTTCCTATGCCTTTACCTGCGTGCGCAACCCCTACACCCGGATCCTGTCATCATTTTTCGACAAGATTTGCGGCATCCAGCGCAATGGCAAACGCTATCGCGGTAACCTGGTGCCGCTGTTGATCCAGAAATACGGGATCGAGGTCGGCGACCCCGAGACAGGGTTCGAATTCGACCAGATCAAATCGTTCCGCCGGTTCCTGCTGTTCGCGCGTGACACCATCCGCTGGCGGCGCCCGATGGAACCGGACATTCATTGGTCAGCCATGTCGGGCCATATCAGTACCTTCATTCACAACGGCGGAACCTACGACCAGATTTTCTGGACCGAACAGTTCAACGACGGCATGGCCGAAGTGCTGTCCAGGATCGAGACACGCCACCCCGTCGATCTGGCAGCGATCCCCCGTTTCAACGAAAGCGAAGGCCACGGCCCCAAGCGGCTGCACAAGGTGTCCGACTACTTTGACGACCTGTCGATGCATCTGATGTGGGAAATCTACAAAAAGGATTTCCAGCTGTTCCGTTACGATTTCGACAACCCCGACAACAAGATGCCTGTGGCTGACATTGATTTGCGTGAGGTCCACGCCAAGTTGGGCGACTAGAGGGGGCGTTGCCCCCGTGCCGCAAGCGGCACCCCCCAGGATATTTTTGACCAGAAGAAGACAGGACCGCCCGCCATGACCCGTGTGTTGATCCTGGGGTCCGGCCCTGATGTGGCCGAAGCAGCTGATTGGGCGCGCGCGCCGTTCGATGTGATCGTGGCGATCAACAACGCATGGCGCGTGCGTGACGATTGGGACGTTCATATCTTTCCCACCGATTTCCCCGTAGACCGGCGTCCGCGCGACATGCAGCACGATCAGCAGAGTGTTCAGGCTGACGATTATGTCCCGGTCCAGAACACCTATGGCGGTTTCGTTTATGCTGGTGGGACCATGGCGTTTACCGCCGGGTATTGGGCGTTGGGGGCCTTGCGTCCCAGCTTGATGGCATTTGCCGGTTGCAACATGGTCTATCCGGCCAGCGGGGCCACGCATTTCTATGGGACCGGCACCGCCGATCCGCTGCGGCCGGACGTGACGCTGCGGTCGTTGCCTGCGAAATCGGCCCGGTTACATGTGCACGCAGCGCGGCAAGGTTGCACCTGTGTAACCGTCACGGGGGAGGACAGCGTGCTGATATTTCCCCGAGCCACACCAGATGCATTGCCCGCAGCCCCTGCCCCGTTTGATGCCGGTCTGGCCGCACAAGCCGATGCGATGGAGGCGCGGCTGGACTACGTGGTGCCCAGCGGCAAATACTGGAAACAAGAATACCGGTTCGATCCCGCGCAGATCGACGCGCTGGACGCGCTGTGGCTGCGCGCCGTCAGCTAGAGGGTCTTGTCCTCGAACAGGCATAGATCACGAATGATGCAGGTCGCGCATTTGGGTTTGCGCGCGACACAGACGTAGCGTCCGTGCAGGATCATCCAGTGATGGGCATGCAGCTGGTAATCGGCGGGTATGTGATCCTCGATCCGGCGTTCGACGACATCCACATCCTTGCCCGGTGCGATGCCCGTGCGGTTTCCGATGCGAAAGATATGGGTGTCGACGGCCTGGGCGGGATAGCTCCACCACATGTTCAGAACGACATTCGCGGTTTTGCGCCCCACACCCGGCAGTGATTGCAGGGCCGCGCGTGAATTGGGAACCTCTCCGCCATATTCGTCGACGAGGATCTGACTGAGCTTGATGACGTTCTTGGCCTTTTGCCGGAACAGACCGATGGTCTTGATGTGTTCCATCACGCCGTCCAGCCCCAGATCCAGCATCTTTTGCGGGGTATCGGCGACGGCGAACAAATCGCGGGTCGCCTTGTTCACGCCCTTGTCGGTTGCCTGTGCAGACAGCGCCACGGCCACCACCAGCGTATAGGCGTTTGTGTGGTCCAGCTCGCCCTTGGGTTCGGGATCCACTGCGTGAAACCGGCGAAAAATCTCGCGGATCGTGTTGTAGTCGAGTTGCTTTGCCATGGCCCTTGATGCCCCGACGGCGGGGCCTGCGCAAGTTGCGCAAGTTCCGGGTCGCGCGACATGTTGCAGCGCCGTAGATTGGGATCATGGAACGCACACAAAGCTATCATTATCACGTCATGGCCCGCGCGATCACAGAGATCGACGCACGGCAGGGCGAGGCGGCATCGCTGGCCGATATCGCCCATGCGCTGGACATGAGCCCCGCCCATTTCCAACGGCTTTTTTCCGCGTGGGTCGGGGTGTCGCCCAAGCGGTATCATCAATACCTGACGCTGGATCATGCGCGGCACTTGCTGCGCGACAGGTTCACCACGTTGGAAACAGCGGCAGAGGTCGGCCTGTCCGGCACCAGTCGCCTGCACGACCTGTTCGTGCGCTGGGAGGCGATGACCCCCGGCGATTTCGCCCGTGGCGGCGCGGGGCTGACGATCCGCTGGGGGTGGTTCGACAGTGCGTTCGGGCCCGTCCTGTCGATGGCGACGGACAGGGGATTGTGCGGTCTGGCGTTTGCCGCGGAAAGTGGTCGAGAGGCCGCCATGGATGACCTGACCTCGCGCTGGCCCACCGCACACTATGTCGAGGACGCAGCCACCATCGCGGCGTGGACGACCGCTGCACTGACCACACGCGGGGACGCGCGTCTGCACATGATCGGCGCACCGTTTCAGATCAAGGTCTGGGAAGCGTTGCTGCGAATCCCCTCGGGGCATGTCACGACCTATTCCGAAATCGCCAGCAGCATTGGCCATCCCAAGGCTGTGCGGGCCGTCGGCACGGCTGTCGGCCGCAACCCGGTCAGCCTGCTGATTCCCTGCCACCGGGCGCTGCGCAAATCGGGTGGCTTGGGCGGCTATCACTGGGGGCTGCCGGTCAAACGTGCCCTGCTGGCCGTCGAAGGCGCGCGGGCTGACGCGATATCCGCCTGAAAAACGCAATTTCGCCCCCGCTATTTGATAGCGGCGACGGTTGCGCCATATAGCGAGGTATCTTGAATGCCCGAACGTCGGGGATTCGCATGAAGGAAACACGCTATGACTTTTTCACGTTTGAACATGACCGCCGCGTCCGCAGCCTTGCTGCTGGCAGCTGGCTGTGCCGGCACTGGCGGCCCGAACGACAACCAGAATGCCCGCAACGCCGCGATGATCGGCGCAGGTGCTGGTGCCGTCGCCGGCCTTTTGGCAGGGGATGATGCAACCGAGCGGCGTCAGAATGCCCTCGCAGGTGCTGCACTTGGCGCGGCTGCTGGCGCTGGTATCGGCACGCTGCTGGACCGCCAGGAAGAAGAACTGCGCCGCGAGTTGGGCAACAACGTCGGCATCGTCAACAATGGCAACAACCTGACCGTGACCCTGCCGCAGGACATCCTGTTCGCAACCAACTCGACCGCAGTTTCCGGTGCGGCACAGGGCGACCTGACAGCACTTGCCCGGAACCTGCAGTCCTATCCGAATTCGACCGTGAACGTGATCGGTCACACCGACAACGTCGGCGAAGCCGCATTCAACTTTGACCTGTCGCAGCGCCGCGCGCAGGCCGTCAGCAGCGTGCTGATCAACGCAGGGGTTGCACCGTCGCGGATCCGTTCGATCGGCCGTGGCGAGGATCAGCCGATTGCGACGAACAATTCGCCCGAGGGGCGTCAGCAGAACCGCCGGGTCGAGATCGTCATCACTCCGAACTAAGCGGCTTTTGTCAGAAAACCGCCAACCGTTTCGGTTGGCGGTCACTGGCCAGACGGAAAATCGACAAACAAAAAACCCGGCGCACAGCGCCGGGTTTTTTCATTCTGCAATATTGATCGCGTCAGTGCATCTTGGCTTTGACGGTGTCGATGCTCTCGTCGATCAGGGCGTTGGTGCGCTTGGCGTCCATGTTCTTGGCAATCACGTCCTTGGACGCTGCGACAGCGACCATGATCGCCTGATCGCGCACATCGCGGATTGCGGCGGCACGGGCTGCGGCAAGCTGCTCTTCCGCACCGGCCAGACGGCGGTCAATGTTGGATGCGATTTCGGCTTTTGCGGCCTCGGCAGAGCGTTCTGCCTCTTGGCGCGCATTCGCAACGATCCGGTCAGCCTGTTCCTGCACTTCTTTCTGCTTGCGCTCGTAGGATGCAAGCAGAGTCTGCGCTTCTTCACGCAGAGCGCGGGCCTCGTCGAGGTCGGACTGGATGCCGACAGCGCGGCTGTCCAGCATCTCGGTTACTTTGCCCGGCACCTTGAAATACAGAAGGATCGCGATGAACAGCAAGAAGCCGAGCGTCACGACAAAATCGGTGTTCGCCAGCGAAAAGAACACATCGCCTGCAGCGAGTGCCGGTGTTGCGGACAGGGCGAGGACGGCGATCAGGATATGACGCATGACTTAACCTTTCATCCGCGCGGTGACGGCTTCGTTGATGGCATCCGCGTTGACGTCCACGCCCATGGTGGACACCAGTGCCTGCGCCACGTCGCGCGCGACCTCACCCACGTTTTGCGTGGCGTTTGCCCGGATCTCGGCGATGGCGGCTTCGGCCTCGGCGGTCTGGGCGGAAATCTTGGCGTCGGCTTCGGCCAGTGCAGCGTCAAGGTCCTTCTGGGCCTCGGCACGGGCTTCGTCCGCGATACGGTTGCTTTCGCTGCGTGCGTCGGCAAGCGCCTTTTCGTATGATTTTTCTGCGGCGGCGGCCTGATTTTTCAGGTCTTCGGCTGCGGCAAGATCATTCGAGATCGTGCCGGACCGTTCAGCCAGAATAGCCGAGATGCGCGGCAAGGCCACGCGCGACAGCATCAGATAGATCACGACAAGCGCGACCAACAGCCAGAAAATCTGGTTGGGGAATGTTTCAAAGTTCAGCTGGGGCATGCCAGCGTTCACTTCGGTTGCGACTGTTTCAGTTGCCATCAGGCCCCCCGGATACCTTAGGTTCTACCGGCCGGGCCGCGATTGCGCCCCGGCCAGCCGTAAGGATGATTTGCGGTCGTCTTAGACTGCGAACATCAGCAGAAGTGCGATCAGGAACGAAAAGATCCCGAGAGCTTCTGCGAATGCCAGGCCGATGAAGAGTGTCGCGGTCTGCGACGCAGCGGCGGAGGGGTTGCGCAGTGCGCCGGCCAGGTAGTTACCTGCCACGTTGCCAACACCCAGAGCAGCCAGACCCGTACCGACGCCAGCCAAGCCAGCACCCAGGAATTGGCCCATGTTTGCGATATCGCCTTCCATAATCTTTTCTCCTTACGATGGAATTGCGTTGATGGTTCGTAGACTTACCCGTGGACCTGCCCGTTAGTGGGCCGGATGCAGCGCATCCTTGAGGTAGACACAGGTCAGAATGGTAAAGACGTAGGCCTGGATGCCGCAGACGAGGATTTCCAGACCGTAGATCGCCGTGATGGCCAGAACGGACAGCGGGCTGACGGCCGCCAGTGCGGCAAAGGCTGCGAACACCTTGATCACGGCGTGACCGGCGGTGATGTTGCCTGCCAGACGGACCGAGTGGCTGACCGGACGGACGAAGTACGAAATGATTTCGATCACGGCGATGATGGGACGCAGGAACAGCGGTGCCTCTGACATCCAGAACAATTTCAGGAACGACGGACCGTTCAGCACGAAACCAAGGATGGTGACTGCGAAAAACACGCCGAAACCCAGCACCGCGGTCGCCGCGATATGGCTGGTCGTCGAGAACGACATCGGGATCAGGCCGAGGTAGTTGGCGAACAGGATGAACATGAACAGCGTCATGATATAGGGGAAATACTTCAGCCCCTCCTTGCCGGTGATGTCCTCGACCATCTTGTGGGTAAAGCCATACATCAGTTCGGCGATGGACTGGCCGCGACCGGGGATCGTGGACCGGCTGCGCGTGCCCCAGATGAACAGTGCAGCGATGCACAGCACTGCAATGGCAAGCCACAGGGTCACGTTCGTGGGCGTGTACCAATGCACGGGGCCGTCACCGAACAGCGGTTTGACAATGAACTGGTCCAGCGGGTGAAAAACCAGACCGCCAGTTTCTTCGGCACCGTCGTAAGCAGTTTCAGTCGCCACGTGTTTCACCCTCGTCATCGGCGGATTGTTCCGCCTGCTGTTTCGCCTGCATTTCCTTGGCTGACCGCATCATGGTGTTCACACCGGCTGCGAAGCCAAAGAAAATGAACAGCACCAGAAATATCGGCATGGTCCCAAAGAAGAGATCCAGGCTGTATCCGATGCCGAAACCGATCCCAAGACCGGCCACAAGTTCGATCACCATCCGCCATGCAAGCTGCGCTTGACCGTGATGGCTTTCACTATGGGATTTCACCGGTTGCGTCACCTTGCGGGCCGCCAGTTTCTGTTCCAGCGCCTTCAGACGCTCGGACGGATCTGGATGGTCCGTGTTCGGTGTCACGTGGATCTATCCCGTTCGTTCCCGTGAGGGTCTATGGCGCGAACGAAAAGGAGTCAAGCGAGGCAAATTTTACGCCAACAAATTGATTTGTATGGATATATTCAATACACACAGACAGCAATTCGCCGAAATCCAATGCATCGCGCCCCCGTTTGTCATTCAACCATTCGGTTGACGATAGCGCGGGCATCGGCGTATCGGATTTGCATGACCGCAAATCTGGACACAACCTTTGCAGCACTTGCCGACCCGACCCGCCGGGCGATCCTGTCCATGTTGCTGGAGGATGACATGGCCGTCACGGACGTGGCAGAGCCGTTCGAGATGTCACTGGCGGCAGTGTCAAAGCACCTTGGCGTGCTGACAGCCGCCGGTCTGGTGTCACAGGAAAAACGCGGCCGCGTGAAATGGTGCAAACTGGAACCCGATGCGCTGCATGCTGCGGCGGTCTGGATGCAGGCCTTTGGCATGTTGGGCCCGCTGGACCTGGATGCGTTCGAAGGGTTTCTGTTGGGCCAGTTGGAACAGGAAAAAACCGCCAACCCGTGATCCGGGCGGCGGCTGATAACTGGTTAACCTGTCGTGTGCGTTACAGAACGAACTGCACGATCGCGACGACGATGACCACGAGACCCACGAGATAGATGATATTACGCATTTTTTTATCCTACTTGAACTATTCGTGAGCGAACGCCCCGGTGCGACATTTTGTTCCGATCAGCCCCCGTGTTTTTCCGGGCCGTCATCGCGCAGCAGCAGGAACAGTGCCAGAATGGTCAGCGCAATCCCGACCAGGATCAACGGTCGCGGCGGCACGGCCCCCAGCGCCAGCTGCCAGCAGATGACCCAGCTGGGCGTCAGATAGGTGTAGGCCATGACCTTGGCGCTTGGCAGGCGGGTTGCGGCGAACTGCAACAGCGCAAAGGTCGCGGCAGACGCAGCGATGGCCACATAGGCCAGCGTGATCCAGACGATACCCGGCAGACTGGTCCAGGGCGTCGCCACGATTGCGTCCCAGGCATAGACCGTCAGCAGCAGCGCTCCGGCCAGCAAGGTGCCACAGGCAAATACCAGCGTGCCCTCACCCCGTTTCAGCAGCGCCACGCAGGGCGTGTAGAACGCATGCGCGATACATCCGACAAAGAATATCGCCTCGCCCCGTCCCACATCCAGCGCACGCAGCGCGGCCAGATCAGCGCGAAAGATGACCCACAGCGCCCCGATCCCGCCGATGGCCAGCGCCAGCGCCATCCGCGCCGTCAGACGTTGCCGCAACAACAGCCAGCCGAAACCGGCCGCCATGATCGGTGTCAGGGTAAAGACCGCCGAGGTGCTGACCGGCGGCGCGGTTTTCAGCCCTTCGAACATTGTGGCGAAATAGATGCCCATCAGGGCCGCCAACGCGAAATAGCGCCATGGTGCCTGAAATGCCCTGCGGTTCACCTGCCCGGTCGCCACCGCGGCCACGGCCAGCAATACGGCAGCCAACCAGAACCGGGCAGCCGTCATGACCACGGGGTCGATTTCGTTTGCAGCACGGCTGCCAAGCGCAAAGCTGCCCGCAACCAGCGCCGAGAAGGTCAGCATTGCCAGATGACCCGCCCTGTCGGCGGACCGGGGTTTGAACATCACAGTTCGGCCTTTTTGACCCAATCCTTGAGAAAGGCGACAAAGGTCTGCACCTTCTTGCTGCGGTGCAGATCGACGTGGGTGACGATCCAGACATCCACGGACCATTCTTCCGGGCTTTCGATCACGGGGACCAGTTTCGGATAGCTCAGCAGATCCAGTCGCGACATGAAACCGATACCGGCCCCGGCCAGAATGGCCTCGCGCAGCACACGGGCGTCCGTCGTCTGGATGCGCCGCCTTTCGTCGGGCACACGTTCGGACAGCCAGCGGTAGAAGGGCGCACGATTGACCCCGTCCATATGCGTGACGAATTCGTGCCGCGCCAGGTCCGCTTCGGATTCGACCGGTCCCATCCGGGCGAGGTAATCCTCTGATGCGACCAGCACGGGCCGGAGCTGCATCAAGGGTTGGACCACGTTGTCGGGTTCTGCCGGTCGCGCGCCTGCCCGCACGGCAACATGTGCCTCGCCGTATTCCAGCCGAAAGATGCGTTCGTCGGTCAGGATCTGGCTGCGGATTTCAGGATAGGCCGTGTTGAATTCGTGAATGACACCCGCAAGGATGATCGACAACTCGCCGATCGAGGTAATGATCAGCTCGCCGCTGACGCCATCGCCCTGCCCCTTGATGCGCCCGACCAGCTGGGTGAATTGTTCATCAGTCGTCTGCGCCACGCGCAGCAGATCCACACCTGCATCGGTCGGCGTATAGCCGCGTGCATGGCGCTGGAACAGCTTGACGCCCAGCCGTCCCTCAAGCGAGTCGATATGTCGGATGACCGTCGCATGATGCACGCCCAGTTGTTCGGCGGCCCCGCTGACCGTCCCCGCCCGCGCCACCTGAAAGGCCGTGCGGATTTCGTCCCAGCTGTCCATGTCTTGCGCTCTCTCTGGTTCAGGCCCGTTCTGGGCCAAGGTCGGTTATTTTACCCCATAGCGCAATCGTCAATGACCTGCATCGCTTGACCGGGACTGACGGAACACCCCACTGTAGGACATGACTTCGTTGACCCACCGCCTGATGCGGCTGCACGCATGGACCGTGCAAAAGCCGATCCTCGCACTCGTGCGACACACGGGCGTGCTGCGCGTCCTGTTCACCGTGAATGCCGTGATCGGCAACAAGACACCGCCGGGTCTGCGCCTGAAGGCAATCGACCTGAACGGCAGACCCGGCATGATATGCGGCACGGATGCACCGACACCGAACGGCACGACGCTGTATCTGCACGGCGGCGCCTTCGTGATCGGCAATCTGCGGGGCTACAGGCATCTGGTCGCGCGGCTGGCGCAGGCGGCGGGCACGCGCGGTGTATTCCTCGATTACCGGTTGGCGCCGGAACATCCGTTTCCGGCCGCACTTGATGACGCAGAGGCGGCCTGGCGCGCGTTGTCTGATGATCCGGACGCGGGACCGCTGACATTGGCGGGGGACAGCGCGGGCGGCAATCTGGCGCTGGCACTCTTGCAGCGGATCATCGCCAAGGGGCTGGTGTTGCCGCATGGCGTGGCTGTGCTGTGTCCCGTCACGGACCTGCGACTGGAAAACCCGTCGCTGGCGAAAAACCGCAAAACCGATCCGCTGGTTTCGACCCGTTGGGGCGCGCGGGGCGTTGCGGCCTATCTGGCCGGTGCTGATCCCGCCCAGCCCGATGCCTCGCCCATACTGGGGGATTTCACCGGCGGACCACCCGTTCTGATCCACACCGACCGGGGCGAGGTGCTGCACGACGATGCCTGCCTGATGGCCGACCGGCTGCGCCATCAGGGCGTGGATGTCACATTGACCAAGGAGGCGGGTCTGTATCATGTCTGGCACCTGAATGTCGGGCGCACCGTCGAAGCAGGTCGCAGCGTGGCCCAGATCGGCGCATTCCTGTCCGACGCCGTCACAAGGGGCCGTTCATGACGATACTGATCCTGATCCTGCGGATCGCACTGACCGTCGCGTTTCTCTATTTCGGTCTGCGCAAGATTTTCGGCGGCAAGGAAGACGTCAAAATCTACGACGCGCTTGGTTTCGGACAATGGCCGCGTCCCATCACCGGCAGCGTGGAAACGATCTGCGCCATCGGGCTATGGGTGCCGGGGTTTCAGGGGATCGCGGCACTGGGCCTGCTGGCAACGGTCATCGTCGGCACCACGACGCTGACCCTATTCACCAGGCTGCCGCGCGCGCACATGTTCGCGCTGATCGCAGGCAGCGCCGTGCTGGTTTGGTTCGATGCCGCCGATATCCTGCGTTTTCTGCCGCTGGCTTGACTCTGTGACTGTCCCCGCGTAATCCGCACGTAATTCCCCGGAAGCTGTGCCTTCCGGTCCCCGGTTAACGGGGATCGCCCTCCGTCAGCGCGTTGCGCCCACGGGGGCGCTACCGCATTGAGCGTTCGTCCCCATATGGGTGGCAACGCAACCGACGACAGGACGAGCCATGTTCGAGAACCTCTCTGACCGCCTATCAAGCGTCTTTGACCGCCTGACGAAACAGGGTGCCCTGTCCGCGGACGACGTCAAGACCGCCATGCGCGAGGTGCGTGTTGCCCTGCTCGAGGCCGATGTGTCGCTGCCCGTCGTGCGCGATTTCGTCAAGGCGGTCGAGGCCAAGGCGACCGGTCAGGCCGTGACCAAGTCGATCACGCCGGGCCAGCAAGTCATCAAGATCGTCCACGACGAATTGCAGCACGTCCTGACCGGCGACGAAGATCCCGGCAAGCTCAAGATCGACAACCCGCCAGCACCCATTCTGATGGTCGGCCTGCAGGGTTCGGGCAAGACGACGACGACGGCGAAACTGGCAAAACGGCTCAAGGATCGTGAGGGCAAGAAGGTCCTGATGGCCTCGCTCGACACCAACCGCCCTGCGGCCATGGAACAGCTTGCGATCCTCGGCACGCAAATCGGCGTGGATACCCTGCCCATCGTCAAGGGCGAGACGCCCGTGCAGATCGCCAAGCGCGCGAAAACGCAGGCCAGCCTTGGCGGGTATGACGTGTTCATGCTGGATACCGCGGGTCGTCTGCACATCGACGCCGAATTGATCGCGCAGGCCGCCGAGGTGCGTGACGTCGCCAACCCACGCGAAACGCTGCTGGTGGTTGACGGCCTGACAGGTCAGGACGCAGTCAACGTCGCCCAGGAATTCGACGACAAGATCGGCGTGACCGGTGTGGTCCTGACCCGGATGGACGGCGACGGGCGCGGCGGTGCGGCCCTGTCGATGCGTGCCATCACCGGCAAGCCCATTCGCTTTGTCGGTCTGGGCGAAAAGATGGACGCCATCGAGACCTTCGAGCCACAGCGCATCGCGGGCCGTATCCTGGGCATGGGCGACATCGTGGCCCTGGTCGAAAAGGCGCAGGAAACGCTGGAGGCCGAACAGGCCGAACGCATGATGAAGCGGTTCCAGAAGGGCCGTTTCAACATGAACGACCTGAAAATGCAGCTCGACCAGATGCTGAAAATGGGCGGCATGGAAGGCATGATGGGCATGATGCCCGGCATGAACAAGATGAAGGGCCAGATGGACAAGGCCGGGATCGACGACAGTATCCTGCGCCGCCAGATCGCCCTGATCAACTCCATGACCAAGGCCGAGCGCGCCAACCCCGACCTGCTGGCTGCCAGCCGTAAAAAGCGGATCGCCAAGGGTGCGGGTCTGGAAGTGTCGGAACTGAACAAGCTGGTCAAACAGCACCGCCAGATGGCCGACATGATGAAGAAAATGGGCAAGGGCGGGATGCTCAAACAGGCGATGAAGCAGATGATGGGCAAGGGTGGCATGCCGGACATGAACGACCCTGCCGCCATGCAAGAGGCCGCCAAGGCCATGCAAGGCCGCATGCCCGGCGGTGGCCTGCCCGGACTGGGCGGTGGTGCCGCCCTACCCCCCGGTCTGTCCGGTTTCGGCAAAAAGAAATAAGCGATGAAGTCGGATCGTTCCCTGCACAGCCGCGTGCTGACCTCTGCCCCGGTGTTGACCACCGGGCGGTTGTTGCTGCGCGGCCCGCAGGACAGCGACCTGGACGCGTTGACCGACATGGTGACGCAATCGGACCGCATGAAACATGTCGGCGGCAAGGGCACCAGCACCGAAGCCTGGCGCGCATTCATTTCGGGGATCGGCCACTGGCAGATGCGGGATTTCGGGTTCTTTACGATCACCGACCGTAACACCGGCGAAACCTTTGGCCGATGCGGACTGCTGCGGCACGTCGGCTGGCCTGAAACCGAACTGGCCTACCACCTGTTTGACGGCGCCGAGGGGCGCGGCATCGCCTATGAGGCCTGCGTTGCCGTGCGCCGCTGGGCGGGCGAGAGCCTTGGCCTTGGGCCGCTGGCGTCGTTCATCGCCCCTGCCAATGCCCGCAGCCGTGCACTGGCCAAACGCCTGGGCGCGGTTGAGGAAGGGCTGCACGTCATCGACGGCGACCAGGCACTGGTGCACCGGCACCTGGCGCATGACGCGCCCTTGGCCCGCGCGCAATGGCTGGAGGTCTCGCAATGAACCACAGCCTGCAAACTGCCCGCCTGATCCTGCGTCAGCCTCATGCATCGGACTGGCCCGCGTTCCGCGAATTCATGGCGTCGGACCGTGGCGCGCTGTTCGGCCACACGACCGAAGGGACCGCCTGGCGCAGCTTTGCCGCCGAACTGGGCCACTGGCAGATTTTCGGTTTCGGCATGTGGGCCGTCACGCAGCGCGGATCGGACGCCATCGTGGCACTGATCGGCCCATGGTGCCCGCCAGACTGGCCGGAAAACGAAATCGGCTGGATGGTGCTGGACCCCGCGATCGAGGGCACCGGCATCGCCCACGAGGCGGCCAAGGCATCGCTGATGCACGCCTTTACAGCCCTCGGCTGGACCACCGCCGTCAGCTATATCGCGCCCGACAATACCCGGTCTGCCGCATTGGCCGCCCGGTTGGGGGCCGCACCCGACCATGCCGCGACCCCGCCCGCCAGCTACGCAGGCCAGGTGGTCTGGCGTCACCCCCTGCCAAAGGACCTGTCATGACGATACATCCCTGGGAACAGCCCCCCGCCGGGCAGGCCGCCGTGGCGGTCGACCGCATCGCGCAGGCCCTGCCGCGCATCGCAACGGACCGCACCATCATGCGCGGCCCCTACATGGAAGATTTCGATGTCTTTGCGGATCTGGTGACGTCGGACCGCGGGCGCTATGTGTCTGGTCCGCTGACGCGCGAGGGTGCCTGGGACGACTTCATCCAGTTGACCGCCAGCTGGATCCTGCGCGGCGCTGGTCTGTGGACGGTCGAACATCAGGACGACAAACGCGTGCTGGGGTTCGTGCTGCTGGGACATGAAACCCGCGACCCCGAACCCGAACTCGGGTTCCTGTTCACCCAAGAGGCCGAGGGCGAAGGATACGCTTTCGAAGCTGCCGAAAAGGCACGCAACAATGCGTGGAACGCCCTCAGCTTTGACACGCTGGTCAGCTACATCGACCCCGAAAACGACCGTGCGATCGCGCTGGCGAAACGTCTGGGTGCGATCAAGGACGACGGCATGCACGACGGCTGCGAAATCTGGCGTCACCCGCGACCGGAGTATGACCTGTGACCGATGATCCCGTCATCCGTGCCGCAGAGGTGCTGAAGGAGCACCGCGCCAGCATCGACCGGTTGGATGCGATCCTTGTCTATACCCTGGGCGAACGGTTCAAGCACACGCAGGCTGTCGGCGCGCTGAAGGCCGCGCACGACCTGCCGCCGTCAGACCCAACGCGCGAGGCGACACAGATCGCCCGCCTCACCGATCTTGCGAAGCGGGCCGATCTGGACCCGGAATTCGCCAAGAAATTCCTGAATTTCATCATTCAGGAAGTCATCCACCATCACGAACAACACAAATCCTGACGGGCCTCCCCCGTCATCAATACCCAAGAAGGAAAAACATCATGGCTATGAAAATTCGTCTCGCTCGCGGCGGTTCCAAAAAGCGCCCCTACTATTCCATCGTTGCTGCCGACAGCCGCATGCCGCGCGACGGCCGTTTCAAGGAAAAGCTGGGCACCTACCAGCCGATGCTGTCCAAGGACGACGAGAACCGCGTCAAGATGGACATGGAGCGCGTGACCTACTGGCTGGGTCAGGGCGCAGAGCCCACCGACCGCGTGGCCCGCATGCTGGAGGCCGCTGGCCACCTGCCCAAGAAGGACCGCCAGAACCTGAAAAAGGGTGAGCCGGGCAAAGCCGCCAAGGCACGCGCCGAAGAAAAGGCCGCCAAGCAGGCCGCCATCGACGAGGCAGCAAACGCCCCCGCCGAGGCCCCCGCAGAAGAGGCCGCAGCAGAGGAGTAAATCCGACGCCGCGTGACCGATTGGCCCGTCTGTGCAACCGCACGGGCGGGCCTTTTTCGTATCACGCCCCTATTCCGCCCGCGCCACGGTCGCGCTACACTCGGTCCCGAACAAAATTCAGGGGCGTTGCATGACCGAGACCGTAATCGTGGGCCGAATCGGCGGATCATTCGGCGTCAAGGGCGAGGTCCGGATCAAATCGTTCTGCGCCGATCCCCAAGCCATCGCGGATTATACGCCGTTGACGACCGAGGACGGGCGCAGCTTTGCCCAGATGGTGTTGACGGGACAGACCAATGGCGGTTTCACCGCCCGGCTCGATGGCGTCATCACCAAGGAAGACGCCGACGCGCTGCGCAACGTCGATCTCTATGCGCCGCGCGACGTGCTGCCGGCCCTGCCGGACGACGAATACTATTACACGGATCTGATCGGATTGACCGTGGTCGATACCGGCGGCGTGACATTGGGCACGGTCGCGCGGGTCGTGGATCATGGTGCTGGTGATCTGCTGGATGTGACGGTGGCCGGGCAATCCGACACCGTGCTGATCCCTTTCACCCGCGCGGCGGTTCCCACGGTCGATCTGACCAGCCGTCGCATCGTGGCCGATCCACCCGAGGGTCTGTTCCCCACATGAGGCAGATTTTCATCCATCCGGGGTTTCACAAGACGGGAACCAGCTCGATCCAGCATTTCCTGTGGTACAACCGCGAAACGCTGGACCCGTTCGGCGCACCGGTGATGCTGCGACACATGAAACCGCTGCTGCAGGTCATCGGACGGTTTTCGCGCACGCTGAACCCGCTGGATCTGATGGATTACGTGGCCCGGATGGACGATGCATTCGCCGTGGCGGCCCCTCGCAGCGACCAGAACATCATCATGTCCTGCGAGGGTTTGCTGGGCAACCTTCCCGGCGGGCCGGGGGTCGATTCCTACGCACCGTCGGTCACGCTGGCTGCCTATCTGACCGGCTATCTCTCGGAACGGTTCCCCGATGTGCGGCAACGTATGATCCTGACAACGCGCGATGCCGATGGCTGGCTGTTCAGCACCTACCGGCATCATCTGCGGGGGCACAGGTTGAAACTGGATTTCAAGGAATTCGCGGCCCTGCACGCAGGCACCGCCGATCTGGCGAAAACCGTGGCAGAGGTGGCAGAGGTGATCGCCCCCGTGCCAGTCGACACGCTGCCGATGACCGACCTGCAGGCGCATCCCTTGGGGCCCGGTGGTGCGTTGTGCGAACACTTGGGTGTGTCGCCCAAGATCATGGCGCAGCTTGCCCCCGTGGGAACAGGCAATGCGGGACCGGATACCGCGTTGTGGCAAAAATTCCTGGACCTGAACCGCAGCCCGCTGGCCGATCGCGCGGTCGCCGCCGAAAAGGAACGCCTTGCGGCAGAGGCCAACCTGGGCGGCTGGCGGTTCGCCTGACATGACCCGCGTCATCGTCCACCCCGGTTTTCACAAGACCGGGACGTCCAGCCTGCAAACCTACCTGACGAAACACCGTGCAGCGCTTTGCCCGTATATGGCGTTCTATGGAAAGGACGACTTCTTGCAGGCCGGAGCCGCAGCGCGCCTATATGCCCAGCGCCCGTTTCGGTGGCGACTCTGGCTCTTTCGGCGGCGCCTCGACCGGTTCCTGGCCACGATCCCGGACGCCCCTGTGGTCGTCCTGAGCCGCGAGACATTCAGCGGGTCCATGCCCGGCCATCGCCGTATGTCAGGCAAGCTCATCACAAGATACCACGACGTGGCCGTGCCGTTGGGTCACCAGATCAATGCGGCACTGCGTGCCCGGTTCGGCCAGGACGTGCAGATCACTTATTTCTACACCCTGCGTGAACGGGAGGACTGGATCAGATCCGTCTATGGCCATCTGCT
The DNA here is from genome assembly GCF_020531945.1 of Loktanella gaetbuli. NCBI lineage: Bacteria > Pseudomonadati > Pseudomonadota > Alphaproteobacteria > Rhodobacterales > Roseobacteraceae > Loktanella > Loktanella gaetbuli. The sequence continues at coordinate 212,471 of NZ_JAJATZ010000005.1, forward strand.
GCGATCCATTCACCTGACCTGCGATTTCAACGCGTTCCGCGCGCAATTTCCCGATCTGATCGACCCCGCGACCGAGGCCATGCGGATTACGCAGGATCTGGGCATCGCCGACGTGCATTGCGCCGACCTGCACGATATCGGCCACCGCCGCGCCGGACCCGCCAGCGCGTTGCTGGACCTCATAGGCGTTCCGGCAGCGGTTCAGGATGCCCTGCCACCCGCCGCCCGTGCGAATGCAGGGCAGGATCTTGAATTGCAAAATACTTTTCTGGCACTGAACCGCGCAGGCCTGAGCAAAGCAGCGTTGAAACGACGCAAGGAGGAACTGCGCCGACTGGCCGATTGACGTGCATGGAACAAAATGTCGCAGCCCCGGGTTGGATCAATAGTCAAACCAGAAAGGATCTATTATGATCGGTTGGATTATCACTCTACTCGTTATTGCCGCCATCGCGGCGCTGCTCGGCTTTGGCCGGATCAGCGGCCTTGCCCTCACCGGTGCAAAAGTACTGATCGGCATCGTGCTGATCCTGTTCCTGCTCGTGATCTTTGGCATCGTCGCGATCGCCTAGTGCAAGGCGGCCCGCGCCGCGCTATGACGCGGGCCATGACTGACACGCCCCGTTCCGCTGGTCGCAAGACCATCCGCCCCACGCTGCAACCGCGCGACCTGATGACCGACCAGCCAGAGCTGGCGGGCGTCTGGACCGCGCAGGTGCTGACCCTGCTGCCAGAGGCTTTCCCCGGTATTCTGGGTGAAAGCCTGATCGGTCGCGCGCTCAAGGACGATCTGTGGCAGTTGAACGTGACCGACCTGCGCCACTACGGTGAGGGTAAACACCGCAACGTCGATGACACCCCGGCAGGCGGTGGCGCGGGCATGGTATTGCGCGCAGATATCCTGGACCGGGCGCTGCACGATGTGCGTGCCGGATCGCGCGGGCGCAATCCATTGATCTACCTGACGCCACGCGGTCGCCCCATGACGCAAGGCTTGATGCAGAAACTGGCCGCCAGTGACGGTGTCACGCTGCTGTGCGGGCGTTTCGAGGGGGTGGACGAGCGCGTGATCGAGGCGCACGACATGATCGAGGTCAGCCTCGGCGACTTTGTCATGACCGGCGGAGAGATCGCCGCAATGGCCTTGATTGACGCAACGGTCCGTCTTATACCCCGCGTGCTTGGGAATCAGGCATCCGTGGAAGAAGAATCCTTCTCGCATGGATTGCTCGAACATCCCCAGTACACGAAACCCGCCGTCTGGAACGGTCGCGCGATACCCGAAGTTCTTCTGTCGGGGCACCACGCGAAGATCACTGACTGGCGACGGGCGCAGGCCGAAAGGCTGACAAAGGAACGCAGACCTGACCTCTGGCGGGCTTATTGTGCGGTGCATGATAGGGACCCGGACGAAGACACAGAGCTCTGAGGTGGCATAAACGTCGCGGGAAAACCCGTGCTATCATAGGAGCGCATGATATGGATATCATCGCACAGATCGAAGCGGAGCAGGTTGCTGCGCTGGGGAAAACCATCCCCGATTTCAAGGCGGGTGACACCATCCGCGTCGGTTACAAAGTGACCGAAGGCACCCGGACCCGGGTTCAGAATTACGAAGGCGTCTGCATCGCCCGCAAGAACGGCCGCGGCATCGCCGGTTCGTTCACGGTCCGCAAGATTTCCTTTGGCGAGGGCGTGGAACGCGTGTTCCCGCTGCATTCGACAAACATCGACGAGATCACCGTGGTGCGCCGCGGCAAGGTCCGCCGGTCCAAGCTGTACTATCTGCGCGCCCGTCGCGGTAAGTCCGCGCGTATCGCCGAGATGTCGAACTACAAGCCCCGCAACGACGCATAAGGACGGACACGATGAAAAAAGACATCCATCCCGATTACCACACCATCGACGTCAAAATGACCGATGGCACCGTGGTCCAGATGAAATCCACCTGGGGCAAGGAAGGCGACCAGATGTCGCTGGATATCGACCCCTCCGTGCACCCCGCATGGAACGGCGGCAGCACCCGCCTGATGGACTCGGGCGGCCGCGTGTCCAAGTTCAAGAGCAAATACGCTGGCCTCGGTTTCTAAGCCTGACGCCTGTGACAGACGACAAACGCCGCCCCTCGGGGCGGCGTTTTGCGTTTGAGGGGATGAGTTGGTCTTCAAGGTCAAATTGGACCGACTTTGGAAACTGTGTTTCGCTATTTCACGATTTGAGAACGGATTGACTCGCAGCTTTACGATTGCGAGGTTTAGGCAAGTGGACGCTGCAAATTGCAGTGCCGATCATGACAAAACGTCTGGTCGGACCAGACAAAAAGATGTCTGTTTCTGCGTACGGAACGCGATATCACGAAAACTCGGACTTCGCGCGAGCAATAGCTTCCTGCCGAGGAGCGTCCTTCAGGACGTCGCGCATTCGCTTCAATCGAAGTAGAATAGGAGTTCGAGCCAATGAAGAAACTCGTTCGCATACGACACAAAAAGATGAAGCAGCAAAAGGGACGTTGCTACTATTGCGATTTGCCGATGTGGGAGCCCGCCGCCGCCGCGGATAGGCATGCACCTCATAGAAAACGGACCGGACCGAAGCCGTTGCGATGTACTGCCGAACATCTCCGACCGAGATCAGAGGGCGGCAGGAATACAGAAGACAACATTGTCGCCGCATGCCTCTTTTGCAACAGTAACCGGCATCGCGCAAAGATCGCCCTTACTCCCATAGTATATCGTCAGCACGTTCAGGAAAGAATGGCGTCAGGCCGGTGGTTGTCTGTCCTGAGAAAGCAGACGCTGAAAACCGGATGAGCGAAGCCACGTATCGCCACGCTTTAAAGAGCGAGGCGATACGTGGCAGACCAAATGTTGAGCAAGGAGCGACCTAAAGGCCGCGCTCCAACTACTCGTTACAACGTCTCCAAAGCCTTCTTGCAGTCCTCGACCGTCTCGCGGCACATCTTGGCGCAGCGCTTGCAGTGGGCGTCGTCGTGGGTTTCGCACATCGCGGCGCAGGCTTCACAGGCCTGGATGCACAGCGCCAGCGTGGCCTTGATGATGGCGACGTTTTCGCCGGTGCGGCGCGTGGCGACGCGGTAGGTCGCGGTGCAGATGTCGGAACAATCCATGCACAGACGGATGCATTGCGCGCGGTCCTCATCCTCTGCCGAGCAGGCGTCGGCGCAGGAATTGCAGATGGCGGCGCAGTACATGGCATAGCGGACGGCCTGCGTCAGCGGCTCGTTATCGTGACCGGCAACGTCGGGATGCTCGGCGATCATTTCCTTGATGGACATAGCGTGTCTCCTGTCTGGGTTCGGGGACCAACCCGGCTCACGCGACAGATGTTCCGCATAGAAAAAAGGCGCACCCCGACGGGGTGCGCCTTGATCGTTCAGGCGGCAGAAGACCGCCCGCCACCGCTGCGACGGCGACGCTGACCGCCACCGGGTTTGGCGTTGGTGTGTCCGGGCTTGTTATTCGCCTTGGGCTTGCCGCGACCTGCGCCGCCAGCGTTGCCACCGCGACCACGACCACCGCCGCCACCGCCACCGTTGGGGCGTTTTTTCTGGCCCGGCTGGATTTCCCAACGCGTGCCTGTTGCCGTCGGGATCGTCGATTTCATCGCTTTTTCGATGTCCTGCAGTTCGATCATCTCATCGGGTGCAACCAATGCGACCGCGCTGCCGTCAGCACCCGCACGCGCCGTCCGACCGATGCGGTGGACATAGTTTTCGGCCACGTTCGGCAGGTCGTAGTTATAAACAAAGGCCACATCGGGGATGTCCAGACCACGGGCGGCCACATCGGTGGCGACCAGAACCCGGACCTTGCCCTGTTTGAACGCCTCCAGCGCGCGATCACGCTGGCCCTGGGATTTGTTGCCGTGGATGGATGCGGCGGCGAAACCCTTGTTCTCGAGCTGCTTGTAGATCTTTTCGCAACCGTGCTTGGTCCGGCCGAACACAATGGCCAGCTCGTCGCGATGCGCGTCCAGCAGTTCGACCAGCAGGTCGAACTTGGCCGCCTGCGCCACGAAATGCACCGATTGTTCGATCTTTTTCACGGCCTGACCCGGCGGGTTGACCTGCACGCGCACGGCATCCTTGAGGTAGGTATCGGCCAGCTCGCTCATCAGCTTGGGCATGGTGGCGCTGAACATCATGGTCTGACGATCGGCGGCCAGCAGCGGTGCGATCCGGCGCAGCGCATGGATGAAACCCATGTCCAGCATCTGGTCGGCCTCGTCCAGCACCAGATAGATGGTTTCATCCAGCCGCACGGCGCGGCGGTCCAGCAGGTCGATCAGGCGACCGGGCGTCGCGACCAGCAGGTCGACACCGTTTTGCAGACGTTTCTGCTGGGCCACGATCCCCGCGCCCCCTACGACCAGCGCCACCTTGAGGTGGCTGCCCATGGTGTAGTTGGTCAGGTTGTCGGCGATCTGTTTTGCCAGTTCGCGCGTCGGGGCCAGGATCAGGCCACGGACGGTTTTCGGGGCCGGTTTCGTGCCGGCCTTCATCAGTGCGTCGATCATCGGCAGGCCAAAGGCCGCCGTCTTGCCGGTACCGGTCTGGGCCAGACCCATGACATCGCGGCCCTGCATCGCGTAGGGGATCGCCTGTTTCTGAATGGGGGTGGGTTCGGTGATGCCTTGCTCAGCAAGCTTTTCCACCAGGCGGGGCGCAAGGCCCAACATGTCGAAATCCATATATAACTCTTTCCGGGACCAGACGGCCCCTTGCGGCACACGGCAATCGTGTGCGGCGCAGATGGGTCGCTGCAAATAGTCGTCCACGCCGAATTGCCCGGACGCCGCTTGCGGCGCTGGACCCCCTGCGTGACCGTGGGAACCTGAAAATTTGACGGTGATTTGCGGGGCGTTCTGGCCCGGCCCTGCTCACGCGGCAGGATCATGCGTCTGTGGGGCACATGAGGCTTTGTTCGTCGCATGTCAACCACCCAGACAAAAGCGGAGGCAGAAGGCCGCTTGCGCTTTTCACGCCGCACCACACAAGATAAGGTGTGCCAAACGAACAAGAGGGCTTTCGCGTGGCGCATATCATCGTGGTCGGCAACGAAAAAGGCGGTGCTGGCAAATCGACCGTCGCCATGCACGTGGCAACGGCGCTGGCGCGGATGGGGCACCGGGTCGGGACGCTGGACCTGGACATGCGGCAGAAATCGCTGGGCCGCTACATGCTGAACCGGCAGACATTCCTGCGCGACGAAGGCCTTGACCTGCCCTCGCCCACCTATGCGGAATTGCCCGAAATCGACCAGGCCAGCCTGGGACCGAACGAAAACATCTACGACCACCGCCTGTCCAAGGCCGTCGCCGGGCTGGAACCCACATCGGATTTCATCCTGATCGACTGCCCCGGCAGTCACACCCGGCTCAGCCAGGTTGCCCACTCACTGGCTGATACGCTGCTGACGCCGTTGAACGACAGTTTCGTGGATTTCGACCTGCTGGCGCATGTCGATACCGCTGGCGAACAGATCACCGGGCCGTCGGTCTATTCGGAAATGGTATGGAACGCGCGGCAGTTGCGCGCGCAGGCGGGCCTTTCACCCATCGACTGGATCGTGGCGCGCAACCGTGTCGGCGCCCAGCAGATGGTCAACAAGGACAAGATGGAACGCGTGATCGAAAAATTGGCCAAGCGGATCGGTTTCCGCATCGCGCCCGGTTTCAACGAGCGCGTCATTTTCCGCGAATTGTTCCCCCGTGGCCTGACCCTGCTGGATCTGCGCGACATCGGGGTCAAGAACCTGAACATCTCGAACGTGGCCGCCCGTCAGGAACTGCGCGAGCTGATCAAGGCGCTGAACCTGCCCGGTGTCACGGCGGATTTCTAGGCGTTCAGAAACGCGGCCACGTCTGACAGCAGGATGCGCGCCTCTGGCAAGGTATCCGGCCAGATATGCCACATGTGAAACAGGTCCGGCACGGTGCGCAATGTCACCTCGGCCCCGGCAAGCGCCGCCGCGTGCGCAAGCAACAGGCTGTCGTCCAGCAGGACCTCTGACAGGCTGACGGATATCAGCGTGGGCGGCAGGGCAGACAAATCCCCAAGAAGTGGGGATACCTCTGGGTCCCGCGGATCACGGTCCCCAAAGGCCAGATGGGCCAGTGCTGCATCCTGTGCGTCGTCATTCATCAGATCGCTGTCACCGTTGCGCGCCCGCGTGGTGCTGGCACCGCTGCGGTCGGTGTTGGGCGACAACAGCGCCATGCGCGGAATGTCGGCCCCCGACTGGGCTGACACCAGTGCCAGATGACCACCCGCGCTGTCAGCCACCACCCGCGCCCCCGGCAGTGCATCCAGCACCTGCCGGGCGGCCTCGCGGATAGCGGGCCAACCGAACTGTGGGGCCAGCGGGTAATCGGGCACGAACACGCGCGCGCCGGTCAGACCCGCCAGATAGTTGGCACAGCCCGCATGAGTGTCGGACCCGCCAAAGACATAGCCACCACCATGAAACCAGACGATCGGGTCCGGCCCCTGCCCGAACCACCGTCCACGGCAGCCCCCGACCGTCGCGGTCGGGGGCAGGTCCTGTGGATCGGGCCAGCGGCACAGCCGCACAAAGGCCGCCCGCATTTCGTCAGGTGACCCCGTGACCGGTGTGCGACCGATGTGCCTGACAACGGCGCTGAGTGACATCAGACGTTGATGGAGCCGACAGCCCCACCGTCCACACGGTAGTTCGACCCCGTCACGAACGACGCCAGTTCAGAGCAGAGGAACGCGATAACCGGGGCCACTTCCTGAGGTTTGCCGCGACGTTCGAGGACCAGATAGGGGCGTTCCTCGCGCAGGAAACTGTGCACGGCCTCGTCAAAGCTGACGCCTTTTTCCTCGGACCGTTTTTCCATCATGCCATCGGTCATGGGCGTCTCGATGAAGGCGGGGGCCACGCAGTTGACCATCAGACCCTTGCCGGAATGCTGCATGGCGACGGATTTGGCAAAGCTGAGCAGTGCCGATTTCGATGCGTTATAGACCGTTTCGTCCGGATAGGGTTGGGCCACGTTTTCGGAGGTGATGAAAACGACACGGCCCCAGCCACGGTCGATCATCGGCGGGCACAGGTGCCGCGCCAGACGCACGCCCGACAGAAAATCAATGTTCAGCGCGTCAGACCATTCTTCCTCGCTCATGGTCAGCGGATCGCCCTTGCCACCTGTCACACCGGCCGCATGAACGACGATATCGAACGCTGTGCCCGCCTTTTCGACAAAGGCCGCGACACCTTCCACGCTGGACAGATCGCCCGCGATGCCGGTGACGCCCAGTTCTTCGGCCGTTTGGGCCACCTGATCGGCGTCCAGATCGGACAGCGTGATGACGGCCCCCGCATCCTTGAGAAGTTTGATCGTTTCGACACCGATGCCGCCGGTGCCACCGGTGACGAGTGCGATTTTGCCTTTGATACCCAGATCCATGGGATGCTCCTGTGTCTATGTGTCGTCATCCAACAGAGGCCGGGGGCATTGTGTTCCTTGCAATCATGTCGCGTACCGGCTGCGGAACCATCGGTCGGGACCAAAGGTTGGTCAGACGAATGAATGAAAGCTGCACATGACAGACACCTTTGGGCATCGCCCGCCCGCCCCCGCGATCTATCAGATTTATCCACGGTCATTTCAGGACACGACAGGCAGTGGGGTGGGCGATCTGGCGGGCATCACGCAGCGGCTGGACTACGTGGCGGGCCTGGGTGTGGACGCGATCTGGCTGTCGCCGATCTATGTCTCACCCATGGTGGATGGCGGCTATGACATCATTGACCACAGCGCGATTGACCCGCGTTTCGGGACACTGGACGACTTCGATGCGCTGGTGGCCAGGGCGCATGATCTGGGCCTTGCGGTCTATATGGATCAGGTTCTGAACCATACCTCGGATCAATGTCCTTGGTTTCAGGATGCAATCTCCGGTGACGCGGCCAAGGCAGACTGGTATCTGTGGCGCGACCCCAAGCCCGATGGCAGCCCGCCCAACAATTGGCTGTCGCAGTTCGGCCTGCCCGGCTGGCATTGGAACCACAAGCGGCGTCAGTACTACTATGCACAGTTCACCGCATCCCAACCCAGCCTGAACCTGCGCAATCCCGACGTGCAGGCAACGATTGCCCGGCAAATGAAGGGCTGGCGCGACCGGGGGATCGATGGTTTCAGGTTCGATGTCGTGACATCGTTTCTGTGGGACGAAAGCCTCAAAGACAACCCGCCGGCAACTCCGGAGGTACAGGACAAGGTGTCGGGCGAGAATTTCAACCCCTACACCTATCAGGATCATACCTATGACATGCTGCCCGGCGATGGGGCCGCCTATGCGCAGAACCTGCGTAAATGGGCCGGCGACGACGCCTATCTGTTTGGCGAAAACACATCCGGCAACCAGTCCGTCGCACTGGCCATGGCGTTTTCCGAACCCGGCCGCCTGAACGCGACCTATATCACCGACATGCCCGAGGGGCGCGGCAGTCCTGCGACCTTTGCCGATCTGATCGCGCGGGGGGCCGACTTTCAGCGCCTGCCCGGCTGGCTGTCCAGCCATGACCAACCCCGCCACGGGGCCGGGGATGCGTCCGATGCCGTGCTTGCCTTGCAAATGGCCTTCCTGCCCGGACCGTGGATCATTTATCAGGGCGAGGAACTGGGGCTGCCGCAACCCGACCTGTCACAGCACGAGGTCACGGACCCGCTGGACCTGCGCTATTGGCCGGATGGACCGGGCCGTGAAGGCGCGCGTGTTCCGGTGCCCTGGAACGCCGACGATGAATGGTTCGGATTTACCGACGACTGCCCCTGGTTGCCGATGCGCTGGGACCGTGATGCGTTGCGCCGCGCCTGGGCCGACGGCGGCATGGTCGATTTCTATCGCCGCATCATTGCCCTGCGTCGGGATCTGAACTGGGCAGAGGCAGACATCACCGATGTCAGGCTGGATGGTAACGTTTTTGACATGACGATCACCACCGGGGACGCTGTCCGCTATCGCGGGGTATTCACCCATGGTGCTGCCGGCCCCGCAGACATGCCGCAGGGCGATGCCTTGATCAGCGCAGACGGCGTGGCACCCGATGCGGCAGGCTGGTCTGGCGGCGTCTGGCGGCTGTCGTAGCCACCAGCGCCCCCAGCCCAAAGGCAGCGGCAACGATACCGCCCGCGATGACCTTGCGCGCACGGTCGGCGTCGACCGTCAGCGCCGTGGGGGCGACATCGCCATCGAAATCACCCGTGGCAGACCCCGGTCGCGCCACAGGCGCATGCAGGTTGTCGGCATCAGGTGCAGCCCAAGCGGGTTGATCGGATTTCTGCATCTCGATCCCGTTGCGGGACAAGCGACGGTCGATATAGCCCGGCAGCAGCATGTCACCGAAAACCAGTTTCAGCACCGATGTGCCGACCAGAACCTCGCGCAGGTTGCCGTCGATCGCCTTGAGCACGGCGCGGGCCGCGACATCGGGATGATAGACGGGCGGTGCAGGCTGAGGTTTCATGTCCAGATTGTTTCGGGCCCACTCAAACTGGGGCGTATCCATCGCAGGAAGCTGGACCAGCGACAGATGCAGATCCGGTCGGTCCTGCATCAATTCAGACCGGACCGCGCCGGCAAAACCGTTGATCGCATGTTTGGCCGCCACATAGGCCGCCTGACCCGGGACCGGGCGGTAGGCCAGCCCAGATCCGACGTGGACGATATTACCATGCTGCATATGGGCCAGCGCCAGCCGCGTACCGTTCACCTGACCCAGGAACGTGGTGCGGATGATCTTGTCGAAATCGGCCACGGGAAGGTCGGCGAATTTGCAAAATGCCGTGCTCATCGCGCAATTGACCCAGACGACCGGGGCACGATCCGCGACCAGCGTCGCGACCGCGTCCGTCAGGGCCTCTGCATCACCGACATCGGCGCTGGCGGTCTTGATCCGACCTTGCGGATGCGCACGACGCAGCCCGTCAAGCCGGTCGCCACCCCTTGCGATGACACCGACGGTCATCCCCCGCGCCACCAGCGCATCAACGACAGCCCGCCCGACCCCGGCGGTTCCGCCCAAAACGATTGCGTCTGTCATCAAACTCTCCTGATCCGTGCGCGGGATGCGCGTTCAAGGATAGAAGTCCCGCCACCCGCCGCAGGTTCCGCGACCATTGCCCCCTTCGAACCTGCCGCAAGCCGTCAGCGCATAAAAAAGCGCGACCCCGAAGGGCCGCGCCTCTCTGCCGCAATGCGTATTGGGGTTACATCGCGGGCAGAACGGTGACGTCGCGGATTTCGCCGTCAACACTTTCGATCATGCCGACGCTCGTCGCGACACCCGTCGCCAGATCAACGGTATACAGCGTGTTGCCGTTCACCAGGAACGCGGTGTTTTCCAGCTCTGCCGTGGTCTGGACGTCAAATGCATAGGCCTGCGCAGGCGCATCAAGGCCAAGCTTGCCGATGGCCGACAATGTGCCGTCGTTGGGCGAGGTCTGCTGGATCAGGCCCGCAATCGTCGCGTCGATGTCATACATCGCGGTGGATTCCGGCTGACCGTAGCTGTTGATATAGGCAGCGGCCACAATATCGGGGGTTTCGCCCATGTGCATGTCGCCTTCGACCCAATCCAGACTGCCGTCGACCGTGACCTCACCGGTGTCGACATTGACACGGTGGTTCGTTGTATCGGTCATGAAACGCAAACGGTCGGCGGCCGGGTTGAAATCGACGATGACCTGCGAATCTGCGACGGGCAGCGGCGTGTCCATCGTGGACATCTCGGTCGCCTCGCCAGTGGCGGTGTCGATGCTGACGATGGTCATGTCCGGCGTCACGCCGACGACGGTGTTGTTGGACGGACGCAGGTCGATGCCCAGCAGGCTGTCGACGCCGGTCACCTCCATCGTGCCGGACACAGCCAGTGTTTCAGTGTCGAACATCACCAGCGTCTTGTCACCGACCAGACCCAGGGCCGGGGCGGCCATCGCGGCGGTTGCAGACAGAGCAATGGCAGAGGTGGAAAGTGCGAGAATACGGAACATGGAAATCTCCTGTTGATCGTTTCACAGACAGCGTGCTTGCCGTCCTTGCCCTGAAGACACGGCAGATCGCCAAACGGATGCAAAGAAGCAGGAGAAAATTCATCTTTTTTACAAGATACTGTTTGTATAAAATTTTATATGGCGTCCTTTCTGATCATTTGTGATTATTCGCCGTTGCCTGCATCCAAAGCAAAGTTTCGCGTGTCATCCTCTCGACAGGAGAGACGATGTTGCAACTGGCCCCGAACACACCGACATTCGGCATGACCACGACATACAGACAGCGCCCGCCAGCGGGCAGGACGCGCGATAGGATGACACACGTGACCGACCGGACAGCGCAACTGCGCGATGCTCTCAAACAATGCGCGGCCGAAAATGATGACGGCCTCGTGCAGATCCTGAACATAGAGGGGCCGCAACTGCTGGGTGTCGCCACCCGCATCCTGGGTCGCCGCGATCTGGCCGAGGATGCACTACAGGATGCGATGGTCCAGATCTGGCGCAAGGCGCAGCAGTTTTCCGACACCAGTGGTTCGGCACGCGGCTGGATCTACGCAATCGTACGCAACCGGTGCCTGAACATCCTGCGTGACGGCAAACGACTTAGCCTGATGACACCAGAGGACCTTGCCACCGTGCAAGAGGCCCGGCAAAGCATCGACCCCACACAGGATTGGGAAATCCTTGCCAGCGGGTCAAAGTTGCAGAACTGTTTGCGGGGTCTCGATGACAAGAACAGAGAGGCCATTCTGCTGGCCTATGTCGGCGGCTACAGCCACGGCGAAATCGCAGCGAAACAGGATGTCCCCCTGGGCACGACGAAATCGTGGATTCGCCGTGGCCTGACATCCCTGAAGGAGTGCCTTGCATGACCACTTTGTCCGATGACCTTACACTTCTGGCCGACGATTATGTTCTGGGCCTGCTCAGCGAAACCGAGGCAACGCTGATCGAGGAAATCATCCAGCGCGATCCGGAACTGGCCGCCCGCGTGGGACGGCTGCGTGACCAGCTGCTGCCGCTGGACCTGTCTGCCGTGCCGCAACCGGTATCGCCGGACCTGATCGACGCGGTGCGCGCACAGCTTGCGGCGGCGACGCCTGCCCCCGCCCCCCTGTCGTCGCAGCACCCCGCCAACGATCCACATCCGCCCCGCAGATTCTGGCCTGCCGTCGCCGCGGCCAGCATCGTGGGGCTGGGGCTGGGGTTCGGCGCAGGCTGGCAGACACCGGGACCGGACCCGGTAGTGGTTGCCGTATTGCTGGACGATGCAGGCAATCCGCAGGCGGTGATCGAGGATTACGGCAACGACACGGCTCAGGTCCGCTTTGTGGCCGATATCACCGTACCCGACGGTCAGAGTCTTCAGGCCTGGACGTTGCCGTCACCCGAAATCGGCGCAACATCACTGGGGGTTCTGGACGGCGCGCGCCCGGCGTTTCTGGATTTCGACGACCTGCCCAACCCCAGTGGTCAGCAGTTGTACGAGGTCACGCTGGAACCACTGGGCGGATCACCGACCGGTCGCCCCACCGGGCCGATCATCGGCAAGGGCTTTGCGGCGCTGCAAGGCTGACATCACACCAGACGGAAAAAGGGGGCGCAACCCGACCGGATGCGCCCCCTTTTTATCGTCGCGCAGCTGCGCCTACATGCGGTCTGCGATCACCTTGATCAGCTTTTGGTGGTCGGCATCGAAATTGCGGATGCCTTCTGCCAGTTTCTCGGTGGCCATCGCGTCGGCATTCATCTGCCAGCGGAACGTCGCCTCGTCCATCGCGATGGGGGCCACGCCGCTGGCGTTTCCAGGCGACAGCACGCGCGGCAGATCGGCAGGGTCATTCGCCATCTCGTCCAGCAGGGCTGGCGCGATCGTCAGGTTGTCACAACCCGCCAGCGCCTTGATCTGATCGGTGTTGCGGAACGACGCGCCCATCACCACCGTGTCGATGCCGTTGGATTTGTAGTAGTCATAGATGCCGCGCACGGATTTCACGCCTGGATCTTCGTCCGGGGCATAGCTGTCGCGGCCTTCGGCCTTTTTGTACCAATCGGTGATGCGCCCGACAAAGGGCGAAATCAGAAAGGCCTTGGCATCCGCACAGGCCACGGCTTGCGCCATGGAAAACAGCAGCGTCAGGTTGCAGTCGATCCCTTCGGATTGCAGGATCTCGGCGGCCCGGATGCCTTCCCAGGTCGAGGCCAGCTTGATCAGCACCTTGTCCTTTGACACGCCCCGCCGGTCGTATTCGGCGATGATGTCGCGCGCACGGGCGACGGATTTGTCCGTGTCGAACGACAGGCAGGCGTCCACTTCGGTCGAAACGCGGCCCGGCACCAATGCGGCCAGTTCCGCACCCATCGCCACGGTCAGCACCTCGACCGCCTGTTCTGCTGTCAGGCCAGCCTTGCGGGCCGCGTCAAGTTCACGCGCCACCAGATCCTCTGATGCGGGATCGGTCAGCGCCTTGAGCACCAGTGACGGGTTGGTCGTGCAGTCGACGGGTTCGTATTTCTTGACCGCTGCGACCTCGCCGGTGTCGGCAACGACGGTCGTCATCTCGCGGAGCTGGTCCAACACGTTCGTCATGATTTGCATCCTTTATCCAATGGATCATTGTTGTGCGCAGTATTCCCCGAACCGCGGCGGCATGCCACCCGATAGTCGGGCACCTGAGCCGTCAGGGCTGAATATTGTGGACCATCGGCGGTGTGTCGCAGACCGCCCGCGCGATGTCGACCACATGCGCATGATGCGTCAGATAGATCGCCTGCCCCGACCGGCCTATCTGTTCCATCATCCGGCAGGCGGCACTGGTGCGCGTTTCGTCAAATGTTTCAAAGATATCATCACAAAAGAACGGCAACCGTGTGCCCTGCGCGACCATCTGCGCATGCGCCGCCGCCCGCAGCGCAAGATAGAGCTGGAACCGCGTGCCCTTGGACATGTCCGCCACACCCTTGGCCACACCGTTGGAATCGATCGCCATCAAGGTTTCCGCAGCACCGTCCGATTGCGTGACAAGACCTCTGTAGGCCCCGCCGGTCAGCGTGGCAAAACATTGTTCCGTCGCCGTCATCATCGCCCCGCGATGACTGTCGCGATAGCGACGGATCGCCTGATCGGCCAGCCTGTGCCCCAGCGTCAATTCCAGATGGTCGATGATCGCGGATTCCAGTTCCAGTTCCAGCGTGGCGCGCTGTTCCGACAGTTGCGCGATATCGGCATCCCCCGTCACCTGGGCCAAGGCCGCCGCGGCAGCGACACGCGCCTCGACCGCGGCCGTCAGCGCGCGTTCGGCCTCCGCCAGGGCCGATTGCGCCCGGTCTGTCCGGGTGTCCAGCCCGGCGCGGGTCACATCTGCCAGAACCGCGCGGGCCTGTTCAATGTTGCGCACGCCTAGTTCGGTCAGCAGCGCGGTCTGGCTCTCGGTCAGTTGCCCACGGTCGCTGATGACGCGGACCGCATCACGGGTCGCCTGCCGCAGGCCGTCCAGCGTGGTCACGGCCAGCCTGTCGGGGAAAATGGCCGCCATCGCCAGCAATCGCGCCGCAAGGTCTGCCTGCGCCTCTTGTTGTCGGGCCAGTTGCGTGCGGGCCTGCGCCTGCTGCGCCGTCAAGGACGCCAGTCGTTCAGCCGCCCTGGCTTGTGCCTGCGACGCCTCGCGCAGGCGCATGTAGGTCTCTGTTGTGGTCGCGCCTTTGGGCACATCATGGTCACTTGCCAATGCGGACACGGCCTGCGCGAATTGCGCCTGATCGGCCAGCATCGTCGCAACCCGGCTTTCGGCCGCACGACGGCGGTCGTCCTCGTGGCGCAGGGTGCGCAGTGGCGTCAGCGATGGTTCCAGCCGGTCGGGATCAACCGTATCGCCCAGCAGGTCCGCCACACGGGCGCGCCACGCGCGCTGTGCAGCGTCCCGGTTCGCGACAGCCGCATCGGCCTGTTGCCGCCGTTGATCCAGATCGGTTTGCAACGTATCCAGCCGGGCCCTCGCCAGGTCCACGGCACTGCGTGTTGCCTGTTCGGCCTTGACCAGCGGCTGCGCGGCATCCAGCGCGGCCGCCAGATCGATCACGCCGCGATCCAGAACGGGCCGCAGCGCATCCAAGAGCGCATCCGCCCGGTCCAAGGTCGCCTGATGCTGCTGTGCCGTGCGACGCGCGGCATCCCGTGCCGCCACGGCAGCACCGTGGCGTGTCACCCAGTCACGCCAATCCGCAGGCGCCAGACCCGCTGGCAGCCCGACCGATTGCGCCGCTGTGTCAATCTGATCCTGAACGCCCGCGATCTGGTCGGACAGCCGCTTTGCCTCTGCCGTGGCGGTCTGCCCACGGGCGCGATCCTCGGCGGCTGATTGCTGGATCTGCCGCAACTGCCCCAGATCGACGGCACGCGCTGCCCGCGCGCCCAGCGCCGTGTCCACCTGCATCATGGCTGCGGCAAAGGCATCCGCCGTTGCATCGTCGAACGCGGCCCGGTGCGCGGCCCAGCGCTGGTCACGCGCGGCCAACAGATCCCGAAGGGCAACGTCGCTGACCAATGCGGCATCATCCAGCAGGACGGCCGCCCGCGCGTCACCGGCGGTTGCATCGGCCTGATGTTGCGCCGCCAACCGTTCGGCCTGCGCCAGTTCCTGCGTCAATCGTGCAGCCCGATCCACCAGATCCTGTGCCTGCCCTGCCGTCGTCGGACAGGCGGGCAGATCATCCACCTGCACGCCCAGTGCATCGCAGGCGATCTGGGCCTCTTGCTGCGCGCGGGACACGGCGGCGATCGCGGTGGCATGCGCCGGCGCCAGCCGGGCCGCGTCGTGCTGGTCAAGGATTGCCGTAATGCCGGTGCCGGCGGAGGATTTTGCACAGATCGCGTCACAGGCCGCCTGCGCATCGTCCCGCGCCTGCGTCAGCGCACCCAGCTCGCGCAGCTGATCCTCGGCCACACGCATCGCCTCGCGTTGGGTCAACCGCGCGGCGTCCAGCGCATCAATCGCCTCTGGGGACAGCACCAGCGCGAGCGGATCAAGACCATCACCAAGCGGCGCGACGGCGACGGCCATCGCCCGCGCTGCATCATCAGCCGTGGCCCGCCTGCGATCCACATCCATGCGCGCTGTCACATCCCGTGCCTGCAAATCGGCAAGGGCATCCAGCGCATCCGGCAGGCTGACGTCTGCGAGGTCATCCGGCAAGGCATCCCGTTGTGCGGCAAGGTCCGACAGTTCATCCATCAGACGCTGCATATCCGCGCGTATCCGCTGATCCTGCGCGACCATATCGACGATGCTGTCCGGGTCATAATCCAACGCGGCCGGGTAGTCCGCGAAATCCGCTACCGCCGCTGTCAGGGCATCCACCTGCGCCAACAGTGGCAAGGCCCGCCGCCAGGTCGCCAGCAGGGCCAGTTCGTCGTGATGCGCATCGCGGGTCTCGCGCATCGCAACCTCGGAATCCTGCGCATCCGACAGCGCCTTTTTCAGACTACGCCAAGCGGAGGCACTGGTGTCACGGTCGCGGATCAGGCGGTCGATGTCAGTCAGCGCCCGTTTGAGTTCGCTTACACGCGTCTTGCGCCTGGTCTTGTGATAGAGGTCGTCCGCACTGGCCTGAACCCGGTCCAGCACGGTGGTCAGGTCGGCCACGCCGGCCGCGGCGGAAAACAGCAGCCGCCCGATATCCCCCTTGGCCTGCGCAATTTCTTCACCGCCCTTTTCGATGGTTTCGTCATCCAGACACAGCAGGCTGCGGTAATCCGCCAGCGACAGCCCGGCCAGATGCTGCGCCATGGCGCTTTCCGGCAGGGGCTGGCCTGCGGCATCCAGCAGGTTGGCGGTCTTGGTCGGCAATCGGGTCAATCGGGTCAGCTGACCGTCCACATCCAGCAGCGCACCGACGCGCAGATTTTTACGCTGGTGCTTGAACCCATAGCCATCACGAGCCGGAAAACCGTAGAACAGGCGCAGCACCGCTTCCATCGTGGTGGTCTTGCCGGCCTCGTTGGGGCCATAGATGATGTGGAAATCGGGACGACCCGCTGCATCTGCGAAATCATAGGTCTGGTCGGTGAAATGCCCGAACCGTTCCAGTGTCAGACTGCGCAGGCGCATCAGTCGACCGCCCCCTTCATCATGGCCGTGACCCGGCGGGCACCACGCTCTGACAATCGGGCTGTCAAGTCGGGGATCGCCGTCTCGTCGGGCATCAAATGCGCGCGCAGGGATGCGGGCAGATCCCCCAGCGTGTCAGCGACCAAGGCACGCGCGGCGGCAGCAAAGGCCGGGTCACCCGTCAGATCGGCCATGGTCTGCGTCAGCTCTGCGGTTGCGCTGGTCTGATCCGCCTCGGACGACGGTGCCTGCACATCCAGCACAAGCCGGTCCAGCCAGAGCACACCGGTATCAAGCAGCATCTGGGTCAGCTGTTCAGTCCACAGATCCGCATCCCGGAGGATCTGCCAGTACCGGGCCGGCGTCCCGGTCAGTGTCAGGCGCGTGACACCCGTGTCACTGTGCAACCCCCGCGCAATGTCCTGGACATGGTTTCTGAGCATCGTGCGCAGACCGTCGTCATCGTCTGCGTCGGTAATGTCGATCGTGCTGCGGATAAATTCCACCACCGAGGTGGTGACCGTCTCGACCGTGATTCGTCCCTGATCAATGGTCAGCAGGCTGGCGGTCTTTGGCCCTGCCTCGCCGATGTCGCGGCCCTGTGGCATGCCGGGCATGACGACCCAGGGGTCAGTGGCATGCACCTGTCGTCCGTGCACATGGCCCAACGCCCAATAATCGAACCCTGCCCCGGTCAGGTCCGACAGCGCGCAGGGGGCATAGGGATCATGCCCCGCAGCCCCTGCCAGCGAGGTGTGCAGCATCGCGATGTTCACGGCCCCCCCGACAGGTGCCGAAAAGCGCGGCAGCAGGCTGTCGGTTGCCGTGCGCCCGGCAAAGCTGACGCCGTGGATCCACAGATCGTCAGCCAGTGCGACCTTGCCGCCACGGGCATCGAACACATGGACATTGCCGGGCAGGTCGATCTGACCCGTGACGGGATTGTCCGCGTCATGGTTACCCTTGATATAGAAAACACGGATGCCGGCATCTGACAGACGATCCAGCTGGCTCGTCAGAAACGCCCCAGTCCGCGCGCTGCGTGCCTGTCCATCGAACAGGTCGCCCGCGATCAGAACGGCGCTGACGCGCTGGTCCAGCGCCACGTCCACGATCCGGGCAAAGGCCGTCCGCGTCGCCGCAATCACCCGGTCGCGCAGGTCCGCATCGCGCAACGCCAACGATTTCAACGGGCTGTCGAGATGGACATCGGCGGTATGCAGGATCTTGATCAACGGTGACCTCCGGGCCGTAGCATGTCAGGCGGTCTGGTGGAACTCAAGATTCAGCGCGCGCCGCACGCACCCAGGACACAAGGGCGCGGCGGGCCTCGGGGTCCATCTGGATGGCATTGGGCGGCGGCATCGCATGGCTGATCCCGGCTTGGATGTAAATCTGGCCTGCGTGACGGGCCACGTCTGCGGGCGTTTCCAGATAGACCCCCTTGGGTGCCCATTGCATGTTGCCCCAGACCGGTTCGCGGGCATGGCACATCGAACAATTCCCGATTACCGCGTTATAAGCCGCATCGAACCCGGCGGCCGAGGCATATTGCTGTTCATGCGCGGTCAGGGGCCGGGCCGCCGCGTCCTCATAGGTGTCGGTGGGCCGGACCGACGACAGCCATGCGATCACCAGCATCAGCACCACGGTGACGCCCCATGTCCAGTGCGGACCACTGCCCGTTGCATGCATGGTGTTGAAATAATGCCGGATGGTCACGCCGGTCAGAAAAATCAGGCTGGCGATGATCCAGGCATAGGGCGTGGCAAAGGCCAGCGGATAGTGGTTCGACAGCATCAGGAAAACGACCGGCAACGTCAGATAGTTGTTGTGGGTCGACCGCAGCTTGGCGATCTTGCCGTATTTGGCGTCGGGTGTGCGCCCGGCCTTGAGGTCCGCCACGACGATCCGCTGGTTCGGCATGATCTGAAAAAACACGTTGGCCGTCATGATCGTGGCCGTGAACGCGCCCAGATGCAGCAGCGCCGCGCGGCCCGTGAATATCTGGTTATAGCCCCAGGACATCACCACGAGGATCAGGAACAACAGCAGCATCAGCAGCGTGGGCCGTTCACCCAGGCTGGATTTGCACATCGCGTCATAGGCCAGCCAGCCGATGGTCAAAGAACCGCCCGAAATGATGATCCCCTGCCACAGCGTCAGTTCTGCCTTGGTCGGGTCCAGAAGATACAGTTCGCCGCCAACCCAGTAGACGATCATCAGCAATGCCGCCCCGGACACCCAGGTGATGTAGCTTTGCCATTTGTGCCAGATCAGATGCGCCGGCATGTTGTCGGGGGCGACCAGATATTTCTGGATGTGGTAGAACCCGCCGCCGTGGACCTGCCATTCCTCGCCGTGGACGCCGTGCGGCATGTCGGGCACCTTTTTCAGCCCCAGATCCAGCGCGATGAAAAAGAACGATGCCCCGATCCAGGCCATGGCCGTAATGACATGCAGCCAGCGGACCGAAAAGGCGATCCAGTCCCAGAGAACGGCAAAGTCATACATGGCGGGCTCCTCTCATGATCACCGGATCACACTAGGGATTGCCGGGCCGTTGCGCCATGAGGAACAGATCGCACGCATGCACGAAAAATAATCACGATCACAGACGGATCAGGACCCGCGATAGGTGGAATACCCGAACGGCGACAGCAGCAGCGGCACGTGGTAGTGCGTCTGCTCGGCCATGCCAAAGCGGATCGGAATGTCGTCCAGAAAACGCGGGGTGCCCGACGGCACGCCCAGCGCATCCAGATAGGCACCGGCGTGGAACACCAGCTCGTAGGTACCGCAGGCGAAATCAGCCGCAGGCAGGATCTGGCTGTCGGTGCGCCCGTCGGCATTGGTGGTCAGTGTCGTGATATGCAGCCGCCCCTCGCCCGTCAGACGATAGAGGTCGATGCGCAGCCCTGCTGCTGGCTGTCCGCGGGCTGTATCCAGCACATGTGTCGTCAAAAATCCGGTCATCGCGTCCTCATTTGTTGTTGCCTGTTCATCGTCCACACGCGCTGCCCTGGTCAGTCCCGCGACTGCATCAGCCGCGCCATGTCGATCATCCGTGCGGAAAAACCCCATTCGTTGTCATACCAGCCGAACAGCCGCAGCTGCGCGGGGGCCACGGCGGTCGTCTGCGGCAGCGCCAGTATCAGTGATTCCGGCCGTGCGCGCATATCGGTCGATACACAGGGATCGTCTGTCAGCCCGATGATCGGATCATCCGCAAACAGCCCGCGCAGTGCCGACAGCGCATCAGCCGGCATGTTGCGCAGCTGAAAAACGGCGTCGATGGCTGACACCGAATGCACTGGCACCCGCACGGCAGATACGCTCAGACGACCAGCAAAGTCTGGCAGGACCTCTGTCACCTGATGGGCAGCACTCGTGGTGGTCGGCACCATCGACACAGCCGCCGCACGGCTGCGTTCCGGGCTGGGGCCCGGCAGATCGATCGTGGGCTGGCTGCCCGTATAGCAATGGATCGTCGTCACATGCGCCGCAGCAATGCCAAAGGCTGCATCCATGGCCCGCAGCAAGGGTGCGATCGCGTTGGTCGTGCAGGATGCGTTGGATACGATCCGCGCGCGACCCAGCGTCTGGGCATTCGCACCCAGCACGACGGTTTGATCCGCCACGGGTGAGGGGCCGGAAATCAGCACCGCCTGCGCCCCGGCGTGCAGGCCCGCCTCGGCCACGGGGCGGGTGGTGGCGCGGCCCGTGCATTCCAGCACGACATCCACGCCCGTGAGATCGACCTGCGCCAGATCGCTGTGCCGGGTCAGCGCAAATGCGCGGTCACCCACATGCAGCAGGCCCGCGTCAGCGCGCACGCGCTGGGGGAACGGGCCAAAGGCGCTGTCGTATTGAAACAGATAGGCGCAGCTGTCGGCGGCTGCGATGTCGTTGATCCCGACCACCACGATATCCGCGTGGGCGGGATCGGTCAGCAACTGCCGCAGCACCGTCCGCCCGATCCGGCCAAAGCCGTTGATAAAGACCTGCATGGGCCGGGTCATGGTCTTGCCCTTTGTTTGGGTGGTTGCGTCAGGCGGCAGGCTGGACCAGCCCGCCGCCGGTCGCAAGATGCCTTAGCGTGCGGCGGTCAAGGGACGCAGGGGCATGTGCCGGTTTACGTCCTTGTACAAAAGGTAACGGAACGGCCCCGGACCACCCGCATAGCAGGCCTGCGGGCAAAAGGCGCGCAGCCACATGTAATCACCTGCCTCGACCTCGACCCAGTCGGTGTTCAGGCGATAGGCCGCCTTGCCCTGCAACACATAAAGCCCGTGTTCCATCACATGCGTTTCCAGAAACGGGATCACCCCACCGGGCTGGAACGTCACGATGGTGACGTGCATGTCATGGCGCAGGTCGGACGGATCGACAAACCGGGTGGTCGCCCACCTGCCGTCCGTATCCGGCATGACGGTGGGGGCCACATCGTCGTCATGACTGATGATCACGTCCGGCGCATCCAGCCCCGGCACCGCGTCATAGGCCTTGCGAATCCAGTGAAACCGCAGCGCCGCGTCGCCTGCGTTGCGCAACGCCCAATCGCTGCCGGGCGGCAAATAGGCATAGCCGCCGGGGGCCAGGGTGTGCGTGGCACCACCCACCGTCAGCGTCGCATGGCCATCCACCACGAACAAAACGCCCTGCGCCTGCGCGTCCAGTTCGGGGCGGTCAGAGCCGCCACCGGGGCGGACCTCCATGATGTAATGCGAGAAGGTTTCGGCAAAACCGGTCATGGGCCGCGCAATCACCCAAAGCCGCGTGGCGTCCCAGAACGGCAGATAGCTGGTCGTGATGTCGCGCATGGTGCCACGGGGGATGACGGCATAGGCGTCGGTGAACACGGCGCGGTCCGTCAGCAGTTGGTCCTGCCCCGGATGCCCGCCGGTGGGCGCGTAATAACTGGCTGGCATTGTGTCCCCTCGCGTTGATGTTTGCCGCAGTATCGGATGCGTCGTGTCCCGTTACCATGGGAAAACGGCCGATATCACCTTGCCGGGATATCTGAGACATGTTGGCCAACAGCGCAGGCGGTGCCAGAACAGCGTTTCGTCCACAGCAGCATCGGCAAAGGGCATCGTTATTTTCTTGCCGAACGGCTGTTTTAAGCGCAACCTGTTCGCTCGTCAGAGTGTGCGATTGTCTGGTTAATCCATGACGTTCGCCTAGTCGCGATGGATTGTAGTCAGGTTTGTTGGTGCTTCATGCGCTCCGATGCACAAACGGTGATCGCCGAGCACTTGTATAACACGGCAATCCGCAGCTTGCCCGTTATCGTCCGCATTCGCCATTCGCGCCAGTTCTTTGCGAAGCTGCCCAAGAATGTTAATGCGTCGATCCACTGCTGCTAGTTGCTTTCGAGCGATCTCATGGGCGGGGGCACAATCTTCGGCTGGCTCTTTGGCCAGAGCCATCAGATCCGCGATGTCATCGAGCCCGAACCCCAATTCCCGCGCATGGCGCAGGAATGCCAGCCGTTCGAGTGCGGCCTCGTCGTATCGCCGCTGCCCGCCTGCCGTGCGCGCAGGTGACGGGATCAGACCACGGGTTTCGTAATAGCGGATCGTCGTCACTTTCACGCCTGTCTGGCGCGACATCTGCCCGATTGAATACTCTTTCACATTTGCCCCTTGAAGCTACAGTCGCTGTAGATCGTATCTACATGAAAAGGACGCGAATCGAAAGGAGCCACCGATATGGGGCACGGCCATCATCATCACGTCGATCCCGAAGCGGGCGACCGCCGCGTCTTTGCCGCCATTGCGGTCAATA
Source organism: Loktanella gaetbuli (assembly GCF_020531945.1). Lineage (NCBI taxonomy): Bacteria > Pseudomonadati > Pseudomonadota > Alphaproteobacteria > Rhodobacterales > Roseobacteraceae > Loktanella > Loktanella gaetbuli. Next base: position 235,411 of record NZ_JAJATZ010000005.1, read on the forward strand.
TGGGCCTCACAGTCGCGCAGGTCGTTGGCGGTATCATGTCCGGGTCGCTGGCTTTGATCGCGGACGCGCTGCATAATTTCTCTGACGCGATCTCTCTCATCATCGCTTTCGGCGCGCGCAAAATAGCGCGACGGCCACGGGACGCGGAGATGACTTTCGGCTATGGCCGGGTCGAGGTTGTGGCGGCACTCATCAACTATACGACGCTTATCGTGATCGGCCTCTACCTTCTCTATGAAGCCGCAATGCGCTTTGCCGATCCGCAGGATGTCGAGGGTTGGATTATCGTTGTCATCGCGGGCATCGCTCTCGTTGTTGACGTGGTGACTGCGATGCTGACTTATGCCATGTCCAAGTCCAGCGTAAACATCCGCGCGGCCTTCCTGCACAATGTGGCCGACGCACTCGGTTCGGTCGCCGTGATCTTCGCAGGCACACTGATCCTGCTTTACGACTGGCGGCTGATCGACCCCATCGTGACGGTTCTGATTGCGGGCTACATCCTGTGGCAATCGTTCCGCGAGATCGGCCCGGTCATTCGCATCCTGATGCTGGGCTCGCCGCCGGAGATTGCGACGGAAGCTGTCCTCGATATGGTGCGTGCCATCGACGGCGTGAACGGCATCCACCACGCCCATTTCTGGCAGATGGACGAACATCGCGCTGCGCTTGACGCCCATATCGTCATTGCGGAAGGGCGCTGGAGTGACGCAGACGCTGTGAAGGACCAGATAAAGTCCGCACTGTCCGACCAATTCGATATCGAGCACACTACTCTGGAGCTGGAATGTGCGCGCCACGCTTGCGATGACCCATCCGATTTCGGCGGGCGAGGACACGGCGACGAGCAGCGCGGATGAGCAATATTGTTGCCCTCACGCTGATCATCGGCCTTTTCTGCGAAGCTGCATTGATCGCGATTCTGGTCTGGTCGATCTTTGTCCCGGATCGCCGCCTCTGGCCCCCTCGGCAGGTGAGTTGGCTTAGTCAGATCATTGTTTGGATGCCCACCATCGCGGTTTTCGGCAGCGCCATTATCATCGGCCTCTCTCAATGGAACGCCTTAGGCTGGCCTTTTTGGCTTCGTTGGACTATCGGACTGCCTTGGGTCCTTGCAGGTAACGTAGTGGTCTGGAGTGCGGCCTTGGGGATCGGCATGGACGCAACGAGCGGAGCGGAAGCGGAGCGGAAGCGGAGCGGAAGCGGAGCGGAAGCGGAGCGGAAGCGGAGCGGA